>CABPYV010000001.1:0-311089 GCA_902461735.1 uncultured Coprococcus sp.
GCCAGTTCCAGCAGCCAGGACAGCAGAACCAGCCAGAGCAGCAGAATCAGTTTGGTGGATTCGGTCAGTTCCAGCAGCCGGGACAGCAGAACCAGCCAGAGCAGCAGAATCAGTTTGGCGGATTTGGTCAGTATCAGCAGCCGGGACAGTATGCTCAGCCGGGACCACAGTTTGGAACACCTCAGGGCGGAGATATGAAACCGGGAAAGCAGCTGAACAAAAAGCTGTTTGTAATAATTGGCGCTGCGGTATTGGCGGTTATTATCATAGTGGTAGTTCTGATACTTGTACTTTCAGGCGGCAAGGGTTCTGGAGGTGTTGATAAGATTGGTGATAATCTGGCAGCAGCCTATGAAAAAGGCGATTCTGATGCTATGGTGGAGCTTATGAACAAGAACTACTATGACGTTTACAACTCGTCGATGGGCGAGAATTATGTTGAAGACCTGTTCGATAGAGATGTCAAGGACATGGAAGATATGGTAGGAGATGTCGAGAGTATCAAGATCACGGACAGAATGGAAGACGAGAGATATGATAAAGAAGATATAGAGGAAGCAAACGCAAGTCTTAGTGCGCTTGGCGTTGACATGGAGGTTGATGAGTGTGTCGATATGGAAATGAACATCGAGATAAAGGGATCTGAAGACGATGCTGAAGGAGAGCTTACATATACTGCAGTTAAGTCAGACGGAAAGTGGTATCTTGTAGACCATGATCTTTATGTATATTAAGAAAAAGCCGTCACAGTGATTTTGAAGTTAAGAAATCACTGTGATGGCTTTTCATGTATAAAAAGGGTTTTAGTGCAATAAAGGGAGGATGGAAATTATGAGAAAGGCAAAAAGATATCTGGCCCTGCTGATGGCAGGTGTCCTTGCTGTGACCAGTGTCAATCTGCCGGCAGTGTCAGCATATGCACAGGACGCGGCTGACAGTGTGGCGGAGGTTGCGGAGGCAACGCCAGGAGATGCAGACGAGATAGTTGATATTGAGGAGGGAATTGTCACAAAGGTCAATATAACGACAGGTGGTCAGAAGATAAAACTCAGATTCACCCCTAAAGAGGATGAAAAGTATGTAGTTTATTCCACATCTGATATGGATACTAAGGCGATCCTTTACAACTCTGAGGGTGCGGAACTGACAGAGGATGATGATTCAGGAGAAGATTCGAACTTTAAGTTCACATACGATATGAAGGCAGGAGAGACCTACATAATAAGTGCATATCTCTATTCCTCGGATGCAACAGGTTCATTTGATGTATGTGTTGAGAAAAAGGCAATGCCGATGAGCATGGAGATCACAGAGGAGTGTACACAATTTCTTGAGAAGATAAACTATTCAGGGTTTGTTGATTTCAAAGCGTCTATAACATATGAGAATGGTGACGAGTTCAGCATGCAGGTTGGGGATGAATCATTTACCGTAGATGGTATACAGTTTTCTGTATGGATCAAGGATAAGAATGGCAAATATACACACCCGGACGAATACGGATATGAAGATAGTTATATCAGGTCTGGCATTCTTGACAAAGGCACATATACTGTGGTGATAACAGATTATGAAGACTTTAAAGATGAAGGTCCCTCTTCAGATGTAAAAGTATGGGGGACATATGACATAAATGTACAGACTGCAGATGATTATTTTGAGGGTAGAGATACCATAAGCGACATTGAGAAGAAGAATTTCAAAACCAGAGATTATGTGTATGAATTCTATAAGTTCTCACCATCAGATACAGGTAAATATTTATTTGCGGGTACGGATAGCCAAATAGATATGACGGTGTATGACAGCAGCTTGAATCCGGTTGCTGCGGTTAGCGTTGACCCCAGCAGGTATTATATGGAAAAGGGAAAGGAATATTATGTTGGAGTAGAAGGCTGGCGATATGATGCAGCTGAAAATAAGTATAATGATACTGATATTATTGCACAGTTGTATTCTAAACCGGTAAAAGCGGATATCACAATGACACGCACAGAATTTATGTCAGGAATGTACAACGACATAGCTTCAAATATGCAGGTGACTATCCACAGAGATAATGGACAGACAGAGAAGCTGGAACCGCTTGAGTATTATTGGTTTAAAGACAAAAATGGCCAGCAGTACGAGTTATACTATGCGGCAAATGGACAGGAATGGAATGCAGAAAGATTTAGCGGGGAACTTCCTGATATACATGGAACATACACCATGTCAGTGGGTTATTATGAGAGTGGTGAATATGTACAGTTAGGAAGCACCCAGATAACCATTGGTGACATGGACGAACTGACCCTTCCTGTGCTTAAGATTGGGGAGAATAAGCTGCATAGCGCCAAAGATTGGAGTATGTATGACGATAATGTATATAAATTTACAGCTGAATATGATGGAGAGCTTAAATTAGATTCAGATACATGGTACAAGGTATATCAGATAAAGGATGGTACAAAGACAGAGTTGTCATCAAGCGATATTTTACAGGCGGGAATGGTGTACTATGTAAAGATCAACTATGGATGGTACGATAATGAAGAAGACAGATATGTCTATGATGCCACCGTGAATGTAACACAGACACCATGCATAAGATATTTGAAAGTTTCAAAGGCTCCTGACACACTAGACTTTATAAGGGGAATGAAAGGCAGCCTGCGTAAAGGCGTAGAAATAGAAGTAGATTATAGCAATGGTGAATCTGAGAAGTTAAAGAGTGATGAAGGTAGATTCGTAACCAAGTATCGTGAAAGACTTGATATGTCGTTTATACATAATGGACAGACGATAGATTTGGGTAATGATATTTATTATGATGAGGATGGCATAGATACATCCATGCTTCCATTGGGCAAAGTGGAAGTGGTGGTGACGTCGCCTAACGGTGTAAAGTGCAGTTATGAGCTGAATATACACAAAGTTACAGATTATGTAGTAGACACCCTGAAGCTTGGCAAGAATGAGATTGATACAAAGGGAAATAAAAATGTGTTCTATGAATTCACACCGGAAACCACAGCGATATATGATCTTGGAGCAGGCATTGTTAAGTTCATAGGTCATGAGATCACGTACAATGGTGAGGAGAAGCTGACCTGTGACGCCGAGAGCAAGTCTCAGATGCTGCTTGAGAAAGGTGTCACATATTATCTGGACCTCTCTGATGGAGTACAGGATAAGTGGGGAGATACTGTATACAGTTGGACCATGGATATCCAGATTGCGGAGGATGGAGAATATGCAACTCCAGTCAAATGGTCATTTGATCCGGATAATGAAAACAAAAAACTGGTTTACACAGATATGAATAACCGTGGATCGGTGAAGAATGATATAGATGGCACGGCGATGAACATATCATATGATAACGGCACTACAAGAACGTGTATTTTACAGTTTGATTATGATTCGGATCCACAGGTAGATAGATTTAAAAATAAGTTAGAATTCTCTCTTCTGAAATATAATGAAGAGACTTCAGAGTATGAGGAATATACAGATTACATGCTGCAAAAAGGTCAGTACAAGGCCGTCTACAAGCTTGTGGACAGGAATGGTATGGTATATACAAAGCTTGAAAGTCTGGAGACTCCATTTGAAGTATATAATGTCACAGATAGTTCGGATGGAGAGTGGGACATAACTAAGCCGTTGTATATAAATAATAACCAGAATCGTTATCTGTATAAAGTGAATGTTCCAGAGAATGTCAGATCGGTAACATTTACATCAAACACAAGTCTGGAAGAACTAAATATATTTGATGGCGAGGGAAGCCGCCTCGATTCTGAATGGAATACTGACGATATGTATGAATACTCAAGGAGCATTGATGTCAATGGGAATGATATTTATATAGAAATAATCCCAAATTCAAAAGTCGATATAAGCAAGCTGACAGTTGTCACCAACGAGGAAGTTGTGGCGGTCAATACAACAATTAAACGAACTGACTACATATGCGGTGTAGACAGTATCGCAGAGTCAGACATAGTCACTACGATCGTATACAGAGATGGAACACATAAAGAAGTAGAAGGCCAGGAAAATGGAATTGATATAAAACTTCTCGATGAAAACGGAGAATATGCAGGTTACTTTGCAAACAGACTTACAAAATCAGGCAAATACAAAGTAGTGGCAAATGTAATCGGTATGTCAGAGACATGTAAGGTCAATGGAGCAGACATAACAGTATCACCATTTGACGCCTCTGCTGCAACTAAGGTGAAGTTAGGTGAGGAAGTTACAGAGAGCAATACTTCAGATGTGGACAGTATCAAGGTATATAGTTTTACCCCTGATGAGGATATGAACGTTGCATTTGATTCGTCTGCAAGAGAAGTTGGAGTGTATACTATGACAGATGGCAATATAGACTACTATGGTGGTATCGGAATTTCTTACTCAGTTGATGCGGGTGTGACATATTATATAGTAGTCAAAGTAAAATGCGGTTCAACAAATGTTACATCGGTAAATAAGTATGATCCGGGCAAGGCTATCAGAGAAACGATAATAGCCGGCACAGATAAAGAATTGACCATGTCAAGCAATGATGTTGCATATCTTACATTTGTGCCTGAAGTATCAGGAGTGTATACAATATACATTGAATGTGATGAAAAAATAGATCCTTATGTAGAATTATTTAGAGATGGTGATTGTATTGTTTCAAGTGATGACTGTGAAGATGATAAGAAAATCAGCCTGACTGCAGATTTTGATAAGGATGTTGAGTATGAGTTTTTGATAAATGTTCGCAGAGCGGGAACATTTAATGTTTCATTGAAACAAGTGGAGAATGACAAAGAGATATCGTCAGTCAGATTCCTGGATGATACATTTGAAGCTACAAGATCGGGATCGGAGGATTATGTAAGTGTATCTGGTGATATAGAGATTATTTATGATGACAACACTAGGGGAACGGTGTCATATTCATATGGAACTAATTACGACAAGTACAACAATGTAATTCAGGGACAGGATGATGAGGAAACTGTAGATGGCAAGGAACAGGCGGTCGTTGAGATAAGATATCGCAACAAGAATTCATCAACATGGAGCGATGTATATAAATTACGCATTGATGTAAAAGAGGATGATCCGGCGATTGTAAAGGAACTTGCGGAGGGAGAGACATTTGACAGCAGTTTGTCAAGTGATAAAGTGTCGAAGTTTATATTTGCACCAGAAAAGACGGGTAAATATGTTATCAACATTACCGCTGATTCAGGAGACGAAGAGAGAATAACAGTAACGGGTGATGCCGGTGAAATAATCTACGCCTATAAGTCGGCATACAGTATGAAAAAGGGCATACAGTACAGTATCAAAATAGATACATCTGGTGATTACAAGATAACTGTGGTAAAGGTATCTGCAATTGCGGATGTGGAGATAGTGTCATGCAAGGGAAAGTTGTATAGCGGAATAATAGGATGCTACGGAGATGACACACTGGAAGTCAAGGTGACATATGCAGATGGAACAACGGAGACTGTTGCAGGAGGCGGCAGGTTATCTGATGGAAGGACAGTTTATTATGATTATAACTGCAACTCATCAGAGGCAGCGATAATCCATGTAGAAGTCGGCGGAGTACATACCTGTAAGAAGGTGGCATACTCAGACAAAAATGATATAAAGTCACTTGTGTTTAAGAATGGAATCTCAACTACAAAGATTCCTAAGCTGGGTGGATCAGAGAAGGTAACAGCAAACCTTTACAAAGTGATAATTCCGGCAAATGGAAAATATGCTATAGAGTATGGTTCAGACAGAGACGTACTTATGTCCGGCTTGGGTACTAATTGGTACTGTGCGGATGATGTACTTGACGACAATCTCAAAGCCGGTGACGTTTATTATCTCTGTATTCCGTCAGATGCGGGCGTATTCTGTTTTGCACCTGAAAGTGTCCTTGACTGGCAGGTAGTAAAAGCTGCAACTTGTACAAATGCTGGTTCAAAGACAAAATACGAGCCGTCACTTGGAAAGTATATAACTGAGACAATTCCTGCGACAGACCACAGTTATACACATTATGTGTCGGACAATAATGCCACATGCCAGAAGGCAGGAACAAAGACAGCAAAGTGTGATAATGGCTGTGGAAGCCAGAAGGTGATAGAGGATACGGACAAGCCTGCATTGGGACATTTGTACAGTGCCAAGTGGTCACTTGTAAAGGCGGCAGGCTATAATGTAGACGGTTATAAGGCTCACATATGTACAAGATGCGGTGGTGCAAGTACAGCAAGAAGGATCGTAAATAAGATTGCTGCGGTGACACTTGTGCAGACAAGCTATGTATACGATGGCAAGGTGCATAATCCGGGTGTGATCGTTGTGGATTCAAAAGGCAAGCTGATACCTGTTTCCAAGTACAAAGTGACATATTCTAGTAAGAAGGAAGTAGGAAAGGTTGCAGTAAAGGTTACATTTAAGGGCGACTATAAGGGTTCTGTAAAGCGTGAGTTTACCATCAAACCAGCGGCAACTTCGATCACCGGTATTCAGAATGTGGCAAACGGAATCAAAGTATCCTGGAAGAAATCGTCCAGCGCAGGCGGATATATCATACAGAGAAGGACAGGCAGTGGAAAATTTGTTAAAGTCAAGACGATAACATCGGCAAATGTACTGTCATATATAGATACCACAGCCAAACGACAGGGAACAGCATATAGCTACAGAGTGGTAGCTTATAAGGCTGTATCCGGAGTGAAATACGGTGCGAGTGCAAGTGCAGCAAAGACATATTACTTTGTAAGCGGAACAAAAGTGGCTAAGGCGGTCAATAGCAGAGCTGGAAAAGTTACTGTTTCATGGAACAAAAATAAGTCTGCAACAGGCTATCAGATCCAGTATGCAACGAACACTAAGTTCAGTGGAGCAAAGACAGTTATTGTACAATCTGGCAGCAAGACATCGGCGGTCATATCCAATCTGAAGAAGAAAAAGTACTACATAAGAATGCGCGGATATAAGAGCGTGAAGGGCACAAATTATTTCTCTGTATGGAGCAGTGCAAAGAACATTACGGTTAGTAAGTAGGGGGGAAACACATATGGCAAGATTTAGGAAATCAATGGCGATTGCCATGGCACTTGTCATGGCAGGAAGTATGGCATGTATGTATCCTGTAAATGCAGGTGGAATGCAACGTGTATACGCCGCTGAAGCCGATGCTGATGCATCGGCTGACGAGAACCAGACGGCGGATATAGCAGCCTCAAGTGGTCTTGGGGTTGCTATACATACTCCGGCACAGATAAAAACATACATAAAGAATAGCGGGTCACTTCTGACAGACGAGGTACAGTACAAGACGGCATATTCAGATAAAACTCCGTATGATCCGGGAAGTCTTACAGATGAGACGTTGAACAGTGCACTTACAACGTTGAATATCGTGAGATATATAGCCGGACTCAATTACAATGTTACACTGGACAGTTCATATAACGAACAGAGCCAGGCGGCGGCACTGATAAATCAGATAAATGGAATACTGAGCCATTCACCTACACGACCGGACGGTATGTCGGATTCATTGTATTCTCTTGCAAATACCGGATGCAGACACACCAATCTGGCAGTGGGATCGGCGAACCTGAATACATGTATAGTCAATAGTTGGATGAATGACAGCAGTGCAAGCAATATATCTCATGTAGGACATCGATCATGGTGTCTGAATCCGAAGATGGGAAAGACAGGATTTGGAGCAGCTGGGGATTACATGGCTATGTACTCCATGGACTCAAGCAATTCCTCGACTATTAAGAATATTGCGTGGCCGGCACAGAATATGCCTGTCGAATATTTCTCAAGCGACAGGGCATGGAGCCTTTTTACAGGCCAGTCTGAGACGTCGAGTTCTGTAAAGGTGACTCTTGAGAGGAAAAGTGATGGCAAGAAGTGGACGTTTTCCGAGAGTAGCTCGGATGGATATTTCAATGTGTCGGATTATATACACAATGGAACTATCGTGTTCAGACCGAGCGATATAGATGGATACAACGATGGAGATGTGTTCACGGTAAATGTGACCGGAGTGAAGACGCCGGTTACCTATACGGTTACATTCTTCTCAATCGGCGAACTTGGACATGTGCATACATTTGATGGAGCGTTTAATTCAACACCTGATTTTACAAACATGACGGCAGAAGTATCAGCCAAATGTGATGGCTGCGGCAAGACATTTACAGACTCGGTTGATATAACCATCACATCGAGTGGTGTGAGCTGCGGATACAGTGGAAGCTTTTGGTATTCATATAACCCAAAATTCGCTGGAAAGACATACTCCGCATCGGCTATGGACAGAGTCACTTCACTGCCACACATGAACGGTGAGCCGATATTTACATGGAATGGTGCAGAATGTACAGCAGCGCAGACATGCTCTAGATGTGGGGAGGTAACTACGACTCCATGTACAGTGACAAGCACCACAACTGCCACATGTACATCGGCGGGAACCACCACATACACTGCGACGCTTGGCAAGTACAGTTCGGTGAAAAATGTGGCATCAACAAAGTTAAGCCACAAATATACGAATTATATTTCAGATGACAATGCAACTTGCATACAAGACGGTACCAAGACAGCAGAGTGTGACTACGGCTGCGGAACAACAGATACGATCACAGACGAGGGCAGTAAACTGGAGCATAAGTACACCAATTATGTATCAAATGATGATGCAACCTGTCAGCATGACGGCACCAAGACAGCAGAATGCGATTACGGCTGCGGAACGACAGATACGGTGACAGACGAGGGCAGTAAACTAGAGCATAGGTACACCAATTATGTATCAAATGATGATGCAACCTGTCAGCATGATGGCACCAAGACAGCGGAATGCGATTACGGCTGCGGAACGACAGATACGGTGACAGACGAGGGCAGTAAACTAGAGCATAGGTACACCAATTATGTATCAAATAGTGACGCGACTTGCCAGAGTGATGGCACCAAGACAGCAGAGTGCGACTATGGCTGCGGAGCCACAGATACAGTGACGGACGAGGGCAGTAAACTAGAGCATAGGTACACCAATTATGTATCAAATGATGACGCAACGTGCCAGCATGATGGCACCAAGACAGCGGAATGTGACTATGGCTGCGGAACGACAGATACGATCACGGACGAGGGCAGTAAACTAGAGCATAAGTATACTCACTATGTGTCAAATGGTGATGCAACCTGTCAGCATGACGGCACCAAGACAGCGGAATGCGATTACGGCTGTGGAACAACAGATACGATCACAGACGAGGGCAGTAAACTGGAGCATAAGTATACTCACTATGTGTCAAATGGTGATGCAACCTGTCAGCAAGACGGTACCAAGACGGCGGAATGTGACTACGGTTGTGGAACGACAGATACGGTGACAGATGCGGGAAGTAAGATACCGCACAGCTTCACAAAGTTTGTGTCAAATGATGATGCAACCTGTCAGCATGACGGAACAAAGACAGCTGCATGTGATTATGGCTGCGGGGAGACAAAGACAGTTGATGACGTAGACAGTCCAAAGAAATCACACAGCTTCACAAACTATATTTCAGACAACAATGCAACATGTACAGAACGTGGCACAATGACAGCGGAATGTGATTACGGCTGCGGAGAAAAGAATGTCATACTTGATGAAAACAGCGTGCTTGCAGATCATAAGTACAGTAAATATGTGTCAGATGACAATGCAACCTGTCAGCATGACGGCACCAAGACCGCAGAGTGCGACTATGGCTGTGGAACAACCAAGACTGTGACCGATGAGGGCAGCCAGCTTGAACATACACCTGTAGGTGAATGGATAGTTACGAGAAAGGCATCACCGGAAGAAGATGGTGTAATGGCAAGAAAATGTAAAGTATGTGGAGATACCGTGGAGGGTGCGAAGATACCTTCTATAGACAGAATGGTACTTGACTCGACCCGCTTTGTGTATGATGGAAAGGAAAAGAAGACAGGCGTTATCATATATGACAGAACCGGAGCAGAGATTGATGCGTCACAGTACACCCTTAAATTCGAAAAGAACACAGCCTCAGGAAGAGCTTCCGTAAAGGCAGTATTTTCTGACGATTATATGGGAACGCTCACAACATATTTTAATATTATGCCAAAGGGTACTTCTGTCAGGACACTTGCAAATTCAACGGCAGGCGTAAGCATCACATGGAACAAGGCGGCTGATGGAACCGGTTATTATATATACAGAAGTACAAATGGCGGTGCGTATGTCCAGATAGCCGCTATAAACAAGCTCACAACGACCCGTTATACGGATAAAACAGCAAAGGCAAATGGTGCAAGATATTCATATAAGATAGGAGTATACAGAAAAAATGGCTCAATCATAATAAAGTCATCTTCAAGCGCATCAAAGACCATATATTATGTGACAGCTCCGACATGCAGATCTGCGGCAAACAGCGCAGCAGGCTCAATAAAGGTTAATTATACCGGAAATACAAAGGCTACAGGCTACCAGATCCAGTATGCGCTGAACGCGAAGTTCACTGGAGCAAAGACGGTGACTGCGGCCGGATATAAGACAACCACCAAGGTTATAACAAAGCTTCAGAAGAATAAAAAATATTATGTGAGAGTACGTGGCTACAAGAAGGTAAAAGGTGTGGTCTGTTATTCAGCATGGAGCACAGCTAAAAGTGCGGTCGTAAAGAAATAGTGGTTAAAAACAGGTCAACATAAACTTGAGTCTACAGCAAATATAGCGATTGACAAACCACAAATACTTGCTATACTAAGGAATGGATAGATGATAAAAACGATGACAGAGACAGTACGGAGTCTGCGAGATCAGCAGCGAGCCGGGGGCGGTGCGAGCCCGGTGACAGTAGAGACTTTCGGAATATCACTCTGGAGTTGCAGACCAAAAGAGCTGCGGTGTCAAAGCGGTGATAATCGGTGAGGCATTTGTGGCATATCAAGTAGGCTCTGACGTATTTCCTGCGTTAAGGGGAGCGCATATGTTAGTATGTAAGTAATAGGTGGTATAACGAACTCAAAGCCCTTCGTCCTGATTACGACGAAGGGCTTTTTTATATTTATCACAGAAAGGAAAGACGACATGTACGACAAGGTTTCGACTAAACTGGAATTCGTGAACAGAGAGCAGAAGGTATTGGACTTCTGGAAAGAAAATCAGGTATTTGAGAAGAGTGTTGAAGAGACAAAAGATCTGCCAACATACACATTCTACGATGGCCCTCCAACAGCAAATGGTAAGCCACATATCGGACACGTTCTCACACGTGTAATCAAGGATATGATCCCTAGATATCAGACAATGAAGGGACATAACGTAGTCAGAAAGGCCGGATGGGATACACACGGTCTGCCTGTTGAGCTCGAGGTTGAAAAGCTCTTGGGAATCGACGGCAAGGAGCAGATAGAGGAGTACGGACTGGAGCCATTTATCCAGAAATGTAAGGAGTCCGTATGGAAATATAAAGGCATGTGGGAAGAGTTCTCAGGCAAGGTAGGTTTCTGGGCTGATATGGACAACCCATATGTAACATATCATGATGACTTCATCGAGTCAGAGTGGTGGGCGCTGAAGAAGATCTGGGATCAGGGACTTCTGTACAAGGGCTTCAAGATCGTGCCTTACTGCCCAAGATGTGGTACACCTCTTTCAAGCCATGAGGTTGCACAGGGATATAAGACAGTCAAGGAGCGTTCAGCAGTAGTAAGATTCAAGGTTATCGGAGAGGACGCATATTTCCTCGCATGGACAACAACACCTTGGACACTTCCTTCAAACGTAGCACTCTGTGTAAATCCAGATGAGACATATGTGAAGGTTAAGGCAGCAGACGGCTACACATATTATCTTGCACAGGCGCTTGCAGACAAGGTTCTCGGCGGTCTTGCAAAGGAAGCAGCAGACGATCAGGCAGCAGTTCCTGCATACGAGGTTCTTGAGACATATGTCGGTAAGGATCTTGAGTACAAGGAGTATGAGCCGCTCTATGAGTGCGTAAAGCCTGTATGTGAAAAGCAGCACAAGAAGGGCCACTTCATCACATGTGACACTTATGTAACTATGACAGATGGTACCGGTATCGTTCATATCGCACCTGCATTTGGTGAGGACGATGCAAATGTCGGAAGAAACTACGATCTTCCATTTGTACAGTTTGTAGATGGCAAGGGTGACCTCACTGAGGAGACTCCATTTGCCGGAATGTTCGTAAAGGATGCAGACCCTGAGGTACTCAAGGATCTGGACGCAAGAGGACTTCTCTTCGATGCGCCTAAGTTCGAGCATGAGTATCCACACTGCTGGAGATGTGACACACCACTTATCTACTACGCAAGAGATACATGGTTCATCAAGATGACAGCGGTAAGAGACAAGCTGGTTAAGAATAATGACACTGTAAACTGGATCCCGGAGAGCATCGGTAAGGGCCGTTTCGGCGACTGGTTGAAGAACGTTCAGGACTGGGGACTTTCAAGAAATCGTTACTGGGGTACTCCGCTGAACATCTGGGAGTGTGAGTGCGGCTGCAGACATGCCATCGGATCAAAGGAAGAGCTCCGCTCAATGAGTGACAACTGCCCTGAGGACATCGAGCTTCACCGTCCGTTCATCGACGCTGTAACCATCAAGTGTCCTGAGTGTGGCAAGCAGATGCACAGAGTTACAGAGGTTATTGATTGCTGGTTCGATTCAGGATCAATGCCATTTGCACAGTGGCACTATCCATTTGAGAATCAGGATATATTTGAGAAGCACTTCCCTGCTGACTTCATCAGTGAGGCTGTTGACCAGACAAGAGGATGGTTCTACTCACTTATGGCGATCTCAACACTGCTGTTCGACAAGGCTCCGTTTAAGAACGTAATCGTTCTCGGACATGTCCAGGATAAGGACGGACAGAAGATGAGTAAGTCCAAGGGAAATGCGGTAGATCCTATGGATGCTCTGAACAAGTACGGTGCAGATGCCATCAGATGGTACTTCTACAGCAATTCAGCACCATGGCTTCCTAACAGATTCCATGAGGATGCGGTTGTTGAGTGTCAGAGAAAGTTCATGGGTACACTGTGGAACACATATGCGTTCTATGTACTCTATGCAAATATAGACAACTTCAATCCACTTGAGCATGAGCTAGAGTACGACAAGCTGTCACTTATGGATAAGTGGCTCCTGTCCAAGCTGAACTCAACAGTCAAGGCGGTTGACGCAAACCTCGGCGCATACAAGATCCCTGAGACAACAAGAGTTCTCGAGGAGTTCGTGGATGACATGAGTAACTGGTATGTCCGTCGTGGACGTGAGAGATACTGGGCAAAGGGCATGGAGCAGGACAAGGTAAATGCTTACATGACACTTTACACAGCGCTCGTTACTATAGCACAGACAGTAGCTCCTATGCTCCCATTCATGGCAGAGGATATTTACCAGAATCTGGTTAGAAATATAGACAAGGATGCACCTCTCTCAGTTCATCTGTGCTCATTCCCTGAGGTGGATGAGAAGATGATCGATCCAGAGCTCGAGGTAGCTATGGACGAGATCCTGAAGATCGTTGTTCTGGGACGTGCAGCAAGAAATACAGCAAATATCAAGAACAGACAGCCGATCGGCAAGATGTATGTCAAGGCTGACAAGAAGCTTTTCGGTGAGGAGAAGGCAATCATCGAGGATGAGCTGAATGTGAAGAACGTTGAGTTCGATGATGATGTAAGCGCTTACACAACATACAGCTTCAAGCCACAGCTTCGTACAGTCGGACCTAAGTACGGCAAGCACCTTGGCAAGATCAAGGAGCATCTGTCAGCACTGGATGGCAACGCGGCCATGGCAGAGCTCAAGGCAGAGGGCGCTCTGAAGTTTGAGGCAGACGGAGAGGAGATCGTACTCACTGAGGCTGATCTTCTGATCGACATGGCTCAGATGGACGGTTTCGTATCTGAAGCGGACGGCGGTGTGACAGTAGTTATCGACACAAATCTGTCAGAGGAGCTTCTTGAGGAAGGATTTGTCCGTGAGATAGTATCCAAGGTTCAGACTATGAGAAAAGAGGCTGGATTCGAGGTTATGGACAAGATCACTGTATACGCTGACGGAAGCCAGAAGGCAAATGACATCATCGCAGCAAATGCGGATGCCATCATCGGCGACGTTATGGCAACAGAGATCATCACTGGTTCAGTGGATGGTTACTCTAAGGAGTGGAACATTAACGGCGAGAAGGTAACTCTTGGAGTGAAGAAGAACGACTAATTGATATAATAGAGAAGCTAATCCGGAAAGAGATTGTATCCGGATGCTTGCCTGTGTCAGGGTTGTTAAACTTATATCAGTTTGTTCTGGCTTGCCAGTTATTTATCTTTTTTAGGGTTTAAGTCAGGCATTTTGGAAAAAATTATCCCTGATCAAGAGAATACGGCCCGAAAGGTACAAATCTTAAAGATTTTGTATCTTTCGGGCTATTTTTATGTGATTTAGGATAATTTTGTACATTAATTTTGGAAACAAACATACAAGCTAGGTACATCAGAGAAAATAGTTCCTCTATTGTTTTGAGACCTCATGTGATAATATAATAAGAGCAGAGTATATAAGTTGAGTACGGGGGTGCTATGTATGGGACTTTATTTTAATCCAAACAATAAAAAATTTATAAAAGATATAAGCAGTAGTATATATGTAGATAAAACAGGTTTAATAGAGAAATTAAATAAAGTTTTGTGCACAAACGATAATTGTATTGCAGTAAGCCATGCCAGGAGATTTGGAAAATCCCAGGCGGCAAATCTTATCGAGGCATATTATAGTGTGGGGTGCGACTCAAAGGATATTTTTTCAAAGTACGAGATTGCACAGGCAGATGATTTTGAGAAGCATCTGAACAAATACAATGTAATCCATATTGATGTTTCATCGTTTTCAGATTATGCCGGGGCAGATGTAGTAGATATGATAACCCAAAGGTTACTGAAAGACTTTAGGATAGAATATCCCGGCATAGATTATGAAGAGCCGTTGTATATGATAATAAGTGATATTTATATGGAGTCAGGCAGACGATTTGTAATAATTATAGACGAGTGGGACTGTGTAATCAGAAACTATGCAGACCAGCCGGAACTTGTTCACAAGTATATGCAGTTTTTGCATTCTCTGTTTAAAAGTATGGAAGCAACAGAGTTCCTTGCTCTTGGATATGTGACCGGTATTCTGCCAATTAAGAAGATAAATGATGAATCGGCGCTCAATAACTTCCGTGAGCGAACCATGATGGACTCAAAAAACATTGCCAGATACTATGGATTCACAGAGGAAGAGGTCAAAGTCCTGTGCGATGAATATGATATGCCGTTTGATGAGATAAAGAACTGGTATAACGGATATTTAATAAATGGACTCCATATGTACAATCCCAATTCTGTGTGCCAGGCGATGATGAATCATGACCTGTGTTCGTATTGGACAAATACATCAGCTTTTGGTGCTATAAATCAGTATATAACGCTGGGATTTGATGGACTTCAGGACGATATAATAAAGATACTTGCAGGTGAGGAAGTTGCGGTGAATACCGGAACCTTCAGCAATGACTTGAGCAATATTAATTCCAGAGATGAGGCTCTCACAGCATTGATACATCTTGGGTATCTTGGATTTAAAAAGCAAGGGGATAACAGGGGAATA
Organism: uncultured Coprococcus sp.; assembly: GCA_902461735.1. GTDB lineage: Bacteria > Bacillota > Clostridia > Lachnospirales > Lachnospiraceae > Coprococcus. The sequence continues at coordinate 15,731 of CABPYV010000001.1, forward strand.
GCATATGTACCTAATTATGAGGTGAGACAGGCGTTCAGGCAGGCATTGTCCACCGGACCCTGGAAAGAGATAGCAAAGTCAGTTCAAAAGTGTGAGGATCTGCTGGATGCCACGCTTAAGGCTGATGAAGAACAAGTGGCGCAGCTTTTGGAGTTATCCCACGAAGCATATGTATCAATAAACAAATACAACGACGAAAATTCACTCAGTTGTGCTATCACAATGGCGTATTTCACGGCAGCTGCTTATTATACTGTCATCAGGGAGCTGCCATCAGGAAAAGGCTTTGCGGATCTGGCGTTTATTCCGCTTCCGGGAAACAGTTCAAAACCTGCAATGATAGTGGAACTTAAATATGATAAATCAGCAGAAACCGCTATAGATCAGATAAAAAACAAGAGATATACTGGTGCGCTTGCAGGATATATAGGGGATATCCTTCTCGTTGGGATAAATTATGATCCAAAGAGTAAGAAACATACGTGTAAGATAGAGAGGCACAAAAGATGATAGCAATTTTCATTGCACCTTTTTACATAGCGTTAAATATATATTTGTTCTGGAGAATAAAGGGCTGGGTACAGGCATATTTTCCAAAACTCAAAGGCAAGAAGGGCTGGATAGTACCGATAGTGCTATACGCATTTCTGGCGTCGGCGCTGGTGATCGCATTCTTCCTGCCACAGGGAAGGTTCAGACGTGGCATGAAGCTGGTGGGAAATTATTGGCTGGGTGTTCTGCTTTATATGATATTCTTCATAGTGATAGCCGAGCTTGGAAGATTTCTACTGCTTCATGTATTCAGAGTGAGCAAAGATAAGATATGTGTGCCGCGGGTTCGCAGGATAGTGGGCTGTGTGTGCGCAACACTCATCATGTGTATATCATTCTGGGGAGTGGTAAATGCGAGACTTGTGCGGGTGACGCCTTATGATGTGACCATCAATAAGGAAGCACGGGATGAGAATGGTCAGAAGATGGATTCCATGAAGATAGTGCTGGTTGCAGATCTTCATCTTGGATACAACATAGGCGTCAGGCAGGTTCAAAGAATAGTGAATTCCATAAATAAGCAGGACGCAGATCTGGTGCTGATAGCGGGTGATATATTTGACAACGAATGGGAAGCCGTTGACCAGCCGGAGAAGCTTGAGAAAATACTCCGGGGGATCAAATCAAAGTATGGAGTGTATGCCTGCTACGGCAACCACGATATACAGGAGCAGGTGCTTGCCGGATTTACATTTGGCGGGCAAAGGGAGAAGACCAGCAGCCCGGAGATGGACGAGTTTATAGAGAAAGCGGGAATCACACTTCTTCGTGATGAGGGAGTGCTGATAAACGATTCCATATATATCTATGGCCGCCGCGATGCCCACAGACCGGGAAATGGAGCCACAGACAGAGCATCCGCGGACGAGATTACGGAAAATATGGACAAATCAAAGCCCATCATAGTCCTTGATCATGAGCCAAAGGAGCTGGAGGAGCTGTCGTCGGCAGGTGTGGATATGGATCTGTGTGGACACACCCATGACGGACAAATGTTCCCAGGCAACATACTTGTGGCGATGATGTGGGAAAATTCCTGCGGTTATCTGAATGTTGACGGTATGCATAACATAGTGACATCCGGAGTCGGTGTGTTTGGCCCCGATATGCGGGTTGGAACCAAGGCGGAGATATGCCCGATAACGGTGAATTTTAAACTATAACTTGAATGATAAACTATATAAGCTATAATATAATGAATCCAATGGGAGACGTTCCATTGGATTTATTTTTTTTGAGACCTCAAAAGAACTAAAAAATTAAAAAAATAAAAAATATGGAGGCGATACATATGTATTGTGATGAGACATATCTGTATTATGACTGTTCGGATATAGATATGTATGAACCTAACATGGAAAATGATGTTTTTATCATAGTTGATAAGTGCTGCAGATTACCATTACAACTTATGGAGGAGAGTGCGGTGAATGATGAAACGGTGGATGATGAAAAGATCATGCATGATATACTGGAATATGTGACAGCCGTGAGGTAGGAGTTTCAGACTCTTCAGAAGAAGTATAATGATCTGATTGGAAGACTGGAAGAAATGCGTGCTGAAAGCATGGATATGGATGAGTTCTATAAGCAGTTTGTCAGCTTTGATAATGATAAGTATGAGGCTTTCAGTAGAGTATACAATAAGATATACCGTGAAAAAATCAGCCCGGTTGCTGATTTCTGGAATGACAAACTGAGTCAGTACGAAAGGTTTGATGATGGATGGGATATAGGCGAACCTGACGATGAACAGTCTGAAGGTACAGAGGAAGAGACGGTATTTGACATTAACGATCTGTAAAATATTTGCTTATATGGCTATATTAAAAACCTGATTTTGCCGGATAGAGATCTATCTTGGAATAGGGGACAAAGAGCGTTGCGCCGATCAGCTTTGGGAGTTCTTCCATGATAAGGGAACTCAGAAAGAAACTATCCCCGGAATGCACACTCCCAAAGTGGCATTCGAGAAGCAGTGTATAGAATTAGAACTGTATAAAGTTGCAGAAGAAATTGTTAACAGCAACTTCATTGAGGAATACAATAAAACTGTAGAGTTCTAATTAATGACGTCTATTCACACAGAAAAGAGGTAGTCCCCTATCTTCTTTATACCATTTTTCTTCGCCATATCCAATAAAACACTCTTTGTTATAGTAATCACCTCGTAAATACAATAACACCTTTCTTTTAGATTTTAAATATTAGTGAAAAGCTCTAGCAAGTGTTACCCTGCTAGAGCCAATCTATTGCATTCTATGTATAGAATCTACCACGTTTTATTGAACATGTTCCTTCAAAAGCAATAATTTGGATTTTACAAAATCCCCATATGTATATTTGCTCAGGTCAACATCGAAATTGATAATATCTGCATAATTATCAATAACAGACAAAGCATAATCCTGTAACGAAATTTGCATTCCAAGATATTGAGCAGGCTGACAGATAAACTGTGGACCAGCTTCGAAAGCATGATCAAAATCCATGATTGGGGATATATTTGTAATATTAAATTCATTGTCATAAATAATTCCCCAATTTTCGGGATGCTCATCAGAATTTCCTACAAGATAATCCGCCAGATTCATCATGTCAAAACGTAATTTATACTTGTAGATTATATCTGCAAAATCGATATCATGATTCATACACCATATATCAACATACTTAGCTCTTGCAAAACAAACCTCTTTAGATGTATAACAATCACATACTGAAACAAGTTTCGATTTAAATATACTCCTATGATAGTTAACAACATCTATACCTATGGCTTGTAACATTTGTGAAGCTTCCACTTCTCTCTTTACTGAACCGTTCACATTGCCCTTCAGTAGTTCAAAACCAGAATCTGTTCTTCTCCATGCCTTAGGTGCTGCTCCGGCTGTAGAAATATCAGGAGATATAAGGCTCTGGTTTGTGATAGTAGGTGATATTCCAAATAAGGCAACTTCCAGAACATGATTCTTCAAACTGTTATCAAATAAGTTAACTTGAGACCAAGATATTTTCTCACCAGATTTCTTAATCCAAAAACAATCATTTATAGATAAGCCACGTAATGCTATAACTATTGTTGCACGTTCTTTATCAGAAAATGGTTGTGGTATACCAAGACAATTACATATCTCCTTAGCATACTTTCTGTCTAAACTTAGCATACGTTCAGAACACCATGAATTAAAATTCTGTATATTATTGATACGATCGCTAAAATCATCAGATTCTTCTAAATAAATATCAAACGGTAGTTTATTTTCATTAAAAATATGAACAATTCCCTCGTTCCGATCTATGGAAAAAATTTCTTCATCCTGAAAACATACAATATACTCATGACTTTCAAGATCAGCAGTTCCACCAAATAAACTCATAAATACCACCTCAATCAAACCTCGCAATCATTTATAATACCATTTAGTTTATCGTAAGTGCTACGCGGTACGTTAGGTGCTTGCTATACACCTGACAGCATAATAACATAATACAGTTAAAAACTCTAGCAGGAGTTACCCTGCTAGAGCCTGATGCATTACCAATTCATTGACACTATACCTAGACTATAGTACAATATATTAAAAATTGCGAAGGGAGGTAATGCACACATGTGTATAAAAATCTTAGAAGCGATTTTTTCTTTATCCCGAGGACGAAGCTCACTGTAATCATACATAGCTTTTGGAGAGATAAAATCCCGTCCCACCAGTTAAATTTTAGGCATTAACTGGATTGTGCTAAACTCTCTGTTACGTTTCAACTTAACTCGCTATGTCATTTGATTAATAATGATAAACATCAAATACCACTAGCACACTTAAAGTTGATATAGCTAAGACTGAATAACACAGGGATAATATGGAGAGAGTAGTGCGCACTACTCTCTCTCTTTTTTTTGCTGGATAAACCAGCGAAAAGCTTTAGCAAGTGTTACCCTGCTAGAGCCTGATGCATTACCAATTCATCGACACTATACCTAAATTATAGTACAATATAAAAAACTGTGAAAGGAGGTAATGCAACATGCAAAAACCAAACTTAAAGGCAGTTTTGAATCTATTCCGAGGTCCGGCCGAATTGTAATTATACATTAGCTTTGGCGTAATGCCCTTCCTCAACGTATAAATTCTAGAAACTATACGCAAATATGTTATGCTTCGTCTCTGGATTTTAAGTATAGAACTTCGTCAAATCAGTTGGTAACAATAATTAACTCCAACAACCACTGACCAAGATTACTATGAACAAAGCAAACAAGACATACATATGGAATAGTCCCAAAGCATCAAGTGGCCACTTAATGCTTTTTATTCTGCCTAAAAGCTCTAGCAAGTTTGACCCTGCTAGAGCCTGATGTGTGAACATTAACTTTTATTAAGTTGAACCTACCAAAGATACATAGTATGTGACAGATAAAGCACAACTGTATATTGTGTCTTGGAAAGGAGGTTATCATCATGGGTATGGGATGGCACACTTTAAGTCAGCCATACACTGAACTTGATCATAAAGACAGGTGTATGTGCGGCAAAGGCTACATTTATTTCTATAATGTAGTTGAAGAAGAAAGTGAATTTCCACCTTTTGAGCGTGGTTATTCATACCAAAAAACGGACTGCCCAGATAATTGTGAAAATCTGAGCAGACATTAATTAAAGAATTCTAGTTCTTTAATTAAAACACGGCGGATTCGATGTAACAGTCGTTTTTGCTTTTAACCGAATCCTAAGCATGATGATAACCAAGACCAGTTTTTACTGGTCTTTTTGTTTACACAGAAAAGAGGTAGTCTCAATTAAAGGGCTACCTCCTGTTTTTTAATTGTATGTTATTTTGGAGGTGCGTTCCTCACATCCTGTACAAATATACTCCGTAATGTGTCTTCCTGTTGGTACACTAACCCACTGTGTGTATGTAGTACCAGCTTCACATCCTGTAGCCTTTCTATGCTGCCTATCCGTCATACCAGTAATATCGGCATTACATGTACCACAATATGTATGCACCTCATTCTTCACTTCATCGTAATCATCTAATACTACCCAGTTATGCTGATGCTCTGTTGGTGCCTCTGTTGTAGGAGCCTCTGTCTTTCTCTCAGTAGTAGCCTCTGTACGTCTTTCTGTAGTAGGCTGTGTTGTAGGAGCTTCTGTTGGTGCCTCAGTAGGGGCCTGAGTAGGAGCTTCTGTTGGTGGAACTGGTGCCTCAGTTGCTGGAGCTGGAGCCTCTGTTGGATTATTCCAATCACCATTACCTGAATTATCTGATGGAGCCTGTGTAGCTTTCTCTGTAGTTGCCTTTGTGTTGCTGTCATTCTTAGACTCTGTTGTGATACCACCGCTTACACTGGCTACCTTCTTAGACTTCTCAGTAGTAGTTTTCTTGTTATCTTTCTTAGCCTTTTCCTTGGCAGCCTTCTCTGTGGTAGCCTTTGTTGTTGCTTTGGCTAAAGTGGTAGTCTCGGTTGTAAGCTTGTCTGTGAAAGCTTTCTTGTCTCCACTACCGGATGCACTTCCTTTTGTGCTACGGAATACTCCGATGGCTACGCCTGATCCGATTACTGCTATTAGCAGAATCGCTACTGCGATCACAATTACTGCGATTTTCTTTTTCTTGTTGTCGTTGTTCTTCATAATACTCCTCCTTCTTGTGACTTTTTTCAGTCACTACTTCCTAATCATTATTTGTAATGTGCCCTCGTAGAGGGGACATTGCCTACGCAGACGCCTGTGAGCGGAGCGAGCACTTTCATGCGTCTGCTTCAAGTAGATAATTGTATATAAAGATTAAAAAGCCTCATTTAGGTTTTTGGTGGTAAGGGCTTGTGTTGCTATTCAGTATCATTTCCTTGATTTGAGAGCTTGATAGAGTCAAAGACATCTAAATAACTATATCCTGCTTTCTTCTAATACGTAGTGTAACACGTTGAAGAGGAGAGAACAATATTTGAGTTTTGGCATCATTGCCGAGCTTTATTTACTGGACTCCATCTCCTGCAACAATAGAAAATGTGCCCACTGTATTATAGTAATCGTAACCTGTCTTACTGCAATCGTCATTCGATATGAATAACTTCTCCTATACTTATTTATCTCATTATCCCAGCCGTCTAACTCAGAAAGCTTTTTCCTATCAAAGAGCATTCGGGAGTCGCTTCCTTTTTCGTAATAAGCTGCAATCATATTCACTGTTACAGACTTACCAAATCTCCTAGGTCGACATACACATATGCATGATTGTTCAGTGTTCACAACACGATTCAGAAAACCGATAATATCTGTTTTGTCAACATATAGTTGTGAATTAAGTGTTTTTTTAAATTCTTCAATTCCTCTATTTAAAAAGATACCCATAATTAACACCTTCAATTTCTTATTATACGGAGTATTTCCTAGGATCTGTGACCTTTATTAAAACCATCATAGCACATTGTAACTAAAAACTCTGGCAGATAATACTTGTCAGAGCCTGCTATTAACCCGTTATTTATGTGGATAAATATGTATAATTCACAAATTAATAAAAAACGGTTTTTAAATGCAAGGGAAAACATAAAAAAACATATTGAAAACCTGCAAAATAATATGAAAATATTATTTCCATCAAAATATATTCACACCGCATAATATTTTGCCAACCGCCCACATAACTTAATTAATAAAGGAAAATAACCATAACACCACAATACTCTGGACTTTGTGGCAAAAATACAGTAAATTTACGGGTATATAAACTGATTCGGGACAAAAAACGAGGGGAGTGCCGGGTCGGATGATATGGATAACCTGGAAAGAGGAGGCGGTTGTATGGAAAAGTTAAATGAGATCGTGTCGGCGGTGGATGGATTTGTCTGGGGACCGGTCATGTTGGTGCTTCTGGTTGGAACGGGAATATTTCTGACTATCAGAACAGGGTTTCTTCCTTGGAGGAACCTCGGCTATGCGCTGAAGAGTACACTTAGCAAGGAGGCAAGGACAAAGAGCAGAGGAACCGGAGACGTGTCACCATTTTCGGCACTTACCACCGCGCTTGCTGCAACCATAGGAACGGGAAATATTGTTGGTGTTGCAACGGCCATGGTATCGGGAGGTCCGGGGGCACTGGTGTGGATGTGGATATCCGCAGCATTTGGACTGACATCCAAGTTCTCAGAGTGTATGCTTGCTATCAAGTACCGTGAGGTGAATGCCAAGGGCGAGATGAGCGGCGGCCCTATGTATACTATGAAGAAGGCATTCAAGCATAAGAAGTTTGGTGCAGTGCTGGGCTGGCTGTTTGCACTCTTTGCAGTCATCGCTTCATTTGGAATAGGAAATATGACACAGGCCAATTCCATATCTGAATCTCTTAGCAGCACATTCAGCGTGCCTACATATGTTACAGGAATCATACTTACGGTTTTTGCCCTTCTTATAATAGTTGGAGGAATCAAGACCATATCTAAGGTGTCATCAGTTGTTGTTCCTTTGATGGCGATATTCTATGTTGTAGCCGGACTTATTGTAATAATCGTCAATATCCAGAATCTTCCGGCAGGAGTTGTCATGATATTCAAGATGGCATTCTCAGTCAAGGCAGTCGGTGGCGGTCTGTGTGGTACGATCACAGCAGCTATGATGAATGCCATGAGATTCGGTGTTGCCAGAGGAGTATTCTCAAATGAAGCCGGAATGGGCTCGGCGGCCATCACAGCGGCAGCTGCCACAACAGACAATCCTGTCCGTCAGGGTTATATCAATATGACAGGTACATTCTGGGATACCATAGTAGTATGTACCATCACAGGTCTCTGTATTGCATCGTCGGGTGTGCTTGGAATCACGGAGAACAGTACAAAGGGCAGCTATCAGGTGAGCGGAACAGAGGTTACTGTGGAGGCTGTTGATTCTGATAACAAGACTACCACAACGGATTATACATATGAATTCACAGATGACCAGCTCATTTTGACAGATACATCCAATTCGTCAAATACTCTGACGCTTTCGGTTCTTTCATCCGATGAACTCAACAAGGATGAGAATACAAAGCTTGCAAGTGAGCTTGCGGTGGAGGAGAGTCAGGCGGCCATAGGAAGTCTTACCGGTACATGGACTGATGCAGCCGGAAACCATTATACATTTGCTGAGGATGGAACATTTGCCTGCTCAACAGTCATAAAAGGTGCGGCTCTCACGATCCTGTCATTTGGCTCTGCACTTGGCAAGATGGGAGGCTGGCTCGTAACTATAGGAATTGTGCTCTTCGCATTCTCCACGATTCTTGGATGGGAGTATCACGGAGAGAAGGCGTTCGAGTACCTGTTCAAGTCGCACAAGTACAATATGATATACAGGATAGTGTTCTCGCTCGTTGTATACGTAGGCGCGACGATATCACTGGATCTTGTATGGAACTTCTCAGATATAGCGAATGCGCTCATGGCGGTTCCGAACCTTATCTGCCTGCTGGCATTAAGCGGAGAGATCGCAAAGGATATAAAGGAATTCCAGGCGGTTATCAAGGCAGAGAAAGCATCAAAGTAGAATATTAAGTCCGGGGACGGAGGGGACAGGTACCTCCGTCCCCTTTTTTTATACTCTCTTAACCGAACTTTATACTTACTTTATTTTTTGTCCAAATTATGTTCATAAGTGATGGTTATTATATACGATAGATGGGGACGGAGGTGCCTGTCCCCTCCGTCCCCATGAGTGGATTAGAATACCATAACAGAGAGGTTGACATATATGAGCAGAGTAATAGGAATAGATCTGGGAACAACAAACAGTTGTGTGGCAGTGCTTGAGGGCGATCAGCCAACCGTCATACCGAATTCGGAGGGTGGCAGGACCACACCTTCCATAGTAGCCATCACCAAGAATGGCGAGAGACTGGTGGGTGAGGCTGCCAGGAGACAGATGACTGTGAATGTGGACAGAACTATCACATCCATCAAGAGAGCGATGGGAACAACATACAGAAAGAGGATAGACGGCAAGGATTATTCGCCGCAGGAGATATCGGCTATTATACTTGCAAAGCTGAAGAGCGATGCTGAGAGTTATCTGGGCGGACCGGTATCTGATGCAGTCATAACAGTCCCGGCTTATTTTGACGACAGCCAGAGGCAGGCGACCAAGGACGCCGGAAGAATAGCGGGGCTGAATGTGCTTCGAATCATAAATGAGCCTACATCGGCGGCTCTTGCCTATGGACTGGACAATGGTCAGGCGCAGAAGATACTTGTGTACGATCTTGGCGGAGGAACATTTGACGTGTCTGTTATAGAGATAGGGGACAGCGTCATAGAGGTTCTTGCCACCGCGGGAGACAATCATCTAGGCGGAGATGATTTTGATGAGAGACTGCTGGACTACGTCATCAAGACCTTTAAAAAGGAGACAAAGGTCAATCTGGCGAAGGATATCACGGCATCCCAGAGAGTGAGGGAGGCTTGTGAGAATGCCAAGAAGGAGCTCTCATTTGCGCAGACTGCACACATCAATCTGCCATTTATATCGACGGTGAAGAATCAGCCAGTGCATCTAGACATGACGATAACCAGGGAGCAGTTCAACGAGCTCACCTATGACCTGGTGGAGAGAACGGCGGGACCCGTGAATCAGGCGCTGTCCGATGCGGGCATAACGAGAAATCAGATAGATAAAGTGCTGCTGGTGGGTGGCTCCACCCGAATACCGGCGGTTGTGGATAAGGTTCGTGCCATAACCGGCAGGGAGCCATCCAAGAATATGAACCCGGACGAGTGCGTTGCCATGGGTGCGGCGGTTCAGGGAAGCAAGCTCAGCGGCGAGCTCACCGTGTCGAACAAGGTGAATGACATTCTCCTCATGGACGTGACGCCTCTCTCGCTGTCCATCGAGACACTTGGAGGCGTGGCAAATGTCATCATTCCTAGAAATTCTGCCATTCCGACCAGGGCATCAAAGATATTTACCACGGCGGGCAATTTCCAAAGGGATGTCGAGATTAAGGTATACCAGGGCGAGAGGCATTTCACAAGGGACAACAAGCTGCTAGGCAACTTCAGACTCAGCGGTATCAAGAGAGCTATGGCGGGCGTTCCTCAGATCGAGGTCACATTTGACATGGATGCAAATGGTATTCTCAAGGTTTCAGCTAAGGATCTGGGCAGGGGTGTCGAACAGCAGATAGTGATCACATCCAGCACCAACCTTTCGGAGGAGGAGATCCGCAGAGCCAGGGAGGATGCGAAGAAGTACGAGGATGATGTGGCTGGAGCCAGAGAGTTCAAAGACATTATGAACGAGGCCGAGGCGTATGTATATAAGGTAGAGAATCTTCTTGAGACCAAGGGCGCACAGCTCGATAAAAAAGAAATGAAACGGATCAAGAGTGACTGTGAGTATCTGAGGAAGCTTGTGACACGAACAGACATGAATCATGTAGATGACGTGGAGATGGGCAGGATGAAGGAAGCCTACAGACAGCTCCAGGAATCTGCAGAGAAACTGGAGACAATGTAGCCTGGGGACGGAGGTACCTGACCCCCCTGGGGACGGAGGTACCTGACCCCCGATACGAAATGGAAGACTTGGAATATCGGGTATCTTTATATATAATATTTAGGAAATTACGAGGAGAATGGTGATTATGAAAGACAAATTTATAAGATTTATGAGATCCAGGTACGGCAACGATCAGTTGTCATCATTTCTTACCTGGGGCGGATTGATATTTATGGTGCTGGATGCATTTATCAAGACAGGGATATTTTATTCCCTTGGACTTATCATGTTCATATATGGATATGTCAGGATCATGTCCAAGAACTATGACAAGCGCGCGGCGCAGAACAGATGGTTCATGGAGCATACCGCGGGCGTGAGAAATATATTCAAGCGCGCGAAGAAACAGAAGGAAGCCGGCAAGGAATACAAGATATTTGTCTGCAACAAATGCCAGCAGATGATCAGAGTGCCAAGAGGAAAGGGCAAGATAGAGATCAGATGCCCTAAGTGCGGCAACAGATTTGTGAAGAAGTCATAGTAACAGCGCAGACTGATAAAGTCGTATATTGGAATACAGTGTGGAGATTGAGAGATGTTTGGATATATAGTGGTGAACCAGCCTGAGCTTAAGATGAAAGAATATGATGAATACCGTAAGTATTATTGCGGCCTGTGCAAATCGCTGAAGGACAGATATGGTGCCAGAGGACAGATCAGCCTCAGCTACGACATGACATTTCTGGTGCTTCTTCTGACAGGGCTATATGAACCGGAGAAGTTTTCGGGCAGCCGAAGGTGCATCGCACACCCGGCATCAAAGCATACTTATGTACAGAATGAGTACACAGATTATGTTGCTGATATGAACGTGATCCTTACCTATTATAAATGTATAGATGACTGGGATGATGAGCATATGTTTACCAGGAAGCTTTATGCAGATGTGCTGTTCGCCGGGAAAAATGGCAGGAGACTCAAGGAAGATTATTCACAGAAGATTCGCATCATAGTGGAGAACCTCAAGGCGATAAGCGAGCTGGAGGATGCGGGATCTGATGATATGGACGCATTGTCGGGGCATTTCGGCAATATCATGGCAGAGATCTGTGCACCGGCTCATGACGAGTGGGAATCTTATCTCAGGACGATAGGCTATTATCTGGGCAAATTTGTCTACATAATGGATGCATATGACGATATAGAAAAGGATATAGGAGCAGGAAATTACAATCCGTTTGTATGCAGACTTGCACATGAGCTGGATGTTGATGTACAATCAGTGGGTGTGGATTCGCCCATAGAACCGGGCAAATGGCAGGAGCTTGCAGAGTGGACGAAGGACGTTCTGATGATGATGGTGGCTCCGCTTGCAAAGGAGTATGAGATGCTTCCTATTATTGAGAATGTAGGAATACTCAGGAATATAATATACTCAGGGATATGGGAAGCGTATTATGCAACTACGAACAGAAGATGTGGATGCGCAGAAGATAAAAATACAGATGGTGAAAATGCAGATAAATAAAAACGTCATCAAATAGAAGATTACTTGATTATAGCACTAGGCCTAGTCAAAGACGATTATAAATGGTCTGGTGAAAAGGATAGGGAACAGATTATGAAAGATCCTTACGAGGTGTTGGAACTCAAAAGAGGTGCCAGCGAAGAAGAAGTGAAAAAAGCATATAGAAGGCTGAGCCGCAAGTATCATCCGGATGCAAATATCAACAATCCCCACAAGGATGAGGCTGAGGAAAAGTTCAAGGAGATACAGCAGGCGTACAAGTCCATTGTGAGTGGTGAGGCTGACCGTGCAAGTTACGGTGGTGCTGGTGGGTATGGAACCGGAAGCTCGCAGGGCTACGGCGGTAGTTATGGATCTGGCGGTTTTTATGGCGGAAACTCTTATGGTGGTTCGTCAGGAGGTTACGGACAGTACGACGATCCATTTGGCGGTTTCGGAGGATTTGGCCCATTTGGCTTTGGAGGATATCAGAGACAGAATGACTATGATCCAAATGATAAGGATTCCAGATATTTTCAGGCTGCGAAGAACTACATGAACAGCGGAAGCTATGAGGAGGCGAAGAATGTCCTTAATCAGATAGATAACCACGATGCCAGATGGCATTATTACAGTGGTGTGTGCAACGCCGGACTTGGCAATCAGATAAGAGCCATGGAGATGATAAAGCGTGCGATGGAGCTTGATCCGGGCAATCAGGAGTACCGACAGGCATATGAGGCCATCAAGAGCGGACGCCAGTGGTACATGGACAGAGGCGCCGGATACGGAATGGATATGCCGACTGGCGGAAAGTTCTGCAACAACCTTTGTACTATATGTACCCTCATGTCATGCTGCATGGGCGGTGTGCCTTGCGTGTGCTGCATGCCTGGTGGATACGGTAGAAGTTAGATAAAAACCCCCTGGGAGTCGCCTCTCCCAGGGGGTTCGTTCGTGCCTTATATAGCATAATGTTTCGATATTATCAGACATTTGTCGTCGTTTAATGTAAAAAAACTGTAAATTCTATTTGACTATAGTCTAATTTTATGTCGTTATTTAATAAATTTTTTCTCATGTATTGTTAAAAAAAAGGGTTGATGATAGAATGAAACAGTGAAAATGGAAATAAAATATATCTATTTATCCAAGGAGGGAATGAATCAGATGAAGATGTTAGCAGATTTCGATAAGGAAGGCTTCAAGAAGGAAGTCATTACTAACGTAAAGACCCTTTTCCGCAAGCCTATCGAGGAGGCTACTCCACAGCAGGTATTCCAGGCAGTCAGCTACGCAGTAAAGGACGACATCATTGACAGATGGATTGCTACACACAAGGAGTATGAGAAGAAGAACGTCAAGACAGTTTACTATCTGTCTATGGAGTTCCTTATGGGTAGAGCACTCGGTAACAATCTTATCAACTTGACCTACTACGATGCAGTTAAGGAAGCACTTGATGAATTAGGATTTGATCTGAACTTTATAGAGGATCAGGAGCCTGATGCCGCTCTGGGTAATGGCGGTCTCGGACGTCTTGCAGCCTGCTTCCTTGATTCATTAGCAACTCTTGGTTATCCTGCATACGGATGTGGAATCAGATACAAGTATGGTATGTTCAAGCAGGGAATCAAAGACGGTTATCAGGTAGAGATGCCGGATGACTGGCTCAAGGACGGCAACCCATTCGAGGTAAAGCGTTCAGAGTACGCTGTTGAGGTTAAGTTCGGTGGATATGTCAGAGTTGAGAACAAGAATGGCAGAAACTACTTTATACAGGATGGATATCAGTCAGTTCGTGCCGTACCTTATGACCTTCCAGTCATCGGTTATGGCAACAACGTTGTAAATACACTTAGAATCTGGGATGCTGAGGCAATCCAGGAGTTCTGCCTTGACTCATTTGACAAGGGTGAGTATGAGAAGGCAGTAGAGCAGCAGAACCTTGCAAAGACTATTGTCGAGGTTCTCTATCCAAATGACAATCACTACGCAGGTAAGGAACTGAGACTGAGACAGCAGTATTTCTTCATCTCAGCATCAGTACAGAGAGCTATCCTCAAGTTCAAGGAGCTCAACAAGGATATCCACAAGCTGCCAGAGAAGGTGACATTCCAGATGAATGATACACACCCAACAGTAGCAGTTGCCGAGCTCATGAGAATCCTCATGGATGAGGAAGGTCTTGAGTGGGATGACGCATGGGATATCACAACAAGAACATGTGCATACACCAACCATACGATCATGGCAGAGGCTCTTGAGAAGTGGCCTATCGAGCTGTTCTCAAGATTACTTCCACGTATCTACCAGATCGTTGAGGAGATCAACAGAAGATTCGTTCTCAAGATCCAGGAGATGTATCCGGGCAACCAGGATAAGGTTAAGAACATGGCAGTTCTGTACGATGGCCAGGTTAAGATGGCTCATCTTGCAATTGCAGGTTCTTACTCAGTAAACGGTGTTGCAGCTCTTCATACCAAGATCCTTGAGGAGAGAGAGCTTAAGGACTTCTACGAGATGAGACCAGAGCAGTTCAACAACAAGACAAATGGTATCACTCAGAGACGTTTCCTGCTTCATGCTAACCCACTTCTTGCAAACTGGATCACAGACAAGATCGGTGACGAGTGGATAACCAATCTTTCACACCTTAAGAAACTTAAGGTATATGTGGATGATGAGAAGTGCCAGCATGAGTTCATGAACATCAAGTACCAGAACAAGATCCGTCTTGCAAAGTACATCAAGGAGCATAACAATGTGGATGTAGATCCTCGTTCGATCTTCGATGTACAGGTTAAGAGACTTCATGAGTACAAGAGACAGCTCCTGAACATCCTTCATGTTATGCATCTGTATAACAGACTGAAGACAGAGCCAGAATTCGATATGTACCCAAGAACATTCATCTTTGGAGCAAAGGCATCAGCAGGCTACAAGAGAGCTAAGCTTATCATCAAGCTCATCAACTCAGTTGCAGATGTTGTCAACAACGATGCTTCAATCGAAGGCAAGATCAAGGTTGTATTTATAGAGAACTACAGAGTATCCAATGCCGAGATCATCTTCGCAGCAGCAGATGTATCAGAGCAAATCTCAACAGCTTCAAGAGAGGCTTCAGGTACAGGTAACATGAAGTTCATGCTGAACGGTGCACCTACACTTGGAACCATGGATGGAGCAAATGTAGAGATCGTTGAGGAAGTTGGAATCGAGAACGCATTTATCTTCGGACTTTCAGCAGAAGAGGTTATGAAGTATGAGCGCGAGGGCGGCTACAACCCAATGGATATCTACAACAACAACCAGGCTGTAAGAAGAGTTCTCACACAGCTTATCGATGGCACTTATGCAAAGGATGATCCGGACAGATTCAGAGATCTCTATGATTCTCTCACAAAGGAAGATGTATACTTCATCCTCAAGGACTTCGATTCATATGCAGAGGCTCAGCAGAAGGTTAACGAAGCATACCAGGATGAGAAGGGCTGGGCAAAGATGGCTATGCTCAACACAGCATGCGCTGGAAAGTTCTCATCAGACAGAACTATCGAGGAGTATGCAAAGGAGATCTGGAAGCTTAAGAAGGTTAAGGTTTCACTTGACAAGTAATTTATATTTATCAATATAGAATGCAGCAGGGGCTGCCGGAATTTGTGTAAGATTCCGGCAGCCCTTTGTTTGTATGTGTGCCACCTGATATTAGATTGCTGAAAGTAAAAACATGTCGTTTATGAAGAAAATCAACAAAACTACGAACAGGGCATGCAATTATTGAGAGAGCATTATGATAGAAACATAGAATATCTCAATGGTATTGGAATTGACGTGGAGAGAAGAGATATCACAGACTTGTTTGATTAGTTGTCGTAGAGGCATACAATTGCTGCAAATCTTGTCAACCCCTCTGTAGCTATGGTATGATAAATATATATGGTTTTCGCGGGAAACGAATGGCACCGGCAATTTGCCTAAGGCGAATTTGCAGGGTCAGTATTCAAAAAGGGGGTTATATACATATGAAAAGAAGAAGAGTATGGCAGAGAATCGTTTCACTTCTGCTGGTATTTGTCATGGTATTTACGGTGGCAGAGATCCAGCCGGATGTAGATGCATTTGCAGCGGCAAAGACGCCGGTGGCAACCCATGGAAGACTGTCAGTGAAGGGTGCGGATCTGGTGGATGCAAAGGGCAGAAAGTTCCAGCTCAGGGGAGTCAGCACACATGGGATCAACTGGGATGTAGGATATCCGTATGTGAATAAAGCTGCATTTCAGACACTGAGGGATGACTGGGGTGCAAATGCAGTCAGACTTGCGATGTACACTTCCGAGTACAATGGTTACTGCTCAGGAGGCAATCAGCTTGCACTTAGAAAACAGATATATAAAGGCGTCAAGTGTGCGACAGAGCTAGGCATGTACGTTATAATCGATTGGCATATATTGAATGATGGCAATCCTATGACCCAGCTTGCGCAGGCAAAGTCGTTTTTTGCTATGATGGCAAAGAATTTCAGAAAGCAGAATAATATCATATACGAGATCTGCAATGAGCCAAATGGATGCAGCTGGACATCAATCAAGTCATATGCAGCACAGGTTATAAAGGTTATCAGAAAATATGATAAGAACGGTATAATAGTCGTAGGAACTCCAACATGGTCCCAGCTTGGGTCAGATGGAACCCACAACGAGGTTGCAGACAGTCCGATAAGAGGGTACAGGAATATCATGTATTCACTTCATTTCTATGCAAATGAGTGGAGTCATAACAAGTATCTCCCGGCAAAGTTTGCGTATGCGAGGAAAAAGGGGATAGCGGTCATGGTAACTGAGTATGGAATGTCGGCTGCAAGCGGCGGCGGTGGCATAAGTGCTGCGAATATGAAAAAGTGGTTTGCAAGGTTGGACAAATACAACATAAGTTATTTCTGCTGGAGCCTTTCCAACAAGAATGAATCATGTTCTCTGTTGTCGTATAAGACACGCAAGACGAGCAAGTGGAAGACCTCTGAGCTGTCTGCAGCTGGAAGATATATCAGATCGGCATACAGAGCGAGAAGAAAGGCTCTTGGAAGCAAAGCCTGACAGGCTTGATGCAGACACAAACTTTGGCTTGTTGCCTGCGCAAATAAAAAGCCGGAATACAGAATGAAATGAATCATCTGTATCCCGGCTTTTTCAGTGACCTGAAAGTCATCTTGATGATGTGGTATATACCACATGTCAGTGCCAGCTAATTAAGCTATAACTGTTACGTTTGTTGCTCTCTCCTTAGAAGCATCCTTAGGATCTGCCTCTACATCGAAAGAAACCTTCTGTCCCTCGTTAAGAGTCTTATATCCATCAGCGTTGATAGCTGAAAAATGAACAAATACGTCCTTTCCTGTCTCATCGTCTGAGATGAATCCATAACCCTTTTCTCCGTTGAACCACTTGACTGTACCGTTCTTCATCACGAGTACCTCCTAAAATATTGAAATTTTGTACTCAATGAAAACACTACAATATACCCTATAGAGAATATCTTACAGAGAATACTCTAAAGAAAAGTTTACCTTATATAGCAATCGAACCGTTAATCTTGAATACGCTACTATCATATTATGTCATGTTCCATTTGTCAATAAATGATGTGATTAAATCTCTGTTCATATTTGAAATAAGATAGCAGAGTCAAAATGCTGAGATGTTCCAAAAAATCCTTGTAAAGTCAAAGTAAAGAGGAGTGTCGTTTTGTTTGTTAACAGCGTGGGCGACAGTATTCATATAAATGAAAATAATGGATATATATAACTACAGGAAGTTGTAGAATGTGAAATGCATTTATTTGCTGCCGGTGTTCAGGAGGATATGCTCCTGTCTGGCAAAAACCTGCGCCCGGTGTGTTGCCGGTGGTCGCTGGTGTTCAGAAGGATATGCTCCTGTCTGGGTTAGAGGTTGTGTAAGTACATAAGGGGGAGAACATGCATAAAATAAAAGTTATAATTATTGGAATTGTTGGGGCTGTGGTGGTGTCTTATATTATTTCAACATTGTATACCAGATATAAATATCCGGTCAGTCTGCCAGATGATAGATCTAGTGGAAGGAGTGTGTGTATATATGAGAATGGGCAGTATGACCTGATAGATGCGGAGGAGTATATAGATTCGGTTCTTTTAGGAGTCATGCAGGATGATTGGAATGATGAGATGCTTAGGCTTATGGCTGTGCTCCTGCGTACGGGGGTGTATTACCAGATGGAGAATCAGGTGGAATCGCAGTCTGACAAATCTAATCTGATAAATGAGACGGAATTGAGGGAGATCAGATATACATACTCAGAGTTAAAGGAAAAATGGGGGGAGGAATACAAGAATGCGTCCAGACGTTCAAAAAGTGCAGTTTCAGATACGCGAGGGGTGGTCATACGGTACGATGGTCAAGTTATTCTTCCTGCCTACCATGTGGTCAGTGTGGGACATACTGTAAGTGCGGAGGAACTGTATGGGTATGACATTCCGTATCTGAGACAGGTGGATAGTGGCGCAGATAGAATGTCATCGGATTTTTATACCACTGGGTTATTCAGCGAGGACAGGTTGAGGAAAGTATTTGCCAGATGGCTGCCAGAAGGGCAGACCACGACGTCAGGAGGTGTGAATATCCTAAAGGCTACGCCGTCGGGGTTTGCCGTGACAATTGATGTGTTCGGTGCTGAAGTTAGTGCTTCGGATTTTTGCACGCAGCTGGGATTTCCGTCGACAAATGTGCACATAGACAAGCCGGATGATAAATATCGAGTGGTATCCATAGGCGTGGGAAATTCTTTGGGATTGTCTCTTTATGGAGCGGCTTTGCTTGCCGCAAATGGGGAAAGCTATGAGGAAATAATACAATATTATTATAACGGCGTGACGGTGTCCTGATAGAGAATACAATGGTCAAGGATGAAGTGCGAAGTTGAAATATATCAGCTGCGATGAGTGTCAGCTGCATTATGTATCAGAAAAATAAATTGGCAGAAGTGTATAATAGTCATCTTTTCTGTGCATGCTACAGATGAGGTGATGATTATGAAGAAATTTTTGAGCGGAGTAAAGAAGAACATATTCTATATCTCGCTTATCACAGGCATGGCAGTGCTTGTGACAGTGCTGGGACTTTATAACGCAAAGACGAATTCAAAGGAAAAAAATATTGTGATAGGACAGAACACACCGTATGGAGATACATCAGAATCCGGACAGGAGACAAAGGAGACGCTGAGTGGCAAGGATAAGAATTCAGAAAGCACTCCTGACAAGAACACTACAGCTTCTGATGTTATTCAGGAACAGACAGATGAAGACGGTAACGATCAGATTAGCGATAATACAGATTTGGCTGGCGATAGCGCGGATGATGGAACAGAAGATACAGCTCAGGAGTGTACACAGGATGAAAACGAGGCAGCAGATTGTGCGACAGAGACTGCTGCAAGCGGAGATCCAGCGCTCAATTATGATCCGAAGGAGAGCATTAGCTGGCCTCTTGCAGGCAACGTGATCATTCCCTACAGCATGGATACAACAGTGTATTATGAAACGCTGAATGAGTATAAGTGCAGTCCTGCCATGGTGATCGAGGCAAAGGCCGGCGACGAGGTAAAGGCGGTATACAAGTGTAAGGTGGCTGAGGTATCAAGCAATTCTGAACTGGGGAACTATGTAAAACTTGACCTGGGCAATGGCTATATAGTCACACTTGGACAGTTTGAGGATATAAAGGCTGCCCTCGGAGAGTATCTGGAAGCCGGCGATGTCGTGGGAACTATTGGTGAGCCAAGCCGGTTCTACACCAAAGAGGGAACAAATCTCTACTTCGCAATAGAAAAAGACGGAAATCCGGTAGACCCTATGTTGTTAATCCAGTAGCCGAAAGGGGTCAGGTACCTCCGTCCCCTCCGTCCCCCGAAAGGGGTCAGGCACCTCCGTCCCCGAAGGGGGACAGGCATAAAAAACAGCCATCTCTGTGGTTGAAACAGAGATGGCTGTCTTTTTATGTGTATGTTATGTCTGTATCACAGCAAGCTGTGATATGTAAGGTATTAACCCATTACAACCTCTACAGTGTGAGTCTTGCCGTCGCCAAATGCTGGAAGAACATTGCCCTCGATGGCATTGCCATCAACTACAACGCTCTTAACGCCCTTGTTGATGTGATCAGGGTTAGAAACCTTGATGTCGTATGTAGCACCACGGAACTGACGAGTAGCTGTCATTCCATCCCATGCAGCAGGTATAGATGGGTCAATCTTCAGACCATCGAAGTCTGCTGAGATACCAAGGATGTACTGTGATATAGCTACCATGTTCCAAGCAGCTGTACCTGTCAGCCATGAGTTCTTGCCCTGACCGAAGTGGTTGCCTGGCTTGCCGATATCAGATCCGGCATCCTTACCACCGATCATCTGGCCGTATACATATGGCTCAGTCTTGTGTATATCTGATGTCTCCTCAGTGAAAGCAGGAGCTATCTCTGAGTAGTACTTAAATGCCTGGTCGCCGGCACCTGCGTATGCAGCAGCACAGATGATCCATGCATTGTTATGTGTGAAGATTCCAGCATTCTCCTTGTATCCGCCTGGGTATGTAGAAATCTCGCCATACTGGATATAATACTTTGTGAATGCTGGGTTGTTGAGTACAAGTCCGTACTGTGTATTGAGTCTCTCGTCGATCGCAGCAAGAGTCTTCTTGTCGCAGCCCTGATCCTTGCCGATATCTGACATGATAGCGAATCCCTGTGGCTCAATGAAGATCTGACCTTCCTCACACTCCTTAGATCCCATCTTCTCACCATTTGCATCGTAAGCTCTGAGGAACCAGTCGCCGTCCCACGCTGACTCCATGATGTTGGCCTTCATCTTGTCGATCTCAGCCTGAGCAGCATCAGCCTCAGCGTCCATTCCAAGGTGCTTGAGGATAGCAACATAGTTAGGACCTGCATATGTAAAGAGTGTAGCAACCATAACTGACTCAGCAACCTTTGAGTATCCGCCTTCAGCAGCGAACTTAGGGTTGGTGTATGTCTGGAAGCTCTCACCTGGTGTGTCTGAGAAGCATGAAAGGTTGATACAATCGTTCCAGTCAGCTCTCATTGCAAGTGGAAGACCGTGTGGTCCAAGGTTGTTCACTATCTTGTAGAATGAAACCTTGAGGTGGTCAAGCATAGGCTTTGCGATTGACATATCGTTGTCATATGGAACCATCTCGTCAAGGATGCCCCAGTCGCCTGTCTCCTTGATGTAAGCTGATACAGAAAGGATCAGCCATAATGGATCGTCTGAGAAGTCTCCACCGATATCTGCGTTACCCTTCTTGGTAAGTGGCTGGTACTGATGGTAGCATCCACCATCTGGGAACTGTGTTGAAGCTATATCGATGATTCTCTCTCTTGCACGGTCAGGGATCTGATGAACAAATCCGAGTACATCCTGGTTGGAATCACGGAATCCCATACCACGGCCGATACCTGACTCGAAGTATGAAGCTGAACGTGAAAGGTTAAATGTAACCATACACTGATACTGATTCCAGATATTTACCATACGGTTTACCTTATCATCAGGAGTGTTAACGTTGAGGATGCCTAAGAGTCTGTTCCAGTGCTCCTTGAGCTCTTCAAGACCTGCAGCAACCTTCTCAGGTGTGTTGTACTTCTCGATCATCTCGAGAGCCTTTACCTTGTTGATAGTCTTGCCATCAGCCTCGAACTTCTGGTCAACAGGCATCTCAACATATCCAAGTATAAATACAAGAGTCTTTGTCTCACCTGGAGCAAGAGTGATCTTCTTGTAGTGTGAAGCGATAGGTGACCATCCATCAGCAAATGAATCATTTGCCTTGCCGGCCTCAACAGCCTGTGGGTTGTGGAAACCGTTGTAAAGTCCGATGAATGAATCTCTGTCTGTATCGTAACCATCGATCTCGTCATTCACTGTGTAGAATGCGAAATGGTCACGTCTGTCTCTGTACTCTGTCTTGTGGTAGATAGTTGAACCGACAACCTCCACACGGCCTGTACTGAAGTTTCTCTGGAAGTTGGTGCAGTCATCCTGTGCATCCCAGAGACACCACTCCTCAAATGAGAAGAATGAGAATGTCTTCTCCTCTGAGCCTTCATTTGTAAGGACAACCTGCTGAACCTCTCCAGCGTAGTTCTGAGGAACAAAGAAAGTAACCTCAGCCTTAAGGTCATTCTTCTTACCGGTGATGATTGTATATCCCATACCATGACGACACTGGTACTCATCAAGCTCTGTCTTGACTGGTGACCAGCCTGGATTCCAGATAGTACCGTTGTCGTTGATATAGAAATAACGTCCGCCCATATCTATAGGCACGTTGTTATAACGATATCTTGTGATTCTACGGAGACGTGCATCCTTGTAGAAGCTGTAACCTCCCGCAGTGTTTGAGATAAGTGAAAAGAAATCCTGTGTTCCAAGGTAGTTGATCCAAGGATAAGGAGTTCTAGGAGATGTGATCACATACTCCTTGTTGGCATCATCAAAATAACCAAATTTCATGTAGCATATACCTTCCTTCCAATTGTATTATGTTCGCTTTCAGATAGCTCTCATAAGCCCCCTCTGAAGTCTGTTGTATCGGCTTTGTGCTATTCTCCCTTAAAAGACAGCCATACAGTTTGATTATATAATATATGTTGTAAAAAGACAACAAAGTTATATTTATATTTGTACAAAATAGCTATGAATGACGGTGGATAATGGCTATACCTTTACAATGCTATTTGTCTGACTCTCGCGGCGTGGAATCAGAGAGAGGGATGATAACGGATACAGAATATATTCCGTTTGCGTAGTCGATCACACAGAATCCGCCGCATTCTTCCGCTGAATTTTTGACATTTTTAAGTCCATAACCGTGTATGAAATCTATGTTGTCGAAACTGTCCGGAGTCTTTTCGAATGGAGGAATATGGTAGGTATTCGATATATAAATGACAAATGAATTCTCAAGTGCCTGGATCTTCAGTTGTATACTGCTTCCTGTCTGACCAATGCAGGCGTTTAAGGCATTGTCCATAAGATTGCCAAGTATGATGGTCATATGGTAATCGTCACAAGGAATGTTATTTTTGTCCACTTTCAAAGTGGTAGAAAGAGTAATTCCCTGACTTGCAGTCTGCAGGATCATATTGCTTACAAATGCATCGATTACCAGATTTCCGGTGTTCACGGTGCAGTATCTGGACTCAAGATCCGTCATAGTTTCCCTTGCATATGGGATTATGTTGTCGTACTTTCCCTCGTTTACGCAGTTTTCTATATAGAAAAGATGCTTCTTGGTGTCGTGCATAAATCCTCGGATATTCTTGTATGCATCGCTGAGCTGCATATATTTGCTCTTCTGAAAGCTGATCTGCTGCTGGAGAAGCTTGGTTTCATGGGCAAGTGCTTCCGCTTTAAGAACATTTTGAAGAAGAATATAGTTGGTGATATTTATTATAAGCAGGAAAATGACAAGAGTGAGGTAGGCTGCAGGTTCAACGATGTTCATGTTAAAAAATCCCGGCAGGAATGTGAGTAGACATGACATGGCTGGAACAATAAGCAGCAGAGCTGTATAAATCCTCGATCTGACAGTGGATTTGTTCCGTTTAAAGACGTTGAGGATCATTGTGCACAGAAGTATAAGCAGATTTGACACGAGAGAGATCGCAGTGAAAGAAGTATCTGACAGCTCGGAGAGTCCCGTGGCTGGACTGCTGAAATGTATAATTATATAATATGACAGATTTTCACATATAGTAATGATGGCTGAGTAGCTTATTACGACCAGAAATCTGTAAAACAGACTGGATGTATAAAAAAGCGTAATCAGGAAATTGAGAGTGCAGGTGAGGATGTATCTGGTGATAGTAGCCGCAAGGGACGAGTCGCCAAAGAAATTGTATGCAGCAAAAGAAAACACAACGTCCACGGCTGCAAATGCGACAAAAATCGCCCAGCATGGTATGTTCTTTTTTCTTCTCTCAAATAAAGTCTGGTAAAATACATATAACAGAAAGTTGTCAAAAATTATACTTATTATCTCTATGTATATCATGTGTTGTTCCCCTCAAATATTTTGTGTGTTGATATGTACTGAAAGTTAGTTGAGCAGCCGTATAAGTCTGTGGGCGTATTGCTGTTGGATCTGGGCATATTTTCTGCGGCTGACAGGTATTACATCTCCGTTGTCCATTCGTATGGAATTGTGGTCAAATGTCTTTATATGTCTTATGTTAACTAGAAAACTCCTGTATGGAGATATGAAACCATTTCTCCCTAGTTCATTTTCAACTTCCTGGATAGTACCTTTGCTGCTGAAGGAGTCCTGACCGGCAATTATGTATGTAAGCTGGTTTTTTTCGCCTTTCACTACACGCATATAAATTATATCTTTCAGACGTACCTGGTGTGTGACCTCGTCTATGTCAGTGATGAATCTTATGGTGTGAGAATGACGGTATTTATCCAGGATCTTGAGCATTACATGGTCAATTATCGCAGAATCAACTGGCTTTGTAAGAAATTGAAATGGCTGAACGTCGAAGCTGTCCCTCATGTACTCCGGGTACGACGTGACAAAAATTATAAGAGCGTCATCACCACCTTCCTCCCTTATCTGCCTGGCAGCAGACATACCGCTTTGTCCGGGCATCTCTATATCGAGAAAAATAATGTCAAATCTTTTGTTGCGGTATGCGGTAAGAAGTTCACGTCCTGAAGAGTATCTGTATACATTCAGAAAGAGATTTTTCCTCAGAGCAAAGTCGTTTATAAGAGCAAATAACTTTGATGAATCTGTTGATGAGTCGTCACATATACCGATTTTTAGGTTCATATCATGATTCCTCCTGTGATAGTTGTTTTTGCTTTCTGTTCCTGAAAATGCCAATATACAGGCCAATCGTGCACACTGTAAGGCATTCCGAAATGGAAGCAACATACAGGATAGCCCCGTTTATACGCAAAATAATAAAAATTATACTGATAACGATACATGAAAGAATGCATAGCTTGAAAAGCCGTTTCTTTTGTTCTGGAAGAAGTCTTTTGTTGGGGCAATCTACAGGTGCCACCAGAAGGATAAACAGCCACATAACCACATAAATCGGGATCCAGATAAAATCAGGAAGTTTGATGAGATAAGGTGCTGAAAATAAAATCAATCCATATATTCCGTAGGAGAGAATAGTACACATAAGTGGTGATCCTGCGTGAAAACCTCCTGCGAAATGCCTTAGGGGGATAGTCACCAGGATGTAGCATAGTGCGATCCCAAAACGGTGGGTAACTAGACCAATAATCAGAGTGATCACATCAAATAAAAGAGACTCAAATAGATAATCAAAAAGATACCGATAAATATCCTGTTGTGATTCTGGGATCTGTCCATCTTTGACTAAAGTATCAGTGATAAATGATGCTATTTTTTTCATGGATTCCTCCTCCTGGTCTGACGGTTGTTGAATGAGATCTATCTGCAAACTTCAGCGAGCTTTAAAGATGGCTCGCATAAATAAAAGTGATTTATATGGATGTATAACCATGTTAAGTATAACATATCGGGGTAGTGACGTGGACAAATAATTTCCGAGTGGTTCAAAAAGAGTTGTAAATGGTAATAACATACCGTTCGGGTACCAATTTCGACCATTCAGTCGCAAAATGTCAAAATTAATATAAATTATGTTAATATATGTATGCTTATATAATCAAAGAAAAAATATTTTTTAATAGGGAGGATGGTTGTTATGAAAAAGAAAATCATGGATTTTATTTGTAAGTATGGCTGTAAGCTGTGCGCAGTAGCTGTTGCTATAGCACCACTTGCATCAGAGGCATGCAAAGTAAAGTATTATCAGCCGGAGGAACCGGTGGGACTTAGAGATTTTGCAATGAAAAAGTAATTGAATGGTAAGTGCGGAAAGCCAGATGTCATTGCGGAATATTTAAAGTACACACGTTACTTATTCTTTTAGGGGAGAATGAGATAGATCAGGCGGCGTTTCCTGCTTTTGCAGGAAACGCTTTTTGTTTTGTTGAGATTATTTTAAGTTATGATATACTGTAGTGGTACTTGTTTAAAGATATATGGTAAGCAAAAATATTTATAAAACAAGTGAAGCTGGTAAAGTGATACCGTCTGATGATTTTGGCAAGAATAAGGAGTGATAGACATGGCAGGACAAAGGACTTCTGATAAAAAGAAGACAAGACATTTATCCTCGGAACAGCTTGAGAAAACGACATTTGGTCGTGGATTCGCTAAAAAAGGATACGTATCTGAAACTGAGCAGGAGGAGTATGCTGATATGCTGTCAGAATCAGATAAACAGTTGATCGAAGAGATAGAGAGGGAGCGTAAAATAAAAATAATCACTGCCCTTTCGGCATTGGTTGTGGCAGTTATCGTTGTCGTTGTATATTTTGCTGCTACAGGGACGGATAAAGGAAAATCTGCCAGCGCGAAATTGGCGGACACATATATGTCGGGTCTGGAGAATGCAGATGTAGACAAAGTAAAGAGCGTTATGGATCCTGATACGGTGGATGATGAATCAATAAATACTCTTATTGAGATATTTCAGACATACAGCAAGAATGGTATACAATATACTCTTGAATACACAGTAGGGGAAAGCTATGAAGCGTCATCGACGATTATCGAGTCAGTGAGCAGCGCGCTGTACAACAAATCAGCAGCTAATGCGGGCATAAAAAAAGGATATATAGTTCCGGTGAAGGGTACTATGATGTTGACATACGGGGAACAGTCCTCACCATATGATCTGAATCTTGATATCATATGTTATGAAAAGGATGGGGAGTGGTTCCTTGGCGGCACTCTTGATAATGAATCTTCTGGCGAATCTTCAGATGAACCTGCTGATGGATCTTCAGATGGATCTTCTGAAACGGAAAGCAGTAAGTAACAAATAAAACACCACATGGATATGGGGAGCTCCGGCTAGACCGAGGATAATACTCCATATCTATGTGGTGTTTTTGTGATGTTTTTGTGATGTTATCAGTGTGCTACTTCTTTCTTCCTGATATAAGTATGATCACAAATGATACGAGAATAGTAGCGAGTACGGTTATAAGTATTATAAGCTGAAGGTTTCGGACTCGGCTTTTTCTTTTGTCAACAGTATCACTTGACTTGTAATTGTCTATACGTTTTGTGCTGCGCTCAGTTGTGACTTCTGTTGTGGTTTCTGTGGTTCTGTGTGCCCTTGTCGTATATTCATGCATTGTATATTCCGTTGTTGTACGCTCAGTTGTGAATGGCTGGAAACTGGTGGTGGCTTCAGTGGTCGCCTGCGTGGTATATTGTGTAGTGGCCTGTGTAGTCGCAGATGTTGTAACTTCTGTTGTCACCATAGGAGCAGTTGTTGTGGTCACCTTCTCTTTTTCTTCTATAGAAAAGCTTGCAACGGCGTCTCCGGTTGTCGATCGGATAGTCAATGTGTGATTACCGGCACTTAGAGTGCTGAGGTATGACGATTTCAATTCTATAATAGTACTTCCCTCTGATTTTGTGTAGTATGATGGAGATACGACATTGCTGTCTACCAGCACACATACAAAGTCAGCTATGTCTGCATCGGATCTGAATTTTAGGGTGTCGCTGCTGGACTGTTTCCATTTCACACCGTTGCCTCCGGTTATTTTCGGAGCCTGTTTACTTATAACAGTGTCTTCTTTGCTTATGCTCTTGGTACCTTTTTTGTCACTGAAATACTTGCCACATGCGGAACAGTACCAATATTCGATATTACCGTTTGATGAAGCTGTAGCAGCAGTATAATCAACTTTCTTGAGGGCGGTATGATTTGTTTTGCTTACTTTTCCGTATTTTGCTCCACAGCTGGAACATACAGCTTTTTCTGTACATGTAGCTTTTCCACCGGAGCAGTCCTGGGTGATTCTATAACCGCAGCCTTTGTTCTTACAAGTACGTGTGTGTGTGCCATCGCCATTGCTTTTCCATTTTCCGAGTTTGTGTTCTGACTTAGCCTTGACCATTTCCTTTCCGCAGTATTTGCAGACAACTGGAGTTGTACAGTTGTTGTCGTCTGCAGATGCCACGTGGTCCTTATTGACCGTCACAGTTATCTCTGATTTGTTGCCGGCTTTATCTGTTGCAGTGACTGTCTGGGCATCTTTGGCAGATGAGAGCTTGAATCCTCCCTTGCCGTCAGTTGATATCTCCTTGTTGTTTACAGTGATCTTGTCAAGGTTTGGATCACTGACACTTGCCTTTACTGAGGAACAATATACTGAACCGTCAGTTATTCCATCAAATGCAGGAGCCTGGGTGTCGATGGTGAATCCTTCAGAAGATATATATGTGGCATTATCTCCGGATTTGATCTGCGCATATATGATGTATGAGCCGTCATCGCTCACGGTAAATGAACCGCTGTATTCTGTGAATGTGCTTGATGCAAGCGTATCTGTTGAGAGTGCCTCTCCGCTTATGATATATCCCACATCCAACCCTTTGGCGGCAGATATACTGACTTTTACAGCTTTTTTATGATATGTATCAAATGATGTTCCGTCTTGAATAGAATCCCAGCTTTTTTTATCGATTGTGATCTTGCCGCTTATATCCTCGTTGTCCCACTGCGCATAAAAAGTGAGATTCCTTTTGCCTGAGTCATCGTCAGGGTCGGAATAATCATAGCCTCCATCTTCAGCTTTCTCGAAATCTTTGGTATAGAGCATTGTTATATTCTGACCGGAGCCATCAGCGCTTGTGTTCCAGCCGGTGAACTGATAACCTTTCCTCTCTGGAACGTAATCGGCAAGAGCTATTCCATAAGAGCTGCCGGCCACATCAAAATCGTAAGAGCTGCTTTCAGCTTTGCCTATTGTTCCGCCGTTGGCATTCAGTGTAAATGTAAGACCGGATCCGGAATAGGTGTTTTTAGTGTACATGGCAACGAGCGTCAGTCTGTTGGAGTCATCTGCGAAATCTGTGCTTTTGACTTCTGAGATCTTATTTGATTTGTTATACCATCCTGTGAAAGTGAACCCTTCTCTTTCAGGGACAAATTCAGATAAATCTATATTTTGAAAATCAGATTTCGGCTGTGTGATCTCGGTACTGGTTTCATCCGATATGGTGCCGCCTGCCGCATCCAGAGTGACATAATATGTATCTGGGTCATCACCCTCATCTGCCAGAGCGCTTACCCCATTAAAACAGAATAAAACGCAAAGTATGATAGATAAATATAAGAACTTCTTCATAAATTCTTTCCTCCCTGAAGCGATATTTTTTGATAATTAGTCAGTTAAAACTATCTTTATTTTATTATAAAAAATAATATAAAACAACGAAACGTAAACATAATTAATAAGATGAAAGGAACGCTCAGCTCTCAGTTCTGCCATGACATGGAGAAATGAGGGGTTGGGCGTTCCTTTGCAATATTTATGATAATCTGCAATACGAATGTTACTCAGTACATCGTAATGTGAGATATGATTATGCTATTGTGAATATTCTTTCTTTAACCGTCCTAGATTCTCCAGGAGCAAGCTCTGTATAACCGGTAATAGAAGGATCTCCAGACAGATTAGGTGCATCTATGTTCCAGCTCATTGGTTCCGGACAGAAGTAACCCTTATCGCCGTGGTCATTCCACATGATCCAGAATTTCATGGTGTCGTCAACTTCGTAGCAGATTCTCTTTCCTGTTGCTGCGTCTGTTATATATACTCCGTAGAATGGCTTTCCGTCAAGCTCGTTCATCTCGGCAGTATAGAGATCGTTATCGATATCCTTCAGGACAGGAACCATAGTTCCATTCTTGTACTGGAGATCATAGTCTGTTATAGGAAGGTTCTTCTCGGTTGGAATAGCGTGCTCATCAAGCTCCCACTTGTCACCGATCGGAACACAGAGGCGAACATCTTCACCCTTTCCGGTGCTTGTGAAAGGTCCCTTGAATGCCACATGGTTACATACTCCGTAAGGCATCTGCTTATCGGACAGATTGGTCAATGTGAATTCATAATTCAGTCCATCCGGAGTAAGGGTAAATGTGTAGTCAGCCCTGAAGCTTACAGGGTAAGTTGAAAAGAAGTCATCATTTTCATCGTATGTATATGTTGTCTTACCGATGGCGTTGTCACCGTCGACAAGAACTTCCTTGATATCGTGATTTCTGAGGTGAAGGAATCCATGAAGGTGATTTCCAAGAGGATCATTACATGGAAAATGATACATAGCATCTGATGTCTTGAGGTTTCCGTGTGAAAGTCTGTTTGGAAGGTACAGAGTTGGCATACCGTATATCTCTGCAGATGCCTTGAGCTGTGCCGGTGTGAGTTCAGGATCGTTTCTGAATACATCAATATCCAGAGCGGTATTTTCAAGTTTCATAACATTGCTGCCGTTAAATGGTGCGATAAGTGCACGATAATCGCCGGATATAAGTTCAATACATTTTTCCCCTTTGTAATCAATGGTGCGTGCAATAGTGTTCATATTGATTCTCCTCTTCATTATTATATAAATTTATTTGCATTATAATTTCAGTAATAATTCATAGCATTTCACAATTACAATAGTACCACGTAAAAAATAAAGTGTCTATCTTTAATGCGAAAAAAGGGGGGCTGCATAGGCCCACCCAAAAAGGTTTTCTTGATTATTTTATCATTAATTGATATACTATCCAGCGTATAATGAATTTTTGTTTGAATTTTGTGTTGATTACTCGGAGGTCGAAGTGACTAAGGATAATAACAAATATCAAAGACATAATAATAGAATAGATAATAGACATGATATCAACGGACATAATAACAGAATAGATAATAGGAAGAACAGACTTATCCATATGGTCATAGGCACGGTTGTCATGATCGTGTTTATATGTGCACTGGGACAGGGCAATTTGCGAAAAGAAGTACGTGGACAGGAACAGATCAGACCCGAAGGAAGCACATCGGAGAGCATAAGCGAGAGTGTAAATCGAAGTGCGGATCAAATAACAGATCAGAGCATGCAGGAGACCGCTGATGACAGCTACTTTTCATCGTCGCTGCTGGTAGGAGATTCAAGGGCGGAGACACTTGGTCTTTATAGCGGCTTGGCGGACTGGGATGTGTATGCGGCAAGAAATCTTGATATAGAGACTGTTCAGAACAGTAAGATAGTTTCGGATGATACGGGGCAGATGTGCACAGTTCCTGAAATCCTTGAAAAGACCACATATTCCAGCATATATGTATCATTTGGAATAGGAGAGCTTGGATGGTATAAGGAACGATTTATATCTGCATATAAAGCTTTTCTGGATAAGGCGATAGTGTTGCAGCCATATGCGAAGATTTATGTCATGTCGATACTGCCTGTATCTGCTGAATTGTCATCTGATGATTCGGTATACAACAATCCGGAGATTGATAATTTTAATCTGGCACTTCAGGAATTATGCAAGTCGTATGATCGAGTTGAATATCTTGATGTTGCGGAGAGCGTTGCGGTGAACGGTGTCTTGCCGGAAGACGCAGGCACGGATGGGATACATTTTAATAAAGAATATAGTCAGAAGATTATGGATTACATTAGAAGCCATGTCAATGGTGTATCTGTAGCGCAGTAGTAGAAACGGAGGCGTTATGGTCAGAAGATTGAAGATTTTATTCCTCGGAGTAATGGTTGTGTGCGGCCTTACAGGCTGTGGGGGGAGCAATGATCAGAAAATAGTCCGGCCGGATGTGCATATATTGGCGGATAAGCTGACAGATGGTGTTGAGTTTGAGGACTCGGTGGAAGAGATCTCTTTGGAACGTGCTTTGAAGTATTATGGAATTGACAGCAGTATGGTAAAGGATGGAGAGGTGCATATGTCTACCGGAGCCACATCGGAGGAGATGGCGGTATTTGATACAACGTCGGCAGCGGCAGCTTCCACAATTCTTGACAAGCTTACAGCTCGCAGGGATGACAGGGTGAAGATGTATATAAGTGATAAACCATCTGAAGTGACAAGACTTGACAATGCGGTTTTGTATATACATGATTGTTTTGTTGTATATGTAGTTTCGGATGATAGTGATGGCGCAGAAAGTATTATAAAAGGTTATATTGAGCAATAGAATAACAAATTGGACAGATCAGCCTCGGGACCGGAAGAATCTTGGTACCTGAGGCATTTTTATGTATGCATATAATTTATAAGGACCTAATTTATAAGGAAAGGAACGTTTGGAGAGTTCGCCCATATTGTATTAATAAAATCGCTGTCAATAAGTAATGATAAAAGATGAAGATTTGAAATATTGTATTTTGGCATAATGCCATGTATTATAAACTACAGAAATATACGGCATGAATTGACGGCTTGTGATATGACGGGTATTATATGGATTTCTGTTTTGCGTATATTGTTCGATAGCCTTTTGTATGGGAGAGCGCATATCAGGATCCTTTACCTGTCAGATGAAAAATGGATGCATGCCGGCTGAGCTAATTAAATAAGAAAGAGGTAATAACATGTCAAAACAGGTTTGGAAACCAGGAAATATGCTGTATCCGGTGCCGGCGGTTATGGTGAGCTGTCAGAGACCGGGAGAGAAAGCGAATATAGTGACAATCGCATGGGCTGGAACGATATGCAGTGATCCGGCTATGGTATCAATATCAGTCAGACCGGAGAGATATTCCTATGACATAATAAAGGAAACGGGTGAATTTACGATCAACCTGATTACCGAGGAGCTGGCATTTGCGACAGATTACTGTGGAGTGAAGTCGGGAAGAGATGTGGATAAATTCAAGGAGATGAAGCTTCATGAGTGCAAAGGTGCAAATGTAGCATGCCCCGGAATAGAGGAAAGTCCTGTGAATATAGAGTGTAAGGTTAAGCAGATAGTTCCCCTCGGCTCCCATGACATGTTTATCGCTGAAGTTGTCGGAGTTCAGGTGAGCGAGAAGTATATGGACAGCACTGGCAAGTTCAATCTGAACAGCACCGGTCTGGTTGCATACTCACATGGGGAATATTATAAGCTTGGGAAAAAACTTGGCAAATTTGGATTTTCAGTGAGAAAAAAATGATAGTCTTACCCAGGCGTGAAGACAATAAATGTGAGAATATAATAATAC
The DNA here is from genome assembly GCA_902461735.1 of uncultured Coprococcus sp. Classification (GTDB taxonomy): domain Bacteria; phylum Bacillota; class Clostridia; order Lachnospirales; family Lachnospiraceae; genus Coprococcus. Next base: position 49,446 of record CABPYV010000001.1, read on the forward strand.
ATGAATATAGTAATACATGAAGTAATACGTGAAGACAATAAATACATAAAGATGATAAATACATGGAGATAATAGATACATGGAGATTTCTTTAAATGCATATGGCAAGATAAATCTTGGACTGGATGTGGTCAGAAAAAGACCGGACGGATATCACGAGGTGAAGATGATAATGCAGACGGTGGAGCTGCATGATACATTAGTTTTTTGTGATATAGAAGAGGACGAAATCATAATAGAATCCAATTCCTCTCTTTTATCAGTCGCTGAGGATAATATCATATATAAGGCATGCGAACTTGTTAGGAATACATATGGCATAAAGATGGGCGTGAAAGTTACGCTGGATAAGCGGATCCCGATTGCTGCGGGTATGGCTGGAGGAAGCACAGATGCAGCAGCGGCTCTCATTGCCATGAATAAATTATTTGACCTGGGACTTACTGATGAGAGACTTATGGAGCTTGGCGTGAGGATCGGTGCAGATGTGCCGTATTGCATAATGCAGGGAACAGCACTCTCTGAAGGAATAGGGGAGATACTGACTCCGCTTGCAGCTATGCCGGAGTGTTATATAGCAATAGCTAAACCGCCTATAGGAGTGTCGACAAAGTGGGTATATCAGAATCTTAAAGCCGCAGAGCTAGAGAGACATCCGGATATAGATGGCATGGTGGATGCTTTAGACCGGGGAGATCTAAAAGGCGTGACGGGCAGAATGGAGAATGTTCTTGAGACGGTTACTATACCAGCATACCCTGAAATACAGACGATAAAGAATATCATGACAGAAAATGGGGCTTTGAATGCACTTATGAGTGGAAGCGGACCGACTGTATTTGGTATATTTGACGATGAGAGGGCGGCACAGACTGTAGTGGATATGCTTACGGATAGAAAGCTTGTACAGCAGGCCTGTGTAGTCAGACCGCATAATAGGTAGGCTGATTTGTGGAAGAATACAGGAACGAAAGAGGTAATAAATGGAGTTGAAGTTAGATATGGATGAATATCTCCCACTGCGGGAGGTTGTGTTTAATACTCTTAGAACAGCAATAATACATGGAGAGTTTGAGCCGGGGGAACGTCTTATGGAGATGCATCTGGCAAAAAGACTTGGAGTCAGCAGAACTCCGGTCAGAGAAGCTATGCGTATGTTGGAGCTGGAAGGCCTTGTCGTTATGATACCTAAAAAAGGTGCGGAGGTTGCCAGAATAACGGAGAAGGATCTGAAGGATGCGCTGGAGATCAGGATGGCACTGGAAGAACTGGCTGCAGAACTGGCATGTAGAAGGATAGATGATGCGGGCCGGAGTGCACTTCAGGATGCCAGCGATACATTTCGAAAAGCAGTAGAGTCGCAGAATTTGTCAGCCATAGTTGAAGCGGATGTGGCATTTCATAATGTTGTGTATGAGAGTACCCACAATTCCAGACTGCTGAACATTTCCCAGACGCTCAGAGAACAGGTTTACAGATATCGTGTGGAGTATGTGAAGGATCTGAATCATCACAGCAAGCTTGTGACTGAGCATGAGGCTTTGACTGAGGCCATACTTCAGGGGAATGAGGAGAAGGCGAAAGAGGTTACAAGAAAACACATCTACGATCAGGAAAAGATAGTTATTGCAAATGCTGTAAAAGCACAGAAAAAATAAGAGGCTTTAAGCAATGGGCTGATGATCATAAGTAAGAGTGAAGAAAAAAGCATGTGGTAAACGCATTGTATGTGCAAGATAGGACATACATGCGTTTATTTTTTGTGCTTTTAAATGAATAAAGACATTAAGTCTGGAAAATATAAAAGTAGAAGATACATGGAATCATCATGAGATGATTTAATGTTTTTTCGTTGAGAGCATCGGATATTGCTCATCATAACGACATACTTGTGTATGGGATTGGAAAGATAGAATATGACGAAAATAAGTGGAGATATTCAAGAAAACATCACAAAAATAAGAGCAATGTTCAGCAAATGGGGAGATATTGTAGAAAAAGAGTTCGTTCTTGACCGAGAGGGCTGTTATGGCGGCGGCTCGTTCTACGTGGTGTATATTGACGGCCTGTGTGATCATGAGCTTATAGAAAATACGGTTATAAAGCCGGTTACCTGGGAATGGCGGGACGCTCATACCAATATGGATAACCTATGGGAGAGAATGGTAAACGTGGAAAGCCAGACCGCTGATCTTGAGGTGGAGGAAGATTTTGACAAGGTGAGAGAGTCCATACTCAAAGGGGACACGGCTGTGTTTGTGTCCGGAAGCAGCAAGGCTATGGTTATATCATCCAAACGATTCCCGGTAAGAGGGGTGGAGGAGAGCTCGACTGAGGGGGGAATGCGTGGACCGAGAGATAGCTTCAATGAGAATTTCAGGACTTCCACAGCACTTATCAGGAGAAGGATAAAGGATACCAATCTGAAACTTGTGCAGGGAACCATGGGGGTAAGATCGGGAACGCAGTATGGAATTATGTATATTGAGGATATAGCACGGCCGGAACTGGTGGACAGAGTGCAGGAGGCCGTTGACAAATACAGTATTGATGCTGTGTTTGACAGCGGGATGGCAGAACATCTGATGGAGGAGAGCTGGAAAGAGATATTTCCGATATATCAGTCTACAACCAGACCGGATAAAGCGGCTGCAGCCCTCACAGAAGGCCGCGTCGTGGTTGTATTTGACAATTCTCCAGAGGTAATCATTGCCCCTGCAACTTTAAATACTTTGTTTCAGACGTCTGATGACTATTATAATAGATGGCCTGTGGCTACATTTGCAAGAATGATACGTTATCTTGCCTCGTTTATAGCTGTTGGACTGCCGGGGTTATATATAGCGGTCACGTGTTATCACAGGGAATTGATACCGGATAAACTTCTGTATGCCATTGCTGATGCCAGAAACCGACTGTCATTTCCTATTGTGATAGAGGTGCTCATTATGGAACTGTTGTTTGAACTCCTTCGGGAGGCTGGAATCAGACTGCCAAGTCAGCTTGGAAATACAATAGGTGTGGTTGGCGGTCTCATAGTTGGTCAGTCTGCTGTTGAGGCGGGTATAGTGAGTACAATTGTTGTTATAGTTGTGGCTCTAACTGCTATTGCCTCGTTTGCAATACCAAATGAAGCCTTTGCGTCCGTTTTCCGGCTTCTGAAATTTATGACAATACTTGCCAGTGCTGTATACGGAATATTGGGGTTTATATTGGTTATGCTCATGCTGACATTTCATCTGGCATCTCTTGACAGCTTTGGGATACCCTATCTGTCTCCTGTTGTTTCATGTGGGTACTCTGGTGACACAGGACAGGACTTTGTCATCAGATCACCTATAAAAAAGATGGTGCGCAGACCGTCGTGGAGCAGACCTGGTGAGAGAAGGCGTTTGGTCAGAAAGAGGTGATGATGTTGCAGTATGATAAACAAAATGTGACATATGGGGCTTTTTTTAAGTTTGCTTTGCTTTTGCTGACGGGCTCCATAATATATGTAGCTACATTAATACCGCCGACATATGGAGAAAACTGCATAATAATGTCACTTTTTTTGACGCTAAGCATGGCCTTCGCTTATGTGATACTACTATATGTTGCATATAACAGGCTTGATGCCCAAGAGAGGCTTGAAGGTGCAAAAAGGAAAAATTGCCTTATTGGTTTTATTTATGGGACAAGAATGGCTATAAAGTCAGGAATATTGGTGTTTATAGTGTCGGCGGCTGCCCGGGAACTGGTGCTGAGAAAGTATGGGGAGATCGCCATTGCCTTGCCGGTTTTGCTGGCGGCTCTTTATATAGGAAGCCGGGGGATGGGAAGGGTCGTGAGATTTGCAGAGGCAGTGTTCTGGTTCACCGTGGCGGCGGGGGTGTTTGTTTTTGTTATGAGTGTGAAGAACATTCATTTGTCTGAACTTGGGGAATATACCTTGTTTGTCGAGGAGAATGGTATCAGCTGTACGATAAATAAGGTTATGATCAGAGGTGGATTGCTGTTCCTTGGTTTTACATTTATGGAGATGGTGATCATCATATATATGAAAGTAAAACATAGACGTAGGGGAATGCTGATATCGGTGACTGGAACTGCTTTTATTATTGGAATTATTGGTTCGCTAATAGTGATAACAACTCTTGGCATGGGAGCGCTGAGTTCTCATTCTAAGGATATACTATATATAGTAGGAGCTATGGAATTGCCCGGTGGTGTAAAAATGAGACCGCTGATGCTTGTGTGTTATCTTCTGGTCGTGTGGGGAATGGTGGCTATAGCGCCCCATATAGCCTGTGCATTTGAGACGATGGAAGAAAATGTCACCAGTCATGTCAGGCTTTATAAACTGATATGGGCCGCGGGCGCATTTGGTGTATGTATAATCCTGCAGAAATTGTATTCGTCTGGAGTGAACATTGGAACGACAGCAGAGTTGTCATCTGTAGGTATCACAGGCATGATGGGAAGTTCTGTAAATGGGCTGTACAGGCTGATTCCAGAATATCTGCTTCTTGTTGATATTCCGTTATCGGTCATATTGCCGGTTCTTGCTGTTAGCTGGAAGAAGAGAAGACGGGTATGTGTGGGACTGCTTTTGTGTATATGCGGGGCTTATATGTGTACGGGATGCGCTTATAAATCTATAGAGGATGTTGATTATGCATCGGTTCTGGTGATTGACAGACAGGATGAGCAGGTTGGTCATAATGATAGATCAGATATTGGAATCGATCACAGGTTTAAATACAGCCTGGTATTTCCAAATCCAAAAGAAGGTGACGGGAAAGAGGGTGATGGGAGTGATGATGCTGAAAAGATTTATAGTGTATGGGCGAATTCGTTTGAAAAGGTAAGAGCACAATACAATAAGGAGCATGCCAGACAGCTTGACACAAGTCATGTTGAGTATATTGTGACGGAGGATGAGGAGGTTCTGTCTGCAGTGTGCAGTGAGCTTGGAGATGAATTTGCCACAAGCTATGTCACTGTTGTGATAGAAGAAAATATTATAGAGAAATCCGGGAAAAACAATACAAAAGAATATCTAAAAACACATTACAAAGGACAATGTCTTGCCGCTTTTGATAGATGATCCTGAGGCTGCTGCAGGGCATGGGACAGATGATGACATAGAGTTCGATTTCTAAGTGGGTTGGTGGTACAGATATAGGAGGTATTGTTTATGTGGAGAATGTTCAAGGCAGGGATTATGGGCGTGATAATAGGCGTTATAGGAGGGGCGATAGTTGGACATATATCATATGTGAAAAACTATAAAGAAGGTCTTAACAGGGAGATAAGATCCAGCGCAGTCATGTATAACAATAATGAGTCTGATGAGGACAAAGTGATAAGGATAAAGGTTGATTATGATGGGGATGGAGGATCGGATACGCAGTCTGAAAAAATTGCAAACTATGTTGGTAACGCAATCTTGGATGAAGTAGAGGGGTGGCTTGGCGATGATTATAGCAGCAGGTATAGTTATGCTGAGATGAGACATTTGCTCAACATGGCTATGAGCAGGATAGATGAAGCTGCCAGCAGTGCGGCGTACGAGATGGGGGCAGATGTGGATTCTGATGCAAAGTTTTCATATGAATATTTTGATGATTGTGGTGAGGATTGCCCCGCGGGATTTTACAATACATTGAATGTTGAACTTGTGGACAGATGAACTAAAGATTAAACCTGATCAATATCGGGCAATATCAACTAGATAAAACTGGATAAAAAGTACAGCAGGTGTTATACTTTGACCTGTGGTATGCCTATATAGATATAGCATATCGCAGATTAAAGTATAAGGAGCATTTGCTATGGCTAAGGAAAATCTGGTAGTAATATTTGGCGGAAGATCATCAGAGCATGAGGTTTCCTGCATTTCTGTTCAGACTGTTGCAAAGGCGGTTGACACAGAAAAGTACAATATGACATTAGTTGGAATTACAAAAGAGGGAAAGTGGCTTAAAGCTGATAATATAGAGAGCATAGCTGACGGAAGCTGGTATGACAGCAAGGTTACAGCTATAATTTCACCTGACACAACAAAAGAACTCATCATTCTTGATGGCGATAAGATGACGAGACAGAGTGTTGATGTGATATTCCCTGTTCTTCATGGAATGTACGGTGAGGATGGAACTATACAGGGATTATTTGAGATGGCTGACATTCCATATGTCGGATGCGGCGTGTTGGCATCAGCTGCGTCTATGGATAAATTCTATACCAAGGTTATCGTTGATAATATTGGCGTGAGACAGGCAAGATTTGTACCTGTACTTGCAGAGGATTTCAGCAATCTCGATGCGGCTATGGACAGGGTTGAGGCAGATCTGGAGTATCCTGTATTTGTAAAGCCGTCAAAGGCCGGATCTTCAAAGGGTGTCAGCAAGGCTGTTGACAGGCAGAGTCTGAAAACTGCACTTGATGAGGCTGTTAAGTATGACAATAAGATCCTTGTAGAGGAAACTATAGTTGGACGTGAGCTTGAGTGTGGAGTCCTCGGATATAAGGACAATACTCAGGCATCAGGAGTCGGTGAGATCCTTGCTGCTGCTGAATTCTATGATTTCGATGCAAAGTATAACAATGCTGAGTCTAAGACAGTCATAGGGGCAGACATACCGGCTGAGACAGAGGCAGAGATAAGAGAGGATGCTGTGAAGATATTCAGAGCACTTGATGGATTTGGCCTTTCAAGAGTTGACTTCTTCCTTGAGAAGGATACGAACAAAGTGGTATTTAACGAGATAAATACACTTCCTGGATTTACAAAGATAAGTATGTATCCGATGCTCTGGAATGCAAAGGGATACGACATAAAGAAGCTTGTAAGCACGCTTATCGAGATGGCAAAAGAAAGAAAATAAATACAAATAAAACAATAAAGATTAAAAGAGAGATTGGGATTTTATATGATAAATAATGTTACTGTCACAGTTGTGGGTGAACAGAAGGGCAGCAGGGAAGAGAAGGCGGTAGAACCGATAGAGCTTGTCACCAACGGGAATCTGCGGGAGAAGGATGGAGTATATTATCTGAAATACGATGAGTATTACGAAGATTTGGAGAATCCTGTCAAGAATCTCCTGAAGTTTAGCCGGGATGGGCTGACGCTCACCAAGAGAGGTGATGTCAGTTCGGAGATGTCGTTCAGAGTTGGAGAGACTGCGAATGCTTATTATTCCACTCCTACTGGACTTATACCTATGAGTATACTCACTGAAGCATATCAGATGGAGGCAACAGATAAAGGTATCAACATTGCAATAGTTTATATTATGGATTATGGAAATGACTGTCTTTCGTTTAATGTTCTGAGGATCACGGTTGAGAAATAGCCGGAAAGGAACTACTTATGGGTGGTGAAAAGGCGTTTGATGATTTCCTGTCGATAGATACGACGGAATGTGTGGGGGCTGAACAGCTCTCGGATGATAACAATATATATCAGGCTACATATTATAGGGATCTGGTGACTATATTTGACGCGGTATCAATGGATCCGGAGGATACTCTTGTGGATTTTGGATGCGGGCTTGGAAGAGTGTTGTTCTATGGCAATTCCAGACACTATTGCAGAACTACAGGTATAGAGGTGAACCGGGATGTGTATGAAAAACTCTTGGAGAATGCTGAGGGATACCAGAACAGATTCTACGATCAGGAAGAACGAATGCTGTTCTATAACATGCCTGCACAGGAGTATGAAGTCGCTGATGGGGATAATTATTTCTATTTCTTCAATCCTTTCTCACCAGATATCTTCAAGTCAGTTATAGATAATATCATAGCATCTGTGAGCAGGTGCCCAAGGGATATCTATCTGATGCTGTATTATCCGACATTTGAGTATCAGAAAGTTATGAGGGATAGCAGATATTTTGTGCTCAAGGATATAGTAAAGCTTTCAGGGTATGAGGAAGATCCTGACGAGAAGCTTTATGTGTACCACATGTCAAGATATTTTGTTTGAATGATCTGCTTTTGCTGAGTATGGGCGGAATAACAATAAATGTATAATGATAAGACTTGTCACGCAGAGAAGACAGGCTCCTGCGGTTACGGCTGTAAAAAAAGTATCCGATGGGTGTCCTGATGCGCCGGCAGTTACAGACAGATCAGAGAATATGCTGTCGATCATATAGGATGAGATGTTTACGGTCATATGCAGAAATATGGCAGGCAGCAGAGAAGATGTCCACACTGTTATGAGAGCCAGAATGATCCCTGAGGGAACTGCATAGCAGAACTGTACGACATTGCCATGGAACAGTCCAAATAATAAGGCAGATATAAATATCGCACAGGCATTGCAGTATTTGGACCTTGAGCTATATTTGTAAGGTGTCGTACGTGTGAATAAAGTTTGAAAGAACCGTTGGAGCGCTCCCAGAGATATCCCCCTGAACACAAGCTCCTCGGCGATCGGGGCAACCAGTGTGACTGTTGCAACTCGAAGTATACCATTGTTCAGTGAAAAGGAATCTTCAACCATGGTCTTATATTCTTTTAGAAGATTCGGACTGTGTATATCAATTATATTCAGGATACCGGTAGATAAGAGCTGTATGGATATCCCGGTGATCAGTAAAAGAATACAGAGAATAAAAATTCGCAGAGATGACATATTTTTCATCTCTGCTTTTTTTACCTGATTTTCAGAATGGCAGATGGATGGCTCAGTGGGGATGCTGCTGTCGTGGAGCAGCTGCGGATACCTGAAAAAAGCAAATATACACATAAGGATTATGACTGTATAAGAAAACAGAGATACCGGAATAGTGGTATCTCTGCTTTCTTTGAGAAATATCTGAAAGATTGCTGATATGCAGTCCTGAGTAAATACCATACAAACAGGTGCCAGAATAGCAATTCCCAGATCGCGGAGACTTATACGGTGATTATTCATAATATAGCACAGCCTCCTTCTTATATTAACTATTACATCTTCTGAATCTTTTTAGCACGTTCTCTTTCTTCTTTTGCCTTTGCTTTGGCAGCAGCCTTCTGCTCCTTGCTCATGTTTGCCTCGGCAGTTTCCTTATCGTACATATCCTGATACTTTCTCTGCTTTGCACGGATTTTCTCACCAAATGTCTTCTTGCCAGGTTTCTCAACGATCTTACCTCTGACATTCTTCACGCTGATTATGTAGATACCACTGACCATTGCTTTTACTTCGCCGCGTACAGGCATCTGATCATATATGCCGTCATCACAGATGAGGTTCATGATCTGAGGTCCGATCTTAGCCTTTACGATAGGCATCTTAGCTTTCTGGTAACGCTTTGGAGTCTGTTCCATAACTACCTTAGGAAGTCCTGCATCCTTCATAGGAAGCATCTTTTTGTCAATGACAAGCATTGTGACAGGCTGTGCCTGTTCCTTCATCATTTCTTTCTGTGCTGACTGCTTTTTCTGCATCTTGTTGCCTACGATATATAAAGCAACCATTACGCCTATAACGATAACCAATATGATTATCAACCATATCCACCATGCCATGTTAGGTTCCTCCTGAAAATATTGTGTCGTTTGATTATTATAGCTTTATCATTTTTTTGTTGCAAGGGGAAGATTTTTCAATCTTGCTTTCTGGATGAGAGCTGGGATGGTTTCAAGAACCTCTTTGCGCTCCTTTGGTTTAAGTCCGTTTATGTCTATTGGGTCAAGAAATTCGATGATGACCCGGTGACTCCTGATAAAGTTGTGTTTGTTTGCTTCCATTATGTTGTCTGTTCCACATATGGATACAGGTACGATCGGACATCCGGCTTTCTGTGCAATCTTATATGCACCATCTTTAAAAGGAAGAAGTTCTTCTCCATCATTTCTGTGACCCTCAGGAAATACCATCATGGAATGTCCTGATTTTACGATGTCGGCAGACTGCAGGATAGTCTCAAGCCCCTTCTTGAGATCTGATCTGTCCAAAAATGTACAGCCGATATCTTTCATGTACCATGGGAGTATAGGAACCTTGAGGATTCCGTCCTTTGACATGAAACCGAGAGGTCTGTTAAGTGCGTTGTGACAGCACAGAATATCAAAGAAACTTCTGTGGTTGCCGACGAACAAAACGGGTTGATCTTTTGGTACTCGTTCAAGACCGATGACGGTTCGCTTTGCACCGCATATGAACAGGACTATTCCAAAAAATCCCTGGACAAGTTTCTGGGCATGCCTGTACGCCTTCTCCTGATCCTTTTTTGCAAGAAGGTACAGATAAAGGTGATAAGGCGTGCAAAGAAGAATTCCCAGAAAAGCAAATATATATGCAAAAATTGTTCTCAATATAGATTCTCCTTATATTATAAAATTACTTCTCCTCGTTAGGCTCATTCTTCGGAACTGGAGTGAATCTTCCATAGAGCTTTGATGTCTCTAGAAGTCTGTCTGACAGCTGCTTGTTAAGGTCGGAAGACTGGAACCTCCATGCCCAGTTACCCTCACCCACGCCAGGGGTGTTCATACGAGCCGTTGAGTCGAGCTTGAGCACATCCTGCATAGGCACGATTGCCATGTTCGCAACGGATGAAAAACATGCCCTGATCATAACCCAGCAGATGTCGCTTGCATCGGTGCTGTAATATCTCCTGAGTTTGTCTTTTGATGCCTCGTATGCTTTGGTGTACCATCCGAGAGTTGTATCGTTGTCGTGTGTTCCTGTATAGCATACACAGTTAGGTGTGTAGTTATGCGGAAGGAAGTCGTTCTCATTTGGATTTTCAAATGCAAACTGCAGGATCTTCATTCCGGGAAGACCGAATTTGTCTCTGAGCTCTATAACCGAGTCATCGATCTCACCAAGATCCTCGGCGATGATAGGAAGATGATATCCCAGATTCGCCTCAAGCTGTGTAAAGAAGTTCAGACCAGGGGCCGGCTTCCATTCACCATTTATAGCGGTTTCCTCACCATAAGGAACTGCCCAGTAGCGGTCAAATCCTCTGAAGTGATCAATCCTGAGGAAGTCTGTGAGAGTGAGCTGGTATTTGATCCTCTCTATCCACCATGCATATCCTGTCTCGGTGTGTTTTTTCCAGTTGTACAGAGGATTGCCCCAGAGCTGTCCGGTTGCTGAGAAGTAATCAGGTGGCACACCTGCAACCTCGATAGGATAGCCCTTGGAATCGAGCATGAACAATTCCTGATTGGACCATACGTCTGCACTGTCCCATGCTAGGAATATAGGCGTATCTCCTACGATGCTGATGCCCAGGTCATTGGCGTATGTCTTGAGAGCCTGCCACTGCTCGGTAAAAAGAAACTGGAGAAAATTGTAGTATCCGATGCTGTCTGCGAGTTTCTTCTTCCATGTGGTCTTCTGTCTCGCTGTTGGCTTTTTCAGTGAATCATCCCACATGTACCACGGCATTCCCTCATGGGCGTCCTTGCCAGCCATGAAGAGAGAATAGTCAGCAAGCCATGACGTGTTCTTTACAAATGCGTTGAATCTTTCCATGAGTTCTTTGTCGGATGACAGCTCGTCTGTGTAGTCGGGATCGACAAATCTTTCATAGGCTTTTTTCAAAAGACTTGTTTTGAATTCGATAAGTGTTCCGTACTCAATCTTCTCGGGATCCCATGCAGGCATATCTGCAAAATCCTCGTCGAGTAAGAGTTTTTTCTTTCTGAGATAATCAATATCGATGATGAGTGGCTGTCCTGCAAATGCTGAAAATGGCTGATAAGGTGAATCACCGAAACCTGTATGTCCAAGTGGGAGTACCTGCCAAAGATTTAATCCAGAGGCTGCAAGAAAGTCGATAAACTGGTAAGCTCCAGGTCCGAGATCTCCGATTCCGTAAGGACTTGGAAATGATGTCGGATGAGCCAGAATGCCAGCGTATTTCTTAGGCTTTTTTTGGTTGTTCTGCTCTAACATAATCTATCCTCTTTTCATAATAAGTAAAACCAGAGCCAAGCCACCTTTTATACTGTGCTGCATGGCTCTGAACGGTAACATTATACAATACAATATGTGGGAGTTGCAAGGTAATAGTGCTTGACACGGGGCGGTGTGCTAACTTATTATAAGTGGAAGTATTTTAACTTACAGGTGCTTTCGGCATTTCCTATCTGATGTGGGATGACAGACCGGGTGGAATGGCGAATTATAAGGAGAAAGAAGCGTATAATTTTATGGAGAGAATAATTACAAGTCTGCTTGAAACTGATATGTATAAGTTCAGCATGGGACAGGCAATATATCATCAGTTCAGCGACTACAAGACAACCTGGTCATTCAAGTGCAGGAATACGGATGTGTTCTTCACCAAAGAGATGGTCGATGAGATCAAGAGACAGATACAGCTCTACTGTGATCTGAGGTTCACTGAGGATGAACTTGAGTATCTGCACAATATCAAGTGGATAAAGGGCTCATATGTTGATTTTCTGAGACTTTGGAAAGCGAGATATGAGGACTTTGAGATATCGGATGATGCGGAGTGCGGTCTGAAGATAGAGGCTAGAGGAACGTGGCTCAACACTTCTATGTATGAGATACCTGCTCTGGCTATAGTCAATGAAGTTTACTTCAGGATGAATGATGATTATGATAAACTGCTTACATCATTCAAAGATAAACTTGACGAGAAGGTTCGTAAGGTCGAGTCAGGTGAGTACAATCTTGGAGCGTTCAGTGAATTTGGACTTAGAAGAAGACTTTCTGCTGAGGCTCAGGAACTTGCCGTGAAGGAGCTCAGTGGTCACAAGTATCCAGGTTCAACATTTGTCGGAACAAGCAACGTATATCTGGCAAAGAAGTATGATCTGCTTCCTGTTGGAACTATGGCGCATGAGTGGATCATGTGTGTTGGACAGGGTAACCATAAGCACAATCCGGCATATTCCAACTGGTATGCCCTTGATGCGTGGGTAAAAGAGTATGGGGTGCTCAATGGAACAGCCCTCACAGATGCGATCACAACAGATTGTTTCCTGAAAGACTTCCAACTCACATATGCGACACTTTTCAGCGGAGTAAGACACGACAGTGGCGATCCGTATGAGTGGGGCGACAAGATAATACGTCATTATGAGAAACTTGGGCTTGATCCAAAGACCAAAACACTTCTGTTCAGTGACAGTCTTGACTTTGAGAAGGCAGACAAGCTCAACAGCTATTTCAAGGATAAGATAAAGGTTGCATTTGGGATAGGAACATATATATCCAATGATACTTGCGATGAGCCGCTCAACATTGTAATGAAGACCACAGCATGTAATGGTATGGACGTTGCAAAGATATCTGATGATAAGGGCAAGGGTATGTGCAAGAATCCCGATTATGTTCATTATCTCAACAGATGTATCAAGTGGCGTATGGAGAACGATAGGTAATAAATGGAGTTTTGTGAATTATGGGAAAAGTTATAATTATGACAGATTCTGCCAGTGATATATCCGAGAAGGAGGAGAAGGAACTTGGAATCAAGATCCTTCCGTTTCCGGTTGTCATCGGTGGCAAATCATATCAAAGCAGAGTAGATTTTGATAACGAAGGATTTTATAAGCTCATGGCTGAGAATGATGATCTTCCAAAGACATCACAGATTACAGCTTACCAGTTTGGAGAGGTGTACAAAGAACTGGTTGAACAGGGATACACAGATATCATATATGTGAGTATCAATAAGGATGGTTCCGCCTCATATGCAAATGCACAGCAGGCGGCAGACCAGTTTGAAGAGGAATACCCAGAGTGTGCAGGCAAATGCAGTATATATGTATTTGACGGAATAGGCTACAGCGGACAATATGGATATCCAGTTGTGGTTGCTGCAAGGATGGCTCAGGAGGGAAAAGATGTCAAGGATATCGTGTTGTATCTGAGAGAAGAACTTCCAAAAAGGAGAATATATTTCGGAATATATGGTCTCAAGTATGCGGCTAAATCAGGAAGAATTCCTAGCGCAGCTGCTTTGGTAGGAGATGCCCTTGGCGTCAAGCCGATCATGAAGATCTGGGCAAATGAGATAGTCACGGCGATCAAATGCCGCGGCGAAAAGAAACTTATGTCGAAGATGGTGGATGTCACGGTTGACGAGATGGAGCCTGGTTCAGAATATCAGATCGTGTATGGCAATGATGAAACTGTGAGAGATGAGCTGACAGCCCGTATGACAGAGAAGCTTGGATATGGACCTTCAGATTATTTTCAGATCGGGGCAGCGGTTGCCTCGAATGCTGGACCAAAGGTAGTTGGAACGATCTTCAATGTGAAGGAAGACCTGCGATAATCGCAGAGCAGATATATAAGATGTAATAAAGAAAGCGGCAGGTGTCTGTATGTTGTGTATGGACACCTGCCGTTTCTGTTCTAATGCATATCTGCTATAGGTTATCTGTTATTTCGGAGATATAGTTCACAAGTTTGCGGCTTACAGGGATCCGAAGTGTTCCCTCTCCGGAGATACAGATATACGCATTCGTCCTGTCAAATGCGTGAATAAATTCTGTGTTCACTATATAACTTCTATGACATCTGATAAACGATGCCGGAAGCTCGTTTGCGATCTCGTTGAGTGGTGCAGAGTTGGATGTAAATTCTCCCTCTGTGGTACATACGATGATATTGCGGTGTGCGGCCTTGATATATTTGATCTGCGAAGGCAGTGGTCTGTAGTAAATTCCGGATACATCACGAAAACGTATCGGTTTTTCACTGAGAAGGTTGATCTTGATAAGGTTTCTTATGGCGGCAGTAAGCTCATGTTCTTTAAGTGGCTTGGTGAGGAAATCAAAGCGATTGGTATTGTGAACGGCTCTGGCAGCCTCCTCTGGATATCCGGTTATGAAAAGTATAGGAGTTGTTTTATGATTAGGAGTATTCCGGACATAACTGCCCAGATCAACTCCGTCCTGTCCGTCATCTGAATCAAGATCAATATCCAAAATGATCAAGTCAATATCTTTTGATTTTTCATCTATTATGTCTATAGCCTTTTGGTAGTTTTTTACTTTTATGCAGTGTGTATTCTGAAAATTAGCCGATATAATAGTGGCGATTCCCTCCAGCTGTGTTGCTTCGTTGTCAACTATTAGTACGTTCATGTGTGAAACTCCTCTCGTTATCTTAGATTATATTATAGATAAAATTATTGTCAGTCAATGTAATTAAATAGATATAGGCTGCAATTCGGTGCAGTATACTCGCAGTTTGGCGGAAATCCATAAGACCACAGGTTATCTGGATTTCGGGTCTTAGTAGCTCCAGTTAAGTCATTAATTTAAATTAAGAATTAGCATCGTTATAACGTGTATGGACGAGATTGGTAAACTTTTTGGATATTTCCATGCGCATAGCTTGTGACATAAAAATGTAGGAAAGGCAAGATGGTCTGGAACACCATTCAATCCAAGTATCACTAATTTGTTAACTTTTTGGAGTGCGCGGACAGAATTCTCCGCTTTTTTCAGGCTGTTGACTCATAAAAACATGGGTGGTAAAGTGCGAGATATCGGATGTGCACGTCTATAAAACAATTCATTTAAACATTTCAAAATTCAGATCAGACTTGGTCTTTCAGGTATGAGGATAACCAGAACGACCAGATTTTTGAATTCCACAGAGATCGAAATATACAAAAGACGAGGAGATACTATGCCTATGACCGAAAATACAAATATAAGTGTTCAGTTCAGACAAACCGACAGAGAGGAAGTTATACATACTTTAAATAGTGATGTCTTTCTATATCCAAAATTCCGTAAACTCACGGGCGAACTCCGTGAGAGAATGATAGATTTTCTAAGCGGAACAAAAACTCTGCCACTCACATATGATCCATTTTTCAAGAAACTGTTCAACCCGGATATTTATCCTGACCGCCTTGCGGGATTTATCAGCAGCATTCTAAAGCGCAAAGTAAAGATAAAAGGTATACTGTCACAGGAAGACAGCCAATTGCAGGGTACGTCGTTGCTCATCATGGATATCATCGTTGAGCTTGAGGATGGCTCAATAGCAAACGTAGAGATCCAGAAAATATCATATCTCTTTCCAGCTCAGAGAATGTCCTGCTATTCCGCGGATCTGCTACTTAGGCAGTATGCACGGGTTAAGGGGAGTAAGGGAGAATCATTTACCTACAATGATCTAAAGAAAGTTTATACTATAATCATATTTGAAAATAGTCCACCTGAGCTGAAAAAAGAGGCAGTGAAGGACTATTATGTACACTTTGGAAGAACAGTTTTTGACTCAGAAATACAGATGGATATGCTTCAGGAATTTTATCTCATCCCACTTGACGTGTTCCAGAAAAGCTACTATTCTAAGGCTAAGAAGGAACTAAACGAACTAAATGGATGGCTTGCCCTGCTCTCGACTGACGATGTCAGCAAACTGGATGAACTGATCTCTGATTATCCGCAATTGGAAGGCATAATCGCAGACATGGCAGGTTATCTTGACAAGCCTCAGGAGGTGGTCGGAATGTTTTCAGAAGCACTTAAGATACTTGATGAGAATACAGTACATTACATGATGGACGAAATGCAGAAAGATATAGATAACAAAAATGAGCTTATCGAAGAACTGCGAGAGCAGAATGAGGCGCAACGTCAGCAGAATGAAGAACAGCGCCGCCAGAACGAGGAGCAGCGCCGACAGAACGAAGAACAACGCCGCCAGAACGAGGAACAGCGCCGCCAGATTGCGGAACTGCTTGATGCGTTTAAACAATCACAGGAAGAAATAGAGCAGTTGAAGAAACTAATTAAGAATTAAAAAATAAACCTGACTTCCCTACATATGTAGTGTTGTCAGGTTTTTTATTAGAGATATAATATCTGATAAATTGAAATAGATGTTACACAATAAATTCAAATCTTATAAGTGTATCCCCATCATTCTCCGGGTTCTCGATATATAATTCTCCGCCATATTCCGTCAGCAGATCCAAAGCATTGGCGAGACCATAGCCGCGCTTTGCCGGCCTTTTTCTTTTTCCGTTTGTCTTGTCTGAGCAGGCTGGTTCTTTCGTTGTGTAGCCGGCTTTTACCATATCGGAACGTAGTTTCGGGGTGAGCTTAGGACCTTTGTTCACAGTTGCAAATGTAAGCTTGTCATCACGGCTGCCAATCTCGAGCTTCACGGTTCCATTCTCATCCGTAGCTTCTAATGCGTTGTCAATCAGGATTCCCACAACTTTGATAAGTTCATACTCTGGCATCTGGCTGTTCAATACATAGCTGTTGATCTTGATATCCAGATCTTTTTTCTCTGCCGCGGCAGTTGCTTTCTTACTGTGCAAAAATCCCGCTAGAACTTTCATGTTGAGGTGGACCAGATCAGTGCTGTGGAAGTCACGGGTTAAGTGCTCTGCGTGTTCGTTCAGGGCATGGGACAGAGATTCGTAGTTATTGTATGTGCATGAGATCATGTTGATGGCATTAAGTTCATTCGAAAAATCATGCTGCCTGCGCCGGATATCTTCTATAAGGCTGTCCATCATAGGCTCGTAGGTCTGGTAGTTCTCAAGACTTTCCTTTTGACGAGCTATGGTTCGCTGCTGCTTGATCAGGAGGTAGTCGGTTGCGCAAATTACAATAGCATATGATATAAGAAGTGGTAGCATGACCGCTGTATCGTAGTTTGTGTATTTGGATAAATATATTTTTATCAAATATAAAATGAATAAGTTGTATATTGAAAATTTAATATATGTACTGCTGTTGTTTAGGTAATTATATAATTTGTGTACTGGTATAAGCTTAAAAAGAATTACTGTACTAATGAAAGAGGCTGTAGAACCGATAATAGCCATAATTCTCCAGTCTTTGATTTCAAACTTGTTAAAAATAAGTACATATATTTGTTCGACAAATCCGATAAATAAGTAAACAAAAATATATGAAAAGAATATTTCTGTGATGCTTTTTTTGAATATCTGTTTATAAGCAAAGAATGTCATAGGGAAGAGTATTATCCATACAAATGCAGGCGGAAATATATATGAAAATATAGTTCCGGTAATTATGTATATTATGATGGTTATGGCTGGATGGTAGGTGGCTTTTATTTTTACAGAATAAAGTGTACAAAGACAAAACACTTCTAATAAAGTTTCAGCAGTAAATGAATACAAATCTATAAATTGTTCCATGTATATTCTCCTCTCATTATCTCAGACAATATATTATAAATAAAATTATTGTCAGTCAATGTAATTAAATAGATATAGGCTGCAATTCGGTGCAGTATACTCGCAGTTTGGCGGAGATTCATAAGACCACAATTTCGGGTCTTAGTTAAATCAACTGGGTTTCTTAATTTAAATTAAGAATTAGCATCGCTATAACGCGTATGGATGAGATTGGTAAACTTTTTGGATATTTCCACGCGCATAGCTTGTGACATAAAAATGTAGGAAAGGCAAGATGGTTTGGAACACCATTCAATCCAAGTATCACTAATTTGTTAACTTTCTGGAGTGCGCGGACAGAATTCTCCGCTTTTTTCAGGCTATTGACTCATAAAATCATGGGTGGTAAAGTGCGAGATATCAGATGTGCACGTCTACAAAACAATTCATTTAAACATATCAAAATTCAGATCAGACTTGGTCTTTCAGGTATGAGGATAACCAGAACGACCAGATTTTTGAAATCCACAGAGATTGAAATATACAAAAGACGAGGAGATACTATGCCTATGACCGAAAATGCAAATATAAGTGTTCTGTTCAGACAAACCGACAGAGAGGAAGTTATACATACTTTAAATAGTGAAGCCTTTCTATATCCAAAATTCCGCAAACTTACGGGTGACCTCCGTGAGAGAATGATAGACTTCTTAAGTGGAACAAAAACCTTGCCACTCACATATGATCCGTTTTTCAAGAAACTGTTCAACCCGGATATTTATCCTGACCGCCTTGCGGGATTTATCAGCAGCATTCTAAAGCGCAAAGTAAAGATAAAAGGTATACTGTCACAGGAAGACAGCCAATTGCAGGGTACGTCGTTGCTCATCATGGATATCATCGTTGAGCTTGAGGATGGCTCAATAGCAAACGTAGAGATCCAGAAAATATCATATCTCTTTCCAGCTCAGAGAATGTCCTGCTATTCCGCGGATCTGCTACTTAGGCAGTATGCACGGGTTAAGGGGAGTAAGGGAGAATCATTTACCTACAATGATCTAAAGAAAGTTTATACTATAATCATATTTGAAAATAGTCCACCTGAGCTGAAAAAAGAGGCAGTGAAGGACTATTATGTACACTTTGGAAGAACAGTTTTTGACTCAGAAATACAGATGGATATGCTTCAGGAATTTTATCTCATCCCACTTGACGTGTTCCAGAAAAGCTACTATTCTAAGGCTAAGAAGGAACTAAACGAACTAAATGGATGGCTTGCCCTGCTCTCGACTGACGATGTCAGCAAACTGGATGAACTGATCTCTGATTATCCGCAATTGGAAGGCATAATCGCAGACATGGCAGGTTATCTTGACAAGCCTCAGGAGGTGGTCGGAATGTTTTCAGAAGCGCTTAAGATACTGGATGAGAATACAGTACATTACATGATGGACGAAATGCAGAAAGATATAGATAGCAAAAATGAGCAAATCTACAAACAGGACGAGATGATTAAGGAACTGCGGGAGCAGAATGAGGAACAGTGCCGCCAGAACGAAGAACAGCGCCGGCAGAACGAGGAGCAGCGCCGCCAGAACGAAGAACAGCGCCGCCAGAACGAAGAACAGCGCTGCCAGATTGCGGAACTGCTTGATGCGTTTAAACAATCACAGGAAGAAATAGCACAGTTGAAGGAACTACTTAAGAAATAAAAAAAGAAACCTGACTTCCCTACATATGTAGTGTTGTCAGGTTTTTTATTAGAGGTATAGATATCTGATAAAATGGCATAGATGTTACCTGATAAAATGGCATGGATGTTACACAATAAATTCAAACCTTATAAGTGTATCTCCATCGCTCTCCGGGTTCTCGATATATAATTCTCCACCATATTCCGTCAGCAGATCCAAAGCATTGGCGAGACCATAGCCGCGCTTTGCCGGCCTTTTTCTTTTTCCGTTTGTCTTGTCTGAGCAGGCTGGTTCTTTCGTTGTGTAGCCGGCTTTTACCATATCGGAACGTAGTTTCGGGGTGAGCTTAGGACCTTTGTTCACAGTTGCAAATGTAAGCTTGTCATCACGGCTGCCAATCTCGAGCTTCACGGTTCCATTCTCATCCGTAGCTTCTAATGCGTTGTCAATCAGGATTCCCACAACTTTGATAAGTTCATACTCTGGCATCTGGCTGTTCAATACATAGCTGTTGATCTTGATATCCAGATCTTTTTTCTCTGCCGCGGCAGTTGCTTTCTTACTGTGCAAAAATCCCGCTAGAACTTTCATGTTGAGGTGGACCAGATCAGTGCTGTGGAAGTCACGGGTTAAGTGCTCTGCGTGTTCGTTCAGGGCATGGGACAGAGATTCGTAGTTATTGTATGTGCATGAGATCATGTTGATGGCATTAAGTTCATTCGAAAAATCATGCTGCCTGCGCCGGATATCTTCTATAAGGCTGTCCATCATAGGCTCGTAGGTCTGGTAGTTCTCAAGACTTTCCTGTTGCCTGGCTATGGTTCGCTGCTGCTTGATCAGGAGGTAGTCGGTGGTGATGATTATAAAAGAAAATATTATTATCAAAGGTGTTATTAGTGTTATATCAAAGTTAGTATATTTGTATAAGAATACTACTATTAAATATAACATAGTAAGATTCACAAGAGAGAATCGTATAAATGCACTTTTTTTAGTACCATTATTCAAAATACAAAATAATTTATGCATAGGAATAAAACGGAACAAAATTACCCCTATGAGGAATGATGACGTAGATCCGATTAAAGCTTGTGCATATGGATCTTCTATATGCATTTTCTTGAAAGCAAGTATAAATATCTCTTCGAAAATAACAAAATATAAATATACAAAGATGTATCCCAGTAATGTCTCCTCATTATTTTTATGGAACATATATTTATATATAAAATAACTTAATGGAAAGATGAGTACCCATGCAAAAGAAATCGGGAAAATATATGAAAATAAAGTTCCCAGTCCAAGATATAGAATAATGCTCAATATGGGGTGACAAGTATTTTTCAGTTTCATAGAATAAAGAGCACAAAGACACAGTATTTCACCCAATGTTTCAATAGCAAATGTATAAAAATCGATAATAGCTTCCATTGTATATTCTCCTCTCATTATCTCAGACAATATATTATAAATAAAATTATTGTAAGTCAATGTAATGTAGCAGATACAGGCTGCAATTCGGTGCAGTATACTCGCTATTCAACGCAAAAAAAAGCAATAGCTTATAAATACATATGAATAATGATAGATTAGTGGAGAGGAGTTGTTAATTTATGATGGTGCATAAACTTAGTTTACTACTTACTAAAAAAATAACAGAAAATCGGTATTCTATCATAGGTATTGAGTCACAAAAAATATGTTATGCAATAGAAGCAATGATTGAAGAATTAAAATTAAACATAATATTGTTGGTTGTGTTTGGAGTTAAAGGAAAACTTGATGAGATACTGGTTTGCATGACGACATTAACTTTGCTAAGACGGTGGGTTGGTGGGACTCATATGAAATCCTCAATTGGATGTATTGCAATGACATACATATTTTATTATATGGCTATAATTGGATTGAGTAACTTAGATATAGGTAGATATATACCCATAGTATTTGTACTATATTGGTTGATTTGCTTTTTAATTGCACCTTTACCATCGCGAAATAGACCGAGATTGAGAAAGAAACAGCGGGCTAGAATAAAAAAAAGGGCAATTGGTGGAATATCGACAGTTATGGTTATGTATTTGTGCTTAATAAATTATAGATGTTGTATAGGGAATGTTGCAACATTACAGTTGGTGGATGTTGTGTTTGCAATAATAATTAATCAGGTTGATATAAACGGAGGAAAAAAAATGAGCGAGAAAAAATGTATGAAAGAAATTGTAGGAAATATCTTGATTGATATTACTGATATCTTGATGGGGGGAGAGTGCTTGTAAAAATCAGTGGGGGGGGAGGTTCCTCTTCCGGATTCTCTTAGACAGTATTATGAAGAAAAAGCAAAGCAGGAAGATGGAGAATAATGTCATAATATACCGTTCGGTGCAGTATAATTGCCATTCAGCGGAAAATTGGGCAACCGTAATGAATTATATATATTTATGTGTTATACATTAAAAGAACTTTAATAGTTGCATATGTACATAGGTTCATTACGGGATGAGTCAAATTTTCTATGAAAAACTGACATGTAACATCAGCTCTCGCCGAAGGTGGCTTTTAACGGGCTGATAGTCAAAAGAATGGAGGAGACTCTCTCGTGTGATTACAGATAGTGAAGGGAGAGAAAACGTTTGTGAACAAAGATAGGAATAATCACATTGACATACTTAAATGCATTGCTTGCTTTGGTGTGGTTATGCTGCATGCTCCGACAAAATTCTTTTCAGATAATTTTTCATATATAGAGGTGGCTTTGGGACGCTGTGGCGTACCGATATTCTTTATGTTGTCAGGTTATCTTATGGGAAAGAGATCTATACAGCAGAATTCAAGATCTGCCAATAGGAAGATGTTCCTGAGACAGGCGGTTAAGATGATAAAGTATTACATATTCTTCGAATTGCTTGTCAGTGTTCTTCGATATGGCTTGGACATGCTCAAAGGTGCTGAAACGGCATTTATGCATATGCCGGATACCGGTTCGATTTTAAAATTGCTGATATTCAATGTTCCCCTTAATAATGGGATATTATGGTATATCTTGGCATATGCATATTGCCTGTTTATTTATAGTCTGATGTCATTTTTTAGGAATGGTTACAAGATTATTGCGGTTCTGAGTCCTGTGTTGCTTCTTGGATATTTTGTATTGGGAAGATACAGCGTTATATTAACTGGGCATAAGCTGGATTCATATATTGCCAGCAATTTTCTCTTCGCGGCAATTCCTATGTTTACCATTGGATTTTTATTGCCAAAAGTGAATTGGAGATGGCTTACACCAGAGAACAACAGAATACTTATAGCTGTTGGCATATTGATTATGTCGGCGGAAAGTCTGGCATTTTACGGTACAAAGGGTGTGAATACCAGATCGAATAACTTGATATTTAATATAATAGTTGCTTTTCTTCTCGTATATTATGTTACACATATTAAAGCGGATGACAAAAGAGAGAATATTTTCGCTGTTATAGGATGCAGATACTCTCTGTACATATATGTATTTCAGGGAGTTGCTGCAAGAATGTGGATTACATTGATATCGTTTGGTGGGAAAGGGCCGGTGACTAATTTGGTTAGTTGTTTTTATGAGATTTCTAAGCCCCTTACGGTGTTTATAACATCGCTCATCGTATCATGGATCTATTGTGGAATAAAGAAAGTAATTATAAAACTGATGAGATCATCAAAGAAGAGTTTACAATAATAGAGACCAAAGTTAAAAAATCCCTGACCCCGCTACAAAATGTGGCGTAGTCAGGGATTTTTATTCACATCAAGCATTAACCAGCTCTTCGATCTCGTGGTACACTCGTGCCAGCGGCAGTCCCACAACATTGTTGTAGTCGCCGTTTATTTCCTTTACGAACAATCCGCCCTTGCCTTGGATGCCGTAACTTCCAGCTTTGTCAAATGGCTCATTTGTCGCAAGGTACTGGATGATCTCCTCGTGGGATACCGGATAGAAGGTCACGTCCGTCTTTTCAAAGAAAGAACTCGAAGTCTTTGCCCTTCCCTCCACATATATCAGGCATACACCGGTGTATACCTGATGTGTCTGGTCTGACAGACTGTTCAAGGTATTGTATGCATCGTCATAATCATACGGTTTTCCGAGAATCCTGCCGTTCAGTGAAACAACCGTGTCGGCTCCGAGAATTACGAACTTTTCTGGAAGTTTTTTTGCGCGCCTTCCCACATCCTCGGCGATGATCCTGTTGCACACTTCATCGGCCTTCATCTTGGCAAGGAGCATCACATATTCTGATGGAGCCATCACCTCAAGATCTTCCTCAGATAGGCTCGGACATACATCGAAGTCATATCCTGCCTGAGTCAGAAGCTCCTTCCTTCTCGGCGATCCGGAGGCAAGAATTATTTTTATGTTAGTCATATGTTATATCTCAATACTTTCCTAAAATAATTTTGTATAAACAAGATTAGCGCAAATAATATCTATACTGATAAGGCATGATATTGATATAGAAAATCATACACAGATCATTATTTGCACATCTTGATAGCCTTTTCGAACAGAGGCAGTGAGCGCTCAACCATATCTGTTGTGGTACAGTAAGCCAGTCTCATATGTCCAGGGCACATGAAGCTGTCGCCTGGAACGAGGATCAGATCAAGTTCATGAGCTGTCATGTTACAGAACTCATTTGCATCGGCGATAGGAGTTTTAGGGAACATATAGAATGTTCCGCCTGGCTCAACACACTCATATCCCATGGCGGTGAGTTCTTTGTACAGGATGTTCTTGTTCTTCTCATAGATTGACAGATCAGAAGTCTCGTCAAGAACCTTTGCAACTCCGAGCTGTATCAGAGATGAAGGACAGTTGTGTCCTGTGAAACGTGATACCTGTCCGCACATGTTGATGATGAGCTCAGCATCCTTGCACTTAGGATTTACAGCCACGTATCCGATACGCTCTCCAGGCAGTGACAGAGACTTGCTGAATGAGTAGCAGCAGATCGTGTTGTCGTAGAACTTTGAGATGAACGGTGAATCGGTTCCCGCAAATACGATCTCTCTGTAAGGCTCGTCTGATATAAGGTAAATGTCGTGTCCGTACTCTTCCTGTTTCTCTGAGAGGATCTGGGCAAGACGTGTTATAGTTTCGGTCGAGTAAACGATTCCTGATGGGTTGTTCGGCGAGTTGATGAGGATCGCCTGAACATTTGGATTCATCATCTCAAGGAATGCGTCAAAGTTGATCTGGAATGAGGCCGTGTCGGCTGGAACGACTTTGAGCACCGCACCTGTTCCGTCTACATATGGCACATACTCAGGGAAGTATGGGGCAAATGTGATGACCTCGTCGCCCGGTTCTGTGACACATCTGATGGCGTGCGCCAGAGCTCCGGCAGCTCCAGATGTCATGAAGATGTCCTCAGGAACATACTCCATGCCGAAACGGCGGTTCAGTGATTCTGCGACAGCCTTTCTTACAGAGTAGATGGTAAGTGTAGGGCTGTAGCCGTGAAGTGCCAGTGAATCCTCATTCTGGATAAGATCGATAAGTCCTTTGTTGAAGTCGTCTGTGGTAGGCACAGATGGGTTGCCTATGGTATAGTTGAACACATTCTCAGCACCGATCTCAGCGGCACGCTTTGAAGCATACTGCGCAAATTCCCTGATGATGGAAGTGTTGTTTAACATTGCTGAATATTTCTTTGATATCATGGAAGTCCTCCTGTAATTTTATAGATATTGGTATATACAAAATCCGGACGGTTCATGAATGCTGCCGTCTGGCTGTGTAACCTGATGTATTTCATAATAAATACCAAATATAAATATACAGTTACAGACACAAAAAAACAAGAGGTAACAGACCGGGGAGATCTGCTGCCTCTTGTAAAAAAATGAGGGGAGAGAGGATTCAAATAAATGAAAAACTCTTTACGATGTTTAGTATATCCAGGAATTGTGAAAATAATGTGTTCAAAGTTTAATCTATTTATAAAGATTAATAAACAAACATAAACAAATAATAAAACGTTCACAAACTGAATGTATTTATGTATAATACAGCGTGACAGATGAAATGAGATCGTGTCTGTATTTTGAGATCACAGGGCGATTAAAACAGGCTGGTGTTCAAGACAGGAAGGTTGAGAAGATGATATTTGAGACACATGGACATTATGATGATGAGCAGTTTGACGAGGACAGAGAACAGCTCATTGCAGAATTTTTGGAAAAAGATATAGATAAGGTGATGAATGTCGGTGCGGACATGCAGTCATCCAGAAACTCGGTTGAACTTGCCGGAAAATATCCACATTTTTATGCTGCTGTAGGTGTGCATCCAAGTGAGGTGGGAGATCTCACTGAGGATGATATGCAGGCACTTAAGCAGATGACACTTGAAAATCCAAAGGTGAGAGCTATAGGAGAGATAGGTCTCGATTATCATTTTGATGATGATCCACCGAGGGACGTGCAGAAGAAATGGTTTATCAGACAATTGGAGCTTGCGCAAGAACTAGGCATGCCTATAATCATACATAGCAGGGATGCTGCGTCAGACACCATGGAGATACTAAAAGATATGGATGGCGGAAGAAATGGCGGAGTGATACACTGCTATTCATACAGTGTTGAACAAGCTAGAGAATACATTAAGATGGGATTCAATATCGGCGTTGGTGGAGTTGTCACCTTCAAGAACAGCCGCAGACTTCAGGAGGTCGTGGAAGATATTCCTCTTGAAAAGATCGTCCTTGAGACCGATTCTCCATACATGGCTCCGGTTCCATTCAGAGGGACAAGAAATTCGGCTCTTTACATTCCTTATATAGCTGAGAAGATAGCCGAGATCAAAGGCGTGCCGGTTGAGAAGGTGTATGAAACCACATATGCGAATGCGATGAAAATGTATAGAATATCATAGCTGATTTAAGGGCTGTGCTGTAACGGCAGGAAGTTTGTGTTACTTTATAGTTACTTTATAAAGAAATGACACGTATATAGGAAAGGACAAAGGATGGAGAAGTTAAGCAATCCACAGGTTACGATAGAGACGATAAAAAAGTACGAATTTGCATTTCAGAAGAAGTTCGGGCAGAACTTTCTGATAGATTCCCATGTGATAAACAAGATAATCAGCGCAGCGGATATCACAAAAGATGACTGCGTGCTGGAGATAGGCCCGGGAATAGGAACCATGACACAGTATCTTGCGGAGAGTGCCGGACAGGTAGTGGCGGTGGAGATAGATAAGAATCTCCTGCCTATACTGGACGAGACTCTTGCTGAATATGACAATGTAACGGTCATCAATGACGACATATTGAAGGTCGATATCAACAAGATAGTGGAGGAGAGAAATGGCGGCAGACCTATAAAGGTTGTTGCAAATCTTCCATATTATATAACCACGCCGATCATCATGGGACTTTTCGAGAAGCATGTGCCACTGCTCTCGGTGACCGTCATGGTACAGAAAGAGGTGGCAGACCGCATGCAGGTCGGACCCGGAACGAAGGATTATGGTGCACTGTCACTGGCAGTACAGTATTACGCAGAGCCTTATATCGTTGCAAATGTTCCGCCAAACTGTTTTATCCCAAGACCGGGAGTGGGGTCTGCCGTTATCAGGCTTACCAGATTCCAGGAGCCGCCGGTAAAGGTGAAGGACGAGCAGCTTATGTTCAGGCTTATCAGGGCATCCTTCAACCAGAGAAGAAAGACTCTTCAGAACGGAATAGCCAACAGCGGAGAGCTGTCATTTACAAAGGAAGAGGTTGCAAAAGCTCTTGAATCACTTGGAATATCAGCAAATATCCGAGGAGAAAGTTTGGGACTGGCGGAATTTGCAGCTTTGAGCGATATTCTTTCGGACAAATAATAGAATACACATCACCATTTGCACATAGATAATTGTTAGAGTCCCAGGAACATGTGAGATGTCAGACTGGATGATTTCACAAGGTTTCCCAGAGGAGAGGAGGATTATCTATGGTGTATTGGAACAGATTTATATCGTATATTTACAGATATCACGAAGGACGCAAATGCGAAAATTCCGGATTTGCAAAAGTGGCAAAGACGGGGAGGACAGGACGTATAACTATAGGACTGAAGAATGGCATAAGTGGGCGTGAAACATTGTACGGTGTCTATATGTACAGAGAAACATTGCCGCAGAATGGTCTGGAGTTTCAGACTGACACGACAGGAAAAAAGAAAACAGGCGGGGTAGAGGGGCAGATACCGATGATCCCTCTTCCGGTTCTGGTCGGGAAGATGAAGCTTACTGGTGGACATGGAGAGGCGTCATTTTCATTCTGCTGGGATGATGTGGGTGGAAGCGGACGCCCGGTTACAGCGTTTGCCGGGATAGCCATAAGACTTATGGATTCGAGGAATAATGCGAATCTTCGATGTTATGAAAATCTTCAGTGTTATGAAAATGATATGTTCTGTTCATCTTGGACGGACAGCGAGGTTGATTATTCAGTTATGTGGACTGCCGGGCAGCCTGAGGGGAACGGGGTGCTTGACGAGGCAGTTAGGGAAGTTTCTATAACAGATGATATGACAACAACGGCTGCACCTGAGATTGCGACAGAACATGCTGCAGATAAGGAATCATGCTCTGACACTGAAAAAGCGGTGGAAAACATGTTCAGCAAAAATGAACATTTGCCGCTGCTCCCGGGAAATTCTTTGGATGATGGGCTTGATAGTGTGATAGAGAGCGTGAAGATAACGCCAAATGATATCGGACTTCTCGATATGAACAACTGGAAGCTCGGTGTGAACAGTTTCCTCACACATGGGTATTACAGCTATAAGTATCTCATGCTGGGAAAGGTACTGTTTGGACCTGACAGTGAAAATAACAGTTACATACTGGGAGTTCCGGGCGTGTATTCTGCCAGGGAAAAATACCTGGCGGGAATATTCGGATTTGACAGATTTGTGCCTGAAAAGGAAGCGCAGATCAAGACGGGGAATTTCGGTTATTGGATAGTGGATATTGTTTAACTTATATAGACGATCAAGTGTAGTGTAGAGATAGATATGTATAGATAAGCTTAAGAGCAGTATAGAAAAGTGGGAATATGACAGATGATAAACGACGAAATTAGCAAGACGGATATTATGGGAGAAAAATCTGCAGACGGTGACGGCAATGTGACGGATACGGAGTCAGATGACAATATGGTGCCGGCAGACGATATGGATTCTGCAGACAGGAAAGATCATGAAAAATATATGGATAAGGCCATAGTTCAGGCTAGACGGGCCTATGCAAATGGAGATGTGCCTATAGGCTGCGTGATAGTTCATGAGGGCAAGATAATTGCCAGAGGATTTAATAAGAGAAATCTCAAGAAAACGACTCTTGCCCATGCGGAGATACTTGCCATTGAACAGGCCTCAAAAAAGCTTGGCGACTGGAGACTTGAGGAGTGTACCATGTATGTTACACTTGAGCCGTGCCAGATGTGTGCCGGAGCTATAGTTCAGGCAAGAATTCCCAAGGTGGTCATCGGATGTATGAATCCAAAGGCCGGATGCGCAGGTTCCATAATCAATCTGCTTCAGATGCGGCAGTTTAATCATCAGGTAGATGTGATCAGAGGGGTAAGGGAAGATGCGTGCAGCAACATGATGAAGGATTTTTTTCGGGACCTGAGACAGGGAAAGATTAAGAAAGCTTGACGTATCCCGGCTTGTCGGATATAATGTAGCCTACGGGTTTTTGTGATCTAAATGATGACAAAAATCATATAATTAAATATGTTTTAAAGTTTCCATGCAACCGGGGAGTTAGCGGCGCCCTGTACCTGCAATCCGCTATAGCAGGGGTGATGGTCTTTCAGAGGGGTGGCTGCTGTAGGGCTGCCCTCAGTAAGTGGTGTTGATGTCTGGGTCTCGCGCAACAGGAATCTCTGAACCGTGTCAGGTCGGAGACGAAGCAGCACTAAGGGGAATCTCCTGTGTGCCGTGAGGGTGCCTGGGCTGAGCTAACTGCTGAGGTAACGTCTATGGTGACGCTTCGAAGAAAGACCGCATGGATTTTTTTATGTATATTCCCGCTGGGTGACGGCGGAGGATGCACTTATTTTATAAGATATTTGTTAAAAATTTAAAAAATTATAGCAAAATGCTACAAAAGATGTTATCATCAAGTATGATACTTTTACGGAAAGGGAAAAGCCGTAGAAAAGTGTCTTAATAGTGATTTTCCAAGGGGCGAACTATTATGAATTACGCTAAAGTAATTGATTTTGTAAAGACACAGACGGCTGTGAATGGCAGACCGCCAAACTACCCATTCAGAAGCAGGTTTGAGCACACTATGAGAGTTTATAGATGGGCTATTAAGCTTCAGTCCAAACTGGGTGGAGATCTGGATATTATAGTTCTTGCCGCACTTCTTCATGATGTGGGCTGGGATGATGAGAGACCACATGGTGAGGTAGGAGCAGAGATTGCGGTAAACTATCTGGACAGCCTTGGCGTAGATCCTCAGAAGATAGCAAAGATCGGTGAGATCATCATGATACATGAGGAGAAAGATACAGATGCGGATCTGTCGCTTGAGTGTAGAATAGTTATGGATGCAGATCTTCTGGATGAGGTTGGAGCCATAAGTGTGTTGTGGGATTCCATGGCAACTGCTATAGAGGATGAGGCCAGTTATAAGCGTGCATATTACAGAATAAAGAATTTTTACAAGATTAACAAACCGAAGATAAAAAGATGTAAGACTGAGGCCGGAAGGCTTGAGTACAGCAAACGCATGCAGTTGTTGGAGGATTTTATCTTCCAGCTTGAGAAGGAACTTTTTTAGAGAGACTATAGAAAGACTGTAGAAAGACTATAGAGAAACTACTGCAGAGAAACTATGAAAGGGATTTATTAAGGGGTATTTCTAAGAGTACCTGCATGTACTTAGAACAGCATTTGTTCATTTATTACATTCAATCATTATAGATAGGAGAGATAATTTATGAAGACATTTGTTAAGATTTTGGTAGCGATACTCGTGGTTGCAGCTCTGTGTGGAGGTATATATCTGGTACTTCCGGAGACGGCACAGACATTTGTAAAGGGTAATATCCAGTATCGTACAAATGACGAGGCAAAGAAGAGAGTAGATGAGGCGAAGAACAGCCAGATAAAGTACACATACAAGGACAACGGAATCAAGAAGATATATGATCCGGGCACCACATATGGAGCAGCACTTGAGAACAAAGCTAAGACAACAGTATGGTACTACGAGAGCAATGGAACCGGTGGATACACCATAACATTCTATGGAACCAAGGTCAGCATGGATCTTGCCAAGTTCGGTTCAGATGGAACATACATCGACAAGACGCTCAAGGTAGTATTTGATTACAAGCCGAACAACAACGGCGGTTATACAGGAACAGTTTCATGGTATATTGACAACGAACCATGTGAAGAGAGTATAACACTTGCAGTTGTACAGGCTCTGTGCAGTTAGATAATAAAGGAATAAAGGGAGCCCCCAAAAGTAAAAATAACCTCCAAACTGATGTAGGAAAAACTACTTGGTTTGGAGGTTATTTTTATTCATTTACTTGAACAGAACAATATCAGTCGTTGCTGTTTACAAGTTCCTCTATCATGTTGACGATCATTCCTGTTGAGTCGGCCAGATTGCTGGCTTCCATCGCCTGGATATATTTGTCCTTGTTGTAGTATACCTCATGTATAGCAGCGAACAGGGTGTCGGTATTCAGCTCTTCCTCCTGGATCACGTAGCTGTAGCCACTCTTCTCAAATGACTGGGCGTTCAGTATCTGGTCTCCACGGGAGGCAGCCTTTGAGAGTGGGATGAGGATGTTTGGTTTTCTGAGAGCGAGAAGCTCACATATAGCATTTGCTCCGGCTCTGGAGATTATGATATCGCAGAGCGCCAGCATGCTTGCCAGTTCCTTTTTCACATATTCATACTGAACGTATCCCTTCTTATCCTTAAGACTTTCGTCCAGATTATCTTTGCCGCATAGGTGGATTACATTGAAGGTCTCAAGCAGCTTGTCGAGATTTTCTCTTATTGCGTTGTTGATTATCACACTTCCTGAGCTTCCGCCCACGATGAGGAGGACTGGTTTGCTGTCAGTGAAACCGCAGTAATTGTATGCGAATGCTGAATCGCCGCGGAAGAGTTCCTCTCTGATAGGAGTTCCTGTTACAACAGCCTTGCCGTCCGGGAACAGATCCTTTGTCTCAGGGAAGTTGCAGCATACCTTTGTGGCCTTTGGAAGAGCCAGTTTGTTGGCAAGTCCGGGTGTCATATCCGATTCGTGGATAATGACAGGGATACCTGCCGAGTGCGCTGCAAATACAACAGGGACAGTAACAAAACCACCCTTGGAAAATACCACATCAGGTTTCAGTTCCTTCATGAGCTTCTTTGCCTCAGAGATACCCTTGAGAACCTTGAAAGGATCAGAGAAATTCTTCATTGAGAAGTATCTTCTGAGCTTTCCTGAAGATATTCCGTGATAAGGAATCCCCATATCTTCTATAAGCTTTTTCTCCATGCCATCGTATGAACCGATATATTGAATATCATAACCATGCTTCTTAAGTTCAGGCATGAGGGCCATGTTTGGAGTGACATGTCCGGCGGTTCCTCCGCCTGTCAGTATAATTCTCTTCATAATGATTGTTAATCCTCCTGAATTTTATGCTGTAGCCAGATACTGCTTGAGAGCCTGAGCCAGCTGATCCGGACAGGATGTTGACTTGAATCCGCAGGTGGTACCCTCAAGTCTCTCGATCACATCTTCGGGCTTCATACCCTCGACAAGAGCACCTATACCCTTGAGATTGCCGTTGCATCCTCCGGTAAATTTAACATTGTGAAGCTTTCCGTCTATCACATCAAAAGATATCTCAACAGAACAAGTTCCTTTAGTCTTATAAACCATAACAATACCTCTTTTCTTATTGTACTTTGCCAATCATTTTTATATTCGTGTATGCGCTGACTGTCTGAGATCTTGCGCATTCTTCGCACTATATAATAACAGAAAAGAGCACAAAATCCAAACATTTGTCGAGCGAAAATAATTGTATACCCGGGAAAGCCGCTCATATAATACTACCATCCGGACCGGCCAAACGGATATGAGGGGGTTGACATGACAAAATAATTGAAATCAAAGAGGAGAGATTAGCTATGTTTGAAACTTTATTGAGTCAGAATGTATGTGTGTATGTGATAGTGATGTGTGGATTTATGGGAGTTGTCGGACGAAT
This sequence comes from uncultured Coprococcus sp., assembly GCA_902461735.1. Lineage (GTDB taxonomy): Bacteria > Bacillota > Clostridia > Lachnospirales > Lachnospiraceae > Coprococcus. The sequence goes on from CABPYV010000001.1 coordinate 82,516, forward strand.
GATCATGGCTGGCTGCCTTGGACGACTGATAAAGGAGTCTGAATTTATGGGAAGAACCAGAAAAAGGGCGTTGGCTGAAATGCGGAAACGGTATGAGGATATAAGATCGCTGGATGTGGAGGTGCGGGACACTGCGGCATTTGTGGACAAGTACATAGACAGACTGAAAATAGGACCGATATCGGTGCGTGCGTGGAATGCGTTCGTAAAAAATCTTGGGGTGATAGCTGCCGGGACAGGCATATTTGCGGCGATATATCAATATTATGTAGTAGGTGACGGCGGTGAGACGTTGAAACTGCTGGTGAGTGCGCTGGCTGTGGATATGGTATTGCTGCTGGCTTATAACCAGTGGAATCCGTCGTTGTATATAAAGGCGCTGCGAGACAGTGTGATGAATTATCTAGGCAACAGTCTGATGAACAGGCTTTGCAGGGAAGACAGAAGACAGGCAGCAGCTGCGGAAGTGGCTGGAGGTATGGTAAGAGATGAGGAAGGTGATGCAGGGGGTGTGCCGCGGGCCGTATGCAGTGACAGAGGAGTGAAGAACTGTAGCAAAAAGCACACAGATAACGTGCGTCGGAAACAAGAAATAAGATCTGATGAAGGTGGTACGGGCGGAGATGCCGGTGAGGATTATGACAGACTGCTTGACAAAATGATGCAGAAAATACTAGCGGATGGGTAGGTGAGTCAATAAATTCAGGATGGAAGCAGTAATAATTGAAGAGATTGAGTGAGCTGAAAAAAAGAATAATAGCAGTTGGAATATGTGCTGTCTGCATTGCCGGCATGTTGATGGGGTGTTCTATCTATGATAAGGCGGATCTGGATAAGATGACCGCGACTCCGGGTGATGCGGCCTGTGTGGACACTGGAGCAGAGAGGAAAGGTGATGCAAAAAGAGATCAGGCAGGATCAGATGATGATCAGAAGACTGATGATAAGGGGGATAACACGGAAAAAACCGGGGGAGATTTGGAGGATGTCACGAAACTAAGGGATTACAGCGCGGTCCCGACAAAGAAATATTCATGGTACATAGTCAGAGATAAGAATCATGGGATGAGTGGATGCGATAACAGTTTCCCGCTGGAACAGTATGACGCGTATTATGTAGATAGGGTTTGCGCGGAAAAAGGCGAAAAAGTGATGTATCTGACATTTGACTGCGGATATGAGAACGGATACACAGATCAGATGCTGGATATTCTGAAGAAACATGATGCAAAAGGATGCTTCTTCGTGACGATGACTTATATAAGGGACAATCCGGATATAGTAAAGAGGATGAAGGAGGAGGGACATCAGGTGGGAAACCACACGGTGCATCATCCGTGCATGCCGGAGAAGAGTGTGGAGGAGCAGAAAAGTGAGCTTAAGGAATGTTCGGATTTCATGAAGATTGAAACTGGTTACGATATGGATATGTATTTCAGGCCGCCTTGCGGTGAGTACAGTGAACAGGTTCTGCAGCTGGCTAAGGATATGGGGTACAAGACCATCTTTTGGAGTATGGCTTACCTTGATTATGATGTGAACAATCAGCCAGGAGCGGATTATGTCATTGATCATTTTGCGAAATATCATCATCCGGGAGCCATTCCGCTCATACACAATGTGTCGTCGTCAAATGCGCAGGCACTTGATACGGTTCTCACAAACCTGGAGAAGGAGGGATATGAGTTCAGGTCTTTGAATGAGATGAAAATTGAATAGCAGGAAACAGAAGCTCTCTGTGCGGATCATGGCGGTTCGTACGGAGAGCTTTTGTGTATAAGTGTTTATGATTTTATTTTAATTGTTTTTATTCTAAATGACAGATTGGCAGTGCGATCTGTGTGATATAAGCATCTTTATTTGCTCCGTGGGTTGGAGGACCCTCCATAAATGAATTGCGAAAATAACCACAGGTAGCAAGATTGTTTTCTTTTGCATAGTCCAATAGTTTCTTCTGGACGGTGTCAAAATTTTCATATGGACCACGATAGTATATACAGATAGCTGCAGTCTGTGGCAGTTTTTTTATGTGTTCGTCATTGGCGTCAGAATCTGCTGCGACAGGTATGACATATCTTCCTTCGGATGTTGATTCGATAAAAACCTCTGTACACATTTTGCCGGTGGTGTCCAGCTGATATTTTTTTGTTGCCTCGATAAAGGTCTTGCGCAGATCTTCAGTTTTTCTGGCCAGATCAGAGTCTTTGAACTCCTGACAAAATGCAGTGAATGAAGGCAGAGTGATAAAACGGATCTCCGGTTCTGATGTCTGGGACTGACGCAGCTGAAGCTGGGCTATGCACAGATCCAGCTGAGAGCGGAGCGTGGTCATACGTTCAATGACATCCTCAAGTTTTTCGGTATTATTGAAATATTTGTTAATCTCAGACAGTGATAATCCAAGTCCCTGAAGAACTTTTATGATTCGTATATGTACGATGTTATCGGCAGAGTAGTAGCGGAAACCACTGCTCTCGTTTTTGTATGCGGGTGTCAGAAGCCCCAGGTCTTCGTAGTTTAACAGCATCCTTCTTGTCACTCCAAGCATTTTAGTGACTTCGCCAATTTGATATAGATTTTTATTTGCGTGATTCATATGATTCCCCTTCTCTTAAAAATAGACAAAAAAAATTGTGAATGTTGTATAAATATCGCAAAATTATTGTTGACTTGAACATTGATGTACGAATTATAATTATCATAAATTGTTAAATGGAAAGAGTCAAGAATTAACAGGAGGTAATGGTTGCAGAGAGAAAACGGTAATGGACACACGAAAAAGAGGTTTTATTGAGAAAGAGAGGGAAGTGTATGAAAGAAAGAATTCTATGTAGAAAAGTTATGGCATGGCTCATGACAGCTTTCATGGTCATAACGTGTTTGATTTCGATAGGTGGTAAGAATACTGCCTACGCAGCGGCTATGGAGAATATCAAGGTAACAGACGTGGATATCAGCACAGATGGACACATGAGAGGTCTCAAGTGGGGTTGGACGACCAGCGGTTATGCCAGCGCGAGCTGTAAGCTTGGCATTCAGTCTGAGAAGTTCTCGACTGGCGATCTCACAAACTTTGGTGATTATCTGAACAACCATAGGTACAGTGGATGGGCGAGTGCCGAGTCACCTGAAGGCTGCGGATTTAAAGGCTGGATAACAGAGAACTCGTTCTCAAGGAGTTCGGGTACATATGACAGAACGGATATCATTTCCGGAGAGGGAATAGATATGGGTACCACGGGTGTGTATTATCTGTATACGTGGACATATTACAATGGTTATGTATTCCCTGATATTTACATAGGAAGTATTGATCTGAATGCGGGCAAGATCGTGGACGCCAGCGGTAATGAAATAACATTCCAGATCGGTGGCTTTTCAGGCGGAGGCAATACAGATCCTTCGGAGGAAGAAGTTGTATTCATGAACAATGGATATCCATATGGCAAGAATATGACAAAGAGTTCGATCACTCTCGTTATGGACGTGACAGGGGAGGCTGCAACATATCAGTGGCAGAGCGCAACCAGTAAGCGTGGACCATTTACAGATATTGAAGGTGCAAATGAGAGTACATATACGTTCACTCCGACTCATGGATACTGGTACAGATGCGTGGTGGATGGCACAGCCGGCAGAGCGGTAAAGGCAGTTTTTCCTACCAGCGACCATAGTAATAAGTGGACAAGACCGAATAGCTGTTGGTATATAAGCAATGGAGTTATGGCCTATATGGTCAATGGCAATGGGGTTGATATTGTTGGCTTGTATACCAAGGACGGAAAGAACTATATGCTTGGAACAAGCTATGACAAAGTATGGAGATTGTACAGCAGAAGTGATGCAGAGCCTTCAGCTGAAACGGCTACATCACAAGTATCTGTGGCTTCGCTTGCGGCTTTGAGATTGTCATTTGATCCTATGAACACACACGATCTGATCTTCGATGCGGAACTGAAGGAGGGTCAGCACTCATTCGCTATAGGAGCTGACGCAAATATTGGAGATGAAATTACAAGCTCTGAAAGTGCAGATAAAGCGGTGCTTGCTGCCACTGTCAAGAATGGGGAATTACAGCAGATGGCGATGATGGGAGTCGCTAAATCGGCGGACGCGACAGATGAGACTCCGTCATTTGTACTTGCACCGATAACACAGGCAAGTTGTTACTGGATCGGCAATTACAGAGAAAGAAAGATTTTTGCATACAATACTGTCTCGGCAACCTGCATAAAGGAAACTGCTGAAATAAATGGACAGAGCGTTGCCTCCTTGGTTGAAGGAACAGATTCGGGATTGACAATGTCATGGACAAATGTTGAAGATGGAGGACATATAGGTTTCAAATTCAGCGTTGGAGCAGTAGCAGATGTAGGCGCTGTTACAGGACAGGTTGATTATATAACAGAAAAGCTGACAGAGCTTGATGGCGATACTTCATATATCATCACTGTGGATGGCGAGTCATATGAAATTGTGAGTGATATGTATGGTGATATAGCTCTTGAGGGAACAGATGATAACGACGTATCATATAGTTTGTTTGGTAAAAATATAAGTATCAGCAAGAAAGACAGTCAGGATACACCTGCTGATATAACTGTTGCAGCAAGACCGGAGGCACCATCTGCACCGAAGACTCTTGCAGACATACAGAATCCAACACCAGCCGATATGGAAAGTGCTGCAGACGGCGAAGGCGTTGAGATAGTAAGCGTGACTGGCGATTCTGTGACTGTAAGCCCGCTTGGCGGACAGCAGTATCAGTATTCGACGGATGGAGCGACCTGGACAGTTCTCGATGATCTGAATGTGTCAGATAATTATGTTATCTCAGGACTTGAAGAGAACCAGAGGGTATATGTTCGCACAAGATACGTGGCTAATATGACAAAACCAGCTTCATTGTGGTCAGATGCCAAGGTAGTCTCACGTGATCTGATCGCCGGAGTAACTGCGGAAGATACAACCTGCACTTATGATGGATTGATGCATAGCCCATCTGTTACAATTGCAGATGGCCTGGATGGAGCTTCTATCAGTTATTCATTGGAAGCAGATGAGCCGTACACACAGACGGTTCCAGAACTTAAAAATGCCGGAACATATAAGGTGTATTACCTTGTTACAGCAGATGAGTGTTCACCGGTATTTGGCGATGTGACTGTGACTATCGAAAAGAAAACGATCACAGCGGATAAGGTAATTGTTGATGAAAATGCATATATACAGGGAATCCAGTTCTCAGGATTGCTGGATGGAGATGAACTTGTATATGACGAGGATTATACTGTAGTACTGTGGGACGTTACACCTGGAATAGAGACGGTTGTAACTACATACAGATTTGCGCTTGCAACTACGGGTAATGCAGCCAATTACATACTTCAGAACAAGTCATGGGATATGGTTCATCATCATGACTGGACGTATGAGGTAAAAGAAGGCAGCAGTAACAAGATAATTGCATACTGCAATGAAACTGAGAATCCGGCACACTGCGCATATCAGGGCAGAAACGAGGCGGTCAGCTGTACTGTGACAGCAGAAAGCAGAGCGTATGACGGCACAGAATATGCAGGTGCAGTTGTTAATAACTGGATAACAGAGAAGACCGGAGAGGCTGCTGTTACATATTATGAGGGAACAGGTGATACCGATTATCCGGAAAATGAGAATGCGCCGGTAAATGCAGGTACTTATAAGTTTGTTGTGAAGATAGCTGATGTTACGGCTTATGCAGAATTTGAAATACAGAGACTTGATCAGAATGTTGAATTTGATGTATGCGATTACACATTTGGCGACAGTGTAGAGGCTCCAGAGGTTACAGGAGCACAAGAGGATCCTGTTATAGAGTATTACTACACAACAGAGAACAGCAACACGGATGGTACATTGTGGGAGAACTCCAGATCGGCAGATCCGGGCACATATTATATGTATGCCAAGGTTTGTGCTACAACCAATTACAATGAGTATGTGACACAGCCGGTTCAGTTCACAGTTGCAAAGAGAGAAACTCCGACAGACATAACAGCGGCTGATATTGTGAAGACATATGACGGCAAGGCTTATGGAATAACTGTTACAGGTGATATTCCTGAGGATGCAGTCGTAACGTATGGAACTTCTGAGGATGCCTGCGATAAGACTGTAAGTCCGAAGTACAGCCAGGCTTCAGATGAACCATACACTGTATATTATAAGGTAGCAGCAAGAGGATATGACACGATATCCGGACATGCAGCTATCACCATCAACAGAAGACCACTTGCTGTATCAGGAATCAAGGCTGCAAATAAGGTTTATGATGGAAAGGAAACTGCAAAGCTTGACTATTCAGGCGTTGTTCTGGCGGGTAAGGTCAGCGCAGATGTGATTGCAGTTACAGCCACAGGAACATTCGACAGTGCAGATGCGGGAACAGGCAAAACTGTAAGCATCACAGATATAAAGATCGGTGGCAAGGCGGCTTCAAACTATGTACTTACAGAAGATGCCCAACAGCAGACCGCAAAGGCAGATATAACTCCTGCGGGAACAACTCTTACTGTAGGAAAGGTTGGAGCTAAGACATATGGAGGTGCAAAGTTTGCCCTCAGTGTGAAGTGCAGTAGAGATGACAAGAAGACATTTACAAGCAGCAATACAAAGGTTGTCAAAGTGGATAGCACAGGCAAGGTGGCTATAGTTGGTGCAGGCAAGGCGGTTGTAACGGTATCCGTTGCGGCAAATCAGAACTATAAGGCAGCAGCTGCAAAGGTTGCGATCACGGTAAATCCAAAAGCCATCAGAGTAACTGCGAATGATGCATCGAAGTATGAAGGCAAGAAGGATCCAAAGTTTACATTTACAGCGGAGGGACTTGTTGGCAAGGACAAGCTTACAGGAATTGTTTTCAAGAGAGCTGCCGGTGAGAAGTCCGGAACATACACGATCAAAGTGGGTCAGAAGAAGGGGGCAAATCCAAACTACAAGATAACATTTGCCATTGGACGTCTGGTTATAAAGAAAGCGCCAAATGTTGAACTTAGCGGTACAGAGCTTTGTAAGAAGACCCTTCCATTCTTTGTTATGAGAGGAAAGGGAACAGGAACAAGAATAGATCTGACATGGGACAAGGTCAAAGGTGCAACAGGATATGATGTATATTGGTCATATTGTAATGGAAAGAACAACTTTAATAAGCTTGGTAATGTGACGAAATCTCTGAAATATGCGGATAAGAGTCTCAACAGCAAGCGTGAATACAAGTACTTTACAGTTGCATACAAGATGTCAGGCGGTAGAAAGGTATATCTTGGCAAGACAAACATAGTGCATGTTGCAATGCCTTATGCATCAAGGACAAATGCCCTGACAGTTACTGTAAATAAGACTTCAGTAAGCCTTGCAAAGGGTAAGACATTCAAGATCACCAAGAAGGTTAAGCTTGAGAATCCAAAGAAGAAGGCATTAAGACATTTCCTGAAGAATGAATTCTATATAACCTCCAATGCAAAGGTGGCAACTGTTTCGCCGACAGGAGTCATCAAGGCAGTGGGCAAGGGCACATGTACGGTTTATGTAATGGCTGACAACGGTGTATGCGCAAGGATCAAAGTGACAGTGAAGTAGTGCTTCAGACATGGTTATAATTGAAAACTCCTCCAAACCGGTTATGGCTTTGGGGGAGTTTTTTGAGATTAATAGTTGATTATGGTATACCTATTTGCTAAAATTGAGTCAATGTGAAAAATTTAATACAAGTAAGGAGAGAAAAGTAATGGCACAGACAGTAAGTTTCGATTTTAAGAATGCAAAAGCCATGGCTACAGACGCTGATATCGCAGCAATCAAGGATCAGGTTGTAGCTGCAAAGGCAACACTTGTAAACAAGACAGGTGAGGGAAATGATTTCCTTGGATGGATCGATCTTCCGGTAGACTATGATAAGGAAGAGTTTGCCAGAATCAAGAAGGCAGCAGCCAAGATCCAGTCAGACTCAGATGTGCTCGTAGTAATCGGTATCGGTGGTTCTTACCTGGGTGCAAGAGCAGCCATCGAAGCTTTAAGACACAGCTTTTATAACTCAGTTGACAAGTCAATCCGTAAGACTCCTGAGATTTATTATGCAGGATCCAACATAAGCAGTACATACATGGCTCATCTGCTTCAGGTGATCGGAGACAGAGATTTCTCTATCAACATCATCTCAAAGTCAGGTACAACAACAGAGCCAGGTATCGCATCAAGAATCTTCAAGAAGAAGCTTGTTGAGAAGTATGGTAAGGAAGGCGCAGCAAAGAGAATATATGCCACAACAGACAAGGCAAAGGGAGCGCTCAAGACACTTGCAACAGAGGAGGGCTATGAGACATTTGTAGTTCCTGATGATGTAGGAGGAAGATTCTCAGTTCTCACAGCAGTTGGTCTTCTGCCGATAGCAGTAAGTGGTGCTGATATAGATAAGCTTATGGAAGGTGCAGCTTCAGCAAGAAAGGATTGTCTTGCACAGGACTTCGACGATTCAGACGCTATGAAGTATGCAGCAGTTAGAAATGTACTTTACAATAAGGGTAAGTCGATAGAGATCCTTGCAAACTTTGAGCCGGCACTCCACTATGTATCAGAGTGGTGGAAGCAGCTCTACGGTGAGAGCGAGGGTAAGGATGGCAAGGGTCTTTTTCCAACAGCCACAGACTTTACAACAGACCTTCATTCGCTTGGACAGTTTATACAGCAGGGTTCACAGAATCATTTCGAGACAGTTATCAATGTTGTAAACCCAACATGTGAGATTGTTATGGAGGCTGAGGACTCAGACCTTGATGGACTTAACTATCTTGCAGGCAAGACAGTTGATTTCGCTAACAAGAGTGCGATGAACGGAACAATCCTTGCACATGCAGATGGCGGAATACCTATCATCCAGATCAACATTGATAAGATCGATGAGTTCACACTCGGAGAGTTGTTCTATACATTTGAGTTCGCATGTGGTGTAAGTGGTTACACACTCGGTGTAAACCCATTCAACCAGCCAGGCGTCGAGAGCTACAAGAAGAATATGTTCGCTCTCCTCGGTAAGCCAGGCAACGAGGAACTCGGCAAGGAGCTTCTTGCAAGAATCAACGGCTAATCCGATCCAATAAGAATACAAACAATATAGGCGTATATACAATTCCAGCTTCCACTATGGAATCCGGAAGGCATATACGCCTTTTATTTTGCCCCGGTGATGTCCCGGGGACGGAGGGGACAGGCACCTCCGTCCCCCTTGTCGATGTATATTTCTTGTAATCGGTTTTGTACAATGTTATACTTATGAAGTGTATAGGCTTATGTAAGTTGTGCTGTGGTTTATACCAGGAAGCACTATACACGTAGAGCAGAAATGGCGATACTTATATATAGACGGAAGGATTAAAGGTCAGGACCGATGAATGAAAAAAAGGATATAAACGGAGTGTATAACCGATACAGACAGGTACCGGTATATCTTATAGGACTTTTCTGTCTGATGACAGTGCTGATGTATCTGGTTGGGGTAGGTGCCGGAATACTGGCGACTATATTTACATTGACGTATGGCACAATTGTTGTGTTTGTGTACCTCAGAATGAATCTACTTGAGAGGGACAGGTACGTGGAATTTGCCATGGAACATGGAAAGATGCAGAAAGAACTCATAAAGGAGTTCCCCGTTCCATATGCATTGCTGGATGAGTCCGGAAAGGTCGTATGGGTAAATGACGAATTTTCCGCAATCACAGAGAGCAGTAAGAGAAGACTGATGAAACTCAATATTGTTCAGGTATTTGAGGAGGTAAATGAGGAGAATCTGCCATATGAGGAGGATGTGACAGAGGGAGAGATAGCGTTTAATGGCAAAGAATACAGATATGAGATAAAACGAGTTCAAGTGAACAAATATGACCCTGCCAGAGAGGAACAGGAATCCACGGAGGTATCGGCGCATTCGTCTGCACATTCTGAGGCACACACAGAAGATAACTCAGGAATAGGATCCAACTCGGGATCAGACGCAGAGTCCGGGATACAATTTGACAACATGGATGATAAGGCTGGCGGAAATCAGGAAAACAATGACAGCCATACCGGTGCACTTGTTTCACACGGTAAAAAACATGGAAAGACGGATACATTTCTGGCATTCTATATGTTTGATGTGACTACGGTCAATAAGCTCACTCAGGAGAATCATGATCAGAAGCTGGTTGCAGGTCTGATATATATTGATAACTATGATGAGATTTTTGAATCCCTCGAGGAGGTTCGACATTCGCTGTTGGTTGCCCTTGTGGACAGAAAGATTAATAAGTACATGGCAAATGTTGACGCCATAGTGAAGAGTCTTGAGAAGGACAAGTATATGTTTGTGATGCCACAGAAGTATCTTGATCAGCTGAAGGAGAACAAATTTGCCCTGCTCGATGAGGTTAAGGCTATCAATATAGGAAATGATCTTCCTCTTACACTCAGTATAAGCCTTGGAACTGACTACAAGAGCTTTATAGAGAATTTCGAGGCTGCGAGATCTGCCATGGAGCTTGCTCTTGGACGAGGCGGTGATCAGGCTGTCATCAAGTCGGCGGACAGAATAACATATTTTGGCGGAAAGAGTCAGGGAACGGAAAAATCCACACGAGTAAAGGCCAGAGTCAAAACTTTGGCATTCAAGGAATTGCTTGAGACCAAGGAACAGGTTATAATAATGGCTCACAAGAACCCTGATATGGATGCATTCGGTTCCGGAATAGGTATATACAAGATGGTTTCTGCCCTGGGCAAGAAAGCACATATAGTTGTGAATGAAGTGTCCTCAGCCATCAGTCCTATATATGGAAATTTCGCCTCCAGCAATGTTTACCCGGAGGATATGATCATCAACAATGATCAGGCTCTGGGGCTTGTGGACGATGATACAGTTGTGGTCGTGACGGATGTAAACAATCCTACCCTGACAGAATGCGAGGAGCTGCTGTCATATGCCAAGAGCATTGTCGTGTTCGATCACCATAGACAGACGAAAGATGTCATTGCAAATGCGACTCTGTCGTATATAGAGCCATTTGCCTCATCTGCATGCGAGATGATTGCTGAGATGCTTCAATACATGGATGAAAAGATAAAACTCAGACCTACAGAAGCAGATGCCATGTATGCAGGAATCCTTATAGATACTGACAACTTCCTGTCCAAGACCGGAGTGAGAACCTTTGAGGCTGCAGCATTTCTCAAGCGAAGCGGCGCTGACGTTATGCGAGTGAGAAAAATGTTCAGAACAGACATAGAGACCTACAGGCAGAAGGCTGAAGGCGTGAGCCATGCTGAGATGGTGCTTGGTGCATTTGCGATATCCATCATAACTCCGTCTGAGACAGGAACGGAGTCGCCACTGGTTCTCACTGCAAAGATTGCAAATGAGATGCTCAATATAGCAGGTGTCAGAGCATCATTTGTCATAGCTCAGGTCGGGGATGATGTAAAGATAAGTGCCAGAGCTATAGATGATGTGAATGTGCAGATCATCATGGAACGAATGGGTGGAGGCGGACATGCCAATATAGCTGCGGCTCAGTTTGCAAATGCAAATGCTGAGGATATAAAGGAAAAGCTTGTTGAGCTTTTAAATGAGATGTACACAGAGGGAGATATATAAAAAGATCCGCCGGGTGATTGAGGATAAGTTGTTCCGACAAATATTTGACAAATATTTGATTGAAAGTAAAAAATAAACAGATTTCATCGAAAGGAGACATACAGTTATGAAGGTTATATTATTACAGGATGTAAAGAGCCTTGGAAAGAAAGGTGCAATGGTTGAGGTCAGCGAGGGTTATGCAAGAAATTTCATAATTCCTAAGAAGCTTGGAGTTGAGGCAACTCCGAAGAATATAAACGATCAGAAGCTTAAGAAGGCTCACGATGAGAAGGTTGCAGCAGAGAATCTTGCGGAGGCAAAGGCGCTTGCTGCAGAGCTTGAGAAATCTTCAGTCACTGTCAAGATAAAAGTGGGCGAGGGTGGGAGATCATTTGGCTCGGTGTCCACAAAGGAGATATCAGATGCCATAAAGACACAGCTTGGCAAGGACATTGATAAGAAGAAAGTAGTTATGAAGGATCCGATAAAGGCTATAGGCAGTTTCACAGTGAAGATCAAGCTTCACCCAGAGGTGCAGGCAGAGCTCTCTGTAAAGGTAGAGGAGGCTTGATTGAATGGAAGATTCATATGCTAAAAAGAAGCTTCCGTATAATCTGAATGCAGAAAAGTCGGTTATAGGTTCGATGCTCATGGATAGAGATGCAATAGTTGACGCATTGGATATGCTGACAAAAGAAGACTTTTACTATGGACAGTATGGCATACTGTTCGAGAACATGGTAGAACTCTTCAAAGAGGGCAAGGCCGTAGATATTGTCACACTTAAGAATAAACTTGAGGAGAACAATGTCCCGGATGAGGTTATAAGCATAAGCGCCATTGCGGATATCATGGATGCAGTTCCAACATCGGTGAATGCGAAACATTATGCAGAGATAGTGGCGGATAAGTCGGTGCTTAGAAAGACCATAAAGCTGTGTGAGCAGGTTGAGAAAGATTGTTATCTTGATTCCGAGGGAGTTGACGTGCTTCTGGAGAGAGCGGAGAGCGGTGTATTTAACCTGATAAAAGAGAGAAATGGTTCCAATAGCTTTGTGCCTATAGACAGAGTGGTCATGAATGTTATAGATCAGATTGAGGCAGCATCGAGACAGAATTCCCGAGTCACCGGTATACCAACGGGATTCATAGATCTGGACAATATGCTGACGGGTCTTCACGGTTCAGAGTTTATTCTGGTTGCCGCGAGACCAGCCATGGGTAAGACGGCATTTGTGCTTAATATTGCGCATCACGTAGCTGTGAGAAAGAAGATACCAACGGTTATATTCAACCTTGAGATGAGTAAGGAACAGCTTGTAACCCGTATGATCGCAATGGATTCCTTGGTTGATTCCCAGAAGATCCAGACAGGACAGCTGGCGGAAGACGACTGGGATCAGGTGCTTGCAAGTTCCGAGAGTATTGCGGCTTCGCCTCTGTTTATAGAGGATACATCGGCACTTACTATCTCAGAACTCAGATCAAAATGTCGTAGGCTGAAGAGCAAGAATAATCTTGGGCTGATAATCATCGACTACTTGCAGTTGATGAGCACCACAGGAAAGGTTGAGTCCAGACAGCAGTTTGTCTCGGATATGTCGAGATCTCTCAAGATGCTTGCGAGGGAGCTGGATGTCCCTATCATAGCGTTGTCACAGCTTAATCGAGATGTCGACAGAAGACCGGATCACAAGCCTGTGCTTGCGGATCTGCGTGAGTCTGGTTCTATAGAGCAGGATGCGGATGTGGTAATGTTCATTTACAGGGATGATTACTACAATCCGGATACTGACAAGAAGGGTATCTCGGAAATCATCATAGCTAAGCAAAGAAAAGGCGCTACTGGATCGGTTGATCTTGTGTGGCTGCAGGAATATACGAAGTTTGCAAACAAAGAGCACTAATGTCATATTTATTTATAGAATTTATCAAGAATTAAAAGGAGATCAGTAATGGTAGTAGAACCAAGAGTAAAGGATTATATCTGTACGACAGCACATCCTACAGGCTGTGCCCAGAATGTAAAGAATCAGATCGAGTATGTCAAGTCAAAGGGTGAGACGAAGAGTGATAAGGCCCCAAAGAAGGTGCTGGTGATAGGCGCATCGACCGGTTATGGACTTGCATCACGTATTGCAGTGGCATTTGGATATGGAGCAGACACATTGGGTGTTATGTTCGAGAAGGAGTCCAATGGCCGCCGTACTGCTACAGCAGGATTCTACAACACGAGAGCATTTGAGAATGAGGCTCATGCAGCAGGACTTTATGCAAAGTCTATAAATGGAGATGCATTTTCAAAGGAGATAAAGGATCAGGTTATCGAGACGATCAAGGCGGACATGGGTAAGGTTGACATGATAGTATACAGCCTTGCAGCTCCTAGAAGAACCATGGCTGATGGAACAAAGTATACTTCAGTGCTCAAGACAGTGGGACAGGAGTATTCAAATAAGACACTCGTACTCAAGGACAATACAGTTACAGAAGCCCATATAACAGCGGCAAATGAAGACGAGATAAATGCAACTATAAAGGTCATGGGCGGTGAGGATTGGATAGACTGGATGCAGGCTCTCAGCGATGCCGGAGTGCTGGATGATGATGTGATCACAGTTGCATACTCATACATAGGACCAAAGATCACATTCCCTATATATGCAGAGGGATCAATTGGCCAGGCAAAGAAAGATCTCTACAAGTCAGCAGACATAATAAACGAGAAATTCCCTAATATAAAGGCAAAGATCGCTATAAATAAGGCGCTTGTCACACAGTCAAGTGCAGCGATCCCTATCGTGCCTCTGTACATTACTCTTCTGTACAAGGTTATGAAGGATAAGGGACTTCATGAGGGATGTATAGAGCAGATGCAGAGATTGTTCATGGACAAGATCCTTGACGACACTCAGGTTGACGACAACGGATTTATCCGTATGGACGACTGGGAGATGAGAGATGATGTGCAGTCTGTTGTAGCTGAGCACTGGGATACAGTGAACAATGACAATGTAAAGGATATTGCAGATATCGATGGATACTGGGAAGACTTCTACAACATGTTCGGTTTCAGAATAGACGGTGTAGATTACTCTGCGGATGTAGATATTATGTAATCCATCTCAGATTTTATACAAGGGGTCAAACTCCGTATATTATAAAATTGGAGGAGCAGCATGTACAAATACTTATTATTTGATCTTGATGGAACTATCACAAAGTCCGAAGAGGGAATTTTTAACTGTATGAGGTATGCGATGGACTGGGCTGGCGTTCCATATCCGGAGCCGGAAGTGTTCAGAACCTTCATAGGTCCGTCTCTGTATGATTCATTTGCAAATACGCTTCACATGGATGATGCACAGGCAAAGGCCATGGTTGCAAAATACAGAGAAAGATATAATTCCGTGGGACTTTTTGAGGCTGAGGTATATGACGGGGTGGCAGACACATTAAACAAACTTAGAAAAAATGGATGCGTGCTCGCAGTTGCAACCAGCAAACCTACAGAGCCAACGTTGAGGATACTGGATAAGTTTGGAGTTGGAAAGTACTTTGATGTGGTTGTGGGAAGCAATCCTGATGGAACCGGATCAGACAAGAAATATATCATATCCCAAGTCCTTGCAAAAATGAAAACAGAACACGGACTGACAGATAATGACATAAAAATTGGCTGCGTAGCCATGATAGGAGACAGACGCTACGATATAGAAGGTGGAAAAGCCTGTGGTCTCCAGACCATAGGAGTTCTCTATGGGTATGGCAGCAGAGAAGAATTTGAGGCTGCCGGTGCTGACCATATAGTAGAAAAACCGGGAGAAATACTGGAACTGTAGACAGAAGAAAAATTCAGTAGATTCCTGATCACAGGATGTAACATAGAAAGTATAAATAAAAATTGAGCCTGTATATGTAAGCTTAGTGCGATCACATATATACAGGCTCAATTTTTTATGATCAGGTATGGTGTCCGTGATAAGATAATGGTCATCTCCGGACATTTGATATATATCCGAAGAAAGCACCGATGATTCCCCCGATGATATGGGTGAGATTGGACACGTTGTCCTTTACAAATACCCCATCCATGATCTGTCCGCCGATATATAAGACGGCGACCAGAATGAAGGTGAGAGGAATGGAACCGTCCTTTATACAGGCGAAAGAAGAAAGCAGTATAAAGGCAAATACAACACCGCTTGCACCGAGAAGCGCAGTACCGGGAAAGAATATAAAGTGAACCAATCCTGTGACAAATGCGGTAATAACTGTAACAATAAGCAGGTCTGAAGATCCATATTTCTCTTCGAGAAGGGGACCTATAACAAGCAGTAAGGTCATGTTGTTGATAAGATGACTCCAGCTTGCATGCCCAAGCACATGTGTGAACATTCTTACATATGTGAGAGGGCTTGTGAGAGGTGCTCTGTATACTTCAAATAAAAGAATATTGCTTTTCCCACCTGTCACACAGTTCAACAGATATGCCGCTAGGCATAGGAGTGCGAAGCTGAGTACCACAGGTGAGTTAAAAGATATTCGAAGTATTGTCTTTTGTTTAGTCTTTGACATAATGAGTGATTCTCCATTGCGTTCTAAACGTCATAATCAGGCATATCATTAAAGTACATCTTGAGAAAGTTAGTGCTGTTCTCAAGGACTCTCATTGTAGATGGGAGTGGAACTGCTATAAGGTCGTTGAATACATATTCTCCTGCAGCAGAGTCTATTTCATACCCCATCTGGGTTTCGTTGTGAGTATAATCTGCGTTAAATCCGCCGTATTTATTTCCCCTGGCATCCATCCTGATCCATTTCTTCAGATCCGGGTGATACACGGCATTAAGCGCATGCATAGCGAGCTTGCCACCCTTATGTTTGATCCTTATATAGCAGAAACCTGTATAAAAATTGTTGGCTCTGAGCAGTGCTGCCAACAGGTTTGCTTTTGAGTAACTTATTCCGGTTCGAGCCTCCAGAACATCGGAGGCACTTATAGTAATAACCGTAAAATTGCTGTCGTAAGTGTGAGAAATCTCATCCCGGACAAAATAGTAACATGCCTGTATGATCTCGTCGTTGCTTTTACAGTTTGCCGCAAGTTCTTTTGCTTTGGCAGCGACAATAGGATTGTCATAATCTACATATTTATCATATTGTAAATATGCTGAATCCTTATTTCTCTGAATTAGTTGCATTGTGTCATCTCTCCTTTATTACTTGAAATATATAGAACTTCAGATAGTAAGATTCATCTGCAGCCCATAATATTGGGTGGTCAGGAGCTTGTGTACGGAATTCGACCTGGCGAAGCCTGACATGAGAATTCATGGCTGCCTGCCTTATGGTCTTCGTAAAAAGTTCAAAATCCATAAAATGTGAACATGAACATGTAGCCAGGAAACCGCCGTCCTTGACGAGTTTCATGGCACGTAAATTTATCTCGCGATAACCTTTTACGGCGTTTTTAATTGAATTTCTTGATTTGGTGAATGCGGGTGGGTCAAGTATGACAACATCAAACTTTTCACCCTTTGATTCCAACTCTGGAAGAAGATCAAATACATCTCTGCACTCAAATGAAACAGTATCCTCAAGTCCGTTGAGTACTGCGTTTTCTTTGGCCTGAGCTATAGCAAGCTCTGAAGCGTCTACTCCCAAAACGCTTGAGGCACCTGCTATGCCTGCGTTAAGTGCAAATGAACCGGTGTGAGTAAAACAATCAAGCACCTTTGCACCTTTACATAATTTCTGAATAGCAAGACGATTATACTTCTGATCCAAAAAGAATCCGGTTTTCTGACCATCCTTCACATCAACAATATATCGAACGCCATTTTCATTTATGTGAACATTAGTGTCAAATTCGTCACCAATAAATCCCTTGTATGGCTCCATCCCCTCGTGTTTTCTGACTTTTGCATCGCTGCGCTCATAAACACCCGATATTATTATACCATCATTTTTGAGTATATTTTTTAAACTATTTATTAACAAATTTTTAACTTTGTCAATTCCGAGAGCAAGAGATTCAACGACTAGGACATTTTCAAACTTGTCGATGACTATGCCGGGAAGAAAATCAGCCTCGCCAAAAACGATCCTGCAGCTGCTGGTGTCCACGGTTTTTTTTCTGTAATCCCATGCATCCTGAAGCCGCCTGGTAAAGAATGCCGCATCAATCTCTACGCTGGCATCCCTTGTCAGCATGCGCACGGTTATCTTGGAGTTGGTGTTGATAAATCCCTTACCGAGATGATATCCGTCGAAATCATTCACCAGAACGATATCTCCATTTTCAAAGTTTCCAAGGATGGAATCAATCTCGTTGTCAAATATCCAGGCTCCTCCAGCTTTCAGAAGTCTGCCCTCACCTTTCTTTAATGTAACAATTGCACTCATTTGTCTGTATCCTTTCCATAAATAATGTTATCAAAATAAAGCAACCAAAATAATGTAGTCGAAATAAAGTGATATGAAAATAAATAGTGTATTTGTAAACGACAGTGGCACATACGCAAGATTTAAGATGAGTCTGCCATCCTGTCTGCTTGTAATTATACAATGTCTATATTGATGTTGTAAGCTATAATATTACACAACTTGTATTCTACCATATACAAATAAGAAAGCTCAACAATCAAGGAATCCAAGTTAACAGAAATGTAACAAAAACCGTGCAAAAAAGTTATACTTGTAAAAAATATGTAACACGTGTATACTACGTGTGGAAAATATTACAAATCATACAAAAGAAACAGACTAAAAAATAAAAAAATGAATATGAAGGAGAACAGAAAAATGAGTACAAATTTTAAGAGCACCGGTACGGGTGGCAGATACAAAAGATTTCTGTGTGCAGTGCTGGCATGCATTGTGATGATGTCGACAATTTTTACTGGCGACATAACGGTCAAAGCCCAGAGTGAACAGGAAGCAACGGCGCCGGTTGCTTCGCCTTCTGATCCGGACGAAGAAAAGTCGGGACTGGTAAGGGAAAAGGATGGATACAGATATTATATCAATAACACATTTCAGACCGGTGGCAAATGGATAAAGATGTCTGACAGAGAAGTGTATGTTGGCAAAACCGGCTATGTTGAAAGAGTGTATTACACTTCAACCCAAAGACTGAAAATAGTCAAGGGTCTTGAGAGCTTTAATGCATCAAACATGGAAGATAAGCTGAGCAATGGATATAATTATCTATTTGACAAGAATGGCATAAGGATAAAAAAGTCGGGATGGTACACAGTAAAGAACTGCAAGTATTATGCTGCCGGAAAAGGTATACTCACTCAGAAGTATGTGAAGTCCGGCAATACAATAAAACTGTATAGCGACAACCGTGGAAAAGGACAGTGGAAGATATATAAAAAAACTTGGAGAACCGTGGATGGACAGAGATTGTATTTTGGACCGTCAGGAGTGTGCACAAGGATATATTATCCAAAACAGAGAAGACTTAAGGTCCTTATGAATGGGAACTTTGTGCTTGCCAGGAATATGGTGTTCGCTATGGACAATGGCATGGAATATTATTTTAATGCAAATGGTGTCCGTGAGAAAAAGTCAGGCTGGCACAAATCTTACAGTGGACAGATGGTTTATGTAAACTCATCCAGCCGTGTGATAGGCAAGGTAATTAAGCGTGGAGGAACATACAGATTCTATAAAGTCGATTCTACCGGAAAAAGATGGGTTTTGCAGAAGAATAAGTGGTTAAAAGACAATTCCAGATTGTATTATTTTGCAGGAAATGGCTGTGCTAAGGTTGTATATGACATTTCTTCTAAGAGACTGTACACTTATTCCGGAAGCTCTAGAAAATATGTTCCGGTGAAAAACAAGCTTTATAAGCTCAATGGAAAGGCTTATTATTTTTATAATAGCAAGGGCGTGAGAACCACAAGTAAGGGATGGAAAAAAGCTAATTCACATACTTTATATTATATTGGTTCAAAGGGTTATATGACTTCCAAATATGTGGAATCCGGTTCCAGAAAGTATATGTATAATTACAATTATTCTACAGGAAAATGGGTACCGCAGAAGAATAAGTGGTGTAAGATAAGAACGCACAGATATTTCTTTAATTCAAAGGGTATGGCAACCATAGATTTTGCTGAATCAAGCCAGAAAGTGTATGTTCTTTCGAAAGGCAAGTGGACTTCGGTTAAGAATTCTATACAGAAGGTTGGCAGTGCAAATTATTTCTTTGGCAGGAGAGGTGTCAGAGTGAAAAAAGCCGGTGTATACAAGACAGCAAATGGTTATCTGGCATACGTGAACAGAAAGGGTGTTGTATACAAAAGAGCGTATAACCTTGAGGTAGAGAGATATTACAAGATCGATCTGGGAAATGGCAGAAGTACATATGTATATGGATACTATGATCTGGGCGCTGCATCTAAACTTATGGCAGAAGTAAATGCTCATAGAAATGAAAACGGACTGGCTTCACTTGAAATATCTTCAACACTTACAGATACTGCGACAACAAGAGCTATAGAGATAAGCAATACTACAGGTCATGTCAGACCAAATGGAACATTGTGTATAAACTCAATGTATGAATTATATGGCGAAAATCTTGCGTATGGTTTCAGTGAGGAATCTCTTGCATTTAGAGCATGGACAAAATCTTCTGACCACGAGAGAAACATGCTGGATACATCATACAAAACAATGGGAGCAGCAGTATTTATTGCTTTAGACAGAGATAATCAGGGATATAAAAGATACTACGTGTTGACATTTGGAAAATAAAAGTCAAAGATGCGGGAAATTATCAGAATAAAGATGACATAATGCGATCTAATCGGTTTAAATTAAATTGAATTATGAGTGAAAATAGAGTACCATACATAGTAGAGATCAATTGGTCGGATATGAACTAAATGGCTAGTTTGGGAATGGAGATTGTGTGTGGGTTTCATATATTCGTCTTTAAATAAAAGTGATGGCGAGAGCTGGTCACATTTTGACAATAGAATAGCAAGAATGCTTCCGTTTGCGACGGGTGAAGTGTATTTTGATCTGAGAAATTATAATGCATGTACAGGTGAGTTTGGAGTATATACCAGATGGGACGAGGGGCTTAAAGCTGTGCTGGGGTATGAACTTCCGTGTGGAGGATACTTTGTCAAAGCAACAATAGCACAGGCATATAAGTTTCACGATCTTGGATGCAGCCTTCCTGTATATATGAAACTGATATCGCACAGTGGAAGATTATATCCGTATAGGACATATATTATGTTGGATGGCAGACCGTATAGTCTGGAGTTTGGCGGTGGTGAGCTTTTGCCGATGGACGATAGATTTGAGAAGCTTGCATTTGATGGTGATGTGGATCATCAGGAGACTGTTGTGATATCATCGGCGAGCGGCAGTCAGAGATTTCGGTGGAACGGCAGCCAGATGCGACAGATGTTTGGCAGTCAGGGCGGTTTCCGGTATCTGCAGGGAAGCCAGTATGGATACTTCCGTATGACAGGCAGTCAGAGATTCCGGTGGAACGGCAGCCAGATGCGGCGGATGTTTGGCAGTCAGGGAGGTTTCCGGTATCTGCAGGGAAGCCAGTATGGATACTTCCGTATGACAGGCAGTCAGAGATTCCGGTGGAACGGCAGCCAGATGCGGCGGATGTTTGGCAGTCAGGGAGGTTTCCGGTATCTGCAGGGAAGCCAGTATGGATACTTCCGTATGACAGGCAGTCAGAGATTCCGGTGGAACGGCAGCCAGATGCGGCGGATGTTTGGCAGTCAGGGAGGTTTCCGGTATCTGCAGGGAAGCCAGTATGGATACTTCCGTATGACAGGCAGTCAGAGATTCCGGTGGAATGGCAGCCAGATGAGGCGGATGCTTGGCAGCCAGAGATTCCGGCGGAATGGCAGCCAGATGCGACAGATGTTTGGCAGTCAAAGGTCATATGCACTAGGAAATATAGAACAGATGGCATGGTCGGTTGAAGAACAGACAATAGAGCGCCGGGATACACAGGATAGACAGGATAGAATGAAAGAACTGCTGATGGAGTATCCGCAGGAATGGCAGCTTATCAACAGGAACAGAAGACCGGTCAAGAATATTGGAGGCAATGCCAGATTCGGTTATGGTCTGGATTTGATTTAGAGATAACAGGGAACATACATGAAAAAAGAATACACAGTAGAGATAAGGGGCTTTCACACATTGTGGACAGCTCCTTATTTCACTCAGAATACAAGCGGCACATATAACATGCAGGATTATGAATTGCTGACAATGATATTGTCGGCTTTGATGTGGCGCAAAATGAATGGTTCAATAACACTTTATGGTGATGAAAGAGCCATCGATTATATACACAAAAACAAAATAGATCACATATGGAATGGTGGTATTGAGGAGATAAAGGTACCTGGTGAGATATCTCCACGGGTATTTTGGGCTGCCGGAAAGCTATTTGCTCTCAAACGTGCACAAATGCCGGCTGTCATGGTGGATCTTGACCTTATAGTGTGGAAGAATATAGGCAGTTACATAGACGGAACAGACGTAAGTGCAATACACAGAGAGGGGATATATCCAGATGTGTATCCGGGAAGAGAATTCTTCAATATGAGAAAAGGTTATGAATTTGATCCTGAATGGAGCTGGGATGTCCCACCTGTGAATACGTGTATGCTGTATATTGCGGATGAGATTTTTAAGAAGTATTATGTGGACAGTTCCATAGGTTTTATGGAAAACTGTATGGAGACTGAGGAAAATCTGTGCCATATGGTATTTGCGGAGCAGAGACTTTTGGCTATGTGTGCCGAGAAGTGCGGTAAGATGATTTCGTCATTCTTTCCTGAGGCTGCGGATATAAGCAGGCAGGATGTGTTTACGCATCTGTGGGGGTACAAGAATATTCTGAAGTTCAATTTTCAAAAGAGAGTGGAGTATAATAACCGGCTTTGCGAGAGGATAGAGAGAGACTTTCCAGAAGAAGCACATATTTTAGGGGAGTTAAATGTTTGTGGGTAAGATACTGAAGAAGATACCCAGGGAAATATATATTTATATATTATGGGGAATAGTCGTCGGGGCAGTAAATCTTGGATCTACCTGGATTTTTATGTCAAAATGCGGAATAGATCCGGTGAGAGCCAATTTTCTGGCATGGATATTGTATAATTTCGTTTCGTTTATAACAAACAGAAAATCCGTATTCCACACAGCTGCGGAGACTGCATGGGAGTTTATAAAGGAGCTGCTGGCATTTTATGTGAGTCGTATATTTACGCTGATCGTTGAGGAGGGGCTCATATACATACTGGTGGACAGACTGCACCTGTGGGCGATGGGGATAAAGACATTCACATCCATATTAGTGATAATTTTGAACTACTATATAAGCAAAAAAATTATATTCAGGAAGATAAAAGATAGACTTTGAGAGGCATTTGCTGAGAAATGTTTATCGAAATTTAATAGAAAAACATGCATACAATTACTTCCAAACCTTTTATAGTTGGGGTATAATATAAAAATATGTAAATGTAAATTAGACAATTCAAGGAGATAAGTATGAAAAAGAGAGTAGTAATAACAGGTATAGGAGCCATCACTCCAGTCGGCAACACAGTTGACGAGTATTGGAATTCACTCAAGGAGGGAAAGCATGGTTTCGGACCTATCACGCAGTTTGATGCTTCGGCATACAAGTGCAAGCTTGTGGGTGAGGTGAAGAACTTCGTTGCAAAGGATTACATTGATCCAAAGTCTGCAAGACGTATGGCAAGATTCACACAGTTTGCTGTTAAGGCAACACAGGAGGCCATGGCAGATTCAGAACTTGATATGAGCAAAGAGGATGCATACAGAGTTGGTACATGTATAGGATCAGGCGTCGGCTCACTTCAGGAGCTTGAGAATGCATATGGAACCATTCTCACAAAGGGACCTCTTCGTGTGAGCCCATTTGTAGTTCCTATGATGATAAGCAATATCGCAGCAGGTAACGTTGCGATCCAGTTTGGCCTTAAAGGAAAGAGTATAGATGTTGTAACTGCATGTGCATCAGGAACCAACAGCATCGGTGAGGCGTTTAGAACAATCCAGTATGGTGACGCTGATGTCATGGTAGCCGGTGGATGTGAGGCAGCAGTTTCACCTATCGGTATATCAACATTTGACTCACTCACAGCGCTTACATCATCGACAGATCCTGACAGATGTTCAATTCCATTTGACAAGGACAGAAGCGGTTTCGTTCTCGGTGAGGGCGCAGGTATAGTTATACTTGAGGAGCTTGAGCATGCAAAGGCAAGAGGCGCAAAGATATACGCTGAACTCACAGGATATGGCTGTTCAAGTGATGCACATCATATCACAGCACCTGAGGAGTCAGGAGAGGGTCCTGCAGTTGCAATGACAAATGCTGTCAAGGACGCGGGCATTCCAATGGATGCAGTTCAGTATATCAATGCCCATGGTACAAGCACACATCTCAACGATCTTGTTGAGACAAGAGCTATAAAGAAGGCATTTGGAGATCATGCAAAGGACATCAAGATCAACTCAACAAAGTCTATGACAGGACATCTTCTCGGTGCAGCTGGTGCCATCGAGGCTATTGCCTGTGTCAAGAGTATAGAGGAAGGTTACATTCACAGAACAAGAGGCCTTATCGAGAGCGAGGAGGAACTTGATCTGGATTACTGTAAGGAGCCATGTGAGATGGATGTCGATGTTGCAATAAGCAACTCACTTGGATTTGGCGGACACAACGCATGTATCGTTTTACAGAAGTATAAGGAGCAGTAAAAATCATGTTATTTATCAAAAAGAAAGCAAAGGATGCCGAGATACTCGCAGCAAAGGCTGCAGAGGAGACAAAGGCTGCAGAGAAAGTTCAGGAAGCACCAAAGATCGAATTTGTAAAGTGTCCTAAGTGTGGAAAAGAAGTTGAGAAGGAAAGAGTTAAGAACGCAAAGTACATCTGTTACGAGTGTGGTTCTTACTTCAGGGTAAAGACCAAGAACAGAATAAAGATGGTCACAGATCCTAAGTCATTCGAGCCATGGTTTGAGGATATGCCAAGCTCAAATCCTCTTGGAACTGAGGGATATGAGGAGAAAGTCGCAGCTGCACAGGCGAAGACAAACCTCAAAGAAGCTGTTACTATAGGAAAGGCAACCATCAATGGTGAGCCTGCTGTGATCGGTGTGTGTGATGCCAGATTCCTTATGAGCAGCATGGGATACGTAGTCGGTGAGAAGATAGCGAGAGCAGTTGAGAGAGCGACAGAGGAGAAACTTCCGGTATTTATGTTCTGCTGTTCAGGCGGTGCACGTATGCAGGAGGGAATTATTTCTCTCATGCAGATGGCAAAGACATCGGCTGCATTCAAGAAACATTCAGATGCAGGTCTTTTGTATGTATCGATCCTTACTGATCCTACCACAGGTGGTGTGACAGCCAGCTTTGCAATGCTTGGAGATATCATCCTTGGCGAGCCGGGAGCACTTGTTGGATTTGCCGGACCTAGAGTTATAAAGCAGACTATAGGTCAGGAGCTGCCTGAGGGATTCCAGAGATCAGAGTTTCTTGTAGAGCATGGAATCATAGACGGTATAATCACAAGAGATAAGATGAAGGATACCATGTATGAACTCATAGTTACACATAAGCAGAGACAGGGTTATGCGAACTTTGATCAGACTGATGGTGACGAGAAGTTTGATATCAGCGAGATCTTGAAGGAGAGACTCAAGGATGATGAGCCAAAGACTCCGTGGGAGAAACTCAGAGGCGCACGTCAGATGAGTAGACCATCGGGATTTGATTATGTGAAGTATATCTGTGATGATTTCCGCGAGATCCACGGAGACAGAACAATGAACGATGACAGGGCTATCGTAGGTGGTATAGGTCATATAGATGGACAGCCTGTAACGGTCATATCACAGATTAAGGGTGCGTCCATGGCTGAGTGCATGGAGAGGAACTTTGGTATGCCGCTTCCGGATGGCTATAGAAAGGCTCTTCGTCTGATGAAACAGGCAGAGAAGTTTGGCAGACCGATAATAACATTTGTAAATACACCTGGTGCGTTCTGCGGACTTGAGGCTGAAGAGAGAGGAATGGGTGAGGCAATAGCAAGGAATCTCTATGAGATGTCATCACTCAAGGTTCCTGTTCTTTGTATCCTTATCGGAGAAGGCGGCAGTGGCGGTGCGCTTGCGCTTGCAGTTGGCAATGAGGTATGGATGCTTGAGAATGCAACATATTCCATTCTTTCGCCGGAGGGATATGCGTCTATTCTCTGGAAGGACAGCAACAGAGCTGAGGAGGCTGCAGAGGTTATGCAGATCACAGCTCAGGATCTCAAGAGACTGAACGTTATCGAACAGGTCGTACCGGAATATGGCGGAGCAGATGATGACTCAGTTCCATATATAGGCAAGTACCTCAAGATGAATATTAAGGAATTCCTGAAGAAATATTCAGATAAAACTCCTGAGGAGATCGCACAGGACAGATATGACAGATTCAGAAATCTTTAATTATTTATAGATATATTTATAAAGAGATATTCAAGGCATTTTCTAAGTGAGAATTTATCTTGCTGGGGAATGCCTTTTATTCATGCATGTATTGAAGAACCCCGCTTTTTTTGGTACACTCTAGTATATATGGCTTCAAAGCTGGCATGAATTGGAGGATGGTTTATGAAAAAACAGATGAAAGTGACTTTGATCGTGATAGTTGCGGCGATAATTGTAGCGGCAGCTATATATATTGTCAGATATATTAAGAGTGGTAATGATCTGCTGACACCGGTTGGCACAAGGGCAGAGTTTGTTGGTGATACGGACAAGTATCCGTCTATGCTCAGCACAAAGGGAGTGCAGATAGTGAATGCAGAAGGCGAGCAGGTTGTGCTAAAGGGCGTCATGGTTCCTGAATCCCATAGATTATATGATGAGAAG
The DNA here is from genome assembly GCA_902461735.1 of uncultured Coprococcus sp. GTDB lineage: Bacteria > Bacillota > Clostridia > Lachnospirales > Lachnospiraceae > Coprococcus. Next base: position 109,138 of record CABPYV010000001.1, read on the forward strand.
AAATTTGATGAAGATTTCTATAAGAAAGTATTTGATATGGGCGGAAATGTTATCAGAGTTCCAGTTGATCCTGCGGAGTACAAGAATGATGATTATTACATGTGGAGATATCTGGACAGGATAGTCACCTGGGCAGGAGAAAATGGCAAATATGTTATTATTGACTGGGATTATACGGGCAATCCTATCGATGGCAGCGGAGATGAGATGCCAGACATTTCAGAGAACCCGCTTGATTATTCGGCAGAGTTTTGGAAGAATACAGCTGAGTACTTCAAGAATACTCCAAATGTCATCTTTGAGATATATAACGAGCCGGTTGGAATGAGCGACTCCGAGTGGAAGAGATGTGCGGACAGCCTTATAGGAGTCATCAGGGATGCAGGCGCAAAGCAGCTCATCATAGTTGGAAGTCCGGATTATTGTTATGATCTTAGATGGCTCGATGAACTTGGCGAGACAAACAACAATACAGCATTTGCAGTACATGTATATCCTGACAAGGTATTCTGGCAGAAGTTTATTTCCGGATATGTGACGAGCTATCCTATCATAGTAACTGAGTGGGGATATACGGATGACGATGTGAAAGCGAAGAATGAGAAGCTAAAGGGAACGAGGAATGTCTTTGGAATAAAGTTTTCTTCGTATCTGAAGAAGCATAATATTGGCTGGGTAGCGAGCAGCTATGATTATAAGACAGAACCGTCGATGTTCATAAAGGCCTACAAGAATAAGACCAAGTGGGGAGAGTTCGTTGCAGAGCTGTTAAGCGAAGAGTAATAAAACGAAAAGAAACGAAAAATAATAAAACGAAAAGATATCCGGGATATGAGATCGTGAGGTATACAGTAGATAGAATTGATGAATATCGAAATATAAATCGAAATAAAAATCGAAATAAAGACTGAAAAGATTTACTAAGGGAGAATAAATTAATGGCAATAAGAATAATGGGAACAGGCAGCTGTCTGGCAGAGAGAGAAGTATCCAATGACGAGTTATCAAAGTATGTAGATACATCAGATGAGTGGATATCTTCCAGAACAGGAATCAAGAACAGAAGGATAGCTGTGACGGAGACTACGACCAGCATGGCAACTGGGGCTGCGTTGAAGGCTCTTGAGATGGCAGGAAAGGCCGCTGAGGATGTGGAACTTATAATTCTTGCTACGGTGACACCGGATTATTATACGCCAAGCGGGGCATGTCAGGTGCAGGCAGCTATAGGTGCTGATAAGGCGATTGCTTTTGATGTGAATGCTGCATGTTCCGGATTCGTATTTGCACTGAATGTTGCGAAGATGTATATTGAAACTGGATTCGTGAAGAATGCTTTGGTGATAGGTTCGGAGACATTGTCCAAGATCCTTGACTGGAACGACAGGGGCACATGCGTGCTGTTCGGCGACGGTGCAGGAGCTGCGTATGTAGAGGAGTCTGACAAGGGAATAATAAGCATTGTTCAAGGTTCCATAGGCAAGAAAGGTATGGTGCTCAACTGCGAGAGCAGAAAGACCAACAATCTGTTTATAAATGAAGAGGTAAAGCCTGACTATCTGTATATGGATGGACAGGAGGTATATAAGTTTGCGGTCAGACAGTGTCCAAAGTGCCTTGTTGAGGCACTTGACAAGGCTGGCATGACGGCGGAAGATGTGGACTATTTCGTACTTCATCAGGCAAATGTAAGGATTATAGAGTCGGTTGCCAAGAGACTCAAGGCGCCGCTTGAGAAGTTCCCTACAACACTTGACTACACAGGCAATATGTCGGCTGCAAGCGTTCCTGTACTTCTTGATCAGCTTGTCAGAGAGCATGGACTGAAGCGCGGTGACAAGATCGCCATGTCTGCATTTGGCGCAGGACTCACATACGGCGCAGTTGTCATGGAGTGGTAGGTCAGCAGCTGTACTGCCTCAATTCTTTTCGCAGTTCCTTGTAGTTGGGGAGAACCTTCTCCACCTCAGCCCAGAACGATGGCGAGTGGTTCATCTGCTTTCTGTGGCAGAGTTCGTGTACCACCACATAGTCAATGAGTTCGGGGGTGGTTGCCATGAGCATGTAGTTGAAATTCAGGTTGCCCGATGAACTGCAGCTTCCCCATCTTGTCTTCTGATGGCGGATGGTTATGTGACCGTATGTCACGCCGATGATTGGCGCGAAGTGTTTTACACGCTCAGGTATGACGATCGAGGCATTCTGAGCCAGCGTGGCAAGTTCCGAGTCTGAAAGAGGCTTGCGAGATGTGTCTGCTGCCTGATTTTCTAGCCGTTTCCGCATAACGGCGAGGTGGTCGGTTATCCATTTATTTTTAGATATCACAAATGCCCGAATCTGCGAATCGGGCATTTTTTGTGGTGCCCGGACCTTTATCTGCAGGTCTGGGCTAATCTCTATGCATATTGATTTCCTATTGCTTCGGATCACGGTATATTCAAGGTGATCGAAGTTCTGTGTATGGTTGTTATCCATGATAAATTCCTGTTTATAGAAATATTTTGCAAGTTTTATGATTTATATCGGGGCTATAAGACCGATTTTACCTCTCGTCTATAGGAACATAAGGCTTTGGCTCCACAAGGCTTGGATAAGCAGGTCTCATGATCTTGTAGCTGTTGACAAGTTCCTCCATACGGTGAGCACTCCAGCCGACCACGCGGCCGATGGCGAACAGTGGTGTGTACAAGGCGTAAGGAATCTTGAGCATCTTGTAAAGAAGACCACAGTAATAGTCGATATTTATACATACACCCTTGTATATCTTGCGTTCCTCGGCGATGACTTCAGGGGCGACTCTTTCAATGAGTTCGTAGAGTTTGAATTCATCTTTTTCGTGCTTTTCTTCGGCGAGCTTTTCCACATATTCCTTTATGATTATGGCACGCGGGTCTGAGAGTGAGTAGATTGGCTGTCCCATTCCATACACTATTCCTGATCTGTCAAATGCTTCACCTCTGACAATCTTTCTGATGTATTCTCTGATCTGTGCTTCATCCGTGACGTCCTCAACATTGCTGTGGATATTCTTCATCATCTCCATCACCTTGAGATCTCCTCCTCCGTTGAGAGGTCCTTTGAGGGAACACAGGGCAGCCGCAATTGTTGCATATGTGTCAGATCCAGATGAGGTTACAACTCTGGTTGTGAATGTGGAATTACTTCCACCACCGTGCTCCATATGGAGAACAAGCGCAAGATCGAGAACCTTGGCCTCAAGCTGGGTATATGTTCTGTCTGAACGGAGCATGCTCAGTATGTTCTCAGCAAATGAGAGCTCTGGGTCAGGCTTGTGTATATAGCAGCTCTTGCCCAGTTCATAATGCCTGTATCCTTGGAATGAATACACGGCAAGACGAGGAAATACGCTTATTATCATAAGACATTGCTGGAGAACGTTATCCAGAGATATATCAGTCTCTGATTTGTCGTATGATCCGAGGGCGAGGATACTTTTCGTCATGTTTGATATGATATCCTTTGTAGGATTCTTCATGATCACATCCTGGATAAAATTGTGGGGAAGATCATATGCAAGATTGAGCACCTGCTTAAACTTTGCGAGCTCGTCTGCATCTGGGAGCTTGCCAAATAATAGCAGATATGTACATTCCTCAAATCCATATCTGTTTTCAGATATAAATCCGTTTATGAGTTGGCGTATCTCGTATCCTCTATAGAAAAGTTCACCGTCTATTGGTATAAGTTCGTCGCAGTCCGGCTTGTAAGCCCGACTTAAAGATATGTTGGTGATTCCTGCGTTGATCCCTATACCGTTTAGGTCGCGAAGACCGCGCTTTACACCGTATTCTTCGTAGAGCTTATTGTCTATTGAATCACTCTCTACGCATAGTCCTACGCGGGCTTTTGTAAATGAACTAAGGTTATTGATTGACATAAAAATGCTCCTTTCGAGTAAACTTACTGTAAATTATCGCACTTATTTGCTTCTATTGCAACTTATTTGCTGTCATTGCAATGTGAAATGATTGTATGCATGGGAATTATTATGTATAATGGATAAATAAATGTGTTGCGGTACGTGGGAGCCGCGGAGGAGGCATAAATTGGAAGATAAAGAAAGTAAAGCTGATAATAGTAAAGTGCGTGATAAAGAAGTGCGTGACAGTAAAGTGCGTGATAGAGAAATACGCGATAGAGAAATACGTGTAGATAGATCGACAATGAACAGATCAGATACGACAGGAAACAGACAGCGTAGCCGATCAGCAAGCTCAAGACCTCAAAGTGCAACTGCTGTTCAGAGAACAAGGACCAGTACAGGAAGACCGCTGGACAAGGAGAAGACACGGGGAGAACATCCTGCGAAGGGCACACAGAGCAGGACGGTGCGCCCATCCAATGCGGTGCATACATCCGGCGCGAAGAGTAATAGCGGTGTCAAAAGGAGTGATTCAAAGACTTATAAAAAAAACAATAAAAAGAAAAACAATGTAAGATTAAACCCTAAGACAGTTATTCCGGCAGCGATCATATTGGGAATCCTTCTAGCCCTGGTGATAACTCTTATAATGAGAGCAAGCTTGCTCAAAGTTCATCAGATTTCACAGGATTACAATATGGGGGATACATTTGATATAAAGAACTTTTTTGAAGCGTCAAGTGTAGATACTTATATCGAGTGTGATTCAAATGATTTTGTACCAGATAAGCTGGGAAAGTATAAAGTAAAATTCACAGTCAGAAGAGGAAAGCTGTCCAGCAGGAAAACAGCAAAGATAAATGTGGTGGATGAGGTTAATCCTTACATATCTGGTCCGGATGAAATAGAAGTTAAGGTGGGACAGGATATAAATTGGAGTGATTATTATACTGTTACAGATGCTGATCCTGATATTCAGAGCAAGCTCACTTCGGTGAAAGACTTGGACACAGGAAAGGCAAGAGCCGTAAATGCGACACTGACGGTCACAGATTGGGCAGGCAATACTGCATCAAAGAATATAACCGTAGTGGTTACTGATGGAGACGTAGCTAATTAAATACAAAAAGTGCATTGCACATCGGTTCCGATATATTGGGATTATTCCAAATGCCGTATAGATGTGCAATGCACTTTTTTATGCTTTTATATTTCTTATTGTTCTGTATTTATGAAAGAGGCGGCTTTCTGAGCTCGTCGTCAAGCTCAGAATTGTCGACCACAGTTGTTTTTGTTTTTTTGACCTTATCTTTTTTCTTACTCTTGGTTTTTTTGCGAATATTCTTAAAGAGAGATACGATAAGTAAGAGTATGACACCGACGCTTATCAAAACGACGGAGAGGCCATATCTGTCAAGTATCATGTCTAAAAAGTTGTAACTGGACTTTTCCCATAATCCATCAGCTTCGAGATCCTGTTGAACCTTCGTGAGACAATATTCTGTGCCGTTGCAGGATGGAATTCCAGGGACTCTGTCTGGGATGGCAGTCAGGTTAGAAGCCTGCGAATCCGTAATGTTGAAGTACTTGTATGACAGTGCCTCTTTGCCAGTGGTGGTAACAGGATCGTCAAGACCAAGGTTTATGAGATACCATTCCCCGCCGAGATATACTGCATTCCATGCACAGTTGTTAATGTAGTTCTCATCTTTTAATTTCTTTTGTGTTTCTGCTGAATCATCGAGAAGATCAGAATTCTGTCCCTCAATATATATGCAAGGTACATCAATATAATCCATTACAGCTTTAAATGCTTTGGCGTAGCCGTATGTAACTGCTTTCAGGTATTGCGAACTGAAAACACCATCTGCTGTGTATGCATATATGTTATCATTGTTCCTGCTTGTGATATTGTCTGCATAATAGACTTTGTTGATGATGGCGTTGTGGATCAGATATACCTTTTCATAATCCTTTGCGTTTTCACTTAGTGTAGCTGCGTAAGTTTTTACTGCAAGGTCGAAATTGTTGACATACACTATTCGCGAGTCACCATTGGCATACAGTGAATAACATTCAACTGTTAGCAACTGGAATTTTAATTCTCCGGATGAAGATGCCTTACATTCGTAGCTGTCAGACATCCAAAAATATTCCGGATGATCGGCCAAAACCGCGTTCATAACCTGGCGAAGACCATCGTTGCCGATAACTTCCCAGTCTTTATTGCTTATCGACAGTGTAAATGCTGTGTAATACCCACCATCCTGATATTGTGCGGTCTGGTTTGACGAGTTAAATGCAGCAGCGGCTTCGTTGATCTGATTATATACAGTTCTGTATGCGCTGTTGTCAAACTGATCATAATAATAAGTCTTGCCGTTTATCTTGCCGGATCCAGAACTGTCATTTGTCGTATCTCCCTTATCAGCAGCGTATGCTGTATTGACAAATGGCAGAATCATGATGAGGGTGAGCAGAAATGCTACTAACTTCTTTTTCATAACTGGAAACACACTCCTTCTTTTTCTTGAGGAAATCCCTTAATATACTTCTTTCAATAATATCACATTATGACAGTTATTACCAGTTAGAAACTTGGTTAATTAAGAGAAACTGATAGATTTTTAGACCGGGCACGTGTATAATAAAAATACTTTTGCGGATAACATGAGAAAAGTGCTTTTGAGAGCAATTCTCATAGAAGATTAAGGAGGATTGAAATGGCTTCCAGTTGTGATATGTGTGCTCACTATGTATATGACGAAGAAGACGATTTCTCTGAGTGCCTGGTGAATATGGATGAGGATGACTTTGCCAGATTTATTGCCAGAGGATATGATAACTGTCCTTATTTTCAGTTGGATGATGAGTATAGGATAGTGAGACATCAGATGTGATGTTATATAATCCAGAAGTGAGATACCCCGGAATGTGAACAGTGATTTTCTGTGTACATTCCGGGGTATTTTATGTTGATTGCAGATCTGCAGTTATCGGTCAAATGATTCAGCTAGTTCTGTTAGATAAATATATCTGTCCAGGAGATGATCAAGCTCTTCCTCAAGCTTTGCCTTTTTCTCAGTCAGCTCGTTCAGTTTAATGAAGTCTGATACGGAGCCGTTGATGTCTGCCTCTATCTGGGTGATCTCCGCCTCCTTTGCGGCAATATCATCCTCTATAGTGTCGTATTCCCGCTGTTCGTTGAAGGAGAATTTTTTCTTGGCCGCCGGTTCTCGTCCCTTCTTTTTGTTCTGATCCGTTGCTGGATCGTCCTCCAAACCGATGGTTTCCTGAGCCTTTGACGAAGATGCTCTTGGTGCGGAAGATGATCGCGGCGTATCGTTTGTGGTGCCTGCGGCACTGTTGGCAAATGCCCCGTGGGTTATATAGTAGTCGGTGTATCCGCCCTCAAACTGTGAGATCGCACCCTTTCCGTCAAATACCAGAAGCTTGCGTATAACCCTGTCCAGAAAGTATCTGTCGTGGGATACAACTATGAGTATGCCCTGGAAAGAGTCAAGGTAATCTTCAAGTATACATAGCGTTGATATGTCCAGATCGTTTGTAGGCTCATCCAGGATGAGTACATTTGGTGATGATACAAGGACTTTCAGAAGGTAGAGTCTTCTCTTTTCGCCTCCTGATAGCTTTTCTATGCGCTGGTGCTGCAGAGTTCCATCAAACAGAAAACGTTCGCACATGGTTGATGCAGACATAAGTCCTTCGGTGGTCTGTATATATTCTGCGGTTTCTTTGACATAATCCAGTACCTTCATATTGGGATCAAGTGATTCGTTTTCCTGAGAAAAATATCCAATACGGACAGTTTCACCTATGTCTATATATCCTTTGTCAGGCTTGATGTTGCCTGTTATAAGTTTCATAAGCGTGGTTTTGCCGCATCCGTTAGGTCCGACGACTCCAATTCTGTCGGTGCGAAGGAAGTTGTATGAGAAATCCTGTATAATGGGATTTTCGCGTCCAGGCCAGGTCTTGGATATATTGTTTATCTCTATGGTTTTGTTGCCCAGTCTGCTGGCGATGGAACTCATGGTGACGGACTGGGTTTCTTTTATGAGCTCCTCACTTGCGAGCTTTTCGTATCTCTGTATATGTGCTTTCTGTTTGGTGCTCCTGGCACGGGCACCTCTCTGCATCCATGCGATTTCTTTTCTTAGGATGTTCTGATGCTTGTTCTGAGTTGCAAGGGCGATATTTTCCCGCTCGGCTTTGAGCATGAGGTAACCTTCGTAGTTGGCGTTGTAGCTGTAAGTTTTGCCCTTGTCTATCTCAACTATCCGGTTGCATACTTTGTCCAGAAAATATCTGTCGTGAGTGACCATCACAAGCGCACCTTTGTAGTTGTTCAGGTATTCCTCCAGATATTCTGTCATGTCGTTGTCCAGATGGTTTGTAGGCTCGTCAAGTACCAATATGTCACAGCTTGAGAGCAGTGCGGCGGCTAGGGCGACCTTTTTGCGCTGACCGCCGGAGAGGGTGTTTACCATGAGGCTTGTATCGTCAAATCCAAGTCTGTGGAGAAATGCCTTGGCATCTCCCTCTATGCTCCATTGGTTTTCCTCGTTAGAGTTGGCGGTTATGACGTAGTCGTAGATGCTCACGGCCTCGGTGAAATCAGGAGTCTGTGGAAGGTATCTGATGACCACGTTGTTTCCTTTGGATAGTTGTCCTGAGTCGCAGGTGTCGATCCCTGCGATTATCTTGAGCAGTGTTGACTTTCCGGTTCCGTTTACTCCGATGATACCGATCTTCTCCTTTGAGTTTATGGAGAAGTCTGCGTTGTCAAATAGTATTTTGTCTGTATATGATTTTGAAAAATTTTTTATGGTTAATAAATTCATGATGCTGCCGGTGTCCCGGTTATCCTTTCGTCAGAATATAAAAATGTCATATGTGTAGATCAGTATATTCTCTACGCACAATATTGTAAATGCGTGGAAATGTAACGTCAATAAGCATATTGTATATTGAACAGTCGTAAAATGACATGTTCCGCTAAAAAAAGTTAATTGAAAATTAAACAAAAATTTGTTGGACGTTGTTTTGACGGAGAGGGATATTTGTAAAAAAATGTTCTGCAAATTAGGCAATATGCCCAAAAAGAAAGCGAAATCATATATTTTGCTTAAGAAAAACAAGGAAAAAGCACAAAAGGCTTTACAATTTCTTGATTTTGTAATTTGCAAAATATTTCAGAAAGTAGTATAAAAGGAACATTGATGGCAATGGACCATGAATGGAGGTAATAAGTATGGTAGAATCAACAGATATCAAGGTAAAGCTCAATTCAGTGGAGCAGGTCAGACAGTTCGTAGAGACTATAAGAAAATATGACGGAGATGTTGACGTATATTCAACAAATCGAAATTATCTTGTGGACGGTAAGTCTATCCTCGGAGTGTTCAGTCTTGGACTTGATCAGGAACTTACAGTCAAGTTTTATAATGGTGCGACAGAAACATTCATAAGCACATTACAGCCGTTTATGCTGGCCGCATAAAGCGACAAAAATACAAGTATTTCCATAAGTATTCGCGGATAGTATGCATTGACACACTTCATGCGAGAGTGTTAGAATATCCTTGTAAGCGAGCTGGCAATGCGAGAACAGAGCCGTTCGCAGAATAACATATTAAGATATATTAGGGGGCGCAGCCAATGCAGATTACAGAGATGAAAGCTAAAGTGAACACAATGGATGACATCAAGAAGTTTGTATCATACCTTAATCAGTTTCCAAACGATGTTGACGTTTCATCCGCTCAGTATGTTGTAGATGGAAAGTCGATCTTAGGTGTGTTCAGCTTAGATCTTGAGAGACCACTTACTGTAAAATTCCACGGAGAGGTAGCACCGGAACTTCAGGAAAAGCTTGATGAGTTTAAGTGCTGATCTTATAAGATACATAGGAAAGTTTACCGAGAAGAATCAGTAATAAAGAAAAGCAGGCTGCAGATTTTCTGCAAGCCTGCTTTTCTTTTTGCCTAAGGATGTTATGACAGGAGGGATTGATATGGTATATGAATCTGAACAGGGACTTGAGTATCATATAAAAGTCAATGAGGACATGATAGGACGGTATGTGATAATGCCGGGGGATCCAAAGAGGTGTAAGGCGATTGCCGCATATCTGGACGATGCGGAACTTGTGGCGGACAGCAGGGAATTTGTCACATACACGGGGTATCTGGATGGTGAGAAGGTCAGCGTGACATCCACTGGAATAGGTGGACCATCGGCGGCGATAGCTCTTGAGGAGCTGGTGCACGCTGGTGCGCACACTTTTATTCGAGTTGGAACATGTGGGGGCATGCAGACAGATATAGTGGGCGGCGATATAGTTGTTGCTACAGGTTCGGTGAGGATGGAGGGCACATCGAAAGAGTATGCCCCGATAGAATATCCGGCGGTGGCAGATATAGATGTGGTAAATGGACTCATCAGTGCGGCAAAAGACATGAACATACCTGTTCACGCCGGAGTCGTTCAGAGCAAAGATTCTTTTTATGGACAGCATTCGCCGCAGATAATGCCGGTCAGTTACGAACTCTCAAACAAATGGGAGGCGTGGAAACGAATGGGGTGCAAGGCATCAGAGATGGAATCGGCAGCGCTGTTTATTGTAGGTGCGTTCCTCAGAGTGAGGGTTGGAGCCTGTTTTCTGGTCGTAGCTAATCAGGAGAGAGCTGCAGCAGGGCTTCCGAATCCTGAGGTCCATGATACTGACAGAGCTATACAGGTGGCGGTGAATGCCGTAAAACGACTGATAGAAGAGGATAGAGAGAGGGAATAATGCAGAAATAAAAGATAAAAGCAGAAAAACACAGAAAAATCCGTACATGGGGGGAAATATCTGCTCCATGTACGGGATTTTTTAGAATTTGAACACTCTGCCTATGTCTGTTTTGTAATTTTCGAGGTAATCTATGATTGCGTCAGCGTCATCCATCACTGTGTATATTTTGTTGGTGGCATCTGTCATGAATCCCTTACAGGCGGTCTCCTGCATCATGGTGAGCAGGGGCTCAAAGAAACCATTTTGATTGTATACTACTATGGCTTTGCCGTGACGGCCGAGCTGTTTTAAAGTCAGTATCTCGAAGAACTCTTCAAGGGTTCCGATTCCGCCCGGTGTCATGATAAAAGCATCTGCCCTATCTTCCATTATCTGTTTTCGCTCTCTCATGGTTTCTGTGGTTATCAGTTCGGTGACATGTTCATAAAGTATACCGTCCACATTAAAAAATGCCGGGGTCACACCTATTATAGCGCCATGCTCGTTGTGGACACCTCTTGCGACCGCACCCATCAGACCATTTGCACCTGCACCATAGACGAGGGTATGCCCGCGCCTGGCAATCTGTCTGCCGAGATATTCTGTCTGTTCTATATAAGAGCGGTCGATCGTGTTGCTTGATGCTCCGTATACGCATATATTCATAAAAATCCTCCGAGTTAGTGTATTACATTATATTTATTCTGCTGATTGCGATTTAGTATCTAGTATAAATAAAAAAGTGGCATTATTAAAGTCGGAATTTGTAAAATTTCGCAAAAATGTGTGGAATATAAAAGTAAAGACTGCCGCGGCATGGTGTGTAAAACACCGGCTGTGGCAGTCTTTATAAGATTACATATGAATATCAGATATAGTTATATTGGTTTATAACATTTCTACAACCTGACTCAGAACGGCGGTCTCTTTCTCTTTTGCGCTCATGAGATACTTCTCGAATCTGTCCATACAGTCAACCTTTCCTGTGATAGAAGTCTTGATGAGAAGGTTTCTTGCTGTGAGCATGAGGTTCTCAATCTCCATGTAGGCATTGAGGATGTCTCCGTTAAACTCAAGATACCCGTTGTCCATCATATACTTCAGTCTCTCCATCATGAGAACCTTGTGATCGTATAAAATGTGAAGCGCACGGATATCAAAATCAGGATCTTCAGCAGACAGCTGCTTGCCGATCTGTTTGAGAACCGCGTCGTATACGTTCACGCCGAATACTGTGTCATTGAAACGGTTTCTCATCATACGGAAGTGGTTCTTGCTGTCCTTGGACTCAAGATATTCGATGAGAGTGTCCTTTATGTATTTGGTATCAAGCTCATAGTAGGTCTCTGCAAGATTCTTCTGTATCACATATATACCACGGCGTCCCTTATAATCATCTTTGAAGATGTGATCCTCTGCGGCTGTGATGGTGTTGTATCCGTTTCGTACATCGGAGTATGAAACAGTTGAATATGAATAGTGTTCGCCGAATGTAAAGTCACCTACATTGAACTCCTGCTTTTCGTCATCGTATCCGTAGATGAAAAGCTCATGAGGGAACTTGTAGTCGGCGCCTGAATCGCAAAGGATCTTAGCCTCGTCAAATACACCGTACACATATCCGCCGAGATTGATAGTCTTTTTGATAAAAGTGAGAATGTCTCCGCAATAACTCTCTACCTGCTCTTTGGTCATGAGAGAGAAGAGCAGATAAGGACATTCCTTGAGTGAACTGCTTCCCGGCATCATATCAGCCAGCAGCATCTCGTCTCCTGTGAATATCTCTTCGATGTTGTAACATCTTAACTGTATATAATTGCTGAAGATCCAGTTCTTGGCCTTCTCATCGTCCCCAATGATTGAGAAGAGTGTGGCATGCCACTGCCAGGAAGTGATCATCGGATAGCTAATTGGCAAAACTTTTTTGCTCATGTGTTTATTACCTCCATTTCGTGTTCAGACTGCAAGACTTTAGTTGACTTTTGCCTCTACAGCTTTGATCATGTCATTCATATCATAGTATAGACCGAGCGCGAGTTCAGAATCGTCAAATTCTATGTTGAATTCATTCTCGAGACCTACGATGAACTGTATGATAGACACTGAATTAACCCCATAAGTTGTAGTAAGTGGTGCTGTCATATCCAGATCGTCCGCATCTATCTCTGGAAGAACATTAGAAAAAACTTCTAATACTTTTTTAGTTAATGCTTTTTTGTCCATTTCAAACCTCCCATTCGCTAAGTTTTGTTACCAATACACGTTATCTTTATTTTAATGTGTTTAAACATATTTTTCAATGAAATTATTAAATTAGTACAGAAATATTTGTGCATTTTTGCGCCGATTATCAAATAGACGCAAAAATTATGTGTAAAAATATGGCATAGTTGAATAAAATGCAGAGATTGATTTAACAAAAATGACATAAGAGTGCCTTTTTATTGATAATGTGATAATATAGTCAGATAGAAAATAATGTAAATATCATAATAAAAAGGGCATGGTGATTGAATATGAAGATAGTTGTTTTAGATGGCTGCGCAGCCAATTCCGGTGATATCAGCTGGGATGACCTGGCTCAGTATGGAGAACTTACGGTGTATGACAGGACAGATGATGCAGATGTGATAGCCAGGATCGGTGATGCGGAGCTGATAACAACCAATAAAACAGTAATAGACAGACATACGATGGAGTCGTGTCCTAAACTTAAATACATAGGCGTTCTCGCCACAGGTTACAATGTCGTGGATCTGGATGCGGCAAAGGAGCATGGAATAGTGGTGACAAATGTACCGGCGTACAGCACTGATGCGGTGGCACAGTTCACATTTGCTCTTCTGCTTGAACTGGCAAATCAGGTCGGTGTCCACAACAGTTCCGTGAAGGACGGTGGCTGGGTCAGAAGTAAAGATTTTTCATACAGCGTGATGCCGACGATGGAGCTTTACGGAAAGACGATGGGGATCATCGGATATGGCAGTATAGGGCAGAGGGTAGCTGATATAGCCCATGCATTTGGCATGAAGGTTCTGGTGAGCAGCAGAACTGAGAAGAAACTTCCGGAGGGCGGATGGATAAGATGGGTCAGCCGGGAAGAACTGTTTGCAGAGGCGGATGTGATCAGTATACATTGTCCGCTGTTTCCTGAGACGAAGGGCATGATAAATAGAGAAGCAATAGGGCTTATGAAGAGAACGGCATTGGTGATAAATACGGCGAGGGGTGGCTGCATCGTTGAGCAGGATCTTGCGGATGCGCTCAATTCGGGACGCATAGCCGGTGCTGCAGTGGATGTGGTATCGCAGGAACCGATGAAGGAGGATAATCCGCTGCTCACTGCAAAGAATATCATCATAACACCTCATATTGCCTGGGCTCCACGGGAAGTTCGACAGAGACTGCTGCAGATAGCAGGGGACAATATGGGCGCATTTTTGGCTGGACATCCGATAAATGTGGTCAACAGATAAATATTTGAGAGATAAATAATTTGCGATATAAAAGCATTCTTATGGCTTTTGGAAGGGGATATGTGTAGATGGAGAGCAGCTCATTTGAGGATGTGAACAGACTTGTCAGGGATGAGTTATATGAACATATGGATATTGAATTTGGCAAATATCTTGCCATGAACCTGCCCGGATGTGGCAATGTGATCGGAGTCAGACTTGATGACCTGAAGGAGATCGCACAGCAGATCGCGGAGATCAACTGGAAGGAATATCTGAAGCACGCACCGGACGACACACTGGAGGACGTGGTGCTGCAGGGGCTGGTCCTTGGATATGCACAGGGGAAACTTGAGGAAATACTTGCGTACGCGGATGAATTTGTGCCAAAGATAGACAACTGGTGGGTGTGCGATTCGTTCTGTGCAAATTTTAAGGCGGCATCCATGTATCAGGAGATAGTGTGGGAGTTTATCATGAAATATATGGGGAACTCAGAACTGAATCCTGAATGGAGAAAGAAACAACAGGAGGTTGAGATTTCGGAAAGTCAGGGAGGAATAGCAGTGGGAACGTGGCAGGATATGTCTGATGATTTTAGACTCAGGTTTGTGGCGATTATGCTTAAGTGCTATTACGTCAACGACAGATACATAGACAAATGTCTGTATGCATTTGAACATATGCAGGACGGTGGTTACTATGCAAAGGATGGGGTGGCATTTGGACTTGCGGAGAGTTATTTTGTGTTTCCGGATAAGACCATTGATTATATAAAGAAAGCTAAGTTTGAGAACAGAATATTGGAGATGACAAGGGACAAGATCGAGAAGATCTACAGACTTCCTGAGGAGGATGTGGAGAGATTCTCGAAGATGCTGCAGTAAGGACGCTCTAAAAATAAAATAAATCTACAAGGGGCAGTCAGATGCCATGAATAGCGTGAATATATTAATATAGAGAAGGACATCATATGTGCAGGAGGAATTCTTATGGAGAATTGGAATGCATATATGGATGTCCTTTTTGTTTTACAGGAGATCCGGAGGATGGGAGACTCTATCTGGCTGTATGCCATAATACTGCTGCTGGTGACGGCTGCGGTGATACTCATCGCCGTGGGACTTAGGGGCAGGCGTGAAAATGATGGCGATGCTGTGGACGGGGATGGAGAAATAGACAATAATGACAGAGTCCCAAATGTCAGAAACGCGGAAGATAAAAATGCGAGTGACAGAAGTGTGAGTAACAGAAGTGTGAGTAATAGAAGTGTGAGTGACAGAAGTGTGGGTTATAGAAGTGCAGATAACAGAAATATAGGTGATAGAGATGCCGGAGATAGAAGCACAGTTGATAGAAATGTAGAAGATAGAGATGTAGGAGGTATAAGCGCAATTGATAGAGATGTGGGTGGCAGAAATGTAAGCGACAGAAATACGAATGAATCAGGAATGATGGCGATCATCATAGATGCCCTGGGAGGAATGGATAATATATATAACCTGGCGTGCAGTGATACAAGGCTGAGAGTAACGGTGAATGACGGAACACTTGTGAACCGTATGAGATTTAAATCTTCTGGCGCACTGGGGGTTCTTGCTAAGGGACGGCAGGTTCAGGTGTTTTATGAAGATCAGGTGGAACGCATTTGCGGGGAGCTTAAGAGATATATTGAGAGTCGCAGATATGTTGAATCAGGTAAGGAGGAGATCGATCATGAAAGAGTGCTTAAGAAAGTGTATGTGCCTGTTGAAGGTGATGTTGTGCGCGTATCTGATATTCATTGCATACAGGACGTGGGAGACGGGTGTATCGGCGTGTGTGCGATTCGAGCCGCACGGGGAGAGATCAGAGCGCCGTTTGACTGCAAGGTTAGATATAGTAAAACCAGAGCAGGGCAGATAGTGTGTGTATCGAAGGAAGGATATACGGTAGAGATTTATCTTATAGCTGAAGGGCAGAGGGATTGGCAGAAGGTAAGACAGCCCATAAATATAAGGTTGAAGTGTGACGAGAACGTGAAAGTCAGAAAAGGAGAATTGCTGGCAGAATACCCATATGAAACATTTGCGGGGATGGGCGACCAGGTATATGTGGTGATGGAGGCTGGCGTCTGTGGAAACTCAGATGTCAATGATGGCAGCAGAGAGAAAGCTGCGGACTGCAGATGCCATCTGAGAGTCAATGCAGGTGAGGGGGTAAACTATGAGTATGTGGCCTGTGAGATAGTTGAGTGATCCGGGATGATAACGGTGATGTGGTGGCAGAAAGATATCTGCGCACGATCACATGTGTTAATCCCGGACTGCGCGCTCGATTATTCCGGCCAGAGTATCGATAACTTTTGCAGGATCCTGATCCTTGTACTTCAGGAATGTATATGCACAGCCCTGAATGAACATGGAAAGCTCGACATTCTTGGACAGATCATCGCGGAATTCAGGACGCACATCATATATCTTTTCTTTGATGAGTGCATCAAGTTTGTTGGTGAGTATGCCGTAGCTTCTGTTGTCATCCGGAAAGAGAATAGAGAACAGATGTCCCTGGTTTATAAATGCGCTGCAAAGCTGGCGGCTTGCCTCTGCCGGATTGGTCAGCATGTATTCAGGGTTAGGGATATCTCCTATGAGAGACAGAAGGGCATCGTTTTCAAGATATTCGGACAGATCATAGATATCCTGAAAATGCAGATAGAATGTCTGCTTGCTGATGTTCGCCTTTTCAGTAAGTTCCTTCACAGTGATCTTTTCAACAGGTTTGGTTGCGCGCAGTTCTATGAAAGCGCTGAATAAGCTGTTGCGGGTTCTCTGAATTCTTCTGTCCATAAAAGCTCCTTTCTGATCCCCATTGATGTGGTCGGCATAATGGCAAATTTATAGTCTGTGTACGGCTGATTTTTTATAGAATACACCAAAATGAATATATAGTCAAAAGGGAGTGCCAAATTCTGTTAATTATCAATAATTGTCTATAGTCAATTATTTTACCTTTGTCTATAACGGTATATTCATATAGAACTGAAATGGGGTTATACTAATTGCAAGTTTACTACAGTCAATAAATATGTTGATCTTGTGCGGATA
Source organism: uncultured Coprococcus sp. (assembly GCA_902461735.1). GTDB lineage: Bacteria > Bacillota > Clostridia > Lachnospirales > Lachnospiraceae > Coprococcus. The sequence continues at coordinate 126,361 of CABPYV010000001.1, forward strand.
CTGGCTGCAATGGATAAGATGGCGAGAGTTATTATGGAGGGATTGTTATGGATCTGTATGAATTTTATTCGGGAAAGTGCTTTGATGCCTACAATGAGATGGGTGCCCATGTTGTGAAGGAAAGCGTGGGTAAGAGCAGAAAGAAGACGGCTACAGGGGTAAATTTTGTGACATATGCACCTAATGCGGAATCGGTGACGGTGACAGGAGAATTCAACTCTTGGGGAGAGACTGCTATGGAAAGATGTTATGACGGCAGCTTTTTCAAATGCTTTGTGCCCGGAGCTGAGGTTGGGCAGATGTACAAATATAAGATATATCAGAGGGATGGACATTGCGTTGACCACTGCGACCCATATGGATTTGGAATGGAACTACGTCCGGCATTTGCATCTGTGATAAGGGATATGGACGAGTATACATTTGGCGATGCCAGATGGATGCGGACTAGAAATGAGCGCAAGGGAGGTCCGCTCAATGTCTATGAGATGCACATGGGCTCATGGCACTGTAAGCCGGTGTACGACGAGAGCGGAAAGCAGCTCACCCCAGAGGAGGTCATCGAGGCTGACAGAGTGTCTGAGGGCTGGTATACATACATGGAGATAGCACCTATGCTCGTGGAATATCTAAAGGAACAGGGGTACAACTATGTGGAGTTTATGCCTCTCTCAGAGCATCCGTGTGATGAGTCATGGGGCTATCAGAATACGGGTTTCTTCAGCCCAACGGCGAGATATGGGACCGCGAATGACCTGAAATTTCTGATAGATACTTTGCATAAGAATGGCATAGGTGCGCTCATGGATTATGTGCCTGTACATTTTGCACTGGATGGATACGGACTTGCAAAGTACGACGGGACTAATCTGTATGAGCATCCTACTGACGATGTGGGATACAGCGAGTGGGGCAGCAAGAACTTTATCCATTCAAAAGGAGAGGTTCAGACTTTTTTGAAGAGTGCGGCAAATTACTGGCTGACAGAGTATCATTTTGACGGACTCAGGATGGATGCCATCAGCAGGATAATATACTGGATGGGCGATGAATCCAGAGGTGTAAATGACAGAGCCGTGGAGTTTATAAAGGGACTTAACCAGGGGCTGAAAGAGAGACATCCTTCATGTATACTCTGCGCGGAGGATTCAACGGATTACAAGGGGACGACCAAAGAAGTAAAGTATGGCGGTCTCGGCTTTGATTATAAATGGGATATGGGATGGATGAACGATACTCTGAATTTTTTCAGAACTCTTCCGTTCTGCAGAGGGGATCAGTATCATAAATTATCGTTTTCCATGATGTACTTCTACAATGAGAGATATATGCTGCCACTCTCCCATGATGAGGTTGTTCATGGCAAGGCTACCATAATACAGAAGATGGCCGGTTCATATGAAGAAAAGTTTCCAAATGTCAAGGCGCTCTATGCATATATGTACGCGCATCCCGGCAAGAAACTCAACTTTATGGGCAACGAGATAGCTCAGTTTCGTGAGTGGGACGAAAAGCGAGAGCAGGATTGGAATATCCTCAAGTATCCAAATCACGATTCGTTCAACAGATATATAAGGGATCTGAACAGTCTCTACATGAAAGAACCTGCTCTGTCAGAGTGGGACGATGATCCGCATGGATTTGATTGGATACTTTGCGGCAAAGAACAGGATGTGGTATACATTTTCCAGAGGGTTGTGAATGACAACAAGATAGTTGTCGTGCTCAACCTCTCAGGCAATACATACAAGGATTATCATTTCAGATACGGCGAGGGCGGTTCCATGAAAGTCCTGATGAACACAGATTGGAATAAGTATGGCGGAAATACTAAGGACACTGTAAAGAGCATCAAGGGCGTGTGCGGCGACTTCGGATTTGACCTGCCGGCACTTTCGGCAATGTACCTTAAGCCGGTGGACTAGGAAATGTGAATCATTGAGACAAAATAAGTAGTTGCCTGATATATACAATCCATGTTATAAGTGAAAAACAACAATTGATGATATTATTACAAAGACAGGCACTTTATGGTGTAGAAATGGTCTGAGGCATATGCCTCAGACATCTATGCTATAAAGTGCCGTCCGTCAGACAAGGAGAATTTATGATATTAGATGTAAGTAATCTCAGCCACGGATTTGGCGACAGGGCGATATTTGAAAATGTGTCATTCAGACTGCTGGCAGGTGAACATATAGGGCTGGTAGGTGCAAATGGCGAGGGCAAATCAACATTTATGAATATAGTGACAGGCAGCCTTATGCCGGATGAGGGAACTGTGACATGGGCGAAGAACGTGAAGGTTGGATATCTTGACCAGCATACAGTTCTGGAACCGGGCATGACCATAGGCGGAGTCCTGAAGGATGCATTCTCCAGGCTTTTTGATATGGAGAAGAGGATAAATGAGATATGTGATAAGCTTGCCGAAGTCACGGACGAGGAGGAGATGAACGCGCTGCTTGAGGAGATGGGACTTCTTCAGGATCTCCTGGACAGCCATGACTTCTATATAATAGATTCCAAAGTCGAGGAGGTTGCCAGAGCATTTGACTTGCTGCAGCTGGGGCTTGACAAGGATGTGACGGAATTGTCTGGCGGTCAGAGGACAAAGGTTCTGCTGGCGAAGCTTCTGCTTGAGAAGCCGGAGATCCTTCTGCTTGATGAGCCGACAAACTATCTGGATGCTCACCACATAGAGTGGCTCAAGAGATACCTGCAGGAGTATGAAAATGCGTTTATACTTATCTCGCATGATATTCCGTTCCTAAATTCGGTTGTAAATATCATATATCATATGGAAAATTGCCAGCTAGGCAGATACGTGGGCGACTATGACAAGTTCCAGGAGGTCTATGCGGTGAAGAAATCCCAGCTTGAGGCTGCATATAGAAAACAGCAGCAGGAGATTTCAGAGCTTAAAGATTTTGTGGCGAGGAATAAGGCGAGGGTTGCCACCAGAAATATGGCGATGTCCAGACAGAAGAAACTTGACAAGATGGATGTTATCCAGCTTGAGCGCGAGAAACCAAAACCGGAATTCAACTTCAAAGAGGCGAGAACCTCCGGTAAGGTTATATTTGAGACAGATGATCTGGTGATAGGATATAGTAAGGAAAAGCCGCTCTCCAAGCCGATGAACCTCCGAATGGAACGAGGCGACAAGATAGCCATCACAGGTACAAATGGTATTGGAAAGACAACGTTCCTCAAGAGTGTGCTGGGGCTTATCCCTGCCATATCAGGCAAGGCACAGCTTGGAGATTATCTTCATATCGGATATTTTGAGCAGGAGGTAAAAGCGAGTGAGAACACCTGCCTACAGGAGATATGGGAGGAGTTCCCGGGATATACGCAGTATGAAGTGCGCGCGGCTCTTGCAAAGTGCGGACTCACCACCAAGCATATAGAGAGCAAGGTTAAGGTTCTCTCCGGTGGAGAGCAGGCAAAGGTGAGACTGTGCAAACTCATCAACTCTGAGAAGAATGTACTTTTGCTTGATGAGCCGACTAACCATCTGGATGTGGATGCCAAGGATGAGCTGAAACGCGCTCTCTCTGAGTACAAGGGCTCGATACTTCTCGTGTGTCATGAGCCGGAATTTTACGATGGCCTTGTGACGGATGTGTGGAATCTGGAGCAGTATACATTATTACAGTAGATGATGAGGCGCAGAAATCAATTTAGAATAAGAAGATGGAGATGCTGAATGGATATACTTGAAAGTTTAAAGAATAAACTGCTTGTAGCAGATGGCGCGTTTGGAACATGTTATGTTGCAATGTATGGTGAACAGGGGACGGTCGCCCCTGAACTTGCAAATATACGCCATCCTGAGCGTGTGCTTGAGATACATAAGGAGTACGTTAAGGCGGGAGCCGGGCTTATAAGAACCAATACATTTGCCGCAAATACGGCAAGTCTGGATGCGGATATGGATTATGTGATCGCAAATGTGCGGTCAGCGGTGAAACTTGCGAAAGGGGCTGTGGGAGATCTTTTATGCGAGGACTGTACCGGAACAGAAAGAGTGGGTAAGCCCTGGAATGATGATGCTGGAACAGCTTATAAAAAAGTCTATATTGCCGGAGATATAGGCCCAATCCCTGCGGATGCGGGACTTACACTGAATGAGAGAATTGGGCAGTATAAACTATTGGGTGAGACCATGCAGGATATGGGTGTGGATATTGTCTGGTTTGAGACATTTCCAGAGTTCAATGTGCTTGAAACTGTGGTGAAGCATCTGAAAGCCAGAAAGGATACACCGGTGATGGTATCGTTCTGTGTGAACCAGTTTGGATACAGCAACTGTGGATTTTCGGCAAGGGCGCTGCTCTCTCAGGCGGCAGGGAATCCAGATGTGGACTGCGTTGGCTTTAATTGCGGAGTAGGCCCTTATCATATGCTTCAGCTTCTGAAAAAGCTGGATGTAGACTGTGGAAAACCTGTATCGATAATGCCAAATGCGGGATACCCGAAATTCACACAGAGCAGACTGGTGTTCAATGATAACAAAGAGGGATTCATAGATAAGATCCAGGATATAGCTGCACTTGGAATAGATATAATAGGCGGCTGCTGTGGAACAAATCCTGAATATATAAAGCAGATCACTGCTCGGGTGGAGACAGGAAGGATAGTCAGAACAGCCAAAATGCATGTAGAAAAACAGCAGTCTGGCAGTACCTCAAAGGACAATTTCCTCAAAGGCCGTCTTGATGGAGAAGCTGTGGCCTCGGAAAATACAGGTGCGCACAAGCTGATCGTGGTCGAGCTTGCCCCTCCGGTGGATGACAATGACCAGAAACTGCTTGATGCAGCCCATATACTTAAGCAGTCACATGTGGACGTGGTGACATTTCCTGATTCACCATCGGGAAGAACCAGAGCGGATTCCATACTCATGGCTGAGAAAGTCTATAAGGAGACGGGGCTTCGGGTTATGCCACATCTGTGCTGTAGAGATAAAAACGCTATAGCTATAAGGGGAAGTGTTCTCGGAGCACAGCTTAACGGCATAAAGGATTTTCTTGTCATAACAGGGGATCCGGTTCCGGTTATGTTCAGACAGACGACCAGAAGTGTGTTCAACTTTGACTCGGTTGGCATGATGAAGCTGCTGCAGTCGATGAATGAAGAGGTGTTCATTGGAGATAAGATAACCTACGGCGGTGCGATCAATCAGAACAGGTTAAATACTAGATTCGAGACAGACAGGATAAAGAGAAAGATGGAGGCGGGAGCCGAGTTTTTCCTGACCCAGCCGGTATTTTCAAGGCAGCAGGCGCAGGTGCTCAGGGCGATGAAGGCTGAGACCGGTGCGACCATTCTGGTGGGTGTGATGCCACTGGTGAGCCGGAGAAATGCCCTTTTCATGAAAAATGAGATGGCGGGCATAGAGATTCCGGACGAGATCATAGAGAGATATGGCGAGAATGCGACGAGACAGGAAGGTGAAGAGTGTGGTATTCAGATAGCCAGGGAGATACTGGGGTACACTGCGGATTTTGCGGATGGATATTACTTCTCGTTTCCATTTAACAGGGTACATATGTTGGCACATATCGTTGACTAAAATATGAGACGAGGTTATTATGGAATAAGCTGGTTTACATGCAGTGGATAAAATACAGGATGCGCGGGGTGCGCAGAAAGGAACAGACATGGATTACAATAGTTTAAGTCTTAAAATGCATGAGGAGCATAAGGGTAAGGTAGAGGTAGTGTCCAAGGTATCAGTAAAGAACAGAGATGATCTGAGCACAGCGTACACACCGGGCGTTGCCGAGCCTTGCAGAAAGATCCGTGACAATAAGGCTGACGTGTACAAATATACATGCAAGGGCAACATGGTTGCTGTAGTATCAGATGGAACAGCGGTTCTCGGCCTTGGAGATATAGGACCTGAGGCAGCTATCCCTGTTATGGAAGGCAAATCCATACTCTTCAAGGAGTTCGGAGGGGTGGATGCATTCCCGATCTGTCTTGACACGAAGGATGTGGACGAGATCGTAGAGACTGTAAAGCGCATCGCTCCTGTATTTGGCGGAATCAATCTGGAGGATATATCAGCTCCTAGATGCTTTGAGATAGAGAGAAGGCTTAAGGAGGAGCTAGATATTCCGGTGTTCCATGACGATCAGCACGGAACAGCGATAGTTGTGTCAGCGGGACTTATCAATGCGTTAAAGCTTGTCGGCAAGCCATTTGGTGAGGCGAATGTAGTTATCAACGGAGCAGGTTCAGCAGGTATATCGATATGTAAGCTTCTGCTTCAGCTTGGAATAGGCAATGTGGTCCTTGTGGACAAGCAGGGTGCGCTGTGTCCTGGACAGGACTGGATGAACCCGGCTCAGGCTGAGATGGCAGAGATAACCAACAAGGACAGGCAGACAGGCTCTCTTGTGGAGATCATGAAGGGCAAGGATGTATTTGTCGGAGTTTCGGCTCCGAACATCGTGACAGCTGAGATGGTAGCATCCATGGCAGCAGACCCTATAGTATTTGCCATGGCCAACCCGACACCCGAGATCATGCCTGAGGAGGCTGCAAAGGGTGGTGTCAGAGTCATGGCTACAGGACGTTCAGATTATCCAAACCAGATCAATAATGTACTTGTGTTCCCTGGAATATTTAGAGGTGCTCTGGATGCCAAGGCAAAAGGCATAACGGAGGAGATGAAGATGGCTGCAGCCAAGGCGATAGCTTCCATAGTCACAGATGAGGAACTTAAGGAGGATTACATCATACCGGGTGCATTTGACGACAGAGTTGCAAAAGTAGTAGCAAAGGCTGTTGCAGACGAAGCTGTAAAACTTGGAATCACAAAGTAAGATACCAGAAGACAGATATCAAGAGGCAGATATGGCTGAAATCTAACAAAAAATTTATACAAACAAGTAAATATATTTACTAAAAACCGCGTTTCATGCAGATATTCGTCATGGGATGCGGTTTTTTGTTGAGTTTATTTGTTGTAAAGTAGTCTTATGTTCGAGGGGAACAGTAATGAGATAGGGAGGATGCAAATGAATACTACAGTTATAGGGGAGCGCATAAAATATGCACGCAAATCGATGAATTTGACACAGGAGGAGCTTGGACGGCAGATGTGTACTGATGGAAAATATATAAGCCGTCTGGAAAGTGGGAAAAGTCTGCCGAGCTTAAAGAGGCTGGTGCAGCTGGCAACTGTTCTGGAATGCAGCTGTGATTATTTCCTGTGGGATGTGGGTGAGATAGATTTGGCAGAAGTGGATCTGAGATGGCAAGAATAGCGGTTTACAGCGAAATGCCACATGGAAAGAGTCTCGTACAGAATTATCTGGGAGACACGGAGAGACACTATGGCTTAAAGAATGAGGTGGTATACTATGATTCGGTGGAAGCGATAACCTGGGACATAGAGATAACTGGTGCGTTTGATCTGGTTGTAGTGTATCGCAACTGGATTGTTGCAGAGATGCTGAGAAAGAGATATCGGGAAACGAATATAATGATGATATCGCTTGGCATGAATAGGGTGTTATATGATATTCAGCCATGCTTTTTGGTCTGCGAACCGGTTAGAGCGGAAGATTTTATGAGGGTGCTTATGGCGGCTGTTGGCGGGATAGAAAAGAGCCGGTGTTTTGTGTTCCAGTCAGGGAGAATCAGATATAGGCTCAATATTCATGAGATCATGTATTTTGAGAGCGATAGGAGACTCATAAAAATAAGGGGGCTGTACGGAGATTACAGTTTTTATGGAAGCATGAAGGAACTTTCAGAACAGTTAAAAGAACGGTACACCGGTTACGTCAGGGTGCACAGTTCTTTTATTGTGAATACTGAGTATATAAGAGGCTGCAGCCCAAGAAAGATAGTTATGCTGGATGGCACGAGTATAGAGATAAATGACAAATGGCGTGTTGAAACAGCAAAGCTATGTGAAACGGGAAATATAGCTTCTATCAGACATATTTCAACAATTCTATGTTGAGACGGCCTTTGCGAGTGACGGCTCCGATCGACAATAGTTCAAATTTGCCGTAGCCACGGATGGAGAATACATCTCCGGGTTTTAATTGGTAACTGCTGTTCTCATACAGCCTGCCGCCGAGGGTGAATTTCTTTTCCCTGAATAAAAGAGATGTGCTGCTCCTGGAGAGACCGGTGATGGCGGCGGTTACGGCATCCGCCCTGGCGGATGCCGCTATTATGTGAAAAGGTTCTTTTCTTAACTGGATCTCTTCGGTATCATCGGCACAGCATATGGAACATCGAATATTTGTGTGGCGGATCTTTGTGAGACTTTCTACTATATAATCAGCTATGGAATCGACACAGAATATGTAGGCTGAACTGTGTTTCCCGGTCTTTGCTGATTCTGCCACAAGGATATCACCGATCATTTCACGTTCTATACCGAGATTCATAAGTGCGCCTAGAAAGTCGCGATGATTCAAGTCTTCTGAGAACTTGTCCTGCAAAGCAGCGGCCTTGATAATGGATATTGGGAATTCAGGCTTGTATCCGCAGAATGCTTCGTTTCCAAATGCAATCATAACCCTCTCACAGCTTTCTCTGCCGCCGAAAAGACTGTAGCCTGCAAAAGATAGATCCTCAATGTTTCGATAAAATATATCCAGATCTGAGGCACTCAAGAAATTAGTATATGTATATCTGTTCTGGGAGTAAGCGGCGTTGGCAAGATCCCCCAGTCTTCCTTTTAAAATATCGTCTTCAGTCATAATAAATTCTCCTGCGTAGAATAATTTGCAAATATATTATAGTATTGAGAATAAAATTTTTTAACTATAAATACAAGGAAAAATAGAAATTTGATGAGCAAATTGTACAACGTGGTAATCATCCAAGAAAAAAACAATCATTTATCAATCAAAAAAAATCAAAATGCTATTGAAATGCGCAACCGTTGATAAATTATAACAAAAAAAGTCTTTAGTTTTATAAAATATTCCGTATTTACAATTGAGAAGTGTTTTGATAGTATATGGGCATAACAAGGAGATGAACACAAGAGTTTAGATCTTCTGGTTATATAATAATGACAATCACATATATTTTGATATACGGAGGGTTCCCTTAGCACGAAATTCGTAGAAATCCCTTTATACGATGTAATGTAACCCCATAACCCCAAACCCCAAAATATAGGAATCCTCCACTCCCCCCCTTCTTAATAACCTATCGCGTATGCGATAGGTTATTTTTATGTATGTAGGCGAGAGTCTCTACAAACGATGCGTATCTGCAAGGGCAAACGTGGGATGAAAAAGGTGATTGATGCTGTGACGATGATGCTTCGAGTGCATATTTGCATGCTTTTTCTACAATATCGGGGGAGAAGATGTCGTTTTGGTTGTTGAACAGAAGATTTCTGAAATTCTCAAAGAATGAACAGATATCAAGATCGATCTGGTTTTCTCCAAGATTTTGAATATCTTTTATAAGGTGGTTCGTATATTGGATGGCATCGTTCACTGTGAAAACAGAGTCCTCATCCGTAAATAAAATGGTCTCAGGTACGAAAAAATCCGGATGCATTAATTGCTGATTGTTAAGATTCATTTCTATTCTGTGTATAGTTGGAGGGTTGAAAGAGAAATGATTTTGGTATTGTTCAATCATCATGAAGGTATTGACACAGCGGCTTTTTATGATCGCTGCCTGCCTCTCATTTATATAACACTTTAATTCGATGAGTAAAAAATACGCGTCCGGTAGGGAAATGCATTTTAAGCTGCCGGGCATGAAAAAACCTTGCGTCATACGTCTGAAGAAACTGTCAATATGATAGTAATTCAGCATGATATCAGCAGCCTGGTCCATATCGAAATGTTTTATGAATTCAAATGTAGCTGGTTTAAAACGTGTTGCCTTATTAATACGGATCAGGTATTCATCCAGTATGGCAAGCTTTTCATTGGCTCCTGTTATTGTATTATTCAGACAACTGTAGTCGGTGAAGTCGTAGATATTTAATGGGATACGAGGACATAATAATGGATCGGTCATTTCGGGTCTCCTTAATAAAGCTGTTAAAGTGTGATCTTGATACTGTGTAAAACTGTTTGTTATAAAATGGTAGCACTTTAACATGATAAGTGGTAGGATATTTAATAACACAAAATTATACTAAATGTCTAATAGGGGTAAAAAATGGTAAAGAAACGGTAAAAATACAGATTTTTAGCCATTTCCGTATAAAGAGGGGTTAAAATCTATAGAAAGAGATAAGAAGAAAAAAGTTTAAGAATGATGAGGGTGAGAATATGAGGAAAAATGGGAGAATGAACAAAACCGTCGGCATAGCTGGAGAAATATCAGATACTATAGGCTGCAACATGAAGGACATACGACGAAACAGCCGGTCGTCGAAGTTTACTGTCAAATATGTTGTGTCGGAGATTAACAGGGTACTTCCTGAGGAATTGCAGATAACGACAGGTCTTTATTACAAATGGGAAAGTGAGGAACGAATGCCTACTGCAAGACATATTCCTGCTATAGCCTATGCGCTGGGGGTATCGGAAGCAGCACTGTTTCATTGGCAGTCATTCAAGAAGAATGTTGGAGTAGGTGATCTTGAAAAACTTAAAGAGAGTATATGCGCATTGGATGATGATAAGATAAGAGAACTTGCCTGGCTTGTGTCGGGATGGGATGGAGATGTGAAGGCTCTTGTCGAATTTGACATGTTGTATGCGAGTATGCCTGTTGAAGATAGGCGGGATGTTGCTTCGCTTGGTATAAGACTTTATGACGTGTGCAGGAAAGAAAACAGACTCAGACAGGATGTGCCGCGTGCTGACTTTTTATATCTTCAGCAGGCGCTCAGGGATATGTGGATTGATGAAAAGGGTAAATATAAGCACTAAATCACATATATCCTTAGCATGCAGAATATCCTTGACTAAAATTGAAAATAAGATATGATATATTATAGTGCAACCGTTTGCGCACTGATTCGGAATTGTATATTACTAGAAGTATTGAGGAGAATTATATGGAGAAGATGGGGCTGGAACAGAATACGGACAAGAAAAAGGAAAAGGATAAGGTGCAGGAAAAGGAAAATACAGTGGGAGAAGGTGCAGGACAAGGCACAGGACAAGGCATAGGACAAGGCGCAGGACAAGGTAAGATGACCATAGCTGATGTTGCAGAAGCCTTGAACATATCCAAGACAACTGTGTCGAGAGCAATTTCGGGAAAGGGAAGAATTGGAGCTGAGACCCGCAGAAGGGTTATGGAATATATAGAAGAACATAATTATAAACCGAGTGTCATCGCAAAGGGACTGGCCCAGTCTAAGTCGTATAATATAGGATGGGTTATGCCAAGCGACTATAGTGTTGTAGACCTTCCGTTTTTTCAAAAATGTTTAATGGGACTACTTGAGATGGCAGCACCTGTTGACTACGATGTTCTTGTGTGTACCGTGTCCCCGGATGATATGAGCCAGCTTGAACGGATTGTGGAGAATCATAAGGTGGATGGGATCGTTCTTGGAAGAACTCTTGTGAACGATGCGCCTGCAGAATACCTTAAGGAGAAGAATGTGCCTTTTGTGGTAGTGGGAAGCATGGATGATGATAATGTGATCCAGATAGATCATGATCACCGAAGCGCATGCCGGGAGCTGACATCGATTCTGCTTGCTAAAGGTATGACGAAGCTTGCCCTTATGGGTGGAAATAAAAACCATGTGGTAACACTTAACAGATATAGAGGATATCTAGATGCGATGGAGGATATGGAGATTCCGGTTGACAATGGACTTGTATTTTTTGATATAGATAATTCAGTACTTTGCGAGCATGCCGTGGAAGAGGTGATGAAGCAGAATGCTGAGTGTATCCTGTGTATGGATGATGGAATCTGTCAAAATGTACTCAATATATTGGATAAGAAGAATATAGTGGTGCCTGATGATGTAAGAGTTGCTTCGTTCTACAACAGTTCACTTCTGAATAATTATCAGCCGGCTATAACATCACTGCAATTTGATCCGAGAGAATTGGGTATGGTTGCCTGCAAATTGCTGGTTGATCACATAGAAGGAAATGAGGTTAAGAAGAAGACTCATCTGGGTTATGAGCTTCGTCTCAAGGAATCTACGAAATGAATCGGTGAACTGAATTAACGAAATAAAGCAAAAAAGTCTCCTGGACGGAGGATATATCCATCCGGGAGACTTTTTTGATGTACAAATTGAAATGATGTTGTAGAAAATGCTCACATAAAGAATAAAGTTGCGCAAAAATTGCAACGCAGTGTAGCAATATACACTATGTATCAACCTATATTATGCCGGCAGGAGACAGCAAAATATATACAAAGCTGCCTGTGTGCCGTAATATGGCTTGTAAATTGCTGTGCTGCAGTGCTTTATAATGTGTATTATGCACAATTGGTATGGTATTATTTGCAAAAACAACCATATGTTGGGCTATGTGCAATCGGGTGCGCAAAAAAAAGACGGCTGTGGAAGCGCTTCTAATAAAATGAATTGTGCAAAATGTATACTTTTTTATTTGTAAAGTTATTTAAATTAGTAGTTGACAACAATAAGCATAACTGATAATATGTAATTACAAAGAACAACCGATTGCGCACGGAAAACGAGAAGAGCAACTAATTTCTTATTATTTTATTTAAAGAGGAGGACATAAGAATGAGAAAGAAAGTTTTATCATTAACACTTGTTGCTGCGATGATGGCAGGATGCCTTGCAGGATGTGGCAACGCAGAATCAAAGGACGAAGGAACAACAGCAGCTGCCGGCGATAGCACAACACAGGCTGCAGCATCAGAAGATGCGATTCAGAACTTAATTGATGCAACAACAGGAACTGTAGATCTTTCAGTATGGGCTTCTGAGGAAGATCAGGATCTCACAACACAGGTTATTGAAGAATTCAAGAAAAAGTATTCAGATGTTGACTTCAACATCACACTCGGAGCTGAGTCAGAGTCAAAGGCAAAGGATGATATTCTGGTAGACGTTGAGGCTGCTCCTGATGTATTCGCATTTGCTGATGATCAGATTAATGAGCTGGTTAAGGCTGGAGCACTTCAGCCGGTACAGGCTACATATACATTTGATGTTGCAAAAGAGAATGTGGCAGCTTCTGTTGAGGCAGCTTCTGTTGATGGAACATTATATGCATATCCAATGACAGCAGACAACGGATACTTCATGTTCTATGATTCATCAGTATTCACAGAGGATGATGTTCAGTCACTGGATGCTATGATAGAGGCAGCAAAGAAGGCAAACAAGAAGATCGCTATGAACGTATCAGATGCTTGGTATGTATACTCATTCTTCCAGGGAGCAGGTCTTGACCTTACACTTAACGATGACGGACTTACAAATACATGTACTTGGAATCAGGCAGGCGGTACAGATGTAGCTCAGGCAATCCTTGATCTCTTCAAGACTGGCGCATTTGTAGATATGGATGATCCTACACAGGCAACAGCGATCGCTGAGGGTACAATCTGTGCAGCAGTTAACGGAACATGGAGAGCAGCAGACGCTGCGGCAGCATGGGGCGAGAACTATGCAGCAGCAAAGCTTCCTACATACACAGTTGCAGGCAAGCAGGTTCAGATGGCATCATTCTCAGGCTGCAAGCTTATCGGTGTAAACCCACATTCAAAGAATGTAGGCTGGTCAATGCTCCTCGCAGAGTACCTTACATCAGAGGATACACAGGTTACAAGATTTAAGCAGAGAGGCCTTGGCCCTTCAAACATCAACGCTTCAGAGTCAGATGAAGTTAAGGCTGATCCAGCTATATCAGCTCTTGCAGCTCAGGCAGCATATGCAACACCACAGCGTGTAGGTGGTAACTACTGGACACCAGCAGAGACACTTGGTTCGATCCTTGCCCAGGGCAATCCGGACGGAACAGATCTTCAGAAACTTCTCGACAACGCTGTAGAAGGAATTGAGGCACCTGTATCACAGGAGTAATCTTAAATAAGAAGTACTTTGAATAATATTTATAGGTTATAATGAGAATGCCTCATATGTCATTCGTGGCATATGGGGCATTTTAAAAAGAGAGGAGCTTTTTCATGAAGAAAATATCAGGATTCTTTAAAGTCATAGGAAGATATTTCAAGAATTTTGGTGTTGCTTTTGCAAAAGGTGATATATGGGTTAAGCTCTCAGCGGTTATCATGGGTGCAGGTTACTTCGCAAGAAAGCAGATCGTCAATGGTTTGATCATGCTCATCGTTGAGGCTGCGTTTGTGTTGATGTGCGTAGGCTATGCGGCACCAAACCTTGCAAAGTTCGGAACTCTTGGAACTGTAAAGTTTGAGCAGGTATTTGATCCACTCACCATGCAGACAACCACTAATAATTACGACAATTCTTTCCAGATCCTTCTCAATTCGGTGGTTGCGTTGTTCATAATTCTTATATTCGTGCTTTTCTACATTCACAATATCAAGACAGTGTACAAGCTTCAGCAGATGAAGGAAAATGGAGAACATATAAATACATTCAAGGAAGATATGAAGGCACTCTTCAACGAGAAGTTCCACATAACACTTCTCACACTTCCAACGATTGGTGTAGTCATAATGAATATTCTGCCGATACTTATTCTTATAGCGGTGGCATTTACCAATTATGACCAGCAGCACCTTCCACCGAATTCACTGTTTACATGGGTGGGCTTCAAGAACTTTGCAAGCCTGTTCTCAAACAGCATGACAGTCACATTTGGATATTCATTCAGAAAGGTTCTTGGCTGGACACTTGTATGGGCGGTCATGGCTACATTTACAACATTCATAGGCGGTATTCTTCTTGCCAAGGCGATCAATTCCAAGACAACCAAGCTGCCAAAGATGTGGAGAACACTTTTTATCATATCAATAGCAGTTCCACAGTTCGTAACACTGCTTTTGGTTAGAAACTTCTTTGCTGATTCAGGTATTGTGAACACTATCTGTTCAAATATTGGTATCACAGACATGCTTAAGCATGCAGGACTTGTCGGTGAACATCTTACATATATACCGTTCCTGACCGATCCTCACTGGGCAAAGGTAATGATCATTCTCATCAATATCTGGGTCGGTGTTCCATACCAGATGCTGATCGCAACAGGTGTTCTGATGAATATACCTACAGATCAGATCGAGAGTGCAAAGATCGATGGAGCAACAAATTTCCAGGTGTTCTGGAAGATCACAATGCCATATATCCTGTTCATCCAGGGCCCGGCACTTATAACAGACTTTGTAAAGAATATCAACAACTTCAACGTAATCTACCTGCTAACACAGGATGTATTTGTCACACAGAATCAGGCACTTGCCAATTCGCATGCGAAGGAGGTTGACCTTCTTGTCACATGGTTGTTCAGACTTACAAATGAATACTACGACTACAAGATGGCATCTGTTATCGGTATCATAGTATTTATCATATGTGCAGCATTTACACTTATATCATTCTCAAGAATGATCTCAGGAGATAAAGAGGAGGAGTACCAGTAATGAAGAAAACAATAGGTTCAATCGTTAAACATATCGTATTACTTGTCCTCGCGGTTATCTGGCTGGTTCCGATCATCTGGCTGGTTGTCACCTCATTCAGCGGATATAAGGGAATCAACACAGCGCATTTCTTCCCAACTAGCTGGTCTATGGACAACTTTGTTCAGCTGCTCACAAGACCTGACTCGGTTGTGCAGTATGTGTCATGGTTCAAGAATACACTTATCATTGCAGTATTTACATGTATCATCTCTACTATATTTGTAATTATGGTCAGCTATGCGATGAGTTGTATGAGATTCAACGGCAGAAAACAGATCATGAGTGCGTCGCTGATACTCAACATGTTCCCTGGCCCACTTCTCATGATAGCAATTTACTTTATCCTGAAGATGCTGGGACTTACAAACAGCCATTTCGGTATGATCATAGTTTACTCAGCGGGATCAGGACTTGGATTCCTCATCATGAAGGGCTTCATGGACACAATCCCAATGTCACTTAAGGAGGCTGCCAGACTTGAGGGCGCTTCGGAGGCAAAGATATTCCTGAAGGTCATCCTTCCGCTGTGTAAGCCGATTGTGGTGTATCAGGTCATCAGTTCTTTCCTTATACCTTGGGGAGATTTTGTATTCGCAAAGCTTATGCTCAACTCAGGAGTTTCAAAGGACTGGACAGTAGCTATAGGTCTTTACAACATGCTTGAGAAATCACTGGTCAACAAATACTTCTCAGTATTCTGCGCCGGTGGTATCGTGGTAGCTATCCCTATCTCAATACTGTTCGTCATCATGCAGAAATACTATGTAGAGGGTGTGACAGGCGGTTCTGTAAAGGGTTAAGGCGGACGGACGCCGCTTGGAAAGGACGGACGCCACAGTGGAGTTGTCCTGATATATTCAGAGGTCGTTCGCACTCGACTTCGGACGTAGCGGACACTAAGCTCAGGCGGCGGTCTGAGAGAAATGAGAAAATTTATTTTGAGCAGGTGTCTGCGTTGCCGGATGGACCACAGATGGATGATGGTGTGGATGCCTGCTATAATTAGCCCTAAAATAGGGGCATGAAGGAAGAAAAAATGAAATTATTGCCACGTTTTTAGGGCAATATTCTATAGATCAAAAGTAAACACATACTAACATATAAAAAATAGGAGACGGAAAATATGAAAAATACATTTGTTGTTAACATTATCCACCGTCCTGAGATGGTTCCTGAGTATGCCGAGAAGGTTACAGGCCATGGTCAGGCAGAGGACATCGGAAGAAAAGCTCTCCTCACAGAGTCACTGGACATATTCAAGTTTCAGCAGGAGACAGCTCACAAGAACGGACTCAAGACTACTATTCAGATGACATATGCCAGCCTTTTTAACGAGGAGGCTGTATCACTTGCCAAGGAGCATCATGAGAAGTATGGAGATGAGATAGCACTCTCACTTCTCGGACTTCCTTGCACAGAGTTCAGAGAGAAGTACAAGACCAAGGACTTCTGTATCTGGATGTTCTCAATGGAGGACAAGAAGAATATCGTTGATGATGTATTTGGAAAGTTCCATGATATATTTGGTTTCTACCCAGAATCAACTGGTTCATATTATATGGACGCTGAGCTTACAAACTACATCAAGGAGAAGTACCCATCAGTCAAGTGTGCAGTTGCAACATGTTGGGAGGAGGGTCCTAAGGCTTATCACACTTGCAACAACTCATGGTACACACTGTTCGATGGTGGCCCATGGAATCCGTGGATACCTTCGAAGCAGAACACACATGCTCCTGCAGCAAATGAGGCTGAGGACAGCGGAATCGTTGCTATCCCTCATCTTTCAAGAGACCTGCTGGCATGCTACGATGGAAATGGTTCAAACTTCGGTACACATCCACAGAACGTTCTCCGTGGAATGATCTACGACAGCAAGACATGGGAGTATCCATATCTGTACAACCTTATCGACCAGTACCGTCACCTTGCTAAGTTCAACAACGGATATTCATACAACATGATGTTCGTTGGACCGGGCTGGCTGAACAAGATGGGACGCTGGGAGGCTCCATATGAGCTGCTCAAGAAGAGCTACGAGGACGGAATGAAGTACTACGGTGATCTGAAGAAGGAAGGCAAATGCGTTGACATGACAATGGCTGAATTTGCTGATTTTTACAGAGAGAATAAGACATACGAGGAGCCTGAGTGTGCTCTTTGGAAGGATATACTGTACGGATCAGACAAGCAGATATTCTGGTACTGCGATCCATACATGAGAGCTCAGATCAACATGGATCAGGGCGGTGCGATCGTTGACCTCAGACCATATGCAGCGAAGCTTAACTGGCCTGTAGGTATCGGAACTCCACACGTTCAGGATGCATCATATCCATTCCTGATCCAGGAGAAGTACAGAGCAGGATATTTCACACACTATGCCGGAGAAGGTACTGTGAGAAGTGCCAAGATCAGCTATAATGGTGAGGAGGTCGATCTCTGTCTATGCAGAACAAAGGCAACATTCTCACAGGAGGGCAGCACAAGGATCCTTACACTTGACCCGGTTGACATCGAGTTCTACGATCTGACAGTTAAACTTCAGACAAAGATATATTTTGAGGAGGGGTCATCCAAGATAAGACATGAGAGAACTATCCTCGAGATGAGCAACCCTGATGCAGAGGTTGAGATCAATGAGTACATGGTGGCATGCTACGGTACAACAGAGTACCCGGAGGACATGACAGGAATCACTCTCACGGCAAAGAATGCTTCAGAGAGCAAGTCACTCACGTATGAGTACAAGTGCAGAGAAGAGGATCTCGCAGGTGCCGATGAGGTATCAGCAGTTATCCCTGCGATCGAGACAAAGGCTGCTATGGGAGCATCAGGCAGCGATGCAACTGGATATTTCAAAGAGGGATATGCGTTCTCGCCAATGTTCACTCTCGGGTTTACAAAGACACTTAAGGATAAGGAGGTATTTTCAACATGGCTCAGTCTGGAAAAGGCAAATTAAATTACAGATGTCCAATGTGTTTCATGAGAGATCTGGATATAGATATGTTCTATGATAAGGACAAGAAGGAATACTACTGTATCCGTTGTCAGTATGTTGGACCAGAGGAGGACGTTCTGGCAAAGAATGAACTTATCAGAATAAAATACGGAAGAATGTATGACAGGATTACATTTGACGACTAGGTGACAGGTGTCATCTGGATAGACGGCCGCCGACAGATGAAGATGAACTGATACATCAGGAGTATGTTGTAAAAGACGTTGGAGTATGCAGAACATTTTTATTCGGCGGCTGTTCTTGGTTATAACGGGCAGTAAAATAAATGCAGGTGAAGGAGACAAAAATATGGCAGATTATATAAAGGGCGTGGATCTCTCCACTGTTGTTGAGGCTGAAGAGTTAGGTGCGAGATATTTTGACAATGGTGTGCAGGGAGATATATTTGACATACTGAAGAACTATGGTGTGAATTCTGTGAGACTTCGTCTGTGGAATGATCCGTACACGGAGGACGGCGTACCTTACGGCGCGGGCACAAATGACCTTGAGGTATACAAAAAACTCGCAAAGCGCACTATGGATCATGGAATGAGCATTCTGCTTGATTATCACTATAGTGATTTCTGGGCTGACCCGGGCAAGCAGAGGGTGCCGAAGGCGTGGAGAGGCATGGATGCGGATCAGCTTGAGCAGGCTGTGTACGACTACACAAGGGAGACTCTTTTAGAGATGAAGGCTGCGGGCGTTTTACCTCAGCTTGTTCAGGTTGGAAACGAGCTTACAAACGGACTGATGTGGCCGCTGGGGCAGAAACCAGAATATGACAATATCGCAAAGTTTGTGAGCGCCGGAATAAGGGCGGTCAGATCGGTTGACTCTGATATTCCGGTCATGATACATCTCGACAATGGCGGCAACAATCCTATGTATGTGGACTGGTTTGACCACTACATGGAAAGAGGAGAAGATTTTGATATAATCGGAATGTCGTATTATCCGTTCTGGCATGGAACCATGAAGGAGCTAGAGGCAAATATGCGGGATATGGCGGATAGATATGGCAAAAAGATAGTTATCGCTGAGGTTTCCATGGGATTTACCATGGAGGACTACGCAGAATATGAGAAACTGGGACCTGACGATAGAAAGGGCTATGCCACAAAGCCTTCACTGGTGGAGAATCTTGACTACCCTATGACACCTGAGGGACAGGCGGATTTCATGAACGACATAATGAAACTGATAGATGATGTTCCAGGCGGTGATGGATTCTACTACTGGGAAGCTGGGTGGATACCGGTACCTGGAAGCGGCTGGGCTACGGAAGGTGCTCTGTCATACATAGAGGAGTCTGGACCATGCGGAAATGAATGGGCAAATCAGGCACTTTTTGACTATGATGGACATGCTTTGCCGGCACTTAAGACTATACGTGATTACAAGCCGGCACATGACGACTATCCACTTAAGTAAATTATGGGGGACGGAGGGGACGGAGGTGCCTGTCCCCTCCGTCCCCGTGGTTTCTGATAGTAAAGTACATATTTTTGATACATTTGGATATGTTTTGGTTGGGCGGGTCTGTGTATAATATATACAGATGCGCCCTTTTAATATATTTGGCAAATTTATTGATGTGACAGGGCGGGGTGTTCTGATTGATCAGGAGGTAAGGTATGAAAAAAGTAGCATTGTTCATGGATGGCTGGAAGAGGTATTTCACCTACGCCTGGCCGCTGGGATTTATGCAGAAGATAAAGGAAGCCAGGGCTGATGTGAATCTGTACATATTCAACAGCAATGGCAATTGGAACAGGGACGATGGTTACAGCTATGGAGAATACAATATATATAATCTGCCGGAGCTGACAGACTTTGATGGGATCATAATATCTGTCAACAATATCAAATATCCGGAAGTCACGGCGGAACTGCTGGACAGGATAAGGAAGAGCGGAGTTCCGGCTATAAGTCTTGAGACAGCGTTTGACGGGCTGCATTTTGTGGGAATAGACAATTATGATGCCATGTATGACATGACTCGGCATATGATAGAGAAACATGGTGCGAAGAAGGTATGGTATCTTGCCGGACCAAAGGACAACTATGAGGCTCAGGAGAGATGCCGGGCATTCAGGGACTGTATGGATGAATATGGCCTGACTGTGGATGATGAGGATGTCCTGTTTGGAGATTTTGGTTTTAATGATGGCGTGACGGGATTTGAGGAATTGCTCAGGTTACATGGACATACATGTATACAGCATGAGAAGGATGGTCCGGATTACGGCGGCCCTGCGGAGGTGTATGGAGAGATAACCAGTGGCAGTTTTGCGGATTCTGCTCCGGATGCCGAGGCTTCGAATAATGAGGAGATGGATGAGAGAAGGCTGGAAGAACGGGAGATAGTGAAGAAGATTCTTCCGGATGTAATAATCTGTTCAAATGACAACCTGGCGGTGGGTGTGTGCAACAGAGCTGAAGCACTAGGACTTTCAGTGCCAAATGATTTTAAGGTTACGGGATTTGACAACTTTGATAAAGCAGCGTACTATACGCCGCGCATAACAACGGTGAGCAGGATCCGTGAGAAGATTGGAGCTGAGGCTGCAGAGATCATGCTGAATATCTGGGCGGGAAACAATCCGGATACCAGCTCTTATATAGATTATAATTGTATATTTACGGAGAGTTGTGGCTGTGGCGCGGATGCTATGCTGAACGGCAGACAGTACCTGAAGAATTATATAATGGGAGTTGTGGAACGCGAGGAGATAGATGAGAGCACACTTGACTTCACGCATTTGCTCAGCAAATGTGGTGATTACAGTGGCCTTTATCCATGTGTACAGACGGCATATTCACAGGCAGAGTGTAAGAAATGCGTTATGGTTGTCGACAGATCCCTTGTGGAGATGGGGGGAGCTGGCCCGACACTATCGGCGGCGTACGATGAGGATGTATTTGCTGTGAAGGGCTATCCTCATAGAATGCAGATTGTGTACAGGCAGGGCATAGCGGATGGCGATAGCGATACATACCACAGTATGTTTCCACTTTTGGATGATGAGACTGGCGGCAATATATTTTTATTTGCGCCATTTCATTTCGGAGAAAAGGCAGTTGGGTTCTGCTGTGTCGAAAATGGATATTACCTCATGGATAAGCAGCTTTGGTCAACTGTAATGAGCGAAGTGAATGTGGCTATGATAAATCTGTTCAATAAATGGAGGCTGGAGCAGATCAATCAGGAGCTTACGGCAATATCCATAAAGGATCCACTTACCCAGATATACAACAGGGAGGGTATGAGACAGATCGCCGCAAAGGCATTTGACAAGGCTGCGGGCCAGGGCAGGGCACTTCTCATAATGTTTGCAGACATGGACAGGCTCAAATATATAAATGACACTTATGGTCACGAGTACGGAGACAAAGCTATAAGGAGTGCCGCAAGAGCCGTAGCAGGCGGAGGCGGAATAAGCAGTATTCCGGTTAGATATGGCGGAGATGAATTTGTATCCATATCTATATACGATGAGGCGGAACCTCCTGAGGAAAGAAAGACGGCAATCCTTGAGAAAGCCAGGGAGATAGTGGCGCAGGAGAAGCTTCCATTTGCCCTGGAGTTTAGTATAGGTTATGTTATAACAGACCCGGATGGTGATAAAACCCTTGAGGAGTATGTGAGGGAGGCTGACCATATCATGTATCAGGAAAAGGTGCAGAAGAAAGTGAGCCGGATATAAATAAATTGTTAATAGAAATTTATATAAGATATAAATAATATATGTTCTGGCAATACCTGTAAAATATCTGTATTGCCAGAATATATATGTATATAAAAATCAATAACTGTTTAGAAACTGTTTTATTTCATCTTCAACATCGGTATTATATATTAAATCGTTGTGATGTAGTTTGGCCATTGTTATAAAATTAGCATGATTGAAACAATTACTAAGTTTTTGTGAAAGCCTAAATGGGATAACTTCATCGTCTTCAGAGGCTATTATTAAAACATTTGTTTCCACTTTTTTTGCAAATTGATCAGACGGAAACGGATTACGAACCAGTAATTTTAATGGTCCATAGAAAATATTGCATACGCTGTTATATAGCGTCTGACCATTGTTATATGGTGCAATGAGTATCAGACCGTCAATGTCGTGGGATGATGCGACATATGTTGCCACACCTGTTCCTAAACTAAATCCCATTATAATAATTTTTTGGTTTCCATAATAACTGCTTTCTTTAACAAATTGATAGATTGAATCGGCAGCTTTTATTATATTATTATAGTTTGGAGTTCCACTGCTATATCCGTATCCAGGATAGTCGATCATTAAGAAATTATAATTAGCAAACATACCCCAATTGCTGCTTTCATGCAAATGAAAAAAGAAATTGTCAGATGATTGCATATTGCCTCCAAAGTATATAATGGTTGAAGACTCGGGAGAATTTTTATACCCCCATCCATGTAGTTCCAGAGAACTGGAAGGTATGGAAATCTCTTCATATTTACTATTATTGTTTGATATTAAATTGTAATGTGAAAATTCGTCGCAGGATGGATAATAAATAAATTTGTTTTGTATTAAAATAAATAGTACAACACAAAACGACAATATTACAAATCCTGTAATAGGAATTGTTATTTTTTTGTGCGCCATTATTTTAAAATAAAAACTTGAAATTATACCTGGTGAAATTTCAATGTCTTTTTTGTGGCAAACTTTTTTGACGATAATTTTGCAAATTAGCATTAATATAAGTGGAACCATCATTAAAATGATATATAAAATATTTTTGTATAATAATGGAACACTACTTTCGATACTGTCCTTGGCATTTATGATATGCTTTATATCACAAAAACACATTATAAAGAAGTATAGAAAACATAATGCATTAATAATTTTGTAAAATCTTTTCATAATAAACCTATCCCCATCTTTTAATAATAATACTACTTTTAATTCTTTTTTTATTTTTCTCATTCACCCTCATAATTTTATATTTAAATAAATTACTAAGCGTTATTATGACAATTTTACCACAAAGTGTCAATTGTAAAACATATATCAGGTGTATTGTGCAAATATTATAATTGCACTGAGTTGAGGTTGTTATTAAAAAGAAATATGTGTAGAATAATGGTAGAATTATAACGAAAGAGAGGGTAATGATATGTTGAAGAATGTAACAGATTCAGTATTTTACGTAGGTGTGGATGACAAGGACATAGACTTTTTTGAGAACCAGTACATCGTGCCAAACGGTATAGCGTACAACTCATATGTCATCATGGACGAGAAGATAGCCATCATGGATATGGTAGATGCAAAGTGTGCAGACCAGTGGTTTGCAAATGTGGCAGAGGTGCTTGGAGACAGGCAGCCTGACTATCTCATAATCTCACATCTGGAGCCTGATCACTCGGCGAATCTTGGTGATGTGCTTGCAAAATATCCGGATATCAAGATCGTGTCAAATGCGAAGCTTTTTGGAATGCTGCCAAATTTCTTTGAGGTTCCTGTGGCAGACAGAAGTGTGACTGTGGCAGAGGGACAGACACTCTCACTTGGAAGCCATACACTTCAGTTCTTCATGGCTCCTATGGTTCATTGGCCTGAGGTCATGGTCACATATGAGCAGAGCGAGAAGATACTTTTCTCAGCGGATGCATTTGGCAAGTTTGGAACACTGGATACAGATGAGGACTGGGCATGCGAGGCGAGAAGATATTACTTCAATATAGTAGGAAAGTATGGAATGCCTGCGCAGGCACTTCTGAAGAAGGCAGCAGGGCTGGACATCCAGAAGATATGTGCGCTTCATGGACCTATACTCACAGAGAATCTTGAGTATTACATAGGAAAGTATCAGCTGTGGTCAACCTACACACCTGAGGATGAGGGAATCTTCATCGCATATTGCAGTCTCCACGGCAACACGGAGAAGGCTGCAAAGAAGCTGGCGGAGATGCTTGAGGCAAAAGGCGTAAAGGTCGCTATATCAGATCTGTCGAGAGATGACATGGCAGAGTGCGTAGAGGATGCATTCAGATATGACAGACTGGTTCTGGCAGCCCCAACATATGATGGCGGTGTGATGCCTGTCATGGCGGATTTCATCAACCACTTGAAGATGAAGGCATACCAGAAGAGAAAGGTTGCTTTCATTGAAAATGGTTCATGGGCACCTATGGCGGCGAAACTCATGAAGGAGCAGATGTCAGCGATGAAGGATATAGAGATCGTGGACGAGCACGTGACCATAAGGTCTGCGTTCAAGCAGTCGGACGTGGCAGCGCTCGAAGCTCTGGCAGATAAGCTGGCATAAAAGATAATGTAAGGAAGGTGTAAGACATGGCTAAGTCCATGGTTTCCGGAAAACCGCTCAGTTTGATGATGCAGTTTGCCCTGCCACTTTTGCTTGGCAATCTGCTTCAGCAGACTTACAATATCATAGATGCTGCTATAGTGGGACAGATACTGGGTGACAAGGCTCTGGCGGGAGTTGGAGCCAGTAGCAGCATTCAGTTTCTTGTCCTTGGTTTCTGTATGGGATGTTGCGCAGGCTTTGGCGTTCCGGTTGCAAAATATTTCGGCGCAAATGATATGCACAAGATGAGAAAATATATATTTAATGGTGCGGTTCTGACTGGCATCATAGCACTTATCGTCACGTCGGTATGTGCTATATGTTGCAATCAGATACTGCACCTTCTGTCAGTTCCGCTGGATATATTTGATAAGGCGTACTCATATCTTATAGTTATATTTCTGGGAATCCCATTTACACTTATGTATAACTATCTGTCGAGTGTGCTCAGATCACTTGGAGACAGCAGAACGCCATTTATGTTCCTTGCTTTCTCAGCGATACTCAACATATTTCTTGATCTGTTCTGCATACTTGTGCTTAAGTGGGGATGTGCCGGAGCGGCTATAGCGACGATAACTGCTCAGGCTGTGAGCGGAATATTATGTCTGGTGTACATTTTCAAGAAGGTTCAGGTGATGCACCTTGAGGCGCAGGACAGAAAGGTAGAAGGTTCTGCGGTGAAGGAACTCCTCATTATGGGAATTCCAACTGGTCTGCAGTTTTCCATAACAGCCATAGGCAGTATGGTCATGCAGTCTGCAAACAATAAACTTGGCAGCGTGTATGTGTCAGGATTTACTGCCGGTATGAGAATAAAGCAGTTCACTATGTGTCCATTTGACGCATTTGCAACGGCAGCATCCGTGTTCTGCAGTCAGAATCTTGGCGCTGGACAGGCAAAGCGTATAAAGCAGGGAATGTGGCAGGCGATAGCAGTCGCAGTGGGATATGGCTTGATAGCAGGACTTATCATGATATTCTTTGGCAGACCGCTTTCAATGATATTTGTAAAGAAGAGCGCAGTCGATGTCCTTGATGCCTCTGCGAAATACCTCAGATGTATGGGATTTTTCTACTGGAGTCTCGGTATACTGAACGTGGCGCGTATGGTGACACAGGGACTTGGATATTCCGGTCGGGCTATATTCTCAGGTGTTACAGAGATGGTGGCCAGGATCATAGTGAGCCTGGGATTTGTCGGAACATTTGGATTCACGGCCATCTGCTTTGCTGATCAGACGGCATGGGTCACCGCGACCATCTACATATTGCCGACATGCCTTTACTGTGTGAAGAAGTCTACGGCGAAGATTGCGGCGGCGACGTAGTTGTATATTGTTATGGATAATTGGAAGTAAGAAAAAACACCTCGGTTTGAGGTGCTTTTTTAAGTATTCTTAAAACTAATAAATATAAAGTTCAGTTGGTGACGATCGGTCACCAACTGGTAATATTTTGTAACCGTTTTATTTGTGCCAGTGCAATGAGAAGGTTGATATCGAGATTACTATAATATACAACAATACATTAAATCATAAATTTGTTGACTTCATCATTTATCTCAAATTTAGTTTCTTTGTCTGAAAGTCCAATATCTATCATGCCACGGCCGTCAAGTTCATCGCCAGGAAATAATATCTCTAAGTGCTTACCTTGTAACAGGCATCCGAGATCCTCTTTTGAAATCGATATATTGACGTATCTCTTGCTTTCCTTTGCAACTTCAACATTTGCCATGAAACTTCCGTCGTTTGAATTTTTTATATTATATTCAGGTTTGCTCATATTGATCGTCTCCTTGCTGTTATGTAATAATGCCATATTTAGGTATATCACTTCTTATTGTTATCATCAAGCAGTTTGGGAGCGTTTTGCATATTGCTTTGAGTCATAACTATCGGTCAAACCGTCAAATGCGTCAACTCTCAACAGGAACAGTGGAGGAAGTATTCCCACTTTGACATATCCATATATTCATTATAAAATTAACCTGATTTTAATCTTTCTCATATTTTAGATTAATCATCGGTTGGTATAGTAACAACATCAGTTGATGATATCAGCAGCAAACGATAAGAAAGATGACAGATCATCGGAAGACGATGAAAATAAGATAATGAGAAAGGGTGTAAAGATCATGGATAAACTGGAAAAGGTAGAAAAGTTAAGAGAAAAAACAGGTGTAAGTTACGAAGATGCGAAGAATGCGCTTGAGGCGTGTGATTACGATCTGTTAGATGCAATCATTTATCTGGAGAAACTTGACAAGGTAAAGGCTCCCGAGGTGGAGAGCTTTACTACAGGCGAGGAACAGAAGACATCAACAGAGTTTGAGCAGGCGCAGCAGACATATACAAATGATTGTAATAAAGTGACATTTGGACAGATGATGGACAGATTCTTCAAATGGTGTGGCAAGATATTAAAGAAGAGTGTGGATAGTACATTCATAGTAGAGCGAAGGGGTCAGACCATGATAAATGTTCCGGTTCTTGTTCTGGTGATCGCGCTTATACTTGCATTCTGGGTGGTTCTTCCATTGCTTGTGGTCGGACTCTTCTGTGAGTGCAGATATCATTTTGAAGGAATCGGTGACATCAACGTAAACCTCAATAGCGCATGCGATAAAGTAGCCGACTCTGTAGACAACCTTAAGTCCGACGTCAATAATAAGTAAAAGAAAGGAAAAAGATATGGCACAGAGGATTCTCATTGTGGAGGATGAAGAGAAAATTGCAAGATTTGTTGAACTGGAGCTTATCCATGAAGGATACGAGGCTGAGAAGGCATTTGACGGAAGAACAGGGCTTGAAAAGGCACTTTCCGAGAAATTTGACCTTGTGATCCTGGATGTGATGCTGCCGGCACTCAACGGATTGGAGGTACTCAGGAGAATCCGAAAAGAGAGCGATGTGCCGGTCATAATGCTCACTGCCAGAGATGCTGTGATGGATAAGGTGTCGGGGCTTGACGCAGGGGCGGACGATTATCTCACAAAGCCATTTGCAATAGAGGAATTGCTTGCGAGGATAAGGGTGGCTCTGAAGAAAAGAGGAAGTGTGGAGGTTCACACCCACAAAATAGAGATACATGGGGTAAGCATGGATACCGACAGACATGAAGTTACGGTAAATGGTGAGGATGTGGAACTCACAAACAGAGAGTTTGAACTGCTCAGGACTCTTATGGAGAACAAAGACATTGTGATGGACAGGGAAAAGCTGCTCAGCGCTGTGTGCGGATACGATTATCTGGGTGAGACAAATATCATAGATGTGTATGTGAGATATCTGAGAACAAAGATAGATGACAGGTTTGGTGTGAAGCTCATAACTACTGTCAGGGGTGTGGGATATGTCATTAGAGAATGAGCTGGATCAGAACGTTGAATAATCGGTTAAGAATTACATATTTAGTGATAACGTGGCAGTGCTAACGGCTGATACAAGCGTAGATGAACAAAGATCTGTATGAATTGAACAGATATAAGTAGATATGCATAGTTTTGCGCAGGAAACATGGACTGGAAGCATGGATAGAGAGTATATACATGGGAAAGAAAATTAACGAAAACAAAAGAATGTCGTCGATAGCCAGAAGGATCAATATGAGTTTCTGGCTCAAAGAGGTGGGCAATGTGATACTTATTGATATCGTCATTGCCTTTCTTATTGCGGGAACATTTGCCTGGTGGGGAAGAAATCAGTTGCCGCAGGGCATTGGTGGAAGGCATTATTATGTTGAGAAGAATGATGATGGCGGAGCTTATGAATACATCATAGAGGGATCAGATGAAAAGAAATACAGATATGACTTTAAGATCCTGTGGGATATCATAGAGATACCGGGTATCGTGCTGCTTGGAATGGAGACACTGGTTCTGTTTCTTGCATTGTTCCGGACGGCAGATGTCAGAAGACGATTAAAGCCATTGAATGATCTTGCGGTTGCGGCGGAGAAACTCAGCAAGGAACCGATGGATCACAACAAGATAGATGATCTGGAGAAAGCCATATCACATCTGTCAGCCGATGACGACGAGCAGGTGATACACACCGGGGATAAGGACCTTCAGAGTATAGAGATCGCGCTTAACAGTCTGCTCAAGAACATGAAGGATAATGAGAAACGCCAGATGAGGTTTGTGTCAGATGCATCCCATGAGCTGAGGACACCTATAGCTGTTATTCAGGGGTATGTAAATATGCTCGACCGCTGGGGCAAGGAGGATGAACAGGTTTTGGGAGAATCCATAGAGGCGCTCAAAAATGAGTCGCAGCATATGAAGGAACTTGTCGAGCAGTTGTTATTCCTGGCCAGGGGAGATAGTGGAAGGCAGCACCTGAACATGGAGATGACGGATATTAACCGTATGGTAAGCGAGGTGTGGGAGGAATCCATGATGATAGACGAGAACCACAGGTATGAGTTCAAAGGCACGGAAAATGAGGCTTATGTCAAAGGTGATGTCGCTATGATAAAACAGTCTGTCAGGATATTTGTGCAAAATGCGGCGAAGTATTCTGAACCGGGTACTACGATCAAGCTGGGGGTGTCTGATGAGGCTGGATATGTGAGTTATTTGATAGAAGATGAGGGAACAGGAATGGAATCCTCAGATATCATTCATATATTTGACAGATTCTACCGCTCTGATGAGGCGAGAAACGGTGAAACCGGAGGTTCGGGTCTGGGGCTTTCTATTGCTAAATGGATAGTTGATGCCCATGGCGGAACCATACAGGTAATATCTAGGGCGGATATAGGATCAAGATTTATAGTGAAATTTCCAAAGCTTAGATAGAAGAAGTGATTTAGAAGAGAGTCTCTTTTGAACATGCAATCATAGCGGCGAGAGTCCCCGCATAGACTGTATAAAACAGAATATGCGGGGGCTTTTTCTTTGAAGGGATACATAGAAGAACGGGCGGTAGAAGCAGCAAATTATATCATTGATACCAGGGCAACGGTCAGGCAGACTGCGGACAGGATGGGGATAAGTAAATCAACGGTTCACAAGGATATAACGGAGAGACTTATAAGGATCAGGCCGATGCTGGCGGCTCAGGCGAGGGTCGTGCTGGACGCCAATAAGGCGGAGAGACATATAAGGGGCGGACTTGCTACCAGGGAAAAGTATCTGCATGAACACGAGATGGAGGAACAAAGGCGGAATATGCAGATGATCACAAAGATTTAATACCTCGTGTGTTGTAATTTTCGCCGATATGGGGTAAACTTTTGTTGATTATACGATACGGAATTGCAGGAAAGCTATAAATGCCGAAAATGGACTGTATAGAGACAGATTGATTTAGATTATATACGATTAGAGGGTAAGGTATGAGATTTATACATGTTTCGGACATACATCTGGGGATGGTACCTGATAAGGGAAAACCGTGGAGTGAAGTCCGTGCAAAGGAGATAGAAGATACATTTGACAGGATACTTGATATTGCGGAGGAGAGAAAGGTGGATCTGCTTCTCGTGGCAGGAGATCTTTTTCATAAGGCGCCAGGGGTCACAGAGCTTGATAAGCTTGACAGTAGATTGTCAAAGCTGACAAACACTAAGACCATCATAGTGGCAGGAAGCAGTGACTATATAGAGAAGGATTCGCCTTCTGAGACGTATGTGTTCAAGTCAAACGCGGTGATACTTCCTGCAGGTGAATTCAGCAACGCTTATTTTGAAGATATAGATACCTGTGTTACGGGTTTCAGTTACGGGCAGGAAAAATATACTGAAAATTTTGCTGAAGGAATAGGACTGCAAAAGGAAGGAGCATCCAATATACTTCTCATGTACGGTGGTGATGAGGAGCATGGAGCATTTGATTTCAAAAAAATTGCAGATGCAGGATTTGATTATGTAGCGCTTGGTTATCTCACAAAACCGAAGCATATGATAAAGAATAAAATGGCATACTCGGGTTCCCCGGAGCCGCTTACCTACAGAGATACGGGAAAGCATGGCTTTATATATGGTCAGATAATACACGGTGAGACAAGGATAAAGTGGGAGCCGATTGCCCAAAGAAGTTATATCAACCTTGGACTTGAGGTTAAGCCTGAATACACCGCAGCACAGATAGAACGTGTTATCTCAAAGCAGATAGAGAAGATGGGCACGGAGAACATCTACAGAGTTATTCTCAAGGGACAGAAGGGTAGAAATGTTGATACGACATTTGAGAAGCTTTCTGCTGAATATAAGATATACGACATTGTTGATAACACAATGTTTGATTATAATAAGGACAGTCTTATGAGAGACAATGCAAATAACGTGCTTGGAAAATTTATTGCTGAGCTTTCAGATAAGGACGATGTGGTCAGCAAGAAAGCGCTTGAGTATGGCCTGGAGGCTGTTATAGCTACTGGAGAAAAGTAATGTATATAAATAAACTTTTTTTGAAAGAATTTGGGAAATTTAATAACAGAGAGATAAAATTGGAACAGGGATTGAATGTCCTGTATGGAGGCAGTGGCTCAGGAAAAAGCACTGTGCGGGAGTTTGTTACAGGGATGCTGTTTGGCATAAGTAAGACAAAACGGCTTGGAGCTGAAAAGGATAATTATGCTAATTATAAGCCGAAGGGCGGAAATGGATATGCAGGCAAGGCTCATGTAACAAGTGCTGGTAAGAATCATTTGCTCGAGAGAAATTTTAATATGACAACGGATGGCGCAACGCTCACTGATATAGAGAGTGGGAAGGAAGAGAGACTCGCCGCAAAGAATTCATATAGAGGTGTACTTTTTGATATGGATAAGAGTACATATGTGGATGGACTTAATGTGGAGCCGGTTGACGAGGTCGGCAGCAGCGATAAGGCGGTGTGTGATTATCTTGAAAAGTACCTTCATAACATACATGAGACAGGCTGCAGCGGCATAAACAAAGAGGCAGCTATAGAGTATCTTGAGAATGAGCGTAAGAAATATGACAACAGAAAATATCTGATGCAGATAGAGGAGCTTGAGGCTCAGATGGATGAACTGGGAGATGTCGATAAGGATCTCGAGGATATCAGGAAGGCCAGAAGAGATGAATTGGATGCCTACAATATGGAGATAGCAAGGCTCAAGAGAGAGGCCAGACAGCTTGTAAATGAGAAAGATGCTGAGATACCGGACGAGGATGAGGACCGGGAGAGAAGTCGTATATTCCTTGAGGTAGAGGCCATCGACGATGAGGACGAAAAGAAAGAGAAAAAGAAGCAGGAGAAGAATGCAAAGAAGCTCACAGACAATATATTTGTCATAATGGCAGTGGGGATACTGGTTGTTGCGGTGATCACATTTGTGGTTCATCTGGTGGGATTCCAGAAGTCTATACAGCAGCTTTTTGTGATATGTACTATCGCGTTTGTGGCGATAACCATTATAGATGGTCTGTTCAGAAAAGGAACATTTGACGGTGATAAGCTTCCGTCGGAGGAGGAATTTCAGCGAACCATTTATGAGATGGGAAGGGCGACGGAGTCAAGAACTGTGCGTGTTGAGATAGACAGGGTATTCCAGGAGGAGCATGATAAGAAACTGGATATGTTCAAATTCCAGGAGCATGATGCCATCGAAAAGAGGGATGCTTATTATGAACTCAAAGAGAAAAGAGATGCTATTTTCGTGGATTATGATGCCCTTGAGACTGAGAAGAAGGCAATAGACAAAGCCATTGAGACGATAAACAGTATTTCTGACGATCTGGCATCCAGATTTGATGGAATCGAGCATAACATATCCTTCCTGTTAGGTCTGATTTCCGGAGGAAAGTTTACTGAAGCCAAACTGGATGATGATATGCATATTGCGGTAAAGAGAGATGGGCATTTCTTCAGAGCTGAATTTCTGGGCTCGGATGTTGTGAAACAGGTTTATCTGGCGGTCAGACTGGCGGTTGCAAAGATCCTGGATGATGAGAAGATGCCGCTTCTGCTGGACGATGTGGTAAGCACTGTGGATGATGATGGACTTGATGGCGTTCTTAAGGCTATAAGCTATGTGGAGACAGAACAGATCATACTTCTTACATCTGATGAGAGTGTGGTCAGCAGATTGCAGAATATGAATTGTAAATGCAATGTGGTGGCGTTGTAATCTAATTGAACCGGATAATTGAATAATTATATGAATATATGTTGAGAGTCGTACATGAATGAGAAATTTGTGTACGACTTTTTATTTTGGCTTCAAATACGCAGGCAGGATACATTGAATGGTGTATAAGGTTCTTGTATGGGAAAATCTCCAGATACTAAGTTGCACAATCTCAAATTTCAGAAAAATAGAAAAGGACTTCCGCCAGTTCGATAAATATCCTGGCTGACGGAAGTCCTTTGTTATATATTTGATATATTTAAATCCTAGTAATTCTCATAATTGTCAGAGATTGTGTGCTTTACCTTGTACTCTGCGATTCTTGCACTGATCCTTTCTGATGGATCAAGAAGATCACTGAGAGATGCATCATGATTCAGGTGGTCGATGATGAGTGCGATGTACTTACTCATATCGGCTGACACATACCAATCGCGATCTGCAAGCTCAGGAAGCTGGTATGTGAGATTGGTGGTGATGACCTTCTCGATAATACCTTCTTCGTGACACTTGTCAAATACCTCGAGACCTTTTGTGAAGAGACCGAATGTGGCAAGAGCAAAGACTCTTTTGGCCTTTCTGGCCTTGAGCTGCCTTGCAACATCTATCATGCTCTCTCCCGATGCAATCATATCGTCAATAATGATAACATCCTTGCCCTCAACTGAATCGCCGAGGAATTCGTGGGCAACTATAGGGTTACGTCCGTCTACAACTCTTGAGTAATCTCTTCTCTTGTAGAACATACCAACGTCTACACCGAGAAGGTTAGCAAAGTAGATTGCTCTGTGCATAGCACCCTCATCAGGTGAGATGACCATCATATGGTCATTGCCTATCTCAAGATCAGGAGTTGATCTGAGAAGTGCCTTAACAAACTGGTAGGTTGGCTTGACGTTCTCAAAACCACTCTTTGGAATGGCGTTCACTACTCTTGGATCATGTGCGTCAAAGGTAACGATGTTGTCGACACCGTACTGCTTGAGCTCCTGAAGCATAACTGCACAGTCGAGAGACTCACGGCCTGATCTCTTGTGCTGACGGCTCTCATACAGGAAAGGCATGATAACTGTAAGCTTTCTAGGCTTGTCTGTCATAGCAGAGATGATACGCTTTAGATCAGCATAGTGATCATCAGGTGACATTCTCTGTGTCTGACCAGCCATAGTATATGTACAGCTGTAGTTTCCAACATCAAGCATGATATATATGTCCTTACCACGAACTGACTCGTTGACAATACCCTTAGCCTCACCTGATCCAAATCTTGGACAGTCTGTGTCAATGAGGTAAGAGTCTTTCTCATAACCATGGAATACGATACTTGACTTGTTCTCGTTCTGGCGGTTCTTTCTCCACTTAACGATATAGGAATCAACCTTTTTACCAAGAGGCACGATACTCTTGTGTGCAATGATTCCAAGACTTCCTACGGGTATTGTTTCCAACTTACTATCGTCTGGCATAATAAAATCCTCCTAATCTGAATATGTTTATGTGCTGCCTTGTGTTTTTCAGGACTATGCCTGCTTCGTTATATGTTTCATTCGTTTCATATAACGGATATTATCTCCGTAGAGATTTAATATGAGATAACTATCGACTATTCGCGACATAATACGTTCGGTATAGCGCTCACTGATCTTCTGCAGATCCAGATTCGTGGATATGAGAGTGGACAGTCTCCTGATAGATCTCCTATTTATAATCTCAAATAACTGTGATTGGACAAATGAATTGGTAAGCTCAGTGCCCAGATCATCAATTATTAGAAAATCACAGCTGTAGATATAGTCATATATCATCTCGTCATGAGGTTCGTGACTATTCCTCATAATAATATCCCGTAAGATATTATCAAATAAATGTGCCGCAGACAAGTACAAAACTGTATAACCTTTATCAAGAAGGCTTTTTGCTATACAGTTTGTGAGAAAGGTTTTACCTGTGCCGGTCTCTCCATATAGCAGGATCCCAGGTCTTTTGTCCTGAAAATCATCGGTAAATCTCTTGGCGGCAGACAGGATGCTTCTGGCATTTTGGTATGGCGTGTAACGGTAGCTGCCAAAAGGTTCATCCTTGTATACGTTAAGATCAAATGTATCAAAATTTTCAATTTTAAGAACGTTTTTTATCGTTGACTGTTCGTACAGTTGGTCGATGATCATCTGTTTCAGGCATGTACAAGGCTTGCCATCTATGTAACCGCTGTCTCTGCATAAGGAACATGTATAAACCGGTGCAAGATAGTCGGATGGGAATTCCGAAGCTTTGATAATCTCAGTTCTCTCATTTTTCAGAGCACTAGTTATGGATTCGCATTCTCCTTTGTTATATTCCTTTTTTAGTATGCGGGCTTTGGACGCCTGAACAGCCAGGTGAGCAAGCTCGTTGTCTATCTCCTTCACTCTGGGAAGCTTGCTGTACAGTTCTGCTTTGCGGCTGTCTTGAATGCGTATGTTGTCCTGCCGTCTTCTGCTGAGCCTGGAGAGGATGTCATCGTAATTGATATTGTTCATGATGATGTAGTACCTTTAAAAAATATTATAATTAAAAAATATTATTATGTAATTTAAGAAATTTTGTCATTCTTGTTGAGGCTGTCAGCAAGCAGCTGCTCAAGCTCACCAAGCTGATCTGACATGTCTGTCTGCTGGAAGTTGGCAAATCCGTTAGGCTTTGCTGTTGCTCTATATGTCTGGATATCACGGGCTGCCATATTTTTCAGGTGCTCCTGATCCAGACTCTCCACATCCTTTATGGATTTTACACCCTTTTTATGCCAATTTTCAAGAATTCCATTCACATATGCGAAATTAGCTGACTGAGGTCTGGAAAGTATGGCTTTTTTGCATGCAAGTACAATAAGTTCGTCAGAAAAGCCCATCTCCTCAGACCAGGCATCTATGTATGCGAGTTCGGTATTGGTAGGTATAGACCTTGAAATGCCAAGCTCGGGAAAGATCAACTTGACAAGAGGGTTGAAAGACATACTGCTTTCTTTTGCCTTTTCTACAGTGTCAATACCGTTCTTATACCATCCTTTGGCTACTCCTTCGGCATATTTCAGGTTGGTTTTGTTGCGCGTCAGACAGTAGTCAATAAGGTATTCAATAAGCTCCTGCGAGAAATGAAGCTGATCATATATGTAAATAAGGATTTCTGTTTCATTGAGTGAAAGAGTTTTGCCATAAAAGGCTTCAGCTTCAAACAATATATCAGAAAATATGTCATCATCTTGTTTTTTTCGCAGCAATTCCGGTGTGATGGCAGCCTTGGCAGGCGGCTCGTGGAATATCGGGTGATAATCCTGCACTGTCTGCACTTCCTGAATCTGAGCGGGCTCAGTCGGTTCTTCCTGAGCATTGCTGACGGCAGACGTATCTGGTGCTACCGCTGAGAAATCCATTCCCAGCATAGAAAGGCTGTCCATGTTATCTTCGTCCATGGACTTGTCACGCAGAGGAAGCATGGTTATCCCGGTGAGAACATTCTTGTTGTTATAGTTGAGTCTGAGCACATCCTGACCTATCCAATAACGTATGCCCTTGCAGATGAAACCCTCTGAAAGGCCGAGATGGTCAGCGATATCCGGGATGGACACAGGCTCTTTGGTGGATAACAGTCTGACAAGATACAAATATATCTTTACAAAATCTCCGTTGGCGGAGGGCATGTAGTAGTCTATAAAATAGTTAGATATGGAAGAATATGTTTCGGCCTTTTCTGTTGTGATAGTGATGTAGTTCATTGTCGGAACTCCTTTCCATACTCTTAAAAATAACGTAATTATCATCGGTTAAAGCCTAATGACCGCTTCATTATAACATTTACTTTAGGGATTTCAAGAGGCCTGCTGGTTGGTTGAGAAAAAGAGGGGGGATGTTGATAATGTGGATAATGTGGATGAATTAATCGAAAAAAAATCAGTGTTAAAAATATCCTTTGATTTAACAGGGTTGTAAAGGAAATGTAAAAATTATGTCAACGGAGAAAAAAATAAACATGGTGGGGATAGTTTCCCACCATGTTTTGTGGATAATGTTGACAACTATTTTTTTAACAGGTCATTTCCAATAGAATAAACGTTTCCGGCGCCCATAGTTATCAACAAATCATTTTTTTTACATTTTTTTAACAGATAATTTTCTATATCGTCGAATGATGGCAGATAGAATGCGTCCGTGCCGTATTCTGCGATTTTTTCTGCCAGCTGTTTTGCTGATACAAGACCGGTATCTTTCTCTCTGGCGGCGTATATATCTGCCACAATGACGTGGTCGCATACCTTGAGAGCCTCTGCGAACTCGTTGAATAACGCATAAGTTCTTGAATATGTATGTGGCTGGAACACACACCACAGTTCATTGTAATCGGTGTTTTTGGCTGCCTTGAGTGTTGCGGCGATCTCTGTTGGATGATGTGCGTAGTCGTCCATGACTCTTACGTTGTCCAGAATAGTACCCTTGTACTCGAAACGTCTCTCTGCACCGACACACTCTGACAGTCCCTGCTTGATGACATCGATGGATGTTCCAAGCTCCAGTGATGCGGCTATGGCTGATAGAGAATTGTATACGTTGTGCTCTCCGAATACTTTGAGAGTTATATCGGTAACTTCTTTGCCATCGACGACAAGTGTGTATGTAGGATGTCCGAGATCGTCAAATCTTATATTGTGTGCAGAATATTTGTTCTGTGCACCCTTTCCAAATGTAACAACTCGGCACTCAAGGTCTTTCACAACGGTGTCGTAGTACTTCATATCTCCATTTACTATAACGAGTCCTTCTTTTGGAGTCTTGGTGGCAAATACGTGGAATGAATCTGCAATCTCGTCAATATCCTTGAAGAAGTCCAGATGATCGGCGTCCACGTTAAGTATGATGCTGATAAATGGTTTAAATGCATGATAGCTGTTGGTGTATTCGCATGCCTCTGTCACAAAGTATTCTGACTTGCCGACACGGATGTTGCCGCCGATGCTGTCGAGTATTCCGCCCACAGAGATGGTAGGGTCGGTGTCTGCATCGATGAGGATGTAGGACAGCATGGATGTTGTTGTGGTCTTGCCATGTGTTCCACTGACAGCGATGGAGTATTTGTAATTTTCCATAATCTGTCCGAGAAGCTGTGCTCTTGTCAGCATAGGTATGCCTTTTTCAACTGCAGCCTTGAACTCTTCATTGTCAGGGTGGATAGCGGCTGTATATACAACAAGGTCGATATTGTCAGTTATGTTGGATGCGCGCTGGCCTATATTGATAAGCGCACCCATGTCAGCGAGCTGATCGGTTATCTCAGATGCCTTCATATCTGAACCGGTAACTTTGAACCCTGCTTTGAGAAGAATCTCGGCAAGTCCGCTCATGCTTATTCCACCTATTCCCATGAAATGGACATTTATTGGCTTTGAAAAATTGATTTTGTACATTTGTATCTCGCCTTCCTTATATAAAAGATTATTCAAATACTAAATAAAAATTGTGCATTTCTCGCGAAGTCATTATAACATTAAATGTTGATTATGGAAATTGAAAAATAGTTTATGTTTTATTATGTGGTAAAAATTAAAACTCTGGTCATACATACATTGTTATCGAACGAAAATTATGTTATAAATGGAAGAGGTGTGGTTGTACATAATAAATATTAATCATTGTGTGCAAGGCACTGATTAAATGCGGATGAGATGAAGAATCTTTGGGTGATCAAGAGAATGATATTGCCTGGGATATTATTTCATTCCGGTAAGGAGTCATGATATGTATTATGTACCGGATAACACGGAGAAATGTGGATATTATGAGTGTGCAAAATGTGGCACGAGATTTCTGAGCATCTCACTGGATGAATTTGAGGAATGTCCTGACTGTGCGGCGGAGTGGAATCCTGAGATCGGTCCGGATGATTGAGTTTTAGATTTTGAATTTTTGATTGAGAGAAAATTAATTTACAGTAATAAAATAGAGGTAAACACATGATTACAAATGACGCTACATTATTAAAGGTAAAGCACGAGGTGCTCTATGAGGTGGCAAAGCTTGCTTACGATGGTAAACTGGATGACGAGAGGGACAATCTTCCTTATAAGATGGTTCCCGGTCCTCAGCCATTTTTCAGATGTTGTATATACAGAGAGAGGGAGGTCATCAGACAGAGAATCAGGCTCGCCGAGGGCAAGGCACCTGGTATGGATGACGATGGCAACGTTGTCCAGATCATCAACTCTGCCTGTGAGGGTTGTCCAATCTCTCGTTATGTAGTAACTGATAACTGTCAGAAGTGTATGGGAAGAGCGTGCCAGCAGGCGTGCCGCTTCGGAGCTATCAGCATGGGACGTGACAAATCATATATCGACCCTTCAAAGTGTAAGGAGTGTGGACAGTGTGCAAAGGCATGTCCATACAATGCCATTGCAGATCTGATGAGACCTTGTATAAAGAGCTGTCCGGTTGGAGCCATTTCCGTGGCTGAGAATGGAACAGGTATCGCCGTTATAGATAAGGACAAATGTATAGACTGCGGTTCATGTATCCATAAGTGCCCATTTGGAGCTATAGGATCAAAGTCTTATATAGTAGATATAATAAATGACATGAGAGCCGGCAAGAAAGTATTTGCCATGTTTGCACCTGCAACATATGGACAGTTTGGCGCGGATATCACGATGGCTAGCTGGAGAACAGCCATGAAGAAGATTGGCTTCTATGATGCGGTCGATGTAGGTCTTGGCGCCGATATGACAGCCATGGCTGAGGCGAAGGAGTGGATGGAGGCCAAGGCAGAGGGCAAGAAAAAGACCACGTCTTGCTGCCCTGCATTTAAACTCCTGGTGGAGAAGCATTTTCCAGAGTTGGCAGACAGGGTATCTGAGACAGTATCGCCTATGTGCGCAGTGTCAAGATATATCAAGGAGAACTATGAGGATGCCGTTACGGTATTTATCGGACCTTGTATAGGCAAGAAGGCTGAGAGTGCAGCCGGTGAGAAAGAGTCTGCAGATTACGCGCTGACCTACGGAGAGATCAGGGCCATGCTGAGGGCGAAGGAGGTCAAGCTGGAGCCGGAGGCAGAGGACAACGACCAGTCCACACTGTTTGGCAAGAAATTTGCAAATGCGGGCGGAGTCACAGCGGCAGTCATAGAGAGCATGAAGGAGCTCGGCTGCGAGGATGAGGTGAAGGTATGCAAATGCGATGGCATTGATGCCTGTAAGAAGGCGCTCACACTTATGAAGTTCAACAGATTCCAGGATGACTTCATGGAAGGCATGGCATGTGAGGGAGGCTGCGTAGGCGGCCCTTCAAGACACAGGGATCCAAACATGGCGATGCGCGACAGAAAAACAGCCCTTGATAACTCTACGGATATCAACATCACAGAGAATCTGGAGAAGCAGGGCGCAGACAAGATCGATATGGTGAGAGATTAAAAAGATTGATCGATCATGAAAGGATAAGCTGTCATCAGGGGCAGCCCTGGGGACGGCAGATGTTCATTTACAGGAGGATGGCAACATGACTACAGGCATGATATTTGTGATATGTGTGCTGATATTTGTGGGTGTGTCGGTTCTCACTGCGATATTTGTATACAAATCACAGATGCGCAAGAGGAGGATGCAGCAGGGCCAGCATCAAGTGCAGGACCACAACTCACAGCAGAATGTCAGGTAATGAATTAATAGAAGTATGATAAATTTATAAAATTTTGGGCGTATGCCAGATTGTGCGTGCCGGAACTCCGGATGCACTCTCCGACATACGCCTTTTTTGTGCGCCACGGGCACCAGGGGGACGGAGGTACCTGTCCCCATTTGCAGGGAAAATGGAGAGGGGGTATGTGAAAATAAATTAAAATATTGATTTTTTGGTTGACATGATAAAGAGATATGATAATATATGGATGTAGTAATTGAAACTACGTGTAAAGCTAATTGAAAACGTAAATCAAAGTAACGTTTATTTTGATTGCTAGATAAAATTACGAACTTAGAAGACTTTTTATACTAAGTTAATACATAATGTGACAAGAAACGGCATGTATCGCCGACGCTAAGAGGCGGAAGAGCCGTTTTACCATATATATCATTAGAACTTATAGTTTATGGAGGAAATAAGAATGTCAACAGAAATGAGACCAGAGCAGGGAATAGCAGGAAAGTTTGTGAGATCAGCACTTGATGAGAATGGAGTTCTCAGCAAGATCGAGTTCACCAACAGCGAGAACTTTAATTTCGCATATGATGTAATGGATGCTCTGGCAGATAAGGAGCCTGCTCAGACAGCGCTCATCTATGTGTCAAAGGACAGAACAGTCGAGAAGAAATTCACATTCCAGGATATCAAGGATTATTCCAATAGAGCAGCAAACTACTTCAAGAGCCTGGGTATAAAGAAAGGTGACAAGGTAATGCTTGTGTTAAAGAGACATTACCAGTACTGGTTTACGATGATGGCACTCCACAAGATCGGTGCCATAGCTATACCGGCGACAAATATATTAAAGGCAACAGATTATCAGTACAGAATTGAGGCAGCAGGCGTATCAGCGGTTGTGTGCACATCAGATGACGGAATCACGGCGGCGATAGATACATTTGCGGATGACAAGCTGACAAAGATAGTTGTAAATAATTCAGTTGAAGGCTGGAACTTCTTCGATGAGGGAATCATGGAGTGCAGCACCGAGTTCCCAAGACCTACAGGTGAAGATGCCGTAGGAGGAAAGGACGACATACTGTTCGTCATGTTCACATCGGGAACGACCGAGCATCCAAAGATGGTTGCACACAATCATCTGTATCCACTGGGACATTACATCACAGCAAAATACTGGCACTGCAATAAGCCGGGTGAGGTCCATCTCACAGTTTCAGATACAGGCTGGGGTAAGGCTCTCTGGGGCAAGCTTTACGGACAGTGGTTGTGTGAGGCATGCGTATTTGTATTTGACTTTGATACATTTAGCGCAGACACGATATTTAAGCTTATTGAGAAGTACCATATCTCAACATTCTGTGCACCTCCGACACTGTACAGAATTCTTATCCGTATGGATATGAGTAAGTACAATCTCTCATCCTTAAGATATTGTACAACAGCAGGTGAGGCGCTCAATCCTGAGGTATTTGATGTATTCAAGGAGAAGACAGGATTTACTATATATGAAGGCTTTGGTCAGACAGAGACGACACTTACCATTGGAAATCTTGAGAATACAACTCCAAGACCAGGTTCAATGGGAAAGGCAAGCCCAATGTATGACGTGAGGATCATGAAGGCAGACGGAACATTTGCTGCACCTGGTGAGACAGGCGAGATCGTTATCAACATTGCAGACGGCGCACCGGACGGACTGTTCATGGAATACTACAGGGATCCACAGAGAACAGCCGAGGTTATGCATGACGGCTTCTATCACACTGGTGATACAGCATACCAGGATGAGGATGGATATTTCTGGTTCGTTGGACGTGTGGACGATATCATCAAGGTTGCAGGCTACAGAGTAGGACCTTTCGAGATAGAGAATGAGATCATGAGAATTCCTTATGTCCTTGAGTGTGCAGTTACATCAGTACCTGACAGCACGAGAGGCCAGGCGATCAAGGCAACTATCGTTCTCACAGAGGGTACAGTTGGCGATGAGAACCTCAAGAAAGAGCTCAAGAGATACTTCAAGGAGAACATCGCAAGCTACAAGAGACCTAGAGTTATCGAGTTCGTTGATGAGATGCCAAAGACCATCAGCGGCAAGGTAAGACGTGTTGAGATCAAGGAGAAGGACTGGAAGTAAGTCAGGGCAGGATATCGGGAGATGACTGCAGATGTCGGAGAACAATGACACACGTAGTTCTGAAGACAAAAAAGGAGAAATCAGGTGAAGAAAAATGATAGATATGAGTAAGATCAAGCCATATGAGAGATCAGTTTATTATTATGAGACAGACAGGATGCAGATAGTCCACCACTCCAATTACATCAGGTGGATCGAGGAGGCAAGGCTGGATTGGATGACGCAGATAGGCTGGGATTACAAGTCTATAGAGGATGACGGATATATAATTCCTGTGCTCGGTGTATCTGCTGAGTATAAGAGTATGTGCCACTTCGGAGATGATGTGTTGATTCATGTAAAACTGTCGGAGTATACAGGTGTCCGGGTAGGTTTTTCGTATGAGGTCGTGGACAAGAAGACAGGAGAGCTCAGAACACTTTGTACAAGCTCACATTGCCTGCTGGATGGCAACAACAAGCTTGTGTTCATCAGAAAGGCATATCCTGAGCATGATAAGCTGTTTAAGGAACTGCTCGAGGATTATAAGAAACGCCAGACTAAATAAACAGAGTTATTGTCTGGAGTAAAAATAATTTAATATTGTATTAATTGATGGTTATTAATAGCTGGTAAAATTGTTTATGTAACTTTTTTATCAGCTATTTTTATCTATTTAACCATGTAATTAGTTAAAACAGCCTTTTTATATTATGACGTAAATGCTATAATGGAAACGGTTGCGTGGGAATATATGGCAGGCTGGATGCTGCTGCAAGGAGGAATTTTTTGAAAGAGATATCACTTGACAAAAAATACTACAAAGAACATATACAGAATATATTATATGATAATTATATGAAGCTGGCGCTGGTCAACATTGATACTGGGGAGTATGTGAGTGTTATCAGCGTGGACAAGAATGCAGATAATTATAAAAGTATCTCTGACGTATCTTCCTATTTTAAGGATAACAGGGGACTGGATGGCTGTCATCCTGATGAAGTCAGAGAATTTGAATATATGTGTGATATGAAGCATGTCAAAGCACTCATAGAAGCCGGAGCCAGATCCATCGTGCGTAATTTCAGGTTTAGATTGAGACTTGGCGAGGACTATGAGTGGGTTTCCATGGATATAGAAGCTGAGAAAGAGCCGAGAGAGGACGGACAATGGGTTGTGTTCGGCATGAGGGCAGTCAGTCTTGACACCCTGGTGCTGGAAGATAGTCTCAGGACACTGACAAGGGTATACAAGCGTATATTCAGGATTGATGTGACGCACAATATTTGCGAGACATTGAGAGGCGGGTATATAAGAAGCAGAGATGAGGTTAAGCATGACTGCCTTGGAGATTACATGAAATACATGACTATGGGCGGTGAGATATTCCCTGACGATGTGGACAGGGTAAGGAAATGCCTGGCGCCTGAGTTCCTCATAAAATATTTTGCGAGTGGACATGACAGATTTACCATTAGATATAAGCGCAAGATGGATATGGTGTACAGATGGGTGATGACAGAGGTCATACCTACTGCTGACTATAGAGATGACAATAAGGTATTCTATCTTTATACGAGGGATATACATGAGGAGTATTCTGAGAGCATAGAGAAACAGGAGCTGTTGGAATTTTACAGTTACAAGGATGCACTTACTCATCTTGGCAATAGAAACGCATTTAACATTCTGTGTGACGCGTACGCGGACCGAAAGGATAAGC
Source organism: uncultured Coprococcus sp. (assembly GCA_902461735.1). Lineage (GTDB taxonomy): Bacteria > Bacillota > Clostridia > Lachnospirales > Lachnospiraceae > Coprococcus. The sequence continues at coordinate 170,915 of CABPYV010000001.1, forward strand.
GGTCGGTAGGATTTGTATTCAACGATGTGAACAAACTGAAGTACGTGAATGATCATTATGGACATAAAGAAGGAGATCTCTATCTTCAGAGGGTATCGCAGATGCTGGCGCAGCATTTTGGCGAAAATGCATGTTATAGGATAAGCGGCGATGAATTTGTTGTCATCATTATGGATATTACCGAGCAGTCGTTTAACTCAATGATCGCCAGATACAAAGAGGTAATTGACGAGCAGGAGGAGGCTCCGGTTGCGTTCGGCGCGGTCTGGAAGGCTGAGGCTGATTCCATAGACAAGATAATGAACGAAGCCGAAAGACGGATGTATGAGGATAAGAAGAGATTCTATTCGAAGCATCCTGAGGTCAAGAGGCGCGAGAGCGTGGAGAATGAGGCGAATATAGCTGTAGGAGCTACAGAGGATGGAATTCCGCATTACAGGAATCTTGGAAAGACAGACAGGATATTTGATGCCCTTGCAGCTACAACACTCAGAAATTATATATTTATGGATGATCTCGATACGAATGTTACAAAATGGTCTGCAAGTGCGGTGGATTACTTTGGACTTCCGGGGCAATACATATATGATACACAGAAAGTGTGGGAGAAGCTTATACATCCAGATGACAGAGCAATATTTGAACAGGATATTACAGAGGTATTTGCGGGGCGCAAAAAGTATCATGATGTAGAATATAGAATGAGAAACAAAAATGGTGAATATGTGGTCTGCACCTGCAGAGGTTTCATCACCAAGAAAGAAAATGGTGATCCGGAGTTCTTTGTGGGCACTGTCATAAACCACGGTGTCATAGATGGGGTTGATCCGGTGACTAACCTGCACAATCAGCATGAGTATACCAAGTATATATCAATACATTTGAGAAACAAGCAGACGATGAGCATTCTGGCAATAGGAATATCTATGTTCAACAGCATCAATATGATGTATGGATATGCATATGGCAATGCTGTTCTTAAGGATTTTGCCACAAAGCTCAAAAATGTCGTCGGTGGAAAGGGACTCGTGTTCAGACTTGACGGTGCAAAATTTGCGATTTGTTCAAACGTGTATACCAAACAGGAACTCAAAGAGGTATACAGACATGTACAGAATCTTGCACTTGACAATGTAGGTCTGAGTGGCACATCGATCCCGCTTAAATTGTACGGAGGTGGACTGATATATGACCATGTAGGAGCCGATGAGGATGTGATAAAGAGCAGTGTGGAATATGCCCTGGAGAGATCCAAGGAGGATCATCATGGTGAACTTGTATTCTTCAATGAGGAGATCAAGGATAATGATAGAATGAGACTGCAGCTGTACAGCACAATACACAAATGTGTGGCAAACAACATGGAAGGCTTTTTCATGTGCTATCAGCCTATAGCAAATTCCGAGACAGGACACATAGTAGGTATGGAGGCTCTTCTCAGATGGAAACACAAGGAATTTGGAGTGGTTCCACCGGGAATATTTATACCGTGGCTTGAGATGGAGCCGTGTTTCTTTGAACTTGGCAACTGGATAATAGAGCAGGCACTCACGGATGGTATGGAGGTCCGCAAGATCAGACCTGATTTTGTGGTGAATGTCAATATATCAGCGACTCAGCTTGAGAATCATGGATTCAGGCAGGCTGTTGTGGATATATTAAAAAAGACGAAGTTCCCTCCAGAGTATTTGTGCATAGAGCTCACAGAGAGATGTAAGAATATGGATATAGCATTTTTGAAAAATGAGCTGGAATATTTCAGGAAACTTGGAATAAAGATCGCTATCGATGATTTTGGAACGGGAAATGCTACCTTAAATCTACTCACGGAATTACCGATAGATGAGCTTAAGGTTGATATGTCATTTGTCAGGGGCATACAGGAGAGCAAGCCTAATCAGGTCCTTGTACAGGCGGTTGTGTCCTGTGCACATGAACTCGGATACAAGAGCTGTATTGAAGGTGTCGAGGACAAGGCATTGTTCGATTACCTTCACAGGTATGGCTCAACTTATTACCAGGGATATCATTTCTCCAGACCGGTTTGCCTTGAGGATTTTAAGAAATTGTTGTAAATATAAAGCTGTCGGATTACATATGTAAGCTGGCAGCTTTTTGCTTTTTTAAATATATGCGTCCTCCAAGGTTGACATGGGCAGTTGGCGTTGTTAAGATTGCTTTGATGTGACATGAGGTCACTTCAGGTATATAGTCCCGGAGATAGTTCCGGCGAAAAAAGAAGAGAAGTGCGTTGACTCTGGATATTTTGAGAGGAGATATATATGAGAAGAAGAATTCTTGCGGCATGTATGGCATTGTGTATGGCTGCGACAATGGTTGTCACAGGCCTCTGGGGCGGTGACATAACAGCGTATGCGGCGGGGAACCCCGACACGATAACAGTTTCCGCATATGATAACACGGACTCTGTAGAAAATCTATCAGATTCTTATAAGGATATGCTGGATGCTACGATAAAATACATCAGAAATACTGTCACTGAAGCAGAGGTTGGCTCCATCGGTGGCGAGTGGGCTGTACTTGATCTTGCGAGATATGGATACGAGGATCCGGAATGGTATACAGCATATTACAACAATGTAGTGGAATATGTTCGAAAAAAGGGAAGCAATAAGCTTCATTCACGAAAACTCACGGAAAATTCACGAGTTATAATAGGACTCACCGCCATAGGTGCTGATCCGACAAATGTAGGAGGTTATAATCTGCTTGAACCGCTTGCTGATCTCGAGGATGTTGTGTGGCAGGGAGTAAATGGAACGGCATATGCACTTATCGCTTTTGATTCGGGAAAATATGAAATTCCAAAACTTCCGGATGATAGTACGGCAACCCAGACTACAAGGGAAGGGTTGATCCAGAATATCCTGGACAATGAAATCACTGTGACCGGTGGATGGACACTTTCCGGTGCCGAACCGGATCCGGATATTACAGCCATGGCAGTTCAGGCACTTGCACCATATTACAATACGAATCCGGAAGTAAAGGCAGCTGTTGACCGGGGGATGAAGGCTATCTCTGACAGACAGAAAACGGATGGCGGGCTTGCTTCATGGGGAACCGTGAATTCAGAGAGCTGCGCACAGGTGGTATGTGCACTTGCTGATCTCGGAAGAGATGCCGATATGGATCCGCAGTATGTTAAGAACAAGAAATCTGTACTTGACGCTATGCTGGCATTCAATATAAAGGGCGGCGGTTTTGCGCATGCTGCCGAGGATGGAGAGATTTCGGTAAATCAGATGGCTACAGAGCAGGCGGCATACGCACTTGTGGCATATGACAGATACAAAACCGGCAAGAAGACTCTCTATGATATGAGTGACAGAAAGAAGCTTTACATAGAGAATGAGACAACAAAGAAGTCGATAAAGAAGACTAGGGTAACGATTGATGATCTAGGGCTTTTATATGATGGGACAGAAAAGAGACCTGTTGTGACAGTAAAGTATGGAGACATACTTCTCAAGGAAGGTATCGACTATACAAAGGAATACAGCAACAATATCAATGTTGGAAATACTGCAAAAGTTACGATAACAGGTATGGGCGATTATACAGGTGCTGTTGAATACAATTTTGAGATCAAGGATGGACGGACGAACATAACTGCGTTTTCATTTGCGAATGGTGTTGTAAATCTCAAGTGGAAAGTTGTGGATGCAGCCAAAACATATGCTGTATATAGAAAAGCGTCATCAGATGTCAGATATACAAAGATTGGAACGACAGCGGGAAATACATATAAGGATGGGACTGTAAAGGCAGGGAAATCGTATAAGTATGTTGTCAGACCTGTGATTGGCAAGTCACTTGGCAGTTCACCAGCTGTTAAGGTTAATGTGCTTACAACACCGACAGTGACAATGACCAATACGGCAGCAGGTGTGACAGTCAGCTGGAAGAAGATATCAGGTGCAAAACAGTACCTGGTTTATAGGAAGGCTGGAAATGCAAAGTCGTGGACAAAGATCGCAACTGTAAATGCTACAAAGGCAATCTCGTATGTTGACAGGCAGGTTAAGGCAGGTGTTAAGTACATATACACAGTGAGGGCGGCAGGCGATCATACAGTGTCGGGATATACGGCGAAAGTTATATACAGAGTAGCCGGTCAGAGTATATCAGGTGTTTCCTCACCGGCAAAGGCCAAGATCAGTGCCAAAGTAAAGAAAGATTCAACTGTTACAGGGTACCAGCTGCAGTATTCGAAGAGCAGTGCGTTCAAGGGAACAAAAACGGCTGCATTTGCCGGCGCAGCTAAAACCTCTCTTACAGTTCGGACTGCCGGTGCAGGCGTAAAGTATTATGTACGTGTGAGAAGTTACAAGAAGGTCGGAAATACTATATACTACGGAGCATGGAGCAAAGGTGTAAAGGTTGTGACAAGAAGGTAGAGTATGGGTATTTCCTAAAAGGTTTATTAAATATATAGAATTATTTTATGGATAGAATAAAGCAATTTATAAGAAAATATAGAAATCATATAATTGGAGCTGTGGTTATGCTGCTCGTATTGGTATGGGCATTCTGGTACGGGGGAAATACTCCCGGAGCCAGGGGCTTTCATATTGACAAGGCAGATGAGGGTGTGACAACTGAGAGCATGACAGGAGATGTTTCTGGTGATGGCTCCAGTGGAGAGAAACCTGCGACTGTGAGTACACAGGAAAGTTCAACAGATGCTTCTGCAGCCACAGAGACGCAGTCGACTGTGGACGAAGCTTCATCACAGCCCCCAAATGATGATTCCTCCACGGGGAATAACGGTAGTACAGAAACAGATGGCAATGGTACTTCAGGAGGAGACGGAAGTGGTGATAAGAAACCATCTGGTGGAAATTCTTCAGGAAAGACTGACGGAACTGATACCACTGAGGGCGATAAGACAACGGCGAGTGCTGTGACAACGGGGACAGCCGGCACAACAGAGGCTGTCAGCACGACGACAAGGACAACAGAGAGTACCAGAACAACGGAGAGCACTCGCACGACGGAAAGTACCGGAACGACGGGAAGCGGTTCGACGACAGAGAGCACAAGGACAACGGAAAGCCCCCGCACAACAGAGACAATCAAGCCTACAGAGAAAACTACAGAGAAAACTACAGAGAAACTTACAACGGCGACGACAGAGGCACCGAACGGAAAAACTTACCATTGTACGATATATATCAGTTGCTATACTATACTTGACAACCTGGATTGGCTCAATGAGGAAAAACAGGATTACGTTCCAGAGGATGGTCTGATACTCGGCGCGGTCGATGTGACATTTACAGATGGAGATACGGTTTTCGATGTGCTGAAGGCTGTGTGCAGGGATTACGGAATACAGCTTGAATACAGCTGGACACCGGCATATGGAAGTTACTATATAGAAGGAATCCACAATTTATATGAATTTGACTGCGGCAATTTATCCGGATGGATGTATTCTGTGAATGGATGGTTCCCGAATTACGGCTGTTCGAAGTACAGACTTAAAGACGGAGACTATATAAAGTGGTTATACACATGCAAAGGTCTTGGCAGTGATGTGGGTGCCAGCATGGAAAATAATAATTAAAAGATATATAATATTGGAGAATTAAATGGAGAATATACAGAAAACGAACAGATATGATTCATTTTCCGGCTATCATCCGATAGTAAATCTGATGTACTTTATATGCACTATAGGATATGCCCTGGCATTTACCAATCCGGTATGCCTGGGCATATCGTTTATAGGTACATTTGCGTATTCGGTCATACTTCGGGGACGGCGTGGATTTATAACGAATTTGAAATATATGATTCCACTTATCGTGTTGACGGCGCTTTTTAACCCGGCATTCAGCCATCAGGGTGTGACGATACTGGCATATCTGCCATCGGGCAATCCACTCACACTTGAATCAATAGCCTACGGTGTCATGGCGGCATTTCTGCTGGTGTGTGTATTGTGTTGGTTCTCGTGTTTTAACGCGGTCATAAGTTCAGATAAGATGGTTTATCTGTTTGGAAAATTGGCACCGGGTTTATCTCTGGTGTTGTCGATGACACTCAAGTTCATACCTGAACTCACGGTGCAGTTTGGAAAGGTGTACAGGGCGCAGAAGGCTTCAGGATATAATATAAATGGCAGATATTTTAAGAGAGTGCGGATGGGATGCCACGTTCTGTCATCGGTCGTGACATGGTCACTTGAGAGGGCGCTTATCACGGCGGACAGCATGAAGGCCCGCGGTTATGGCCTGCCGGGAAGGACGGCATATTCACTGTTCCAGTTTCGTAAGAGGGATGCAAGGGCGCTCGTGTATATGCTGGCATGCGGAGGTTACGTTCTCTGGGGAAGTATGCGGGGCGGTTTCAAGTTCTGGTATTATCCGGAGATAAGGGGTGATCTCACAGGTGCTTTGACGGTGAGTATGTATATAGTGTATGTGTGCCTTATCGGGCTTCCGATATTTGTACATGTGAGGGATGGAATAAGGCAGAGCCGTGTGAAGGCAGTGAATACTGCTTCAGCTTGTGCTGATGGACAGGGCTTGAGATAGAATCTTAATACAATAGTCATGAAGCATGAGATAAGATATGAATGCAGTCAGATTGATATTAGATAAAAGAGGATATAAAGTTGGATATTTATGAAAATATTTTTGATATAGAAAAATTTAGTTTTGCATATCCAGATGGAAATGACGAGAGCGGAAAGACGTATCTTCCGGATGCTCTCAGGGATGCGGAACTGCATGTCAGGCAGGGAGAGTTTGTAGTCGTACTTGGCAGATCCGGATGCGGCAAGACTACTCTTCTCAGACAGCTCAAGCCATCGGTTACTCCGGTTGGAAAGAAGAAGGGGCAGATATTTTTTGATGGTGAAGATATAGGTGGTCTTGATGATAAGACGGCTGCATCGCAGATCGGATTTGTGTGGCAGGACGTGGACGCACAGCTCGTGACGGACAAGGTGTGGCATGAACTGGCATTTGGCCTTGAGAGTCTTGGATATGACAATGGATATGTCAGGAGACGAGTCGCGGAGATGTGCTCGTTCTTCGGACTTGGGGACATATTCCACAGGAAGGTGATGGAACTGTCCGGTGGACAGAAACAGCTTGTGAATCTTGCCTCGGTCATGGCGATGTCACCGAAGGTGCTGATCCTGGATGAGCCTACAAGCCAGCTCGATCCCATAGCGGCAAATGATTTTATAAACAGCCTTGTGAGGATAAACCGAGAACTTGGAACGACTATCATCATGACAGAACATCGTCTGGAGGATGTGCTTCCGGTATGCAACAGGTCGGTGGTCATGGAGAATGGCAGGATCATCTATGACGGCGATGTGAGAGGATTTGCCGAGAGTGTCAGGACACAGAGGATAGACAGGGGGCTTTATCTGTCTATGCCCGCTTCGGTTCAGATATATATGGGGCTTGAGAAAGATTCTGTAAAGCAGCTGCCTCTCACTGTGCCGGATGCCCGGGAGTGGCTTACAGATTATGACAGGAAATTCAGAGAAAACGGCGGAGTTCCTGTAGTGCCAGGGAAAATGAATAGAGAGACTGATGAGGGCGTGGACTGTTTCGAAAACCAAACTGGCAAGGCTGTGGATGGCAAATGTGATAAGGATCAAGGAACTGCAATTAGTCGGGAATATGCCAGATGCAGAGCGGAACATCACGTTGTATGCAGCCTGGATGATGTCAGCTTCAGATATGAGCGGAACACAGGGGATGTGCTTAGACAGGTAAGCCTTGACATATATGAGAATGAGATCCTTATGATAAACGGAAGCAACGGCTGCGGCAAGTCGACTATGCTGTCCCTGATCGCACATGTATACAGACCGTATAGCGGGAAGCTTCGTATAGCCAAGAATCTAAAGACAGGGATGCTTCCACAGAACCCTGAACTTCTATTTACAAGACGCTCGGTAAGGGATGAACTTATAGATGCGAAGGACAGGCAGCAGCTTGCAGAGATAGTCAGGTTCTGTAGGCTGGAGGAGCTTCTGGACAGACATCCTTATGATCTGTCCGGCGGAGAGAAACAGAGACTTGCCCTGGCGAAGGTGCTCATAGCTGATCCGGATATCCTGCTAATGGATGAGCCAACAAAGGGGCTGGACAATGGGTTCAAGATGCAGCTTGCGGACATGCTCAGAAAGCTGCAGAAACGAGGAAAGACGATAGTTGTTGTCAGCCATGACATTGAGTTCTGTGCGGTGGCAGGAGACAGGGTTGCACTGCTGTTTGACGGAGAGGTTGCAACGGTCGGTGATGTGAGAAGCTATATGTCAGACAACAATTTCTTCACCACGGCGGCATCCAGAATATCCAGAAATGTCTTGGACGGTGCGGTGACAGTCCAGGATGTGCTGGTGGCATATGGTGCGGATCTGGATGTGACAGGAGCGGCTAGAAGCGGAAATGATGATCTCGGCGGTGGAAATGACGATCTCGGCGGCGAAAGTGATGATCGCGGTGGCACGGATGGTGTGAAAAAGCCGGGAACCGAGATAAAGTCATGGAATGAGAGCGTGTCGGGAATTGAAAATAAGACAGGAAAAGAGGATAATCAGGGAGCTGAAAACGAGTCAGAGAAAGAAAATACGCAGGTAGCTGAAAGTGAGACAGAGAAAACAGATAATTTGGAAAGTGTAAAAATGTCAGAGACTGCCGGTATATCAGATGACAAGCTAGCCAACATAATCCTGAATAAAGACAGGAAAGTTGAAAATCTCAGCATCTGGCAGATAGTGACCATCGCGGCCACAACGGTTATAATAATATTTGGATTCTGGAATACCATGTCTGTGTCAGATCTGTCCGGTCTTGTGCAGCAGATGACAGTGACGGCTGAGGGACGAAAGTATCTGGTGTTATATGGAGTTATGATCGCTGCGATATTAGGATTACTTGTTGCCATACGTCCCATAACAAAAAAGAGAAACGAAGACATAGTGATGGATTCGGCCGGACGCGGATTTGGGAAGAGAACAGTGGTAAGTATTGTTGCTGTGCTTGTTCTGATACCTGCGACCATATGGTTTGGAGTTGCAAGACTTGGTGACAAGAAGTATTTCTTTATATCATTGCTTGTCCTGCTTGAGGCAATGCTTCCGTTCTTCGTATCATTTGAGGATAGAAAGCCAAAGGTAAGGGATATAGTGACGCTGGCGGTCATGTGTGCGCTGGCGGTGACGGGAAGGACTGCATTCTTCATGCTGCCGAACTTCACTCCTGTCATGGCGATCGTTATCATCGCCGGGGTGGCATTTGGATGCGAAGGTGGATTTATCACCGGTGCCATGACTATGTTCGTGTCAAATTTCATCATGGGACAGGGACCGTGGACTCCGTGGCAGATGTTCGCTATGGGACTTGTGGGCTTCCTTGCCGGGCTGTTCTTTGCGGGCTGCAGTGTGAGGACAAGGAATATGACGAAGCTGGGGCTGTGTATATTTGGCGCACTTATGTGTATAGTTGTGTACGGCGGGATCATGAATCCGGCATCAGTCATCATGTGGCAGCCAAATATAAATTTTAGCATGATCATGGCGTCCTATGTGACAGGATTTCCATTTGATCTTGCGCAGGCGACTGCGACTGTCATTGCGTTATGGCTGGTGGCGAGACCATTTCTGGAGAAGCTGGACAGGGTCAGGATCAAGTTTGGCGTGTTGTAGAGATTTAAATAGAATGCGGTTTATTAAGTAGTTAGATATGCTCATGCATTGCAGGGCATACCTATTATGATGAGAATAAAATGATTGAGGATTACGGCTATGATAAGAAATGAGAAACTGGAAGATATCTCAGATGGAAGATTATACGATGCAAATGATATGGTGAAGGCGTACTGCAATGAGTGCAGGGGCTGTCATGCATGCTGCACCGGGATGGGAAATTCTATTATTCTTGATCCCATGGATGTGATGAGGCTTTGCAGGGAGACTGGAAAAAACTTTACGCAGCTGCTTGAAAAGGAGCTTGAGGTCAATGTGGTGGACGGTCTGGTGTTGCCAAATATAAAGATGACGGCGGATAAGTGTCCATTCTTAAATGAGGAGGGCAGATGCAGCATCCACAGCGCGAGACCGGGATTTTGCAGACTCTTTCCACTTGGAAGATATTACACCGATGACGGATTCAAATACATCCTGCAGATACACGAGTGTGAGCGCGCGGGCAGGACTAAGGTCAAGGTGTCGAAGTGGATAGATACCGAGGATCTGCCAAGGTACACGAAGTATATAAATGACTGGCACAAGTTCCAGAAAGACATGCAGAGAAACCTGATAGAATATATGCGCGCCGGTGAGGATGAGACTGCGAGAAATCAGACCATGCTGGTGCTGCAGGTCATGTATGTGGGAATGTATGATGCGGAGAAGGATTTCTACGGGCAGTTTGATGCCAGACTTGCGCACATACGGGGGCTGCTGTGCATGACAGAGTAGGATGAGAGTATTTGGACGGAACTTGGCTTACCATAGTCGGGTATGGATACATTTACTTTATATCGGAAACCTCTCGATTATACAGAGTTATAAATGTAAAAACAGGGTATAGAGTTTATATGGGAAAAGTTAGAGATATCATAGATAAGATATTTGAATATGGACAGGGCAGAGGTGAACTGCCGGGAATCAATGAGCTGACTGAAGTTATCGAAGTACTGTCCCGGACAGAGGATGTTACGGCTGCTTCAAATGTAAAAATGAAGATGATGGATGGGCGAAGCCTGGAAGAATTCCCCCAGAATGTGAAGATGTCAGGTGTTTCCAGAGACCTTCAGAACGGCATTAGTGACTTTGAGTATCTCAGAAGGAAGGCTTACGATCTGGCTCACCAGAGGTTTGGAAACCGCATATATATAAGAGGACTTATCGAGTTTACGAACATTTGCAAGAACGATTGCTATTACTGCGGTATCAGGAAGAGCAACAGCCATGTGGACAGATACCGTCTGACAAAGGAGCAGATTCTGGCTTGTGCCGATGAGGGATATGTGCTGGGGTTTCGCACATTTGTGATTCAGGGAGGCGAGGACGGAGGCTTTTCGGATGAGGATATAGCTGACATAGTGAGGTGTATCAAGGAGAGACATCCGGATTGTGCCGTCACGCTGTCATTTGGCGAGCATCCGTATGAGACTTACAGGCTGTGGCGGATGGCCGGGGCGGACAGATATCTTCTGAGGCATGAGACCGCGGACAGGGCGCATTATAAAAGATTACACCCGGATTCGATGAGCTATGACAATAGAGTCAGATGTCTGTATGATCTTAAAAGTCTTGGGTATCAGGTGGGAAGCGGTTTCATGGTGGGATCGCCGTATCAGACGCCGGTGAATCTGGCTGAGGATCTGCATTTCCTTGCGAAGCTGCAGCCGCAGATGATAGGGATCGGGCCGTATGTTCCGCACAAGGAGACTCCATTTGCGAAGATGGAGCAGGGAACGGTCAGGCAGACTCTTGTGATGATAAGCCTGCTGAGACTGATGTTCCCGAAGGCACTCATACCATCCACCACATCTCTCGGAACGATAGCGGCGGATGGCAGGGAGCGTGGGTTTATGCACGGCGCAAATGTGGTCATGCCGAATCTGTCTCCTGTGTCTGTCCGAAAGAAATACGAGCTCTACGACAACAAAATATGCACGGGGGAGGAATCCGCCCAGTGCCGCGGCTGCCTTGACAGGCGCGCGGAGACATTCGGATTCCAGGTTGTTGTCGATAGAGGCGACTATATATCATAAGGAGGACCCGCGTAAGTGGGAGATTCCTTATGATGTACGCAGACGCCGCGCGAAGCGCCTTTCATGCGTCTGCACCTTAAGGAGGACCCGCGAAATCTCTTTTTTTATTCTCTTTCTTCCTTGATAAACATGAACATGAAGCTCACGAACAGCAGGCAGCATGAGAACCAGATGGTTCTCATGTCAAATATACGGATAAAGTGACCGCCCACAGCAGCGCCGATTCCGAATAGCAGGATGATCGCCCAGTAGCACAGGGATTTGAAAAGTGTGTTCCTGTCCTTTGTCCTGAAGTATGCACACAGGGCATCTGTGCCGCTTCGGATATTTCCAATGCACATGGTGCTGGCAAATGCGTAGCCGTTGACCTTCCTGAATGCCTGAACCTGCATGGCACATGAAAATGAAACCATGGCATTCGCGAGAAGATTGAGCTTTATGGGAAGAAATCCCACGATAAGAAGCAGAAAAATCTCACACAATACAACGATCTGTCTCCAATGAAACTGCTGCATATTCTGAAATTTCTGTTTTATACACTCGGCAGCAGCAATTCCAAGCGCAAAAAATAATAGAGGAACTGCATAGTGCACACACATTCTCCAGTTTTGGTCTACAAGGTTCTGACCGAGAAGAACTATGTTGCCTGTCTGTGCATTTGCAAATACCTTTCCTCTGAATATATAGGTATATGCATCCTGCAGACCTCCTGATACTGACAGGAAGGCCGCGGTGATGAAAGATTCTGACATTTGTCTATGTAGATAAAACTTCATGGTTCATATACTCCTTGGTTGTATATTTGTGGGGGGGACGGAGGTACCTGACCCCATTGGGGGACGGAGGTACCTGACCCCATTCGGGGATCAGGTGCAGTACCTGAAGGTTCTGTCCGTCAGGATTCTTGCGAATATCAGTCCAAGTGGCAGGGCTATGATGATCATGATGGCAGCCGCAAACCAGGATACGGCATCGGAAAGTGACATGATTCCAAAGTTGTATATTGCACGGTAAAGATAAAGTCCTGGAACCATGATGACTATGGATGGGACTGTCAGTGAGATTCGCGGATAACCGTTGGTGCTTTTGATGAATGAAGCGAGCAGTCCGGCCGTGAGGGCACCAACAAATGCGGCGGCAGCTGCAGGGATGCCGGCAAGATCTACAAGTTCAAGACGGAGAGTGTTGGCTATGGCACCGATAGCGGCGGCTGTGGCAGCCATGTGTATGGAGCTGTTGAACATGATGGAGAATCCGAACACACCGCAGAAGCTGGCAATCAGTCTGAATACCATGTGAACTTCAGGTGTTATGTTGAGCGCTACAAAATCCTGTGGGTGGAGCTTCAGCAGAAGCGCCATGATCCATGCGAACATCGTTGCCACAAGCACAATGATGATCGAGTATGTAAGTCTCTCAAGTCCTGATCTCAGATCCAGCTTTGAAAGGTCTATACCGCTGGTAATGAATGGGAATCCCGGTATGATGAACAGCATTGAGCAGATATATCCGGCTTCGTGGAAGGCGGGGATATGGAATGCCAGTTCGGCGGCCTTTAGCAGTAATGCGTACACAAGACAAGCAGCTGACACGGATACCGCTATGTTCATATATAAAGTAAAATGGTGTTTGATAAGCTTTGTCCTTATGAGATTGCCGATTCCGGCTGCGGCAAATGCCAGTATCATTTCTACAGGCCCGCCGCCTAGAAGAAATGTGAAGGCACAGCAGGCGAGGGCAGAGGCAAGTCCGAGACGGAGAGGAGAGTACAAGGCATGTATTTTTTCTATCTCATCAAGCCTCTGATGGATTTCCTCGCCGGTCAGATGTGCCTCTTCATTTGGGAAATTGTCAACAAACTGCTCCATTCTGTATAGCTTTGAGGTGTTCACCCCGGTGTTAGCGATACACAGGGACTGTGATACACAGTCGTGACCGTCAAAACAGTTGAATTCTATGGACATGAGTCCAACATCGACGGTACATGTGACGCCCAGTTCCTTGGAAAGCCTGTTCATGGAAGTACGGACACGCCATGCACCTGTTCCACATGAGAGCATGATAAGTCCGACTCTGCCTATGACAGAAGCCTTTTCAATCAGCCCTGCCTTGCATATGAGTACATTGCTGTCGGCACTGGCGTAGTCATGCCATGGGATCTCCATGTGATTTTTTTCCATAATGTCTATGTATGATTCCGCATTTGCATTTTTTACATTCTTACTTTTCCGCATATATGATCGCCTCGGCTTTCGCAACGTGTCTTTCCAGATTCTTCATGAGCAGTGAATCCGGCAGGAATATTCCAAGCTCGTCATATCGCATGCCTTGTTTGTCCAAAGTATCCTGACCGTAGAATACAAATGCCATGGGAAGATTCTTCTCCAGTTCAACCATGATATCCCACACAGCACAGTATGCCTCAGCTTCGGTTTCCTTGAGCTTTACCGTGTCCGGCAGCTCTCTGATGAGCAGGACTCCGATGCACTCCTCAAGGATCTTCTGTTCGACTTCCATATTGTCAGAAGTGTATTCATGGCTGTATCTGTACGCCTTTGCAAGATACATATTTTCATTGTGGCTCATATGGGTGTATATGTCATGAAAATGCTGATAATCCTTTTCTCTTACAGAGTTTCTGAATTCAGGCAGAAGTTCGCCGTGCTTACCAGTCATGATGACAGGATTGGTCTTGCCGTCAGCGTTGAATCGGTAAGGGATAAGATAGGAATTTCGGAGAAGATCGAACATTGTATTGTTGCAGATCGACATCAGGAATGCAGACATATCTCTGTCCAGATAAGCGGTGAGAAGTGATTTTGCAAATTCTTCCGGTGACAGATTGCAGTCAAAGTCATCATTGCAGAACAGATAATTGCAAAATGTATCCATAAGCTTTTCACATGCCCAGGGATCCCTGAGAATCTTTTCAAATAATATTTCCGACTTTTCTTCCCTTGGGAAAATGGTCTTTTCTTCCATATGTATGCGCATCCTTTCATATGATAAATGTTGTATTGTATTTTTAATATGGTTAGATTATACTATCGGGGTAGCAATAAGTGAAAATCATAATTGATATGGCAGTGATAATAAAATGATATGCCGAAAATGCTACATGAAGAATAATTCTACGAAAGGAAAATATAGCGGACTGTATTGAAGTTGGGAATATAATAAGTGCCTATTTTAACAAAGTTTCGGATATATGTTATGCAGTCTGCTGTTAAAAATATTTATGAACGTTAATTTCGAATATTATAAGATATTTTATTATGTTGCGAGATACCATAATTTTACCAAGGCGGCAAAGGTTCTCGGCAACAGCCAGCCAAATGTGACAAGGGCAATGAACTGTCTGGAACAGCAGCTTGGAAGGATACTTTTCGTCAGGACGAACAGGGGAGTGCAGCTCACGAGGGACGGCGAGCAGCTATATGCATATGTGGAGGCTGCAATGTCACAGCTTCTGACGGCGGAGGATGAGCTTGCTGACGGTGAGAATCTCACTCACGGAAGTATAACGATAGGTGTCAGTGAGACGGCGTTGAATATATATCTGCTGGACAGACTGCGGGCATTTCACATGGCGTATCCGGGTATAAATCTCAAGATATACAACCATTCTACACCTCAGGCTGTGGAGGAAGTGAAGAATGGAAGTATAGACTTTGCAGTAGTTACAACTCCAGCTGATGTGGAGGCTCCTCTCAAGAAGATCGTGCTGCAGTCTTACCATGAGATTCTTATCGGGGGAACCACATTTTCCTCTCTGAGAAAACAGAAATTATCCATAGCGGATATAAGGAATTATCCGATGATCTGCCTGGGTAGAGAGACCATGACATTTAGATTTTACGACAGGATATTCAGAGAGCATGGCGTGGAGCTTGCACCGGACACGGAGGCAGCCACCACGGATCAGATACTGCCGCTTGTGAGGTGCGAGCTTGGTCTTGCATTTATACCGGAACCGATGGCGAGGGAGGCAGTGAAGAACAAAGAGGTTGTGAAGCTTTCACTGGAGGAAAAGCTTCCAGACAGAAATGTATGTCTTGTGTATGACTGTCTGCACCCACTGAATGAGGCGGCAAAGCAGTTCAAGAAAATAATAGTCAACAATTAGAAAGCAGGTGAGGATATGACACTTCAGCAGCTTAGATATGTGGTGATGGTAGCAGATACGGGCACGATCACCGAGGCGGCGAATCGGCTGTATATATCCCAGCCAAGCCTGACAAATGCCATCCATGAGCTGGAAAAAGAGATGGGGATAAATATATTCAACAGGTCTAACAAGGGAATAAGTCCGTCCATAGAGGGCGAGGTCTTCCTCGGCTATGCCAGACAGGTGCTTGAGCAGGCGAAGGTCCTTGAGGACAAATACAAGGGGGATGATGGCGGCAAGAAGAGCTTCTGCGTGTCCACCCAGCATTATTCATTTGCGGTAAATGCATTTGTCGACCTGATAAAGAGATATGGCCAGGATGAATATGATTTCAGCATAAGAGAGACACAGACCTATGAGATCATAGATGATGTCGCCAGGATGAGAAGCGAGATCGGAATATTGTTCATGAATGACTTCAATGAGAAGGTGCTGAACAAGATCCTCCGAGCAAATGACCTGGAATTTCATGAGCTGTTTGTGGCAAAGCCTCACGTGTTCATAAGCAGGAAGCATCCACTGGCGAAGAACGATATCATAACAAATGAAGAGCTGGAGGCTTATCCATACTTGTCATTTGAGCAGGGTGAGCACAACTCTTTTTACTTCTCGGAGGAAATATTCTCTACGACGGAGCGAAAGAAGAATATAAGAGTCAGGGACAGAGCGACACTGTTCAATCTGCTGATAGGCCTGAATGGATATACTGTGTGCAGCGGTGTCATAGATGAAAAGCTGAACGGCAAGGACATTATATCGGTGCCACTTGCGGATGAGAGCGATATGCGGATAGGCTATATCGTCCACAGGAAGGCGATCCTCAGCAGACTTGGAAACACTTACCTCGGTGCGTTGGCGAACTATCTCACAGCAGGTGAGACAAATGATATAAAGCAGACAGTACTGACGACGAAAGAGGCTGGTGCGGCGGGGTGCGACGAGCCGGAAGATTCATTAAAAAACCCTCAGAGGAAGCTCCAGCACAGGGGGCGCTTCAACGAGATGAGGAATGACGGAGAGCCTGCCTGCGGAGATGTGAGGGAGAAGGTGGCGGAACATATGAGGAAAGTCAAAAAGGAAATATAGAAAAAGAGTGTGATGCTGGCTGGATTATCAGGTGGTATTATATTATTCAATAGGATATACTTGTAGATGCAACAAGGAATGATAGAGACGGTTCACGTTGATATATATTATTGGAGGATCATTATGGAGAATGTGCTGAAATTGCCAGTAGGAATGGATGAGTTCAAAAAGATCAGAGAAAATAATTTTTACTACATAGATAAGACAGGGTTGATAGAACAGTTGATGAATAAATGGGGAGAAGTTAATCTGTTCACAAGACCGAGGAGATTTGGCAAGACCCTGAATATGAGTATGCTGAAAAGCTTTTTTGAGATAGGAACTGACAAAAAGCTCTTTGATGGACTTGCAATATCCCAGAATCGGGAATTGTGTGATGCTTATATGGGAAAGTACCCGGTTATATTTCTGTCCCTTAAAGGTGTTGAGGGACTTATCTATGACGATGCAGTTGCGATGTTTACATGGATGATAGGAAGTGAGGCCAGCAGATTTGCATTCCTTGCAGACAGCGAGAAGCTTACAGAGGGAGAGAAAGCACAGTACTTGGAGATGACGGCTATCCGTGGTGGAAAGTACAGCATGGACAGGAACGTTCTTGTATCCAGCCTGAAGGTATTATCCCAGCTCCTTTACAAACATTATGGACAGAAAACAATAATCCTGATAGATGAATACGATGTTCCACTTGACAAGGCATTTCAGAATGGTTATTACCGTGAAATGGTATCCCTCATCAGGGGAATATTTGGCCAGGCTCTCAAGACAAATGAATACCTGCAGTTTGCGGTGCTGACAGGATGTCTCAGAGTGTCAAAGGAAAGTATATTTACAGGACTGAACAATTTTGAGATCAATTCCATAGTTGATATAGATCATGATGAGGAATTTGGATTTACCGATGAAGAGGTTAAAAAGCTGCTTGCAGATTACGATCTATCAGAAAGATATAGTGTTATAAAGGAATGGTATGATGGGTACCGATTTGGAAATGCGGATATATACTGTCCGTGGGATGTGATAAATTATGTAAAGAAATTACTTTCGGATCCTGAGGCTGAGCCACAGGCTTTCTGGATAAATACAAGTGGTAATAGCCTTGTTAAACGGTTTGTCGATAAGGCTGACAGAACGACAAAGGATGAGATAGAGGGACTTGTTGCAGGTAAGGCGATAGAGAAAAATATAAGACTTGATCTCACATATGACGAGATCGATAACAGTATTGATAATCTCTGGAGTGTGCTGTTCACAACGGGATATCTGACTATGACAGACAGGGCTGTAGGCGGAGTATATAAACTGGTGATACCGAACAGAGAAGTGCGGGAGGTATTTGTATCTCAGATACAGGAGTGGTTCAGACAGACGGTGATAAGTGACAAGAAGCCTATGGGAGAACTTTGTCAGGCTTTCCTGGATGGTGATGCAGAGACTGTGCAGAAACAGCTTACAGCGATTCTTGGAAGAATGATAAGCGTGTTGGATACAAAGGCACGGGATGAATATAAAGAAAGTTTCTATCATGGACTGTTGCTTGGACTTCTTAGAAGTGAGCCCGAATGGCTTATACGCTCCAACAGAGAATCGGGGGATGGCTTCAGTGACATAACGGTACTTCCGGAGGATCCCGATGCAGGAATCGTCATTGAAGTGAAGTATTCCTCGTCTGTAAATGGTCTTGAGAAAGCGTGCGAAAGTGCAATGTCACAGATAAAGGAACGAAGATATGATGAGGTTCTGCGTGAAGATGGCAGGGATGATATTCTGGCTTATGGAATAGCATTCTGCAGGAAACGGTGTATGGTGGTATGTGAACGTCTGTAGTGTTATGGACGATATGGATACTGATACAGATTTGCTACTGATCTGACATAGAATAGAAGATAGAGAAATAGCGTGGATATAGTTTAATGCTATATCCACGCTATATTTTTATGTATTATACAAGGGAATGATGTCTTTATATAATGTGGAGCAGACGCATGAAAGAGTGTGGCGTTTGCAAATTTCGCAAGGAATTACAGGAGGATATGATGAAGACATCGGTTATAGGATTTCCAAGGGTGGGAACATTAAGAGAGTTAAAATTTGCATCTGAGAAATATTTCAGACATGAGATAACGGCGCAGGAGCTGACAGACATTGCCGCGGATCTCAGACACAGACACTGGATGACACAGGTGGCAGCAGGGATAGATTTTATTCCATGCAACGACTTTTCATTTTATGATATCGTGCTTGACACAGCGGTTCTTCTCGGAATCGTGCCAAAGAGATACAGAGAGCTGAATGTATCGAAGCTCGACACATATTTTGCTATGGCAAGGGGATATCAGGGAGAATCAGGAGATGTAAAAGCACTTGCGATGAAGAAGTGGTTCAACACGAACTATCACTACATCGTTCCGGAGATAGAGGATGACACAGTGATAAGCCTTGACTGCGAGAAACTTACAGGTGAATACGAGGAGGCCAAGGAGCTGGGGATTAAGACAAAGCCTATGGTTATAGGACCGTATACTATGTTGAAACTCTGCAGATATGTGGGGACTAAGAATGCAGAGGATTTTGCTGATGATGTGGCAGAGGCTTACAGACAGCTCATCGCCGAGTGCGCTGGAAAGAATGTTGAGTGGCTGCAATTTGATGAACCGTCACTGGTGAGAGATATGGATGACGATGATAAGGCACTTTTCCACAGGGTGTATGACAGAGTTTTTGCAGATCATGCAGGCTGTAAGATACTTCTGCAGACATACTTCGGCGATGTGAGGGATGTGTATGAAGATATCATAAACATGCCATTTGCCGGAATAGGCCTTGACTTTATAGAGGGCAGGCAGACCGGAGAGCTTATAGACAGATATGGCTTCCCTGAGGATAAGGTACTTTTTGCCGGCCTGGTAAATGGCAAAAATATCTGGAGAAATCACTATGACAAGACACTCAAGATCATAAGACAGCTCCATGACAAGAAGATAAATGTGGTTCTGTCCACATCATGCTCACTGCTCCATGTTCCATACACACTTAAGCATGAGACGAAGCTGTCACAGGACTACCTGAAGTTCTTTGCATTTGCGGAGGAAAAGCTTACTGAACTTTCGGAGCTTGCGGCACTTGCCGAGAATTATAACTATACAGAGCTTGAGGCGTATCACAGGAATCAGGAGTTGTTTGCGGGAACAAGGGATTGTAACAGCGATGATGTGAGACAGAGACTTGCGGCAGTGACTGAAGCAGATTATGTAAGGCTTCCGAAGAGAAGCGAGAGACAGGCACTTCAGAAGAAAGAGTTTGGACTTCCGGAGCTTCCGACAACCACCATAGGTTCATTTCCACAGACTAAGGATGTGAAGTCACAGAGAGCACAGCTCAGAAAGGGAGAGATATCTGAGCAGGAGTATGTGGACTTTGTGAAGGGCAAAATAAAGGAATGTGTGAAGTGGCAGGAGGACATCGGACTGGATGTGCTTGTGCATGGCGAGTATGAGAGAAATGATATGGTAGAGTACTTCGGCGAGTCTCTTGGCGGATTCCTGTTCACTGAGAAAGCGTGGGTGCAGTCATACGGAACGAGATGCGTAAAGCCGCCTGTGATATGGGGTGACGTATACCGCAAAAAGCCGATCACAGTTGACTGGTCCGTATATGCACAGTCGCTCACAGACAAGATCATGAAGGGAATGCTGACCGGTCCGGTGACGATACTCAACTGGTCATTCCCAAGAGAGGATATATCGATCAAGGAATCTATATCACAGATAGCGCTTGCGATCAGAGATGAGGTGCTGGATCTGGAGGCGCATGGAATCAGGATGATACAGATAGATGAGGCGGCACTTAGAGAGAAACTTCCGCTCAGAAAATCTGACTGGTATACAGAATACCTTGATTTTGCAATACCTGCATTCCGTCTGACACACAGCGGTGTGAAGGTTGAGACACAGATACACACACATATGTGCTACAGTGAATTTACGGATATCATACCTGCCATAGATGATATGGACGCGGATGTGATTACATTTGAGGCGTCAAGGTCTGATCTTCAGATACTGGATTCTCTCAGGGAGAACAGTTTCGAGACAGAGGTGGGACCAGGAGTGTATGATATTCACTCCCCGAGAGTTCCGTCTGTGGCAGAGATCGTGAAGGCGGTAAATGTCATGCTTACAAAGATCGACAGAGACAAGCTCTGGATCAATCCGGACTGCGGTCTTAAGACGAGAGGCGTTCCGGAAACGGATGCCAGTCTAAGGAACATGGTTGAGGCTGCCAGACAGGTGAGAAAATAATATATAAAACGCTTGACAAATAAACGACCGTTTACCAATATGAAGTAAACGGTCGTTTATTATGCAGAGTTGAATATGCTGATACGGAGGGACGTGTACTATATGGAAGAAACTAAAGTTACAAGAGATACTAAGGAAGAGATATTGATAATGGCACTTCACAGATTTGCCAGAGATGGCTATGAGGCGGTGTCGGTGAGCCAGATAGCGGGTGATCTTGGGATTACAAAGGGAGCTTTGTATCGGCATTATAAGAATAAGCGGGATATATTTGATCACATTGTTGCGAGGATGGAACAGGGCGACAGTGATCAGGCGGAAAGCCATGATATGCCGGAGGATGACATAGAGAGCATGCCGGAAAAGTATGAAGAGGTATCACTGGATGATTTTGTGCAGTATAGCAGATCCATGTTCGAGTACTGGACAGAGGATGATTTTGCCTCTTCTTTTAGAAAAATGCTTGTGATAGAACAGTTTCGAAGTGCGGAGATGCAGGCTCTGTATCAGCAGTATCTTGTGGCGGGGCCTGTCGGTTATGTAAAGGATCTGTTCAAGAGCCTGGGAATCAAAGGCGCGAAGAAAAAAGCGGTACAGTTTTATGCGATCATGTTCCTGTACTATAGCCTTTATGATGGAGCGTCCGACAGGAAAAAGATAAAGAAACAATTTGGTCAGGCAATAAGTGAATTTGCGAAAAACTTACTGGCTTGAATATAAATTTGAGCATATTAAGCAACTTGCAGATCACCATAAGCAGATTTTTGTCGTTTGGTGATCGGCAGAAGGAGGTAGACGGAATGAATGATCATGGGGATATCAGCCAGGTCAGATATTGGGAAGATCTGGTTATACGATTGGAAAAAGAGGATGAATACCGGGAAGTTGAGAACCTGGTGAGGGACAGCTTCTGGAATGTGTATCGTCCCGGTTGTCTGGAACACTATGTGATTGATCAGCTGAGAAATGACAGTGCATTTGTCCCGGAACTGGATTTTGTAATGCTGTTAGATGGGGAAATCGTCGGGCAGAACATGTTTATGAGGGCGGAAATAACAGCGGATGACGGAAGTAGTGTTCCAATTATGACCATGGGACCCATATGCATAAAGAATGAACTTAAGCGTAAGGGATACGGGAAGATACTGCTTGACTATTCGCTGCAGAAAGCTGCTGAGCTTGGCTGCGGAGCACTATGTTTTGAGGGGAATATTGATTTCTATGGCAAAAGAGGATTCAGACCGGCAAGTGGGTTTGGCATTCGCTACCATGGACTTGATGAGGGAGAGGACGCATCGTTTTTCCTTTGCAAGGAGCTGATTCCCGGATATCTTGATGGAGTCACAGGTGAGTATGCTCCGCCAGAAGGATATTTCGTGGACGAAAAGGCTGCGGAAGAATTTGACAGGCAGTTTCCATATAAAGAGAAAAAGACACTGCCCGGACAAATCTTTTCATAAGGAGGACCCGCCGTAAAAAAAATTGTTACTAAAGCTCGCAAAGTTGCGAAAACCGCCGAAAAAAAGGTTGGAAAAGTTGCAAAAATCACCGCGAAAAGGTTGGAAAAGTTACAAAAAATTGATACGATAGGGATAGAAAAGTTGCAAATGCAGTGTGTGGGGTGATTTTATGCTGGAAAGATCGGCAAAAAAATATATAGATTCATGGATTCAGAGCGGCAGAGATGCTTTGCTCATAACGGGAGCGAGACAGATCGGTAAGACATATCTTATAAAAGAATGCCTCAGGGAAAGTGGAGTGCCATATGTGGAATTGAATTTTATTGACCAGCCGGAGCTTGTCACATTGTTTGGCGGTGCCAGAGATGCAAAGGATCTGCTTATGAGACTTAGTCTGGTGACTAAACAGCCTCTTGAGAAAGGCCGTACGATTATATTTCTGGATGAGGTGCAGGAGTTTAAAGATATAGTGACAAGAGTGAAGTTTCTGGTGGAAGATGGAAGCTACAGGTATATCATGAGCGGTTCGCTTTTGGGCGTAGAGTTGAATGATCTCAGATCTGCACCGGTTGGATATCTGCGTGTATGTGATATGTATCCGATGGATCTGCACGAATTTATGGTTTCTGTTGGTGTGAATCAGAATGTGATCGACACACTGAAGGAATGCTTTACGCAGAGGTTGCCTGTTGACTCGTTTGTACATGAAAAAATGCTTGATGTATTTAATCTGTATCTTATCGTGGGCGGAATGCCGGAGGCGGTCAATACCTATGTGGAGACAAATGATCTTGCGAAGGTAGCGGAGGTACATGAAAAGATAGTTAGATTATATAAGAGTGATTTTACAAAGTATGAGACAAGATATAAGCTGAAACTGCAGGAGATATATGATGCTATGCCGGGACAGCTTGATCAGAAAAATAAACGATTCCAGATCAATAGTATAGGTAAAGGCCTCAGTTATGATAGGGTTGCAAATGATTTTCTGTGGCTTAAGGATGTTGGGGTTGCGATACCGGTCTACAATATAAGTGAGCCGAAACTTCCGCTTGTGATCAGTGAGAATAGGAATCTCTTTAAACTATTTTTCTCCGATGTAGGGCTGCTGACAAGTAGGTATTCGGATCAGGTGAAAATGGCGATACTGAATAAAGAAAAATCTATAAACAATGGTGCGCTATTTGAAAATGTGGTTTCCCAGGAACTACTCAGCAAAGGTCATAAAGAATATTATTTTAACAGCAAAAAGCAGGGTGAACTTGATTTTGTAATAGAATTGAATGGAAAAGTAGTTCCACTGGAGATAAAATCGGGTAAGGATTACAAACGGCACTCTGCGTTGTGTAATGTCTTGGCTGGTGAAAATTACGGAATAGAATATGCATATGTTTTTTCGGAGGGAAATGTAGAGGTCAGCGGCAAAAAAGTATATTTGCCGATATATATGATTGCGTTTCTGGAAAACGAAAAGATGGCTGACACGATATATAAACTTGACCTATCAGGGGTGACGTTCGATAAGGATATGTAGCATCAGTTTTCGCCTGTTGACGAGCCGATGTTAAAAAATAGGAGAAACAGCATGAAGATAAAGATGTGCGGAATCACGACCCCGGCAGATGTGGCTGCGGTGAATGAAGTGAGACCTGATTATATAGGTATGGTGATGTATTTCCCAAAGTCAAAGAGAAATATCAGTGCGGATACTGCGCGCAGGTTACTTGAAGAACTGAAGGGAGATGTGAAGAAAGTTGCGGTGGTGGTATCCCCGGATGCGGATCAGATAGCGGAGATAGGTGAGCTGGGATTTGATGTGATACAGATTCATGGACAGACCAGCGATGAGCTTATAGAGAGTTCGCATTTGCCTGTGTGGAAAGCGTTCAATGTGAAGGATATGGATATGTACCCACATTATCAAAGCCTTTCGAATGTTGCAGGTTATGTGTTCGATGCCGGTGAACCTGGAAGTGGCAAGACATTTGACTGGAACAGTTTGACGGATATCGACAGAGATGGAAGGTTGTTTGTGCTTGCCGGAGGTCTCACGCCGGACAATGTGCGGCGGGCGATAGAGCAGGTACATCCTGATGTAGTCGATGTGTCATCTGGCATAGAGTACGATGTGGTAGGTGGCGTCCAAAAACCGGGCAAGGATCCGGAGAAGATGCGTCTGATGAAGAGGAATATCGCTGCTTGGCAGATTTCTGGTAAATCTGATAATTGATTCTCGCTAATCACAGTCAAAATGATGAAAAAGATACAAAATTGTATCTAAATACTTATATAAGCGGAAAAAAGGACAAAGTTTGGAGACTTTGTCCTTTTTCATGAAATGAACTTAATTTAGCGATAATTTTGTATTTATTTCACGTGCATGGTAAATCCAAATTCCCACTCATCCTCGTCAAATCTGTATTTCTCATCAAGCTCGGGGCCGCAGCTGTTGGAGCCGATTCCGTTCTGGCGATAGTCTATGCACAGGACGGACTTGTCACTCTCTGGCAGCTCGTAGTTGTGGGCTGCCGCTGTGAGTTCCTCTGCGGTGTAAGGCGAGGCGTTCATTGAAAATGGCACAGCGGATGTCATGGTTATGCTGTGGGCTGTTGTAGCTGCGATCGTTTCGGCTGTCTGCGCATTGCAAATGCTCTGATATGATGAACCGTCGACAAAGTTATTTTTGTCGGAGCTATTCCTGTCAGACTTGTCGCTTGCTTCAAGGGTGCTGACCTGAACAAGGCTACAGTCAAAGTGGCTTCCATTTTCCTGTGGCATGATATAGTCCTCGTGCATCTCGTCAATGGATGCAGAAAATGAGCCATGCCAGCTTGCATGGTGCTTGTCTGCGTAGCTTTCATATGGACCCATACCGATATAATTTACATTTCGCATATCTTCTCTCAAAATCATCCTCACGCCAAATCTTGGGAGCGTAGGGAATTCAGCATTTTTCTTTACATGCATTTTTGATTTTATAGTTCCTTCAGGTGTTATTATCCATTCAGCGTTTATCCTCAGAACAGGCTGTACCGTTGGTGCTGAGAGGCTTGACGTGCATGATATCACGGCACATCCATCTTTTATAATGCAGCCAGTCTCATATGTCCTCTCGGATATCATGTCATAGTGGGCTCTTAACCACTCGTTCTTTATATTTCTGTCATTGTCCGTAGGTGCGCGCCAGAGTGTCTTATCGCATGGAGCAGCGAGAAGTTCCTGACCGTCCATTGCAAAGCCTGCAAAGTTTCCTGTGTTCCTGTCAAATATATATTCAAAATTACTTCCGCTGACAACAAATTCTGTGTCGCTTTCCGATACATGAAGATGGGCAGAAGCTGTATCCTGAGTAGTCAGATATTGTTCCGCCAAAGTCTGCGCCTTGTCCAAAGACGATGCTTTATCCAGGACCTTGTCTGCGTTCTGTTTTTGTGTGGCAAGTTCTATCTCGTCAAATCCCAACACATCACCTTCCTTGACAAATGCACTGTCACAAGCTGCCTTATATATCACACGGAGAAACATTCTGTGTGTAATAATATCTTTTGTGCAATCGGCGACATCTGAACATTCAACAGCACTTGAATAATCGGCGATATCTGAACATTTAACAACACTTGAATAATCGGTAACATCTGAGCTGCCAGAAACGTCAGAATGACTTGATGCATATAAGTCTGACGATGATTTCTGTATATTTGCAGCAGGGTTCAGGCTGACAGTTCCATCGCCGTGAGGTGCCACGGAAGGAACATCAATATTCCCGGATGTAACCACCTGTCCATTACAAGTGACTTCATAGCTCATAGTGAGGTAATCCCTGATGTCAGTGAAATCCAAATAATTGTGCAGCGTCAGAATTCCATTTGCCCCATCATAGTTAGCGATCCTGGACGGACGGTGGATATTCTTGAATTCAAGCAGCCCGGTGTGCGGCTTGCGGTCAGGATAGACCAGGCCATCCATACAGAAATTGCCATCGTGGATAGTCTCGCCGTTGTCGCCTCCGTAGGCGTACATAGCCTTGCCGTTTGCCGCTTTGCCCTTGTATATGGCGTGGTCGCACCACTCCCACACAAATCCTCCGCAGGTGGTTTCGTGGCTGTCGAAGAACTGGAAATAGTCCTCCAGATCTCCGGGACCGTTGCCCATGGCATGGCAGTATTCGCACAGGATGTAAGGCTTGTCACCATCACCATCTATATATTCGGCCATCTCGGATATGGATGGATACATTCTGCTGTAGAGATCCAGATTGCTGTAGTCATATTTTCTCTTGCCGTCTGTATACTGGGCGCTCTCGTAGTGGGTGAGGCGGGATTTGTCATAGGACTTGACCCATGCCAGAGCTTCCTCGAATGTCACGCCGTATGCACTCTCATTTCCCATGGACCAGATGACTACGCTGGCACGGTTCTTGTCTCTGATGACGCAGCGCCTGATGCGGTCAAGAATGGATTCGCAGAACTCAGGATTGTTGGCGATCGGCTCATTCCACCTTGCTGCCTTGTTATCCCAATTATTATCAGAATAGAACAATTCACTTGGACCATGTGCCTCTATGTCAGCCTCGTCTATCACATAGAATCCATATTCGTCGCAGAGCTCATAGAAATAAGGAGCATTTGGATAATGGCTGGTCCTTATGGCGTTGACATTGTGCTGCTTCATGAGAGACATATCCCTGATGATCTGTTCTCTGCTGATCGTAAAACCGGTCACAGGGTCGGAATCATGTCTGTTCACTCCATGGAACTTGATCGGCATGCCGTTGATGTACACGACCTTGTTCTCTATCGTTATCTCCCTGATTCCTATCCTGTCAGTGATGACCTCACCGGCGCATCTTATGATGACAGTGTAGAGATATGGCTTTTCTGCATTCCACAGCACAGGGAAGTCAATCGACAAAGTAATGCTGTTGGAGCTGGCTGCGGTTTTGCTTTCGTCTGCATTGGTATTGGCATCGCCTTGGACGCAAATTTCACACTTTACACAGCCTGATGAACATATGCTGCCATCGGCGTCCAGAATAGTAACTTCAATATCAACATTTGAATCAGCACCTTTATAAACAACTGTTTCTGGTTTTGAGGAAAACTGGTCCTCATCGCGGGAATATCCTGTAAATGCTGTGAAGTCGATACTCACATCTGCCTTAGTCGGATTTTTGATATCATCGCAGCTTGTCCTGATGAAATAATCGAACACTGACCCTGCAGGACGCTTAAGAATATATACATCCCTGAAAATACCGCTCATGCGGAACTTGTCCTGATCCTCCAGATAGCTTCCGTCGCACCATTTGAGGACCAGCACGCAGAGCCTGTTGGAGCCGTTTCTTATGAATTCGGTTATGTCAAATTCACTGGTTGAGTGGGACACCTGGCTGTAGCCCACATATCTGCCGTTCAGCCACACATAGAAACAGGAATCTACACCCTCAAAGTTCAAGTGCGCGAGTGGCGCGTCCTCGCTTTGATCGTAGATAAAGTCTGTCACATATGCGCCACAAGGGTTGTCCTTTGGAACATAAGGTGGGTCAAATGCAAATGGATACCTGACATTGGTGTACTGGTGATAGTCGTATCCGTGCATCTGCCATACTGATGGAACCGGAATATCATCGAAACCGGATATATCATATCCCTCATTGTAGAATTCGTCTTGAAGCTTGTAAATGCTGTCGTAGTAGCGGAACTTCCAGGTTCCATTCAGAAACTGTACTCTGTCCGAGTGATCCCTTGCATCAAGTGGTGTGCTGTATGCCTTCTCGGCAGGAATATAGTAATTCCTCAGTGGCATGGTGTTCTCGTGAAGAATATGCAGATTTTCGTAGTGATGTGGAATGATCATAACAATACCTCCTGTGGTTAATTTAATATATAAAACGTTGTATATTCGTCATTTGTTAGATATATTATAAGATAACGACACATGAACAGTCCATGCATATAATTAGACAAAATATGCACATTCTAGTTTTATAAGGCGGATACGCCGCACCCTGCAAGTCCCCTTGCAGGGTGAAAGTCTCTGGACGAACAAAAGAAAAAGTATAAAACATATGGGATGTGCCTGCACACGTTCCAAATTAGTGTAAAAATAGTGAAATAATAGTGCAATTTGCCATATAGAAAGGAGCCACACATGTACACAAACTCAGCCTACATCCACAATTCTCTGTTAGACATAGTGGATAAGAGCAAACCAATCATAATAACAAGCTGTGGAACTTACAAGCTGTATACGCAGAAGGAGTTTACAACCTACAGACCAAAAGGGCGAAAAGATTATCAGCTAATATACGTGGCGGCGGGTAAAGCACATTTTGAGATAGACGGAAAGGATATGATTGCCTGCCCCGGAAATATGGTTATCTACAGACCAAGACATATGCAGAGGTATGTGTATTACGGGGACGAACACACGGAAGTATTCTGGGTGCATTTCACCGGGGGAGAGGTGAAGCAGATACTCAGACGATATGGGATAGATGATGATGTGAATATATTTTATGGTGGAGACCATGCGGAGTATAGAACCCTGTTCAAACAGATGATACAGGAACTGCAGCTCTGCCGGGATGACTACGAGGAGATGCTGGAATATATATTCAGACAGATACTTATCTCAGTTCACAGGCAGCAGGGACAGGATGATTCCAAAAATGTGTCAGCCATGGCGGAGGAGATGGACCGCGCAGCGGGATATTTCGGAGAGCATTACAACGAGGAGATAGTTGTTGAGGATTATGCAAATGAGCATAACATGAGCGTTAGCTGGTTTATACGGAATTTCAGGCAGCGCATCGGAACCACGCCCACACAGTACATCATGTCAAAGCGTATAGCCAACGCCCAGATGCTGCTTGAAAGCTCGGATTATAACATGACTGAGATTGCCAGGATAGTCGGATATGACAACCCACTCTACTTTAGCAGGGTATTCAAGAAGGAAAAGGGCATGTCTCCTATGGAGTACAGGAAATCGATCAGGCGCTGATAAATAACTGGAAAATTGTTATCATAAAGTGTATATATAGTATAGGAGAAACTGCCTTGTGTATGGCGGTTATTTCTTAATAATGATTGGAGGAACTGGATATGAAGGTTTTAATGTTGAATGGAAGTGCAAAGTCACAGGGCAATACATACCGCGCGCTTTACGAGGTAGGCGAACAGCTTAAGAAGGAAGGCATAGATTACGAGATATTCCAGATCGGAGCAGATCCGATAAGAGACTGTATAGGCTGTGGCCAGTGCGGTGTAAAAGGCTGCTGTATATTTGATGATGACAAGGTGAATGAATTTGTGGGGAAGGCAAAAGAGGCTGACGGATTCGTGTTTGGATCGCCTGTATACTATGCTCATCCAAGTGGAAGAATATTATCATTCCTTGACAGGGCTTTTTATAGTGGTAAGAAGGCGTTTGAGTATAAGCCGGGCGCATCAGTGGCAGTTGCAAGACGTGGCGGTACATCGGCAACTTTTGATGTACTGAACAAATACTTTGGCATATCGCAGATGCCTGTTGCAGGCTCTACATACTGGAATCTTGTACACGGACGCGTACCTGGAGAGGCCGAGCAGGATGCAGAGGGTATGCAGACCATGAGGAATCTTGCAAGGAACCTTGCATGGATGCTCAAATGCTTTGAAGCCGGCAAGGCAGCCGGCGTGGCACTCCCTGACACAGAGAGAGGTAACCAGACTAATTTTATAAGATAAATGGTTGAAGATGACAAAAGAAAAGGGGAAGCAAATGGGGAAGAGTACAGTTAAAAAAATTATTGCATGTATGGTATTGGTGCTTGTAATGTGCGGGTATGGAATGCTGGACGGATATGCAGCTGATACGAGCGAGTGTGCTACATATGGGGGAAGCAATATTGGTGATCAGGATTATTACACCTGGTCAGATACCGTGAAATCATATCTTGTTTATCAGAATGGCAGATATATGAGATTCCAGGCGAATGCAGTCAGATCAGGTTATCTTGTAGAGTATTATGATAAGAATTTCAAGCTGCTGTCCAGAAGGACAGTGAATAAAGAACTTGACATGTTCGGAGGATTTTGCCAGTCAGGTGATTATTATTATGTACTCTCCGGACAGACAAACTATGACGAATCTGATAATGTTGAGGTATATCGTATTACCAAGTATGACAAGAATTGGAATAGAATCAGTTCCTGTGGACTGAAAGGTGCAAATACATATATTCCATTTTATGCAGGTTCTGCAAGAATGACTTCATCTGGCAGATATCTGATGATCAGGACATGCCATGAGATGTATAAGAAGAGTGATGGATATCATCATCAGGCAAATGTTACGATTCAGGTAGATATGCGGACTATGAAAGTGATTGATTCATTTACGGATGTTATGAACACGGAATATGGATATGTGAGTCATTCTTTCAATCAGTTTATACATATGGAAAACGGACGGATAGTTGCGGTAGATCATGGAGATGCATACCCTAGATCAATTGTGCTGATAAAATATCCCTCAGCAATAGGTTCGGATGGATTCCGTGAGTGGAACTGCGAAGCAACGGATGTCATATCTTTTGATGGGGAAATTGGAGACAATTATACAGGGGCTACAGTTGGTGGGTTCGAGATGTCATCAAGCTCATATCTTATAGCCGGAAGCCGGGATATAGGTGATGGGGCTACATATGGAAGAGATATCTATGTGGCATCGGTATCACGTTCATCTGGTTCGGTGAAGGTTAATAATATTACAAATTACTCCGACGGTTACTCAGAGACTCCGCACCTGGTGAAGACAGGATCCGACAGCTTTGTGCTCATCTGGGGCAGAGATTCTAAAGTATATTATACGAAGATAGATGGCAGTGGCAGACGTGTAGGTGATGTATATAGCATGGAAGGTGATTTGTCAGACTGTGAACCTGTCATGGCAAATGACAGGATTACCTGGTATACATGGAAAGATAATGAAATAGCATTTTATCAGATCAATTCAGGCAGGCTGTCATCACATAGCGTCAAAAAAGGTACATGTGGTCATTCATTTGTAACAAAGGGATGTGATACCAAAAGTGGAAAAGTAGACCTCAGATGCAGCAAATGTGGAGAATCGAAATCAATATATACAATGATAGACTTTACCACGTACTGGAGAAAGTCGGATGACAGCGGTGCTTATAGCACAGAATATGATGCTGCTTTCAGAAAAGGACAGGTATTACCATTTACTGTTTCTTATGATCTGTCGGATGATGCTTACAATAATACGCTTGATATAAGTATGATCTATAAATCATCAGATCCGGGCATTATAGAAATTGCAGAATCGGAAACAGGACAGCCTGAACTGAAGTTCCTGAGGAATGGAATAGCTACGGTAACCATGTATCCAACATACAATCCGGCGTTGAAAAAATCGTACACGTTACAGGTGGGACCGGTGGGATCGGTTACTATGTCGGCTGTAAATAATACGTCTGCGGGTATATATGTTAAGTGGAAAAAAACTGCCGGCGTAAAAGGGTACATCGTATACAGACAGTCAGTTGGAACGAAAAAATGGACCAGAGTAAAGAGAATATCAAATGCGGGGACAGTGTCTTATGTTGATACAGCAGTCAAGAACAATCAGGGCAGAAAATATACATATAAAGTAGCTGCATATATAACGCTGAATGGTTCAGACAAGAAGGCTGCAGTCAGCAGAGGTGTCAGTATTGCCAGGTTGTGTACTCCGTCTGTGAAAGCAGCAAATGTGAAAGGAAGAAAACTTAAGGTATCCTGGAAGAAAATGACAGGTGTAACCAGATGGCAGATGCAATATGCATCAAACAAAACATTTGCCAAAGGTAAAATTGTAACATGCAGCAGCAAAACAGTTGCAAAAACTGTGGGAAGTCTGAAAAAAGGGCGGACGTATTACGTGCGTCTTAGGAGCTGCAGTAATTATGGAGGAAAGACAAGATACTCTGGATGGAGCAAAATTGTGAAAGTGAAAATAAACAAATAATACTATAGTTCATCATCCGTAACGATATAATCCGGCCTGTTGTTATTTACGGTCTCCTGGCTTGAAAGCGTTCTCTGGCGTTTCTCCTGCCGGTAGGCATTAGGCGACATGCCGGTGGTCTTGCGGAAGATCTTGTGGAAAGCCTCGGCGGACTGGTAGCCGCATGAAAATGCAATACTTTCTATAGAAAGCTCAGATATGGTAAGCATATGCTGGGCTTTTGTTATGCGGAAATTCTGCAGGTACTTCACAGGACTCATCCCGGTGTACTGCTTGAACAGGTCGGAGAAATAGCTTCTGTTGATTCCAACGTAGTCAGACAGCTCCTCCACCTTCATTGGCATACTGTAGTGGTTCTGGATATATGATATGGCATGGTTCACATATGCGTTTCCGGATGGAGTCTCAAGCTTGTCTTTCTGTGCATTTGCGATGACAGACAGAGCGAGGTAGAGCATGCCCATGAGCCTGAAGTGGTCTGCGTGATCCGAGGTGTTGTGAGCAAGCATATCAAATACGTACTTTTTCAGTTTGTCGCCGTCCTCACAGGTGAAGATTGGCTGGTTCTGGGTGAGTCCGATACTGCTCAGGGTGTCGTGGGCACATCTACCCGAGAAGCCAAACCATACATAACGCCATGGATGGTGCTCGTCCGATATATATGTGGCGGGGGTGTCAGGTTCGATGAGAAACCCCTGCCCTTTTTTTAAATGATAGTGGGCGCTCTTCACATAGAAGTCGCCCTCCCCCTCAAGAACAAAATGTATGAGGTAGAATGTCTTGACCGCCGGACCTGCCTTGTGCAGAGGCTCTGTTATCGAGTGCCCAAACACATTCAGGTAGAGGTCTGTGTCATTCTCCTGGGGGAATTCCATTACGATCTTATTTTCCATTTTACAAACTCCGCATTTTCTTAATAAAGTAACTTCATAAATTGATCTGATAATCTTCAGGAGATTTTGGCAAAGTCCATATACAGATTTTCGTACTGTTCTAAATTTATAAGATCTGAACGTTTCTGCAATGCAGGTATATGAACACATCCTTTCATTATAATATATAAGAGTATAACATACATTCAACCGGATTATCCATACAATAAT
Organism: uncultured Coprococcus sp.; assembly: GCA_902461735.1. Classification (GTDB taxonomy): domain Bacteria; phylum Bacillota; class Clostridia; order Lachnospirales; family Lachnospiraceae; genus Coprococcus. The sequence goes on from CABPYV010000001.1 coordinate 204,825, forward strand.
AAGTTCCATCAGAAAAAACAATCTAACAAATGGACATATATTTGCAACGCTATGCCATGTTCAAAATCTGTATATTGTTATAGAATTATATTCACAAAGCAAGAAGCGCAACGGCATAGCGCAGAAAAGACGCGCAATATGGACAACAAAAGAACGGACATTAAGGAAAATAACGAAAAATTATAAAACGGAGAAAGGTGGAGTTGCAGAAAATGAAGAAGATTGAAGAGTTAAAAAAGATGATATCAGGTGGAGAATTTGATGAGAAGCTTGCACAGATATATCTTGACAAGGATATGATCCCATACAACAGGGAGAGATATGTAAAGGCACTTGACAAGTTTGTTGAGTTATTCGGAGATCAGGAGGTTGCTATCTACAGCGCTCCTGGAAGAAGCGAGGTGTGTGGGAACCATACAGACCATCAGAACGGACATGTACTTGCTACATCGATCAACCTTGATGCCATAGCAATTGTGGCACCTAGAGAGGACGGCGTGATCGAGCTTGTGTCAGACGATATGCCTAAGGAAGTTATCAATGTAAATGATATCGAGCAGGATCCTGCACTTGAGGGAACAACAACAGCGCTTATCAAGGGCGTTGTTGCAGGGATCAGAGATTACGGATTCAAGGTAGGCGGATTCACAGCATTTGTGACAAGCGACGTGCTCATGGGAGCAGGAATGTCTTCATCAGCAGCATTTGAGAGCCTTATAGGAACTATACTTTCGGGCCTCTACAATGAGATGAAGGTATCATCTGTAGATGTGGCAAAGATTGGACAGTACGCAGAGAACGTATACTTCGGCAAGCCATGCGGACTGATGGATCAGATGGCATGTGCAGTCGGCGGACTTATATATATCGATTTCTTCGACAAGACAAATCCTGTCATTAAGCAGGTTCCGGTTGACTTTGAGGCTCATCAGTACAGCCTGTGTATCGTCGACACAAAGGGTTCACATGCAGATCTCACAGACGACTACGCTGCGATCCCTGCAGAGATGAAGCAGGTTGCAGAATACTTTGGTGAGGAGCTTCTCAGCAGAGTTTCAGAGGAGGATTTCATCAGCAAGGTTGGTGAGATGAGAGCAAGCGGAAAGGTGAATGACAGAGCGGTTCTCAGAGCTCTTCATTTCTATACAGAGCAGGACAGAGTCGCAGAGGGTGTTGCAGCACTTGAGAATCAGGAATTTGATCATTTCCTCGATGTTATAAAGAGAAGCGGAGATTCATCATTCAAGCTTCTTCAGAATATATACAGCGCAAAGGATCCACTCACACAGAACGTATCAATAGCACTTGGCTTCTCAGAGAAGTTCATCGGCGAGAATGGTGTGTGCAGAGTACATGGCGGTGGATTTGCCGGAACCATCCAGGCATTTGTCAAGAATGCGGCTGTTGCTGAGTACAAGAAGAACATCGAGGCGATCTTCGGAGCGGATGCATGCCACGTCCTCAAGGTAAGACCTTACGGCGGAATAAAGGTAGTTGAGTAAATGTGATAATTTTTCGTAGAAAAATTATTATGTAGCACCAGCCTTCGTCGAGGTGGTGCCCATGTGTCGGAGACGCATATCGCATGGCACCGACGAACTGCCGCCGACCATAGGGAGGGGGCGATACCAGACAAGGCAAATTTTGTATGGCTGGTGTTCCCACCTCGTTTTGGAAAATGAAATGTAGAGATAGTAATGAGAAAGAAGGGTTACAACCATGATAGATACAAATATCAAGCAGCTTGTTGAGTATGGAATTGCAAATGAACTGATAGAGGAAGAGGACAGAATATACACGACCAACACCATCCTCGAGATGTTGAAGAAGGACAGCTACGAGGAGCCGGGTGAGGTGCCAGTTATAGATACACCTGAAAAACTTGAGGAGTGTCTCAAGGGTATTCTGGATTATGCAGTTGAGAATGGGCTTATCGCAGAGGATTCAGTTGTCCTCAGAGATCTGTTCGACACGAAGATCATGAATGCGCTGGTTCCAAAGCCAAGCCAGATCATAAAGACATTCAGAGAGAAGTATGCAAAGTCCCCAGAGGAGGCGACAGACTTTTACTATAAGCTCAGCAGAGCGACAGATTATATCAGAACATACAGAGTTGCAAGGGATATCAAGTGGATAAAGCCTACAGAGTATGGCGATATCGACATCACGATCAACCTCTCAAAGCCTGAGAAGGATCCAAAGATGATCGCCCTTGCTAAGACCATGTCACAGTCATCATATCCAAAGTGCCAGCTGTGTATGGAGAACGAGGGATATGCCGGAAGAATCAACCATCCGGCAAGAGAGAACCACAGGATCATCCCTATAGAGGTAAATGGCAGCAAGTGGGGATTCCAGTATTCACCATATGTATATTACAATGAGCATTGTATCGTGTTTAACGGACAGCACATCCCAATGAAGATAGAGAAAGCTACATTCCAGAAGCTCTTCTCATTTGTGGGACAGTTCCCACATTACTTTCTTGGATCAAATGCAGACCTTCCTATAGTAGGAGGTTCGATCCTCACACACGATCACTTCCAGGGCGGCCGTTATACATTTGCCATGACAAAGGCACCTGTTGAGACAAAGGTTACATTTGCCGGATATGAGGATGTCGAGGCGGGAATCGTAAAATGGCCAATGTCAGTCATAAGGCTTGACGGTGAGAATCCGGACAGGATCATAGATCTTGCAGACAAGATCCTCAGCGCATGGAGAGGCTACACAGATGAGGATGCGTACATATTTGCAGAGACAGACGGAGAGCCTCACAACACGATCACTCCTATCGCAAGAATGAGAGATGGCAAGTACGAGATGGACTTAGTCCTTCGTAACAATATCACCACAGAGGAGCATCCACTTGGACTTTATCATCCATGGGAGCAGTATCACAACATCAAGAAGGAGAACATCGGACTCATCGAGGTAATGGGACTTGCGGTACTTCCTGCAAGACTCAAGGGCGAGATGGAAGAGCTGGCAGAGGTTCTCGTGGCAGGTGGAGACATCAAGGCTCATGAGAATATCGCAAAGCATTACGACTGGGTGCAGACCTTCATAGGAAAGTACGACATAAATGCAGATAATGTACACAAGATACTTCAGGATGAGATCGGCGATGTATTTGCCAAGATCCTTGAGTGCGCAGGCGTATATAAGAGAGATGAGACTGGAAAGGCTGCATTCCTCAAGTTTGTGGACTATGTAAATGCAAGATAATCGGACGGGCATCTGATATTTATTATTTTGACATTTTATTGTGCGTAACGGGATGTGGTGGTATAGTGTTGGAGAAAACGTCAGTGAAAAATAAAAAAGTTTATAAGCAGATGATGATCATCTGCAGAGTATAATGCGCCCGGTGGACATCTAAAGACCGGTTGTGGCATCATAAAGGAGGAAAATAATTATGAAGATTTTGGTAACAGGCGGAGCAGGTTATATCGGAAGTCATACATGTGTGGAGTTGCTCAATGCAGGATATGATGTTGTTGTGATCGACAACCTCTACAATGCAAGTGAGAAGGCTATCGACAGAATAAAGGAGATCACAGGAAAAGATGTTACTTTCTATGAGACGGATATCCTTGACAAAGAAGCTATGGACAAGATATTTGCAGATGAGAAGCCGGACTGCGTAATACATTTTGCCGGACTCAAGGCTGTAGGCGAGTCGGTTGTAAAGCCACTTGAGTACTATCAGAACAACATCACAGGAACACTCAACCTGTGTGAGGTAATGAGAAAGAACGGATGCAAGAACATCATTTTCTCATCATCAGCAACTGTATATGGCAATCCAGCATTCATCCCTATCACAGAGGAGTGTCCAAAGGGAACACCTACAAACCCATATGGTTGGACAAAGTGGATGATCGAGCAGATCCTCACAGACCTTCACACAGCAGATCCTGAGTGGAATGTGATTCTTCTTCGTTACTTCAATCCAATCGGAGCACACAAGAGCGGACTTATCGGAGAGGATCCAAAGGGAATCCCTAACAACCTTCTTCCGTATGTTGCACAGGTTGCCATCGGCAAGCTTCAGAGCGTTGGAGTGTTTGGCGATGACTATGACACACCGGATGGAACAGGTGTGAGAGATTACATCCATGTAGTAGACCTTGCGGTTGGACATGTAAAGGCTATCAACAAGATCAAGGAGAATCCTGGCGTTAAGGTATATAACCTTGGAACAGGAAAGGGCTACAGCGTTCTCGATGTCATCAAGGCGTTCAGCAAGGCATGCGGACATGATGTTCCATATGTGATCAAGGAGAGACGTGCTGGAGACATAGCAACCTGTTACTCAGACGCTTCGCTTGCAAAGAAGGAGCTTGGCTGGGAGGCTCAGTATGATATCGACGAGATGTGTGCTGACTCATGGAAATGGCAGACTATGAATCCAAACGGATACAATGACTAATTTGTGTGAGGCAAAAGAGAGTGGTTCAAGCTTGGGATCACATGACTTACATAAGTAAATATTATTAAAACGGGACAAAGCCCATGGCGTAAGCCTTGGGCTTTGCTTGCGTTAATTGGTCGATATAAATGCGATATAAATGTGGTTACAAAAGCTTTATACCGTTTGTTGACTTTGGATTATATAAGTGATATATTGAATAAGATTAGCGATAAATATACGTAAGTATGTAATTGGAGGAAAGCTCATGAGCATATTCAAAAAAAAGAAACCGTATGATGTAGGAGTTTATGGGTTGTGGTATGGACACAACTATGGAAGCATAGCAACATATTATGCACTTTCTAAGGTACTTGAATCAATGAAACTTTCATGTGTCATGATTCGTAACCCGATTGGAAGAGAGGTAGATATAGATTCTCTTGCCAATTCACATCCCCTCAAGTTTGCAAGAGAGCAGTATGAGGTTACCCCTTTATATAAATTAGATGAGATGTACAAATTAAACGATTTGTGCGAGTCATTTCTTATAGGTTCAGACCAGATGTGGTACTATAACCTGTCAAGACCGTATGGTCAGTCATATTTCCTTGATTTTGTTGATTATAATACGAATAAAATAGCATATGGAAGCTCATTCGGAAGAGATCAGTACACAGGCCCTGATGAAGAGAGAGCAAAGGTGAATAGAAATCTCAGAAGATTTAATGCTATATCAGTAAGAGATGATTTCTCACAGAGAATCTGCAAGGATGATTTTGGCTTGGACGTAGACCTTGTGTATGATCCTGTATTCCTCTGCCCGGTTAAGAAGTATGATGAACTGGTAAAGCAGGCAACAATAACAGAGAACAACACTCCGTTTATATTTGCATATATACTGGATCCAAACAAGGAGATAGGCAATACTCTGAAGAGAGTTTCCCAGGAGTCAGGCAAGAGAATAGTTGTAATATTTGACCAGTCAAGGTATAATCCGGCTCACGACATCAATGAGATGCTGGGCGGAATGGGCATCACAGCAGATGACAACATCACAGCCCTTGACGATCCTACTATAAAGGATTGGCTGTATTGCTACAAGTATGCAACAGAGGTTCTTACAGACAGTTTCCATGGTTCATGTTTTTCTATTATATATAAGAAGAATTTCATCGTGCTCAAGAACAAGGGAAGAGGCGCTTCACGTTTCCCATTCCTTCTTGGCGGACTTGGACTCATAGACAGAATGGTAGAGACTCCTGCTGAGATGGCGGACAAGTTTATCGACATGCAGAAGAGTGGCAAGATGGACATTGACTACACAGCAGTATACAATATTTTAGATGTTAAGAGAGGAGAATCTATGGAGTGGTTGAAGAATGCTTTAAAGCATCCAAAGAAGCTGGGACCAGAATCGGAACTCCCACAGATACCAGTAGATATCAGCAAGCTTAACCCAGACATCCAGAGATGTATTATGGTTGCAAGCATGATAAGAGACTACGGAATCAAGCATATCGTGGTTTCGTCAGGCGCAAGAGATGTATCACTTACGAGAATTTTTGAGGCGAACAGCTGCTTCGTTACACATAATGTTACAGATGAGAGGAGCGCGGCTTACTATGCCCTTGGTCTTGCAACAAGACTTAAGGAGCCGGTAGCGATCACGTGTACTTCAGGAACAGCTGTATCAAACTATCTTCCGGGTATAACAGAGGCATACCATATGCAGGTGCCTATCGCCGTTATATCAGGAGACCGTTACCCATACTTTGCAGGACAGATGGAGGCTCAGAAGATAGATCATATGGGAGCACTTGCTTCGGTAGTAAAGGCATCAGCAGATCTTCCTATTGGCTGGGATGGTATGATCCAGTGGGCAACACGTAGAATGATATCCGACACTCTGCTTGAGATGACACATCACGGAGCAGGCCCTGTTCATATCAATGTTCCTATGAACTTCCTTGAGAATAAGTTCCCACCTGCAGAGACACTTCAGCTCAGCAAATACAGACATATCGACAGAGTTGAGATAGCAAGCCCTGCACAGATTTGGGATAACACTATAGCAAAGTTAAAGAAGGCAAAGAGGATCCTTGTGATCGTAGGACAGAATATGCCTATGGATCCTGAGGAGAAGGAGAATTTTGACAGATTCTGCAGCAGCTACAATTGTTGTGTTGTAACAGATCATCTCTCAAACCTTGAGAATGAATATTCTCTTAATCCGTTCAACCTTCTCAGAAAGACTGGCAATAATTTCTTTATCCAGAATCTCATGCCGGATCTTGTGCTGTATTTTGGCGGTAAACGAGTACTCAATTGTCCTCTTCAGGGCAAGATGAGAGGAATACCTAGAAAGTTTGAGTTCTGGAGAATTGATCCAGATGGAAAGGTTGCCGATCTGTATAGAACGCTTACTCACGTATATGAGATGCCTACAGATTACTTCTTCAAGTATTGTGCCGACAGAGCAGATGGTAGCAAGAATGACAAGAATTATTACAATGTTTGGAAGAAGAATGTAGACGATTATCCACAGGTTGATTACAAGACAGTTGAGGGCTTTAATTCATTCTATACAATAGGAAAGACTATGTCAGTTATGCCTAAGAATTCACTGCTTCACCTTGGAGTAGGAACCTCATTTAACAGAGCACATTTCTACGATCTTGATCCAAGCGTTGATGTGTACTGTAACATGGGAACAAACGGTATAGATGGTTCAGCTTCCACATTTATGGGACAGGTATGTGCAAGTGATGAGAATACACTCTGCTTCCTGTTCATAGGAGATCTTAGTTTCTTCTATGATATGAACTCTATCTGGAACAAGCCAATGTCAGGAAATATCAGAATCCTTCTGAATAATGACGGAGGTGCAGGATTCCTTAGACATTTCAATACACCGGGTATCACTCAGGCTCATAATGCAATTGCAAAGGGATGGGTAGAATCACTTGGATTTGAGTATCTTTCAGCAAGCAACAGGGCTGAATTTGACAAGAATGTTAAGAGATTTGTTTCAAATGAAAATAAACCGATGTTCATGGAAGCGTTTATTGAATAAAAATATAGGTTTGATAGGTGTTTGATTTATGAAATTTGAGATACTGCTTTCGTGTATGAACCTATGTGGTGAAGACATAATAGAAAGATCACATATCACCTCGTCCACATTGATTGTAAATCAGTGTGGACGGGATGATTACCAGGAATATGAAAAAAATGGTAAAAAAATCAGAATTTTTTCGGTGAATGACAGGGGACTTACCAAAAGCAGAAATTTCGCGATCCGTAATTCTAAAGCGGATATATGTCTGTTGTGTGATGATGATGAGGTGTTTGTGGACAACTGCGAAACAGGGATCATCAAGGCTTATGAGGATATACCGGAAGCGGATGTTATTATATTTGATATAGGCAACAGACAAACGGGGCAGAAGAAAGTCCCGAAAAAACTCAATTATTTTGAATTGATGCATGTGGCTTCGTGGCAGATATCATTCCGACGTGAGAGCTTGATAAGGAATGATGTATATTTTGATGAGAGGATGGGTGCCGGTTCGGGAAATGGAGCGGAGGAAGAATTGAAATTTCTCACAGACTGCAGAAAAAAAGGGTTAAACATATATTATGTTCCTTTTGTAATTGCGGATGTGGCACAGACGAAGTCGACTTGGTTTAAAGGTTATAATGAAGAATTCTTTGTGAATCGTGGCAACACAACCCGGTATATCATGGGATATGTGCCGGCATTTTTTTATGCTGTATACTACAGCGTAAGGAAAAGGCGTATGTTCGATGAAAAAACAACAGCATTTAAAGCATTCAGACTCATACTGAGAGGTATGAATGAGAATCGGCTTGGAAAAAATAATCGAAAAAAAGATTACAAACAATCGAGAAAATAACGGGTAAAGAAATATAGAAAGACAAAGATGGTAAACAAAGATGAGTGACAAGATATTAAGTATTGTAATTCCGTCTTACAACAGTAAGGCGTATCTGGTTAAGTGCCTGGATTCTCTGGTGGTTCCAGAACTTATGGATAAGATTGATGTGATTGTCGTCAACGATGGCTCTACGGATGGAAGTGAAACTATATGTGATGAATATATATCCAGATATCCGGATAGTTTTACGCTCATTAATAAAGAGAACGGAGGACATGGCTCCGCAATCAATGCTGGTGCGGCTGTGGCCAGAGGGCGATATATGAAAGCTCTTGATGCAGATGACTGGTTTCTGACAGAGAGTATTCCGCAGTATATAGAAGCTCTTGAAAAGACTGATGCAGATGTGGTACTCACATGTCATCATACGATCAATATAACAACAGGAGAGATAAAGAATTGGAGATGCTTTCCTGATGAATTTGGCAAGAAATATACAATGGCAGAGGTTATGTCAGATTGGAAAAAGTTTGATCGAAGCCTGACTTTTCATGGAATAACATACAGAACAGAATTTTATAAAGAAAAAGGTGTGAAACTGGCGGAAAATGTGTTTTACGAGGACCATGAATACGCCACATATCCATGCTGCCAGGCTGAATCTGTATTGCCGCTGGATTTGTTTGTATACGAATATAGAATCGGCGATGTGTCGCAGAGTGTATCGGCTGAAAATCAGCTAAAGAGAATAGATCATACAAAGTTTGTTATAGTCAAGATGCTCAAGGACAGAACGCAGATAAAAGATGAATGGGCGCGGGAATATTGTGACAAGAAGATACACCTGCTGCTCCTCAGCTTTATGGTTACTTCGATGTTGTGCGATTCTGACAGAAAGCGCGGAGTTGCCCGCGTGGATGAACTGATGGCATATATAGCCAAACGTAACAGACACGTGGTAGATATGTCAATCAATCATTATAGAATATTGAAACTACTGAATGCTGCACATATTGGTCTTGAAGGATATAACAGGATGCTGGGATCCAAGCTTTACAATCGGGTAAGGCATAATAAGACATTTGACTAACGGGCATAATAGAGTTAATGATGAAGATTGATTCGAGATTGATTTGAAGGACTAATTCGGAGGATTTTTTCAATGAAATTTAAGAGCGGAAGCTTTTTAGAAGTTTTTAATTATAAGGATCTTTTAAAGCAGCTTGTAACAAGAGATTTAAAGTTAAAATATAGACGTAGTTTTCTTGGATATGTATGGAGCATATTGAATCCGTTGCTTATCATGATAGTAATGGTAGTTGTATTTTCAAAAATGTTCAAGAGACAGATTCCACATTTTCCGGTATATTTGTTTTCGGGACGAATCATCTATGAGATGGTTATAGGAGCATGTGGAAAAGCACTGGGAAGTATAACTGACAACTCATCGCTTCTCAGAAAGACCTATGTATCGAAATTCATGTTCCCGCTGGCGAAGATCACCAGTTCACTAGTGGACAGTATGTTCTCACTGGGAGCGTTTCTTATAGTAATTATATTTACAAAATCGCCATTTTACTGGACTATGCTGTTGTTCCCATTTGTATTTCTTCAGGCATATATCTTTGCCTGCGGACTGGGATTTTTTTTGGCACAGCTCCATGTATTCTTCAGGGATACAAGGTATATATGGAATGCCATAACAACCATGTGGATGTATTGCTCGGCAATTTTCTATCCGATAGGCATGCTTCCTGATTGGCTTCAGTTATTTGTTAATTATTTCAATCCAATATATGTATATATCAAGCAGTTTAGAGCTATAGCACATACAGGACAGCTCCCGGGAGTTGGAACGGTTGGCCTTGGAATATTCTATGCATTTTTATTCTTTGGCTTGGGAGTATTCTTCTTTAAGAAGAATCAGGACAAGTTTATTCTGTATATTTAGGAGGTTAGATGATGGATACAACTGCTAAGAATGGCGGAGAGATGGATGTAAATGAGATATTTACCTCTAGAGCTCAACAGGCATCCACAGTAGAACAAGGTGAAACTATCATAGAACTCAAAGATGTAACGATAAGATTCAACAAGAACAATCTTAAGATAGATAACCTGAAAGAATATTTTATCAGACTTGTCACAAGACAACTGATGTTCCAGGAGTTTATTGCACTCAAAGATATAAATCTGGAGATAAAGAAGGGCGAAGCCTGGGGCTTTATAGGGACAAATGGAGCTGGAAAATCTACACTGCTGAAGGTTGTGAGCCGAATACTCAAGCCTTCAAGTGGAACGGTGTCCGTGTCAGGAACTGTGGCCGCACTTATAGAGCTTGGTGCAGGAATAGACCCACAGCTCACGGCTAGAGAGAATATATTCCTTAATGGTACTTTGCTTGGATATTCCAAGGCTTTTATAGAATCAAAGTTTGACGAGATAGTTGAGTTTTCGGAGCTTCAGGATTTCTTGGATTCCCCGGTAAAGAATTTCTCATCAGGTATGAAGACAAGACTTGCATTCTCTGTAGCTACAGCGGTCAACCCTGACATACTGATAGCAGACGAGATACTCGCGGTTGGAGATATGAAATTCCGAAAGAAGTGTGCGGCAAAGATGACAGCCATGCTTGAATCGGGAACCACACTTCTATATGTGTCACACAGCCTTCCGGCTGTCAGGAAACAGTGCAATAAGGTTATGTGGCTTGATCATGGACATGTGATCATGGTTGGTGAGACCAATAAAGTATGTGACGCGTTCCAGAAAGAGATGGAGTCACCGGTTCCGATAATCCTTGCGGGAATAAATGGCAATGCCATCGCTGATCCTAAGACATTGGCTCAGATGGCATCTGCAAATGAACAGCCTAAGGTTGTGACAGCTGCGGAGGCGGCTAAGAATGCTGCGGTGGCGAAAAAAACAGCAGATGCTCTTACAAAGAAGGCTGTTGCAGCGAAAAAGACAGCTGCAGAGCTGGTAAAGAAAGCGGAGGCAGCCAAGAAAGAGGCGGCAGTGGCAGCAAAAAAAGCAAAGGAACTTGCGGCGGCAGAGGCGAAGTCAGAAAAGAAGCCGGCAGAGACAAAGGCAGAAAAACCGGCAGAGACAAAGTCAGAAAAGCCGGAAAAACCAGAAAAACCAGTTGAGGAAAACGTGGCAGATAAAAAACCGGAGAAGTCGATTTCGGAAAAAAAAGAGACAGATCAGTCTCCGGCTGCTGAGGTTCAAGAGACTAAAGGCAAATCTGATGTTTTAGACGATGCCGCGAAATAGATAAATTGCACCGATTATATAGCAATATAATTATAAATAAAAAAGAGGATACACAAGACATAGGAGGATAGGAGTAATGTTACAAAATGTAAAGTTGCAGAATGTTATGCTTCAGATGAACTTGGATATGAACATAGTAGATTATCCGGAGTTCAGCGCAATAGGCAAGGATTATAGAACACCGTTTATCTATGACTCGGCAAAGCAGTGCCATATCATGCAGAAGTATAACAAAGTCAATTTTATGACATATTACAACTGTATACAGGTGAAGAAGTGGACTGAGTATACCGGCGTAAAGAATTTTAAACTTCATCTCAGAATGAAGGGTAAAGTTAATTTGTCGTTGTATGCAATATATGCCGCATCTGTAGCAGTCACATACAATGCGCTCAGCACACAGATTATAGAGTGTGACGATGTGAGTGATGTTGTAGTCAACATCCCGGAGACTGACAAGGCGCTGGTAGGTTTCAGAATGGATATTCTCGAGGACACCGAGTTATACAGTGCATATTACTCCGCAGATATAGAGGAAGACAGAATAAGAGATGTTAATATCTCACTTGCAACAACAACATTCAAAAAACAGGAGTATATAAAGAGAAATATCGAGCTTATCAAGAAGAATGTTTTGTGTGAGGGCAGTGACCTCAAGGGACATATCTTTGTACATGTAATTGATAACGACAGAGAACTTGATCCTTCGGAGCTTGACTGTGAAGACTTGAAGATATATATGAACAATAATGTCGGTGGTGCAGGCGGATTCACAAGAGGTATGATAGAGGCACTTAAGAGAAAAGACAAGCCTACACATGTCCTTCTCATGGATGATGATGTTATGGTTATGCCAGAGAGCTTGTTTAGAACATATTATCTGCTCAGACTCCTCAAGGATGAGTACAAGAAGTGTTTCCTGAGCGGCGCTATGTTTGATTACGATATCCGTGAGAGACAGTATGAGGATGTTGGATATGTTCATAAGAAAGATGGCTCATATGGACCTATAAAAGAGCCTATGGATATGAGATCTATAGACAACGTAATTAAAAATGAAGAGTATAGCTTTGATGTGGAGGATGCATATGCAGGATGGTGGTACTGCTGTATCCCTGTAGAACATATAGAAGAGAGAGGTCTTCCGCTTCCGGTATTCGTAAGAGGAGATGACGTTGAGTTTTCACTTAGAAATAAGCCGGGATTCATAGCACTTAATGGTATCTGTATATGGCATGTAGGATTTGCGGGCAAGTTCAATGCGGCTATGGAGCTTTATCAGGTTCACAGAAACAGTTTTGTAATACAGGCTGCAGGCGGAATCTGTCAGGAAGAGGATTTTCTTGCAAGAATCAAGGCGATGTTCTGGAAAGAACTTACAAGATTTGCATATAACAATGCAGAACTTCTTATTGATTCGATAGATGATTATCTCAATGGACCTGATTATATTAAGAATCTTGATGGTGAGAAGAGTCTTAAGGAGCACAATGCAAAGAATGAGAAATTAGTTCCTCTTACAGAGCTAGGTTATTCAGGAACTTTGCCATCGGATCCATACGAGTATACGAGTCTCAACAAGATTAGAAAAATATGGTATATGATCACGATAAACGGACACCTTCTTCCTAACTTCCTGTTGAAGAAAACACCAAGTATCATTGCGTATGACTGGTTCTTTGTTCCTGGAAAGAATTATATGAAGAAGACGCTGGTTGCGGTTAACAACAACAACATGACAGGCGCTATCAGGACTATCAACAGAAAGAAGTGCTTTGCTCTTATCAAGAGATACAGAAAGGTGCTCTCAAAATATAAGAAGACACATGTACAGGTAGAACAGGCATACAGAGCTGCATTTAAGGAGATGACCTCAGACAAGTTCTGGAATGATTATCTTCATATTTAATCAATTCGTTGGTTAGCATGCGGATGATTGATGATAACTGATGACACATGCAGACGTTCTGAGTCTGCTTCATAAGACAAGGAGGATAAAGGAAATGGCAAAGTATGATTACCTCATAGTTGGTGCCGGACTTTTCGGTGCGGTATTTGCTTACGAGGCAAATAAGAGAGGCAAGAGCTGCCTTGTGATCGACAAACGTTCACACATTGCAGGAAATATTTACACAGAGCAGATAGAGGGAATAAATGTACACAAGTACGGTGCACATATATTCCATACATCAGATAAGAAGATATGGGAGTATGTAAATCAGTTCGCTGAGTTCAACAACTATATCAACTCACCTGTGGCATCATATAAGGATGAGCTTTATAATCTGCCATTCAACATGAATACATTCAGCAAGATGTGGGGAATCAAGAAACCATCAGAGGCAAAGGCTATAATTGAGAAACAGATTGCAGATCTGAATATCGGCGAGCCAAAGAACCTCGAGGAGCAGGCACTCAAGCTGGCAGGTACTGATGTATATGAGAAGCTTGTAAAGGGATATACAGAAAAACAGTGGGGAAGACCATGTACAGAACTCCCTGCATTCATCATCAAGAGACTGCCTCTGAGATTCATCTATGACAACAACTATTTCAATGATCGTTTCCAGGGAATCCCAATGGGTGGATACACACAGATCATTGAGAAGATGCTTGAGGGAGCTGATGTCAAGACTGATACAGATTACTTTGACTTCATAAAAGAGAATCCTGATATTGCAGACAAGACAGTATACACAGGTATGATCGATGAGTTCTTTGGATTCCAGTATGGCCCATTAGAGTATCGTTCGGTAAGGTTTGAGACAGAAGTTCTCGATGAGGAAAATTATCAGGGAAATGCTGTTGTAAATTATACACACAGGGATATCCCATACACAAGAATCATCGAGCACAAGCATTTCGAGTTTGGCAAGCAGCCAAAGACTGTTATCAGCCGTGAGTACTCAGCAGAGTGGAAACCGGGCGTAGAACCATATTACCCTGTCAACAATGACAAAAACAATGCTCTTTATGAGAAGTACAGAGAGCTTGCAGAGACACGCAAGGATGTCATTTTTGGCGGAAGACTTGGACAGTATAAGTATTATGATATGGACAAGGTAATAGCTGCAGCACTTGACTGCGTAGAGAGTGAGTTTTAATAATTTGTTGTAGAAGAGTTAATTTTGAGCACATTTGGAGACATTTTGCTGTCTTCGAATGTGCTTTTTTTATTTTGTAATATATACACTTGCATCATAACGTGTTAGAATCTAAGTAATTATGGGTATCAGCCCAGGGGGTAAGCTAAATAACTAAGGGTAAAGGGCGTATATTGTTATGAGAAGGAAAAGGATAGGCGTGCTGACAGCACAGGCGGACGAGTATACTCAGAGTAGGTTTCTTTCGGGATTATTTGAGAGATCAGCTCAGTTGGGATACGATGTGTGCGTGTTTTCGATGTATCTAAAATGTCAGGATACGAGCAGCCGAGAGATTGGCGATTCAAATATTTTTAACCTGGTGGAGTTTAAGGATTATGATGCTATCATAGTTTTTACCGGCAGAATAAGGATACCGGGAACTGCCGAGGGACTCCTGTGGAGATTAAAACAGGAATATGACGGACCGGTTCTCGTCATGGATGACTATGCGGATGGATATGAGTCTGTAAATATAAGTCACCGTGAGAATATATGTGAACTGACAGATCATCTGATAGAAGTGCACGGCTATGAGGACATTGTTCTGCTAAACGGAGGGGAGAACAATGTCAATTCAGATCTAAAGAAAAAAGGTTTTTTTGACAGCCTTGCAAAACACGGCAGAGCTTGCAGGGAGTCTGATATATATTATGGCAATGACTGGTATGACTCAGGACGGGACATGGCTGCCTCTCTCCTGGAAAACAGGAAAGATCTTCCTGATGCGGTTGTGTGCGCAAGTGATCAGATGGCACTGGGGCTGGCTGCGGAACTTGAAAAGAGAGGCGTAAAAGTTCCGGGGGATATTGCTGTTGTGGGATATGATTCAACTGATACAAATGATGAAAGACCGATACCACTCACATCGGTTGATATACCGGCGGTGCAGGACGGAATATATGTTGCTGATTGGGTGGATGCGAAACTTTCAGGCAGGACTCCGGCGAAGTATGTGAGCAGGTCTCGCATACACTGGGGCAGGAGCTGCGGCTGCGGTCAGTGTGTGGAGACAGGCAGCGCGTTGAACAGAGGTATAGATCAAGCAGCAAATACACAAGGTTATGTGCAGGATATACATTGCAGCGCGTTGAACAGAGATAAAGATCAGGCAGACATAAAGGCGTGGGATACAGATTTTCAGTATGGCAGCTGCGGGACATACTACGACCATCTTATGGAGGATTTGCTTTCACAGACGGACTACAGAGGATTTTTCAATACAGTATTTCAGTATATACATCCGGATGACGATTTCAGAAAATTCAGTATATGTATGAATGAATATTGGAATGCCCCGGAGGTTATGATGGGGGCAAATGCGCTCAGGGTCGGTTATACCAAGAATGTATACAGGATAATAAAACGAGGGCTGTCAGATAAGGATAACGCTATAGATTTTGATGATTGTTTTGATGTGACAAAGCTCTTGCCTGAGCTGGATGGCAATATGAATGAGCCGGAGGCTTATATTTTCACACCGCTAAACTTCAATGACAGATGTTTTGGGTACGCAGCTATGAGCAGTGGAAGCTCATACAAATCTTACAACAGTGCGTACTATAATCTCTTAAAACAGATCATGCAGGGTATGGAGGCGTTTTACAGACAGGCCAATCTGCAGAAACTCATAGATAGACTCAATGCAGCGCAGACGAGAGATGATCTCACGGGTGTATACAACTATAATGGATTTATGCAGAGATGCAGGGTTATGTGCGAGGATGCCATGATGAAAGGGCAGCGCATAATGTTTCTGGCCATAGACATGAAAGGATTGGGACAGATCAATTCGAGATTTGGCAGGCAGACAGGTGATGAGGCTATCCAGATCCTGGCGGATATCATAATGTCATCTATAAGCAAAACAGATGTATGTATGAGAATGTGTAACGATGAGTTTGTGGTTGCGTTCAAGATGGTGGATGAGTGTGGTAAGCATGCCAAGGATATAATACAGCGCATAGAGACTCAGACGAAGAAGTTCAATGACACGAACAGAGAAAATTTTGGTATAGATATCTGCTATGCATTTGATGACGAGGTCGTCACCGGGGCTGAGGATCTGGACAAATACATCAATACTCTGATAAGCAACAAGAATAATATCAAGATGAAGGAGTATATTGAAAGTTCCAGAAATCCGGAGCTTACGGAGGAGGACCTGGAGAGAGACCGCATGGTTGCGGGGATACTGGACAATAATCAGCTGGAGTATCATTTCCAGCCTATAGTGAATGCCAGAACCGGGCAGATATATGCTTACGAGGTGCTTATGAGGGCAGCGGGAGATGTGTATGTGTCACCTCTTGACCTAATACAGAGTGCAGAAAGACTGGGAAGACTCAGTGATGTGGAGAGAGCCACATTTGTCAATGTACTCAGCCTCGTTGAGAAAAAGAGGGATGAGCTGAGCGGCAAGAAGATATTCCTCAACAGTATTCCCGGATGCAGACTTTCAGAGAGCGACGAGAAACTGATAGAAGAGCTGCTTCAAAAGTTAGGCGACCAGATAGTGGTGGAGTTCACAGAGGAGGCGGAACTGAGTGATCAGATGCTCGCTGAGCTGAAAAACAAGTATCATGGAATGAATGTCGAGACAGCCATAGACGATTACGGTTCGGGATATTCCAATGTAAACAATCTTTTGCGGTACATGCCTAGATATGTGAAGATAGACAGGATGCTTATGACGAACATACATGATGATCCGCAGAAACAGCATTTTGTGAAGGATATCATAGAATTTGCACATGACAATGATATAGTCACCCTTGCTGAGGGCGTAGAACTGGATCAGGAGCTCAAGGAGGTTATCCGTCTTGGCGCTGATCTTATACAGGGATACTACACGGCAAAGCCTTCACCGCAGGCTGTTCAGGAGATAGATAAGCGAGTTGTGACCGAGATAGTACAGTACAATCAGACTGCGGTGACAAAGTATGGAAAGAAACCATATGTCATCACGGATGAGGATGACATATCGATGGTTCAGCTTGCTTTCAACAAATATACCGCCCTTGATTTCAGAAAGATCGGGGACGAGTACAGACATATAAATATGACTGGAACACCTGGTTTTAAGTCCAACATGCTGGTCAGTGTTGGTGACGGATTTAGGGGTGAGTTCCGTATAGACAGCATAAGTCTGGGCGGAGAAAAGGGAATTCCATGTATAAAGCTTGGAGAAAACTGCGATGTCAGGATAGTGTTGATAGGTGACAATGAGCTGAGAACCGGGGGAATACAGGTTCCTGAGTCATCCAGGTTGGAGATTGCCGGAGACGGTGATCTGAGGATAACCCAGGCGGGAGGCAAGTATTATTGTATAGGAAATGATCTGTCCTCCAGACACGGTGACCTGTATTTTAATCAGGACGGAACACTATCCATAACGGCTACAGGAATGAGAGGAATAGGTATAGGTTCCGGGCTTGGTGGCAACATATATATAAAGCACGGAAGATTTGAGATAGACCAGCGCGGACAGGAGGGTGTGGTGATCGGCTGTATGGACAGCGACTGCAGCCTTCGGATAGAGAACTGCGATATGGAGATATACAATGGAATCGCAAAGAGTGTGTCCATCGGTTCATACAACGGAAACGCAGATATCCAGATAGAAAATATCTCTGGAAAGATCTCAGGCGCATCAACCTCAACGGCAGTTGTGGGAACCATGGGCGGCAGCAGATGTAAAGTCTGGATGCAGAATATTAACATCGTGATGAATGTAAGGGCAAATGAGTGTTATGGAATAGGCTGCAGAAATGGAGACACAGACATAGAGATAAAATATGCGTATCTCAAAGTTGTGGCGCAGGGCAGGAATGCCTATGCTATGGGAAATTGTACTCATACAGCAAAGGTGTTGTTATCCAATTCAGATATCAATACTCAGGTCACGAACAGCATAGGTATGGATATCGGCGCGGACGAGGATGATATAACAATAGGCAACGGAAGAGTCAGTTTCCTTGTGAACGGCGTTGCCAAGGACAGGAAGGTTCAGACGGTTGACCTGTAAAATATTGGTAAAAGCTTGAATAATTACTGTTTTTTAAGTTGAGATAAAATCAGCCGTGAAGTATAATACAGCCGATTAAGTGCTTTAATACAGCTTTTTGGAGATAATGATTATGGTTTTTTCAAGTTTATTATTTTTATTTGTATTTTTAACTGCAAATCTTATAGTGTATTTTGCAGTGCCAAAGGAGAAACGCAATAAGGTCCTGCTTATATTTTCACTGGTGTTTTACGCCTGGGGCGGGCCAAGGTATCTGCTGCTCCTGGCAGGAGAGACTCTTGTAAGCTGGATATTTGCACTCAAGATAGATGAGGCAAGAGCCGGATATACCAAGAGAAGTGAAAAATTCTATATGGTGTGCGATGTAGTCGTGATGCTTGGATGTCTCGCGATATTCAAATATCTCGGTTTCTTTATCGGCAACTTTAAACTTATATTTGGCGTGCCAAAGGTTGTGCCAGAGATAGTCCTTCCTATAGGAATATCATTCTACACATTCCAGCTCATATCATATGTAGTGGATGTGTATAGAAATGAGGTCAGACCGCAGAGGGAGTACTGGAAGCTGCTTTTGTACTCAAGCCTTTTTCATCAGTGTATAGCGGGTCCTATCGTAAGATATGAGACTATAGCTGATGAGATCGATAACCGAAAGATAACAGAGAATGATATATATATGGGTGTAAGACGATTTACGGTGGGACTTGCAAAGAAGGCGATACTTGCCAACTCGTGTGCAAGCATCGCGGACACACTCCTTCCGGCTGGTGTTGAAAGTCTTAAGACTCAGACTACACTTGGAATGTGGCTTGGAATGATAGCGTATATGATGCAGATATATCTGGACTTTTCAGCGTATTCTGACATGGCTATAGGAATGGGACGCATGGTGGGATTCCATTATGATGAGAATTTCAATTACCCATATATGGCAAATTCCGTGAATAACTTCTGGAGAAGATGGCACATATCGCTTAGTTCGTTCTTTAGAGACTATGTGTATATACCGCTCGGAGGCAACAGATGCAGCACAGCGAAGTATGTACGAAATATGGCTATAGTATGGTTCCTTACCGGAATGTGGCATGGTGCAAGCTGGAATTATATATTCTGGGGACTTTATTATCTGGCATTTCTTCTCCTTGAGAAATTTTTCCTCGGGGGAAGACTTGGACCGGTGGCGTCACACATATACACGCTTCTTGTCATTCTGTTTGGTTGGACGATATTTAAATTTGAGAACATTTCTGAGCTTGGAACTGTGCTTGCAGGAATGTTCGGATTTGGCACTTCAGGATTTGCGAATATGGCACTTGGAACCGTGTTCCTCAAGAACATGTTCTTCCTGATCTTTGCGGGTGTGGCATGTACCAATCTGGGCAAGAGATTCAGAAAGACTATGATAGAGATAGGCAAGGTCAATCCGATCATGTTTACGGTCCACAATGTGTTGGATATGATAACGCCGGCAGTGTTGCTCATTGTGTCAGTGCTGGCACTGGTTGGGGCAAGTTACAATCCGTTCCTTTATTTCCAGTTCTGATATGAGCTGCGCAGAAAAAGAGTACTAATAAAGAGTGTTAATAATGAAGGTGAATGTGAGTGGATATGAATAGAACGAGATCAGGAAATAATTCAGGAAAAAATACAAGAAGAAATGTTAACCGGGGCGGAAGACGGTATGTGAAGAGATTTTCCAGAAGTCAGAAGATGCAGATACGAAAATTCAGAACCATAGGTGTTCTGGCATTTGCAGCGATCATGGCTGTGGGTGCATTTATTGGATTGCTGTTCTTTGTCAGACCTAAGAAGTCCATCATGGAGAAAAGAGAACTGGCAAAATTCCCGTCATTTACAATAACGTCATTCCTTGACGGATCATATTTTGAGTCAGTATCCCTGTGGTACTCCGACACATATCCTATGAGAGACAAGCTTGTGTCAGCAGATCAGGGGATTAAGTCTCTGTATGGAATAGAGGCCGGAACTCAAGTTGTTGGAGGTAACACGAAGGGTGATGATATCCCTGAGGTTGATAAGGATTCGATAAAGCAGACCACCACAGAGGCTGCCACAGATACTTCCGTAGATACTTCCACAGAAGATCCTGAGATAGGACTTCCAGCCAGCAAGACAGACTCAAAGACTAACAAGGGAAACAGTTCAGGAAAGACTACTGTACAGACAGTGGAACCGCCTGATTCCAAGGAGATGGATGAGGCATTCCAGAAACAACTTCAGGATAATCTCTATGTGAAGGACGGTGCAGCGTACAGTCTGTACTATTTTGTGCAGGACTCTGCCACGGAATATATAGATGCACTGAATAATGCAGCGGCAAAGCTGTCAGGCGTGGCAAATGTATATGATATACTTATACCGAACAATTCCGGAGTCCTTCTGTCGGATGATGATCTCGTAAAACTTGGCGGATCAGATCAGAAACAGGCTATAGAATATTACTACAGTCTTATGCAGGGGGTAAAGACAGTGGATATATTCGATACACTTAAGTCCCACAACGATGAGTATATCTACTTTAGAACCGATCACCACTGGACAGCAGATGGTGCTTTCTATGCATATGAGGAGTTCTGTAAGGCTAAGGGTATAACTGAGATACCTCGTGAAAAGAGAAAAAAAGATACGTTTGAAGGTTTCCTTGGAAGTTTTTATAGTAATCTTCAGAATCAGGATATGAAGAAAAAACCGGATACTATATATGCTTATGAGCCTATAGGAACAAATGATATGACTTATTGGAATGATGACGGGTCAGAGCAGAAGTGGAATGTTATAATGGATGTCAATGGCTGGGATAAGGGCACGTTGTATTCTACGTTTGTTGGTGGTGATACACCGATGGCGGTGATAGAGAATCCAAATGTCACAGATGGTTCGACCTGCGTGGTGATGAAGGAGTCATATGGCAATGCATTCATACCATTCCTTGTGGATCATTATTCCACAATATATATATTGGACTACAGATATTCAAATGTTAATGTGATAGACTTTGTTAAGGAAAAACAGGCAGATGATCTTATCTGTATCAACAACATATCACTCATAGGTGATGAAGATGTAGCAGCCACTATAAAGGGCGTGCTGCAGTAACACCAGTTGTCTCAGATAAAGGATATCAACAATACAGCAAACCGGAGGAGATAGTTATGGACAAATTAGGGTTTATAGGTATGGGAAATATGGCACAGGCACTCTGTGCAGGATTTGTTAATTCTGGCAAGGTAGCGGCAGGAGATGTGTATGCATATGCACCGCACTATGACAAATTGCTCGGCAATGCGGAGAAATATGGATTTAATCCGTGCAGATCACTTTCAGAGCTTGTGGATGCCGTGGACACTGTCATCATGGCATGTAAGCCCTACCAGATAAATGATGTCCTGGTGGAGATCGGAGAGAAACTTCACGGAAAGGCACTGGTGTCTGTGGCTGCAGGATGGGATTTCAAGAAGTACAGTGAGTATTTTGACAGTTCAGTGAGAGTGCAGTTCGTTATGCCGAATACCCCGGCCATGGTGTATGAGGGTGTCATGCTCTTTGAGGCGCAGAACTCACTTGAGGAGGAAGAACGTGCACAGATAAAGGAATTGTTTGCCGCTGTGGGTATAGTTGAGGAGCTTCCTTCAAATCTCATGGGAATAGGCGGTGCTGTGACAGGATGTGGTCCTGCATTTGTGGATATGTTCATAGAGGGATATGCCGATGCGGCTGTAAAGTACGGAGTTCCAAGACAGACAGCGTATAGACTGATATCACAGATGATCCTTGGATCAGCAAAACTACAGCTGGAGACTGGAGAACATCCGGGAGTGTTAAAGGATAATGTGTGTTCACCTTCAGGTACGACCATTTGCGGTGTGGCATCCCTTGAAGAGTCAGGGATAAGAAACGCGTGCATAAAGTCTATAGACGCTATCATGAACAAGAAATGAGATAGGGGGTATCCATGGATACCCCCTATTTTTAGGTTCATGTTTTGTGTTGATATTATTTGAACATTAATATTATTTGAACTTTGAAAGGATGCTTATAAGCCTTCTTATGTTTATTGGTTTGGATAAGTGCTCATTCATACCCGCCAGGCGGCATCTCTCAATGTCCTTTGCGAAAACGTTTGCCGTTATCGCGATTATAGGGATCTGCTTGGCATCAGGGTGGTCAAGTTCCCTTATGGCACAGGATGCCGCGATGCCGTCCATAACAGGCATTTGAAGATCCATAAGGATTCCGTTGTAAGTGCCAGGGGCTGCGGCTTTGAATTTGTCCACACATATTGCACCGTCTTCTGCCCGCTCGCAGGAGATTCCATTCATGCCTAGAAGCTCAGATATCACCTCGTAGTTAAGTTCGTTGTCTTCTGCCACCAGAAGATGCATACCGGAACATACGGACGTTATATCCGTGGCATAATCGCGGTCGCCGGTCCAGAGATCATCTTTGATGATGAAAGGTACTTCCACAGTGATAGTGATAGACGTTCCCTTTCCCACAGAACTGTTAACTTCTATATCTCCCTTCATCAGATCCACAAGCTCTTTTACTATGGCAAGTCCAAGTCCGCTGCCCCTTACATTGTTTATTCGGGTGTCAGTCTCGCGGGCAAACTTGCTGAACATATCAGCTTGAAATTCCGGCTTTATTCCAATTCCTGTGTCACTTATGCGTGCGATCAGGCGTATATTATTCGAGTTGTCAATGCGCTCCTCAGAGAGATCAAATGTTATGTCTCCTCCCGCTGGTGTGAATTTTATGGAGTTTGACAGCAGGTTGGAATATATCTGTTTAAGTTTCAGACCGTCTGCCATCACGTATTCATAGAGTATATCATGGCAGATGAAGGTTATGTTCAGTTCGTCGTTCATAAGCTCCTGGGCAAATATATGACTCAGGGTGCTGCTGATCCCTGATACGGACGTCTCGCAGGGGTTGAGTTTCTGTCTGCCGTCCTCAAGGCTGGTAATATCCAGTATGTTGCTCACAAGCTGTTCGATATATTTTCCGGATGTGGTAAGTTTTTTAAGTGCATCACATACCTTTGGTGAGTTGTCCGGACAATTTTTTGCTATATCCGCAAATCCCATCACTGCGTTCATAGGTGTTCTTATGTCATGTGCAATCTTTGACAGAAATTCTGATTTTGCTTCATTTGCCCTGTTGGCTTCCTCTGCGAGCAGCATCCAGCTCTGCTCACGGCGCTTTTGCTCACTGATAAGACGGGTGGCATAAAGTATGCTGGTCACGTTGCCTGAAGAATCTCTCTTCTGTACTATAAAACGGGCAGAATGCCAGTTACTGTCATTGGCGAGGTAATCCATAGCTATGGTCTCTTCGGTGTGCAGTCTCTCCGGTATGGTTGAGAGATCAAAGAACTGAAGTATTTTGTCCTGGTATTCTGGTACTACAAAGCGGTGGCACAGTTCCTTCATCTTGGCTGATGCTCTGCCTATGCGTCCTGTGAGTCTGTGTACCTCATTGTCACTTGAGACCTCCTCGTACATATCCAGTGCAAGGTCGATCCGGTATATGGAAAAGTAGATCTTACTTATGGCAGATATGATCTCGTTGTTGAGAGTTGCCTCATCGAGAGCCTCCTGCAGCTGCCTTCTGGAGTTCTGTTCATAGGCGACAAGGTCATCTATGTTCTTGAAACCGATCAAGACTTTTGAACCAGATCCAAAGTCAAATGGGAAGACCTCTGCCTCAAAGTGCTCCTGCCCTACGGAGTTCGGTGTGACCTGATATCTGAATGACAGCCTGCCATTTATCGATATGTGGCTTTTTAGGTGCTCGATGCCGAGCTGTTCAAGAAAATTTGGTGATGCAGACTTTATGACATAATTGTCGTAATACGACTTTATGAGGGCAGAGTAGCAATTTGTATTTCTAGCCTTCAGATCGTTTATCTTTGCCGCATTTGCCGTGGGGTCCAGTTTCAGTGGTTCGATGGTGTCAAGGTTTAAGTCCACGCAGTAGACGGATATGTAATCTGTGCTGAGTATGGACAGGAATTTCTGGTTGCGTTCGATATCCATAAGACTTTTCTCCAATGAGCGGTTGCGCTGTTCAAGCAGCTCCGTCATCCTGAGCGATTCCCGGACATTCCCAAGGTGCCCGCCCACAACTCCAAGGAGGGTGAGGAATGCTTCAGATCCATTGATATGTGGATTGTCAACGCCGATAAAGCCCCGGAGTTCATTCTTGTAGAATATAGGAAATGAAATCTCTGAATGTATATTTTGGAGAGTTAATAATCTATATTCAGATGGCATGATATCCTTTATGTCATTGACATCATCAATGATGATGCTGTCGCCCCGTTCAAAGGCATTCAGCCAATATGGCATGTCGTTTGGATGTACTGATTGAAGATCCTCTATAAATGGTTTCACGTTCTCAGCACACCATTCGTAGGAGTTGCAGAAGTCACCGGTGGATTCGTCCTTGTCAAATATATAAACTCGCTCAGACTTTGTGTAGCTGCCGATTATCCTGAGCAGAGTCTGTATGGATGACCTGAGTTCGGCCCGGTTCTGAGCTCTGTCTATGGCGACCATCTGTTGCAGAATTACAAAATTATCCATAAAATATTCCCCCTTTATAACTGTTTCTTTGTTCTAAATGCTCATCGTATTTGTCCCTTTATGACAATTTTACTCGTAAGTGGACTAAAAAGCTATATAAATAGTAATTAATTCCATAGACAATATTCTTAATAACTCCTAAAATTATTGTGGGTGATTGTGAAGATTTTACTTTATTTATTATAAGAGGATTCGATGGACGAATCAGAGGAGAGAATCATAATGAGAGAAAAAGTTTTGATAGTTGATGACATCGAACTTAACAGAGAGATCTTAGCTGTGGCACTTGGCGATCAATACGACATCGTGCAGGCAGCGGATGGAGAGAGAACAATCGAGATTCTGAAGAATGACAATGGAGATATATCAGCAATGCTTCTGGATCTCATCATGCCGAATGTAGATGGGTATGCGGTTCTTGATTATATGAAGAACACAGGACTTATAGACAGGATACCGGTCATAGTAATAAGTGCAGAGTCAACAAGGGATGTTGAGGTAAAATGTCTTGACATGGGAGTTTTCGACTTTGTCAGAAAACCTTTTGACAGCGTGACAGTCAGAAGACGAGTTAAGAACGCGGCTGATCTGTTCATGTACAAGAATCATCTTGAGGATAAGGTTAAGCTTCAGACAAGAGATCTTAGAGAGAAGAATAAACTGCTTCAGGCTCAGGCAGAAAAGATACGAGAGACCAATGAGAAGATAGTGGATGTGCTAGGTACGGTGGTTGAGTACAGAAATTTAGAGAGTGGTGAGCATATCAAGAGAGTCAAAGGATTTACAAGGATACTTGCTGAGAAAGCTGCGGAGAAGTATCCTGAGTATGGATTGACGCAGGATAAGATAGAGGTGATAGTTTCAGCCAGTGCCCTTCATGACGTGGGCAAGATTTCCATCAAGGACAGCGTGCTGTTAAAACCGGGCAGGCTTACCACCGAGGAATTTGAATATATGAAGACTCACACCACAAAGGGCTGTGAGATATTGACTCAGATTGCTGGAACGTGGAGTGAGGATTATGAGAAGGTGAGTTACGAGATATGTCGTCATCACCATGAGAGATATGACGGCAAGGGTTATCCTGATGGACTTGTGGGCGAGGAGATACCGATATCTGCTCAGCTTGTGTCCATAGCGGATGTGTATGATGCTCTGGTAAGTGAACGGGTATACAAGAAGGCGATAGCCGAGGATAAAGCGTTTCATATGATACTTGACGGAGAGTGTGGAACATTTTCACCGAGGCTGATAGAGTGTTTCAAGGAGTCCAGACAGGATTTTGAGGAGCTTGCGTGCAGATATGATATGAAGAAGGCAGATGCATAATAGCTGACTATTATTATATAGACCACTGTGGTCTGGAGGAACAAGACAGGCTGCTTGATATGGTTATAAACAGGTTTATAAAAAAGACATATAGAAAGACATATAGAAAGATGGGAGAGACAGTTATGAATATAAAGGAGTGCTACGATTCAATAGGAGCAGATTTTGAGGATGTGCTTGGCAGATTTGGAAGTGAAAAGCTTATAGAGAGATTTGCGCTCAAGTTTTTGGACGATGACAGCTATAATAACCTGAAAGAGGCACTTGCAGAGAAGAATGCAGAGAATGCATTCCGTGCAGCACATACACTTAAGGGTGTGTGCCTGAATCTTGGACTAAAGAATCTTTATACAGTGAGCTCAGATCTTACGGAAAAGCTCAGGGGAAGGTCGCTTGATGGGGCTGACGAGTTATTTGATAAGGTAAGAGAACAGTATGATATAACGGTGAACGCACTTAAAAATGTGGGTTGAGCCACATAGCTGAGGAAGACCAGGAGGAGAATAATATGAAGAAGAGAGTGATCGCCAGGATCATGGCAGCGGTCATGTCAATTGCAATGCTTTCAGGCTGCGGGAGCAGTGGAAAAAATGTAACACAGAAGGTCCGGCTGGATCCGGAGCATCCGATATCCATAAAGATCTGGCACTATTACAATGGAACGCAGCAGGCCACATTTGACTCTTTGGTAGATACATTTAATGCCACAAAGGGTAAGGATGATGGAATCTACGTGGAGAGTTATAGTTATGGATCTGTGTCAGATCTTGAACAGGCTGTCAGTGAATCACTGTCGGGAACTGTTGGCGCTGAGGATCTTCCGGATATATTCTCATCATATGCGGATACAGCATATGCAGTCCAGAAGGAAGACAAGCTCACTGATCTTACTCAGTATTTTTCTGATGATGAGCTCTCAAAATATGTGGATTCATATATTCAGGAAGGTTACTTTACCCATGACGACTCACTATATCTTCTTCCGGTTGCAAAGTCCACAGAGATAATGATGATCAACAAGACAGATTGGGATAAATTTGCCTCAGCAACTGGTAGCAGTCTCGATGAACTGGCTACCATAGATGGTGTGGTATCCGTTGCAGAGAAGTATTATAACTGGACAGATGCTCAGACTCCGGATGTTGCAAACGATGGAAAGGCATTCTACGGCAGAGATGCCATGGCAAATTATTTTGTAATAGGCATGAAACAGATGGGCAGAGATATATTTGAGGTTGAAGACAGCAAGGTAACATTCAACATAGATAAAGACCTTATAAAGAGATTATGGGATAATTATTACGTGCCATATGTAAAGGGGTACTTTGCAGCATATGGCAAATTCCGTTCTGACGATGTGAAGACCGGCGATATCATCGCATATACAGGGTCAACATCTTCTACATTCTATTTCCCGGATAAGGTGGAGACAGATGATATGTCATACCCTATAGGATATGTAGTTCTGGATGCTCCCGTCATGGCCGGCGGAGAGAATTACAAGGTTCAGCAGGGTGCCGGAATGGCGGTGACCAAATCTGACAAGGAGCATGAGTACGCATCATGTGAGTTTCTCAAATGGTTCACAGAGAAGGAGAATAACCTTAAGTTTATATGCGATTCAGGCTATTTGCCTGTTTTGAAAGAGGCAAATAACATAGATGAACTTGACAAGATCATAGAAGAGGGCAGTATAGACAGTATAGAGGTCAATGACAAGGCATATGAGTGCATAAAGAAGGTAATGAATGAGTTTGACAGTACCATGTTTTATACCACAAAGAACTTTGACAATGGATATGATGCCAGAAATGTTCTAAACTATAATATGTCAGATGCGGCAGATGCGGCAAGAAAAGAGGTTGCAGCGGCATCAGATGATGAGTCGAGAAAGGCTGTGATCGAGAAATGCACATCTGACGAGGCATTTGACGAGTGGTACGATGAATTTAGCAGCGCACTCCAAGATGCTGTCGGAGAGCAGTAGGGCAGCCTGGTTATTTTCAGAAGGGGGAATGGTACATTATGAATAGAAAAAAGAGACTGATGACGATATTCCTCGTGCCTGTAATTGCGGTTATTGTGGCTCAGGGGCTTGTGCCATTGCTTGCAATGATATTCAGCGGAATACGCTCAAAAATGTCTGGAAATGTGATAGATATGGATAATCACACTGTTGAGAACAGACAGGTCGTGCTTGAAAATGATATGGTAGAGCACTGGAGATCCATATACAAGGAGCAGGATCCATTAAACGATACACTTTCACAGGTGCTTGATGATCAGGGGATAGATATAAAGAAATTCCTGCAGGATGACGATGCACAGATGCAATATCTTAATCAGACTTTTCCTGACATGGTGGATGCACTCCGGTACAACACCACATCGGGAGTGTACCTCATACTTGCAAATGAACAGAAGCTTCAGAACAGAGCAAATTACAGAGGATTCTTTATACGTGACTCTGACCCGCAGAATAAGACGGCCTCAAACACCGATTTCCTTTTAGAGAGGGGCAGCAAGAAACTCTCCCAGAATGGGTCAATATCTCTTGATAGTGCCTGGACCACGGATTTCACATTTGATGGAAGCGGACGCAGATCATGTGATGATTTCTTCTATATTCCATACGAGGCTGCCATGGAACATTTCGGTGCAAGGATGGTAGATCTGGGATACTGGTCTAAACCGTTTGTTCTTGAGGATAGCAGTATGGACAATCACTATATGATAACATACACTGTGCCGCTCAGATACGGCGATACCATATATGGAGTGGTGGGGATAGAGATAAGTGTCAGCTATCTTGAGAGCTATTTCACGGTGAGCAGTCTTGACAGCAATCTGAATGCAGGGTACGCACTTGCCATAAAGGATGGTGATGGTGTATATCATGCTGTAGCTGGCAAGGGTACGCTGTACGATGCTGTATCCAGAGATACCAGGAGCTTTACACTCACACAGCAAAAAGATAACATATCAAAGGTTGATGGCGTGAAGGCGGGTAAGCAGGATATATATGCCGTGGAAAAGGCAATTGATCTGTACAGCGCAAATGTGCCGTACACTGATACATCATGGGTTCTGTGTGGATTCGTGAAAGAGGATTCTGTGTATGGAATGGGAGATGCTATATTCAATATCGTATGTATATCTGTACTTTTCAGCGTGCTTATGGCGACGGTTCTGGTACTCATATTGTCGAGATATGTGACAAAGCCGGTTTACCGATTGATGGAGAGTGTACGAGGCGGTGTTGAGGGCATACACAGATTCAAGATATCTGATATAGTGGAGGTTGATGAGCTGCACGATGTGATAGAGAATCTTGCGGATGCACAGAAACAGATCGAAGGGCAGATCATAGAGGAGAAAGAAAGATACAGGATTGCAGTTGAAAGTTCACAGGATGTATTCTTCACCTACAATAAAACAGCCCAGAAACTGGAGCTTGTAAATACAGGCAGTAACGATGGCACTTGGGATTGTAAGAAACATCCGGAATTCTTGAACAATGATGCAGTACATCCTTTGGACAAGAAAAGACTGTTTGATGCAGCGAGAAGTGCGGACGGCAGGCTTTGTGTTGAATTCAGATTGAAATCAGATGATGACAGTGAATATGAGTGGGTGGAACTCAGAGGCACAGTTATAAATGATGAAAATGGCAATAAAGACAGAATAGTTGGTTGTATCCATAACATAAACCAGAGAAAGTTTCTTGAGGAGACTCAGCAGAAGGAGCAGATATATGATGTGCTGACATCATTTTACAGACTTGGTTATGGCATGGGAGCGATTCAGAATTCAAGACAGACTGAATATAGGGGAACAATGGTCATAACTGACATAGAGAAGTTCTCACGTATAAATGAAAAATATGGATTGATATTTGGCGATATAGTGATTGAAAAATTTGCGGCTCTCATAATAGATATAAGCAATGCGCTGGATATAGAGGACGCGGTATTTATAAGAGCGGGTGCAGACCAGATGCTTTTGTGGTTCCCGGAAGTGGATGCTGAAAATGCCACAGAGCTTGTGGAAAGACTGCGTTATGAGATGGGCAATCTCACCAATGACAATTATCTGGAGCTTGATTTCAGATCAGGACTCACATATGTGGAAGATGAGAAAATCACGACTCAGGAGATTTTTGACCAGGCGAAGCTGGCTCTTACAGTGGCAAAGAAAAAGAACTGCAGGGATGAGATTTATCAGAATATATCCCACAGCGATATGAAAGATGCAGACAGAGTACGTCTGTGTGGGATAGATTCGGTTGACAGGCTGGATCAGCTGAGCCTCTCGTCGATAGCACTGAATCTGTTCGACAGGGGAACCGAGGCAAGGGTATCTATGGATATGCTTGCGATAAAACTTGAGGAGAAGTATCATGTCACAAATGTGATCATTACCAAATTTAATAAGGAATATATGTCTAACAGCAGGACTTATCAGTGGAGATCGGATGGTATCAGCTGGGAGGGCATAGTCCACTGTGCTGACAGTGATTACGAGAGATTTGTTGCCAGAAACACTTTCCAGATGACGCAGATATTAGATCAGGAGAGCGGAGATGATCCGGTGTACGGAGAATTTGTTAAAGGAAAGACTGGGGTAGTGTATCACATGATGGACAATGGTCAGTACAGTGGAAGCCTGTTCTTTATAGGTATGGACGGTGGCATACTGCGTGATGATGCCGAGGCGAAGATGCTCGAGGAAATGTTGTCGATAATACAGAACAGGATCAACATGCAGCGACATGATCTGTCAGCCCAGGCAAAGTCAGACTTCCTTGCCAGAATGTCACATGAGATCAGAACGCCTATGAATGGAATAATTGGAATGACTGAGGTGGCATTGCGTCCTGACCAGACTGAAGATAAGCGTATCGAATGTCTGAAGAAGATAGACAGTGCGTCGGGATACCTTCTGGGTATACTCAACGATGTCCTGGATATGTCCAAGATTGAGAGCGGCAAGATGAAACTTGTTATAGACAAGTGCAGCATTCCTGATATGATGAAGAATATAGACTCTATCATGGATGCCAAGATGAATGAGAAGGACATTACATTTGGGCAGAATATCACTCTTCTTCATGACTGGTTCTACGGTGACGAGCTCAGGCTCAATCAGATCCTTGTAAATCTTCTGAGCAACGCGGTGAAGTATTCCAATCTCGGGGGACATGTCGACCTGACTGTCAAGGAATTGCCTGTTGATGATAAATATTCAGATATATACTTTGCGGTAAGTGACAATGGTATAGGAATTCCGGAGAGCAAGCAACAGCTCATATTCCAGAGGTTTGAGCAGGCTGACGACTCGGCAAATGCGAGAAAGCAGGGTACAGGACTTGGTCTTGCCATAAGCAGCAGACTTGTACATATGATGGATTCAGATATAAAGGTTGTGAGTGAAGTGGGAAAGGGAAGCTGCTTTAGCTTTACCGTGAGACTGGAGAGAGTTCCCGAAGGTAACATTGTGGAGAAGAATACAGCTGAGCGTGCCAACTTCTCAGGACGCAGAATCCTGGCAGTTGAGGATAATGAACTCAATATGGAGATAATAAAGATGATCCTTGAGGAGAGAGGTATGACCGTAGAGGAGGCACATGATGGGCAGGAGGCGGTTCAGCGTGTTGAGAAAGTAACTGATGGTTATTATGATCTGATCCTCATGGACATCATGATGCCTGTGATGGATGGCCTTGAGGCTGCAAGGACCATAAGACACATGGACAGGCAGTATTGCAAAAATGTTCCGATAGTTGCCATGAGCGCGAATGCATTTGATGACGATGTGAAAAGATCCATGGCAAGCGGAATGAATGGACATCTGTCAAAGCCGGTGAATATAGGCAAATTAGAGGAGATGCTGGCATCGGTGTGGAGAGATAAATAGTTGGCAAAGATAGAGATGATGTGGCAAGATTATCTATGAAAATAGTGGTATTGCAGAAAGGACTGTGGGAATGAAGAATAAAGAAAAAATCTTGGTGTTAGGTGGTACAGGGGCGATAGGAAAATATCTGTGTCAGAGCTTGATAGGAAGAGGATATACAGTTTATGTCACTTCCAGAAGAGAACATACCGACAAGGGTAATTTACATTATATCTGCGGAAATGCGAAGGACGTAGACTTTCTTAATGAGATATTTAAAGCATATGATTTTGACGTCATCTTTGATTTCATGATGTATACTGGAAATCAATTCAAAGACAGATATCAGCTGTTCCTGAATAATTGTAAACAGTATTTCTTTAGCTCGTCACAGAGAGTATATGCAGATTCGGATCCTGATGGCTGGTTAAGAGAAGACTCAAAAAGAAAGATAGACTGCATATCAGAGAACAAAGAGTGGGCAAAAGATGTTTATGGATGCAGAAAGGGTAAGGAAGAGGACGTTCTTTTTGCTGCAAAAGAGAAGAACTGGACTATAATCCGTATGTCTATGACATATTCAAACAGTCGTTTTCAGTTTGGCCCGTTAGACAATTTTGACGTTGTGAGAGCGACCAGAGGAGAGCGTACAGCCCTGCCGGACACTCTTGCGGATAAAGAGACGACGTTAACCTACGGAAAGGTTACAGCAGAATTGCTCAGTTCGTTGGTATTAAAGGAAGGTGCCCTTGCAAATGTGTTTAATGTCGGCAGTAAGTACTCATACAACTGGGAGGAGATAGCGAATATCTACAATAAGGTATTAGGTATGACATACAAGATTGTACCTGAGGATAAATATATCTTTGCAACTAATTCACAGAGCATGATGGTTGACCGAAGATTGACGCGTAAATTGGATTGCTCGAAAATTTACAGTTTCTACGATAAAAAGAACGTAAAGTTTGAAAAACTTGAGGACGGACTTAAGGATGCGTGGAAAGAGGCTGATCATGAGTGGTTTGCCAATGGCTCGGCCAAGCTGGACGCACATGCCTTGATCGACATATACACTGACACAGATATCAGCAAATGTACTTTTGCCCCGGCTGCAAAAGGAAAATATGATATTATGTATCGCCGTATGAAGAGCCTTGTCGAAAACGATGCAGGCATAAATGACATATTTTTTGTCACAGACAATCCGTATTATTGGCAGATCGCAAAACAGGGAGAACACGTCAGACTTAAGAGGTCTGAGAATGCTTTAGGTGAAAAGCATAGCAGATGGCTTTCTATCATGCCAAGGTTTGAACTCAAAGGTAATAAGAAGTATTTCTTTTCTATGGAATTTAACAGTCCATGCAAGACGACAATGCTGATTTTCACACATGGATACGCATACAACTCAGAGAATATACTGAGGTATCCTGTCAGCATCGGGAAGAATATCATTTCATTCACATTTACACCGGGTAAAACAGCAAGATTTTTAGCGATAACCGCTACAGATTTTCCTGAAAAAGAAACGGCTATAGAAATAGAGAATGTAGAGATCAAAGATATATAATTTTAAGTAATTTCAAGGAGATGCCCTTTTGCCGGACAAATACGAAGGCAAAAGGGCATTTTTGTATTAAAATAGATAACGGGTCTAATAATTCATTGACCTTGGGACTGATAATATTTATAGTTGTATATAGGGGTTTTTGCCGGATACAACTTTTAGTATGGTGTTAAGGGAGATGAGATAGTGATGGTACAATGTTTGCAGACGATGGTGTGTGAGTATACCATATTTATCATAATGTTATATATAGGGATTCGATGCTTCTTTCAGAGAAGTAATCAGCTCATCAGGTGGTTTTCACAGTTCGTTGTGGGAATAATGATTTTTCAGCTGATAAATATACCTGTGCGTATGGTTGATGCGGGTCTTGTCCATATGTCGCAGCTGACGGTGTTCATTCTTAATTGTGGATTTATGGTAGCGGAAACTTTTGTCACCTATGAGTGGTTTATTTTCTTTGAGCATATTCAGGATTCATTTCTTGTGAAGCCTAAACTGATAAGAGTAATCAGCCTCATCCCGCTTATACTGATAATATTTCTTAGTATAGCTTCGTGGTGGACACATTGGCTTTTCTATGTGGACAAGTCTGGCGTGTACCATAGAGGAACGCTGTTTACACTTCAGATAGTATTTCCGTATACATATGTATTGTTCACACTTATAAGTGCAGTGGTATATTCCATAACGCGGAGGGAGAAGAGATCTGCGGTCATTATGACCATAGCTCTGATCCCTGCACTGATATGTTCTGCACTTCAGGTTATAGCAGGTGGATCATATATATTGGCGGGACTCACGTTATCAGCGATATTTGTGTATATGGAACTGTGCATGGAGGATATTCGTAAAGTTGAGAAGCTTGAAATGCTGGAAAGATCCAAGCAGGAGCTTGAAGCGGCATTGGATATGGCAAATAAGGCAAACAGTGCCAAGACGGTGTTCCTGAACTCTATGTCCCATGATATAAGGACTCCAATGAATGCTATCATAGGATTTACAGACCTTCTGGCTGAGAATCTTGAGAATACAGAGAAAGCCAGAGATTATATTGCCAAGATAAAGACGTCCAGCGACTATCTGTTGTCCCTTATAAACAATGTCCTCGAGATGGCTCGTATAGAGAGTGGAAAAACCGTGCTTGAGGAAGAGAGTGTGTCAGTTGAGCACAGTCTGGAAAGCGTATATTGGATTTTTGAGTCTCAGATGAGGGAGAAGAACATACACTTTACATGGAATGTGGATGTTCAGCACGATAATATAATATGTGATGTACTGAAGTTAAAAGAGATCCTTGTAAATATAGTCAACAATGCATATAAGTATTCTCTTCCGGGAGACACGGTGTCTGTAAATATAGATGAGATTTCCTGTGAAAGAGATGGATATGTCAGGTTCAGAACCACTGTAAAGGATACGGGAATAGGAATGTCTGAGGACTTCCTGGAGCATATATTTGAGGACTTCTCAAGAGAACAGACGTCGACTGAGAGCGGTCAGTTTGGAACAGGACTTGGAATGGCAATCGTGAAGAAGATAGTGGATCTTATGGGCGGTGATATTGATGTGCAGAGTCGTCAGGGAATTGGCACTACATTCACGATAATTCTGGAGCATAAGATATCAGATGCAGAAGTCAATGAATGTCCTGCAAATAAACAGCTGGAAAAATATTCGCTTGAGGGAAAGAGAGTATTGCTTGCGGAGGACAATGATCTCAACGCAGAGATAGCAGTTACTTTTATGGAAAATGCTGGAATGCTGGTGGACAGGGTTGTGGATGGAAGAAAGTGTATAGACAGTCTTTGTGAACATGAAGCGGGGTATTATGATGTGATATTGATGGATATTCAGATGCCGGTTATGGATGGTTATGAGGCAACTAAGGCAGTCAGACGGCTTGAGGATAAAGACCTGGCAGGAATACCTATCGTAGCCATGACTGCAAATGCATTTGATGAAGACAGGAAGGCGGCTTTTGCTGTAGGAATGAATGGACACATAGCTAAACCGATGAATTTGGAAAAATTGAAAGAGGCATTGGCGGATGTGATCTAATAAGAAATATAAAGGTATATTATTGCAAATATTTCCACATAATAACTCCATAGCAATAAATGGAGGCTGATATTGTTTATGAAGGCAACAGGCATTATTCGAAGAATTGACAACCTGGGACGACTTGTAATCCCAAAAGAGATAAGAAAAGTCCTAAAGATAAAAGAGAGCGATCCTATGGAGATATTTGTGGGAAGCGACGGAGAGATAGTGCTTAAGAAGTATTCTCCTATGGCTGACATGTCGGTATTTGCACAGCAGTATGTGGAGGCGGTGTCGCAGAGTCTGGGACTTCCGGTTGTGATAACAGACAGAGATACGGTTATCGCGGTGGCTGGAATGCCCAAAAAGGATATTCTGGGAAGTGAACTTCACAGAGAGCTGGAGAATGTGATAGACAGCCGGAGATCGGTCGCGACTCGGAGGGGAGAAAAGGGTTTTGCCAGGATAACGGAGGATGGAATGGATATAGACGGAGAGGTCATACAGCCTATAATAGCAGAGGGAGATGCCATAGGTGCAGTGGTGGTGATAGCAAAGGATCCTGCCGGCAGAATAGGCGATATAGAGAAAAAAGCGGCAGTTATAGCAGCCTCTTTTCTGGGGAAACAGATGGAGGTATGATCCAATCAGTCAGAAACTGGCAAAAAGTAAGTAAAATCAAGGGGTTTCAGCCCTGAAATCCCTTATTTTCCTTGACAAATATAGCCATTTTAGGTATAACTATACATGTTAACTCCGAGAGATTACAATGAGCGGAATATGATTCCGGATGGCATTGTCAGAGGAGATATATTTATTAATTAAGGAGGAATTTTCTGATGAATAAGACAGAGTTAGTTGCAGCAATCGCTGAGAAGACAGAATTATCAAAGAAGGACGCTGAGGCAGCATTAAAGGCTTTCACAGACGTTGTAGCAGATGAGTTAAAGAAAGGTGAGAAGATTCAGTTAGTTGGATTTGGTACATTTGAGGTATCAGAGAGACCAGCTAGAGAGGGAAGAAACCCAAGAACTGGCGAGACAATGACGATCGCAGCTTCAAAGTCCCCTAAGTTCAAGGCTGGAAAGGCATTAAAGGATTCAATCAACTAATCTTTTAAGGTTTGATATGAGACTTGATAAGTATCTTAAGGTATCCAGGATTATTAAGAGAAGAACCGTGGCGAATGAAGCTTGCGATGCAGGCAGGGTTACGGTGAATGACAAGGTGGCTAAGGCTGGAACGGAAGTTAAGGTTGGGGATGTTATCGAGATAGCATTTGGAAACAAGACGGTGAAGGTCAGAGTTACTATGATTGCGGATTCCACAAAAAAAGAAGATGCAAAGGATATGTTTGAGTATGTTTAAGTATGTTTGGATATGTATAACATATTTGAGCATGTGTAAAAATATGCCGGAATATACGAAAGTTATTCCGGCATATTTTTTTTGTGCCTTCATATAGTTTATTAAACAGGTTGAGAAGGACTCTGAGCATGGGGGAAGCGGTCAATAAGATAGGGACACATAAGCTTACATTAGACAACAGAAACAGTATGTCCATGACAGGAGTGGCAAAGGTCATATCTATAGACCAGGATCTGGTTCTGCTGGTGACGGAAAACGGGAAACTGAAGATAACCGGCAAGAATATGCAGGCGAGTACGCTGGACATTGACAAGGGAATATTGGAGCTGACAGGAAGTTTTAATTCTATGGTGTATTCAGGTGAGAAGGAGGGTGCTCTATCGCTCAAGAGCCTGTTCAAATGATCAGCGAACTTGTTCGGATCCAGGCGGAGGGGTATATGAACTGTCTGATAACGGGGTTGGTTATGGGGCTGATAGGTGCGTGTATATGCCTGTTGAGAAAAATGTTAAAGCCGGGACCGGTTATAACCTGGATTGGAGTTATTCTGTTTTGGTTAGTATTAAGTGGAACAATAATTGCGTTGAATTACATATGCTGTGATGGCCGGGTGAGACTATATATTTTTTTAGGCTTTTTTTCAGGATTTTTAATTTCTTTTTACACAATAAATTGGGTTGCGTCTAAAATATCAACCTATATATTGTACAAAAAGAAAGATGGTTAGTTTAATGTGGAAATGTGATTGATAAAAGTGCGTTGACATAAATAGCCTAAAATAGTAAAATTATGTCAATATGTTTGTTTGGGTGCCATTTTTTTGTATATTATTACAAGAAAAGCACACAGATTAAGAGAGGGGATTCCTGATGAGTAAGAGAACTGGCAGAGCAGCTTCAAATAATAAAAAAAAGATTTCCAGCAAAATGGGCATGATGATAGTTATAGGATGTCTTGTGTTGCTTGCGGTTGTGGTCCTTTACAAAGCCAAGACTCTGGAAACCCAGAAGCGGGAGCTTCAGGTCCAGGCTGCAGAGCTTCAGGAACAGCTTGATGATGCGGAGCAGAAGCATAAGGAGCTTGAGAAGAAAGAAGAATATATGAAGACAGACGAATATGTTGAGGACGTTGCAAGGTCACAGCTTGGTCTTGTATATCCTAATGAGATAGTTATCAAGCCTAAAGAAGACAATAACTAAAACATATCTGACGGCAAAAAAATAAAGAAAAACAGGAATAATATCACAAAAAAGCGGATGCTGCTCACAGCGTTCGCTCTTTTTTTGCATTCCGGACATCTATACTATTGCTCACTATAAGTATGAACAGGAGGTTGGGAGGCTATATATGAGAGAGAGAATACATTCGGGAATGAAATTGGGAGTTATGATGTTCCTGTGCACGGCAGGGGGTGCATTTGTTGTCGGCAGGATGGCTCCGATTGCCGCCGCACTCTATACCGTGTGCTGCCTTGTGTGTGACCGATATCTGATTCTGTATATATGTTCGATCGGTGGGATAGCGGCAGGTGCATTTGGCTTGCCGGGAACTCCCTATATGGAGAGTGGGATCATGGCGAGTTCAGATTTTGCAGCTTCGGAAGTGTTCGGAAGATATGTGATCCTTTTGACATGTGTGTTGATCATAATGAAGGCATACGATATAAGGAGAACACGCGGAACTCAAAAAAGAGGAAGACAGTCAGGAATGGAGCTGTCGGGGATGGAGCTGTCAGGAAAGTGGGCTGGTGTGTTTCCCTGCGCGGTAGCTGTGATGCTTGCAGAGCTGGTATCTGTCGGTGATGGAATCCCTGGAGCAATCGTGAGGAGCGTAGTGGCTGGAATACTGTATATATGCACATTTTATATATTTGGTCCCGGGGTGACTGCGATAGCCTGCAGAGTTTCTGGTGAAGATTGGAGGCGTGAGGCTGGTGAAAAGGGATATGACAGAAATCAGTGTATAGTGAGTGTTATGGCTATATGGTCCGTAATTTTGTGGCTTGCCCCGATTGATATTGCAGGGGGGATAAGCCTGTGCCTTATATTGACTCTTTTTGTTATGCTGTATACCGTGTACAGATCGGGGGCGGAGTATGGCTGCGGATTGGCTGTTGCAGCCGGAGGGATCCTTGCTGTAAAAATGGATGATGTGGGCTGGATTCCCTGGCTGATGCTGGTTACGATATCCATGCTCATAGGGCGCGTGCTTTCGGGACACAGGAGAGTGGTGCTGTGCATTTTCTACGTGCTGGGGATAGCACTCTCTATGGCTGCGTCAGGATCCGAATTTGTACGCAGGGAAACAGTGGAGGATATTGTTTTTGCCTGTGTCAATCTGGGGCTTCCACTGCTGGTATTCGCCTCATTGCCTGCGATTTTACTCGGACGGGCAGTCGATGACATAGATCCGGCGTGCCTTCAGGCTGCAGCCACGGAGATCAACAGAATGACATCGTCAAAGATGGAAGATATGGCAAATACATTCAGACGACTTGACTATACATTTGCTGGGAGTGACGAGCCCGGGATAAGTCTCAGCCAGGTTGGTGAACTTGTCGATGGATTCCGAAGACAGATTGATAAAATAGGCTCCGCCAAGGAGATATCAGATGAGAAACTGATAGGGCAGATGCATGAGCTCGGGATGGAAAATGTGAGAGTTACGGAGATTAGGGATAAGTGTGGCAGAAATAGATTTTATG
Source organism: uncultured Coprococcus sp. (assembly GCA_902461735.1). Taxonomy (GTDB): domain Bacteria; phylum Bacillota; class Clostridia; order Lachnospirales; family Lachnospiraceae; genus Coprococcus. The sequence goes on from CABPYV010000001.1 coordinate 245,101, forward strand.
TGGCAGGATGTACTTCCGGTCAGGGAATGGTGCTCTCAAGACAGGTGGCTGAAACTCTCAGCAGTTATTTTGAAAAGAACATAAGAGTGGGGATGAATTCCCCAAGCTTGTTTTTTGACGACTATCGTATGGCTGAATATGAGGAGAGTGCTGCTTATAGGGGGATGTATCATGTTAGAAGGATAAGAAAGTATGGCTCTCCGGTGTCTGGTGATAACTTTTCGGTCAAGGAATATGAAGATGGACGTCTCGTTATGATGCTATCTGACGGTATGGGTAGTGGAAGCCTTGCATCCTGTGAGAGTTGTATGATGCTGGATACTATGGAGGAAATGCTGGAGGCAGGATTTTCTCCAGAGTATAGCATAGCATTTTCAAACAGGTGCATGGCAAGAAAGAATCAGGGGCGGACATTTACAACGTTTGATATGGTTGTCATAGACATGTATGATGGCTCGATGACAAGCTTTAAGCAGGGAGCGTCCATGACATATGTGGTCCACCCGGGAAAGGATGGTAACACGGTGGATGTCATCTCCAGTACAACACTTCCGGTGGGAGTTCTGGATGAGGCAGAGTGTGATGTGAAGGGTGTAAGTCTGACGGTTGGGGATGCCGTTATTATGGTGAGCGATGGAATATCGGATATTGATATGGATGGAGCGATGGATCGACTGCTCGGAGAAATACATATTGGAGACAGCCGGAGAATGGTTGACGAGATCGTAGGGAAAATGCTTGGTCAAAGTGAAGTGTCACCGAGAGATGACGTGACAGTTATGGCGGTGGTGATTGGAAGAAACGACAAAAGAGGTGCAGCATAGACTTATGGTTTGTGATATAATGAGCATTGCGACGTCTGCGCTTGCGCAAGACGTCATAATGCGAATGCCCACATTGAGCCGATAGGCGATATGATATAATGAGCATTGCGGTAGTTACGCGGCGGAATAAAAGGCAAATGTACTGACGGTATGGAGAAAATGATCATGTGCAATATTGTAGATAAGATTACGGATAAGACTGACGCTTTTGAGAAGAAGATCATTAGATATATAGAAAAAAATAATATGTTTGACAGTGCGAGACATTGTGTGTGTGGTGTGTCAGGTGGGGCAGATTCGATCAGTCTGCTCACTGTATTGTCAAAATACAGAAACTATCTCGGGGTGAACATTCATGTCGTCCACATAAACCATATGATACGCGGTGAGGCAGCCGATGCTGATCAGGGATATGTGGAGAAGATGTGTGATTTCTACGGAGTGGACTGCAGCTCATATAATATTGATGTGCAGACTATGGCATCGGAGCAGGGACTCACTGTTGAGGAAGCCGGGAGACTTGCGAGATATGGAGCATTTGATGATATAAAGAAAAAGCATGCGCAGGAAGGATGCGTTATCGCTGTGGCTCATAACAGAAATGATGTGGCGGAGACGGTGCTATTTAACATGGCGCGTGGAACTGGAATGGGCGGCGTGAAGGGTATCGCGCCAGTCAGGGACGGGATTGTGAGGCCCCTCTTGTCATGTGACAGGGCCGAGATAGAGGATTATCTGAGACGGCATGGCATTTCGTTCTGTACTGATGCTACGAATGATGAGGATGATTACACAAGGAATAAGATAAGACACAGGATAATTCCGGTTATGCGGGAGATAAATGATCAGGCGGTGGAACATATATGCTCCATGGCAGAGATGGCAGCGGATTATGAACGATTGGTGTCAGGCCTTACAGAAAAGTTTCTGCAGAGCCAGGGGGTAGATATATCCATGGAGACATGTGGATGGACGGGAACCTCGAATGAAGGAAGATCTTACAGTGTTGATCGTGATAGCCTGTTTGGACAGGACAAGCTGGTACAGGAGCTGGCGGTGCGGAGACTTATCGGCATGGTCTGTGGGGGCTTGAAAGATATTGGAAGAAGCCATGTACAGGAAGTGATGAAGCTGTACAATGCAGATACTGGAGCAGGCATAGATCTTCCTGGTGGGGGTCGGGCATTTGTCAGGTATGGAGATATAGTTTTTTCGGCACACAACAAAAATGATAATAATTCTCAATTGGACGATGCCTCGGCTGTGGACATAGATATAGCTTCGGATGGTGTTTATGAATTGAATTCAGGGAGACTTTTGGTAAAAATATATGATCTACCTGAATTATTGGACCTTTCAAAAAAAGAGTGTACGAAGTATCTTGATTATGATAAAATAAAAAAGTGTTTGCAGTTGCGGACAATGAAAAATGGGGATTACATCGTGGTTAATTCTGAGGGAGCTAGGAAGAAGCTCAACAGGCTTTTCACAGATGCGAAAATTCCTGCAGATACAAGGCGGTACGTTCCGCTGGTCACTTCCGGATCGGAGGTGGTATGGGTGGTTGGACTCAGAATAGGGGAGAATTACAAGGTGACAGATAACACCCATAGAATCATAGAAATGACATTTGAAAATGACATTTGAAAATGATATTTGAATATTACACTTGAATATGATATCAGACTATAAAAGAAATATCAGATTATATATAAAGCAGAACTTTTCAGAATATACAGGAGGACAAAAAGTTGAAGGAACAGATTGGTGTTATGCTCAGCAGCAGTGAGGTGGAAACCAGGATTAGTGAGATGGCAGAGGCTATCGATAAGGCGTATGAAGGCAAGACGATACATTTAATAGGAATACTTAAGGGCAGTGTGTTTTTTATGTGCGAACTTGCGAAGAGACTTAAGAGTCCGGTAACAATGGATTTTATGTCTGTCAGCAGTTATGGTGATGGAACGAAGTCATCAGGAATAGTAAAACTCAATAAGGATCTGGACGAGACTATTGAGGGCAGAGACGTCATCATAGTTGAGGACATCCTTGACTCAGGAAGAACACTTTCATACCTGGTAAAGCTGCTCGGTGAGAGAAAACCGGCAAGTATGAAGGTCATAACACTGCTTGACAAGCCGGATAGAAGAGTTATACCTGTGGAGCTTTATATGACAGGCTTTGAGATTCCGGACAGATTTGTTGTGGGATATGGTCTCGACTGTGCACAGAAGTACAGGAATCTGCCATATATTGGAGTTATAGAGCAGTAACATAACAAGCATATTTTCATGAGGATGCCCTGCTTGTGGGAGAGCCCTCGTGAAGCATGCAGGCATCCCGCGTCAGCGGCTTTTCACGTGCCTGCCACTTTTTCATAATAAGGAGAGTATATGAACAAGAGAAAATTCAGAAATGGAATGTTGATCTATCTGCTGATTCTCGTTGTGGCATTTGTGCTTATCAACCGATGGATGCAGAGCGATACGGATGTGACTACAACCTACAGTTATACGGATTTATCGGAGGATCTTGATGATGGTAAGATCTCGGCACTGTCTATAAATCAGAATGCCGAGATACCGACGGCGGTTGTCAAGGTTCAGTTCACCAATGGTAAATCTCTTGCATTTTATGCAGCAGATGTAAATGAAGTTCTGGACATATACAATAAGTATCAGGCTGAGGTGGACAAATATAACGCCACGGTAAAGGATGATTCTGACAAGAAAGCTATAGCAAAATACAGCCTTGAAGATGTTGAGAAGACCAGCATCTGGAGCGTCATCATACCATACGTGATCGTCATGATAGTGCTTATGCTCATAATGATGTTGTTCATGAGATCAGCCCAGGGCGGCGGTGGCGGCGGCCAGATGATGAACTTTGGCAAGAGCAGAGCCCGCAAGGCTGATGAGAGTGCCAAGAATGTCACGTTCAAGGATGTGGCAGGACTTGAGGAGGAAAAAGAAGATCTTGAGGAGATCGTAACTTTCCTGAAGAATCCTCAGAAGTTTGTGAAGGTTGGTGCACGTATACCAAAGGGTGTTCTGCTGGTAGGCCCTCCGGGAACAGGTAAGACACTCATGGCAAAGGCCATCGCAGGTGAGGCCGGTGTGCCTTTCTTCAGCATATCCGGTTCAGATTTCGTTGAGATGTTTGTCGGTGTAGGTGCTTCAAGAGTGAGAGACCTCTTTGCAGAGGCCAAGAAGAATGCGCCGTGTATCGTATTTATAGATGAGATTGATGCGGTTGCAAGACAGAGAGGCTCAGGCCTTGGCGGCGGTCATGACGAGCGTGAGCAGACACTCAATCAGCTGCTTGTCGAGATGGATGGTTTCGGTGTAAATGAGGGAATCATCGTTCTTGCAGCTACAAACAGAGTAGATATTCTGGACAAGGCCATCCTTCGTCCGGGACGTTTCGATAGAAAGATACCGGTCAACAGACCTGATGTAAAGGGCAGAGAGGAAATCCTCAGAGTCCACGTGAAGAATAAGCCTCTTGCCGAGGATGTAAATCTTCACGAGATAGCCAGAACCACTGCAGGATTTGCCGGTGCAGATCTGGAGAACCTGATGAACGAATCAGCCATCGCTGCGGCAAAGGCAAATAGGGCTTACATCACCAAGGAAGATGTGGACAAGTCATTCATCAAGGTAGGAATAGGCGGAGAGAAGAAGAGCCGTCTGGTGCCTGAGAGCGAGAGAAGGATCACGGCGTACCATGAATCCGGACATGCGATCCTGTTCCATCTGCTTCCACATGTCGGACCTGTACACCTCGTGTCCATCATACCTACAGGTATGGGAGCCGGAGGATACACCATGCCGCTTCCTGAGAATGACAATGTGTTCATGACAAAGGGTAAGATGCTCGATGAGATCAGAGTGAGCCTTGGCGGCAGAATAGCCGAGGAGATGATCCTTGACGATATAACTACAGGTGCTTCACAGGATATCAAGGAGGCAAGCAAGTATGCCAGAGCCATGGTCACAAAGTACGGTATGTCCGACAAGCTTGGTCTTATCAATTATGAGAGCAACGATCAGGAAGAGGTATTCCTTGGAAGAGATCTTGGACATTCCAGAGTGTACAGTGAGGAAGTTGCAGCGGAGATAGACGAGGAAGTAAAGAGGATCGTGGATATGTGCTACAAGGAGGCAAAGGCTATCCTTGAGGAGAACATAGATATACTTCATAAGTGTGCAAGTATACTTCTTGAGAAGGAGAGGATTGCAAGACCAGAGTTCGAGTCGTTGTTTGTCAAGGAACAGACCGCGGCAGTTCAGAATGCCGAGACGACTGCTGATGCATAGAAAGACAGCTGAGAGTCTGGTGAGATAAAGACAGAGTAGAACGATTAAAGAAGCAAAAACACAAATAAAAACAGATGCCCGCATAGCTGCGGGCATTTGCTGTATGATGGGGAATTGATGATGAGACTTGAGTACGCGGTGTGATGAAAGCTGTGTGCGGTGCGATGAAAAACTGTGTGCGGTGTGATGAAAGCTGTGCGCGGTATGATGAAAGCTGTGCTTCAGTTTCACAAAATATACACTTGGAGGATGACGGGGATGAAGGTTATAAAGAGAGGGATAAATACGGTCATACCATTTCTGCTGGCGAACGTGTATCTGCTGGCAAGGTGTCCAAAGCGGCAGATTCCGCTTGTGCCACTGATAATAACGTTGCTGATCATATTGGATATGGTCATATTGGCGATGCCGTTGCTCAGTCTTAAAAATATACAGACAAGGGGAATAAAGAGATGCCAGAGAGGATGCGAGAATCTGTATTCTTTCCTGGCGGCGACAGCATTTTCCGTGGTGCTGCTGATACTTATGATAGTGGGTATCGTTGATGTGTCGGCATGGACATGGAAGAACTGGGTACTGTACATCCTGACGGATGTCGTTGTGCTGGCAGTCACATTCTGGGTTGGAATAATCAGGATATATGTGTCATCAAAACAGCTTGGGATCAAATGGCGTGTTATCGGAATACTGTGTGGATGGATACCTGTGGTACATCTGATAGTACTTGGAAAACTGATAAAGCTTGCATCTGATGAGGCTGTATTTGAGAATGAAAAGCTCATAATGGATAACAACAGGAAACAGGATCAGGTGTGTGCCACCAGATACCCTATCCTCATGGTGCACGGTGTGTTCTTCAGAGATTTCAGATACTTGAATTATTGGGGAAGGATCCCGGCGGTTCTCGAGGCAAATGGCGCAAAGATATTTTATGGCAATCATCAGTCTGCGGCGTCAGTTGCGGATTCGGGGCAGGAGATCGCGGATAGGATAAAGCAGATAATCCAGGAGACGGGATGCGGCAAGGTGAATATAATCGCACATTCCAAGGGAGGCCTCGACAGTAGATATGCCATATCTAAGCTTGGAATGGCGCCTTATGTGGCGTCCCTCACAACGATCAACACTCCACACAGGGGATGTGTATTTGCGGATTACCTTCTTGGAAAAATCCCAGAGAAACAGCAGCAGGCAGTGGCAAATGCATACAATTCCGCACTTAAGAAGCTAGGTGACACAAATCCAGATTTTATAGCGGCGGTGACGGATCTCACGGCATCCGCCTGTGAAAATCTGAACAAGGAGATGCCTGATCCGCAGGGGGTGTACATACAGAGCACAGGCTCGTGCATGAAGCAACCTTCCGGTGGGCGATTCCCACTCAATACTACAAATGCGTTCGTAAAGTATTTTGACGGAGAAAACGATGGACTTGTCGGATATGAGTCGTTCAAATGGGGCTCCAACTTCATATATTTGAAACCACAGGGCAATCGCGGAATCTCCCATGGGGATGTCATAGATCTGAACAGAGAAAACATAGATACATTTGATGTGAGAGAATTCTATGTGAACCTGGTGAGTGACTTGAGGAGACGCGGATTTTAAGAAATATCAGTTGTTTTGTCTAATGTGAACAATAAAAAATGAAATATAGGTAAAATTATGAAAATGCATTGTGATAATGCACAATGACATTTGCCAAATAAAAAAATGTTTGGGCAGACTTTTGACGGGATTTGTATATAATAATAATTGTAACCCCCAATACATTATATAGTTTTGGCTACACCCCATAAGTAACAAAATACCTTCTCCAAAAGAGACAGTCGTTCGGTGACTGTCTCTTTTATTATGCCAGACGATTTATGCCGTATATTCGTGGCTAAGATATGTTTTATTTTGTTGCCTTATCTCCCGAAAAGTATTAATATAAAAAGAATATGTGTATGTGCAAGGAGATTTTATTGTATGGTGGAGAAGAAGACCAATGGGCAGAAGATACATGAGTATGTATATAATGTAAAGCCTGTATTAAATAAAGGTGGACTGTTTGCGGACGGAAGCAAATATTATGTCAGCCCGCAGGAGCCGGATGTGGATCAGGATGTGAAGGTCAGATTCAGGACCACAGCCGATAATGTGGATGATGTATTTCTTATATATAATGAAGAAAAAGTACAGATGACAAAGGAGAGCTCCAACAGAATATTCGACTTTTATACTGCGACTATACCTGGAGGTCTGCCATTCATAAGATATCATTTTGAGATACATTCAGGAAGAGTTACATGCTTTTATGACAAGCTGGGACCTACGAAGCAGAACGACAGAGAGTACGACTTTGAGATATGCCCGGGCTTCAAGGTGCCAGAGTGGGCAAAGGGTGCGGTATTCTACCAGATATTTGTGGACAGGTTCTGCAATGGAGATTCGTCCAACGATGTACTGGACAATGAGTATGCGTATATAGGTGCCGGTTCAGTTCAGGTGAAGGATTGGAATCAGAGGCCGAACACCATGGATGTGGGACGTTTCTACGGCGGAGATCTGCAGGGTGTCATGGACAAGCTTGATTATCTGCAGGATCTGGGCGTGGATGTAATATATCTGAATCCTATATTCGTATCGCCGTCCAATCACAAGTATGATATACAGGATTACGACTATGTTGATCCTCACTATGGAAGGATAGTTGACGATGAGGGTGACTGCCTCCCAGATGGATGCCTTGAGAACAAGCAGTCATCAAGATATATAAACAGAGTTACAAATAAAAAGAATCTTGAGGCTAGCAATCAGTTCTTTGCAGAGCTGGTTGAGGAGATACACAAGCGAGGCATGAAGGTCATCCTTGATGGAGTGTTCAACCATTGCGGTTCATTCAATAAATGGATGGACAGGGAGTGCATATATGAGAACCAGGAGGGTTATGAGAAGGGGGCATTTGTATCGAAGGACAGCCCTTACAATACCTTCTTCAAGTTCTACAATGACAATGCGTGGCCGTACAATACGACATATGATGGCTGGTGGGGACATGATACCCTGCCGAAGCTTAACTACGAGGATTCGCCTAAACTGGTTGAGTACATCATGAAGATAGCGAAAAAATGGGTGTCACCTCCATATAATGCAGATGGATGGAGACTTGACGTGGCTGCGGATCTGGGACATTCCCCGGAGTACAACCACCAGTTCTGGCGCGAGTTCAGGAGGAATGTTAAAGAGGCAAATCCGAATGCCATCATTCTGGCTGAGCATTATGGTGATCCAAAAAGCTGGCTGAAGGGTGACCAGTGGGATACGGTCATGAACTATGATGCGTTCATGGAGCCTATAACATGGTTCCTCTGCGGTGTTGAGAAGCACAGCGACGAGTTCCGCGGAGATCTGCTGGGTAACTACGATGCATTTAAGGGTGCTATGAACTATCACATGTCCAGATTTCTCAGACCGTCCATAGATGTGTCGATGAATGAGCTGTCCAACCACGATCATTCCAGATTCCTGACGAGAACCAACAGAAAGGTTGGAAGGCTTCACACTATGGGATCAGATGCAGCCGATCAGGATGTGGACAAGGGAATATTCAGACAGGCTGTTGTGTTCCAGATGACATGGCCGGGGGCTCCTACCATATATTATGGGGACGAGGCTGGTGTGTGCGGCTGGACAGACCCTGATAATAGAAGAACCTATCCGTGGGGACACGAGGATCAGGAGCTTATACAGTTCCACAAAGACATGATAAAGATACACAAGTCATATGAGGCTCTTAAGTCGGGTTCTGTATTATATCTCCACGGCGGACATAAGATGCTTTGCTATGGAAGATTTACGGACAACAAGCAGGTGGTTGTCATCATGAATACGAATTATGAGGATGTGGATCTGAAGCTTCATATCCGACAGATAGGTGTGTATAATCACTCAATACTCAGAAGAGTTATGTTGACAAATGAAGAAGGCTATACACTGGAAACCCAGGATTACATGGTGGAACATAACGTACTCACTATCAAGGCTCCGAAGATGAGTGCGATGGTGCTTGTCCGTGCCTGATGGCCGGAAGATAAAGATATACAAGACAAAGATATAGGACATAAAAATATAAAAAAGTTCCTTTGGACGAATGATGTTATTGAAAGAATCATTTGCCGGGGAGCTTTTTTATTTGCAAGAGTAATGCTTGCACAGAAAACAGATAGATTAAACTACAGGTTGAGTGAAAAATATAGGGAGATAGGGTATATTGGACAAAATAGTATTGTAAAGAAGGAGGCAGATAGAATATGAGAGTATTGCTTTTGCTTAGGGGATCTGCCGGTTGTGGCAAGTCTACATGGATTGAGCAGAATGGATTAAAACCATACACACTTTCAGCGGACGACATCAGACTGCTTTGTCAGAGTCCGGTGCTGCAGGTGGATGGTACGAGAGGAATCAGTCAGAACAATGATGGTACGGTGTGGAAGACATTGTTCAGTCTTCTTGAGATCCGCATGCAGAAGGGCGAATTTACTGTGATAGATGCCACGAATTCCAAGACTTCGGAGATGAACAGATACAAGAATATGTGTGAGACATACAGATATAGAATGTATTGTGTTGACTTTACAGATATTCCGATAGATGAGGTGAAGAGAAGAAATGCCGGGAGGGAGGAGTTCAAGAGGGTACCAGATGACATTATTGACAAGATGTACTCCCGCTTTGCCACACAAAAGATCCCTTCGGGAATCACGGTCATAAAGCCGGATGAGCTTGACAGCATCTGGATGAAGAAGAGGGATTTCTCCCAGTATAAGAGGATCCATCACATTGGGGACGTTCACGGATGCTATACAGCGCTGATGAAGTATCTGGATGACAATGGCGGTATAAAGGATGATGAGTTCTATATATTTACAGGTGATTATATCGACAGAGGCGTGGAGAATGCGGAGATCGTAAATTTCCTGATATCTATCAGGGACAGGAAGAATGTTCTCATGCTTGAGGGCAATCACGAGAGATGGCTGTGGCTGTGGGCAAATGACTGTACCGGCAGGTCGAAGGAGTTTGAGCTTGTGACGAGACCGGTTCTTGACGCTTCTGGAATCGACAAGAAGGAGGTGCGGAAGCTTTACAGAAGGTTTGGACAGTGTGCTTACTATAGCTACGGTGATAATGTATATCTGGTGACCCATGCGGGACTCAGTGTGGTTCCCGACAATCTCACATTTGTGGCAACTGATCAGATGATACATGGAGTTGGCGCTTACAATGATTTCGAGAAGATCGCAGAGACGTTCTGCGAGAAGATGCCGGCGAACTACTACCAGATCCATGGACACAGGAATACCAAGCTGCTACCAGTACGGGTGAACGACAGAGTGTTCAATCTCGAGGGCAGAGTCGAGTATGGCGGAGATCTCAGATGCGTTCAGGTGGACGCTGATGGAATCCACGAGGTGGAGATCCACAATGATGTGTTCAAGGCACCTGAGATACAGGAGGAGCAGACCGTTACCACAAGCTCTGTTGCAGATGTGATCATCTCCTTGCGGGGGAACAGGTACATACAGGAGAAGACATTTGGCAATATTTCGTCATTCAACTTCACGAGCAAGGCATTCAATGACAGGGTGTGGGATGAGCAGGCCACAAAAGCAAGGGGGTTGTACATCGATACTTTCAAGGGAAGAGTCGCAGCTAGGGCGTATGACAAGTTCTTTGATATCAATGAGCGCCCTGAGACAAAGTTTGATATGCTGCAGAATAAGCTGCAGTTTCCGGTGACCGCCTATGTCAAGGAGAACGGTTTCCTGGGACTCGTGAGCTACGATGAGTACAACGACGATCTGTTGATAGCGAGCAAATCCACCATAGAGGGACCATTTGCCGGTTGGCTGAAGAATATGATATATGAGAAGGTGATACCGGAGAATATAGAGAATATGAAGCGGTTTGCGAAGGACAACAATGTGACATTTGTATTTGAGTGTGTTGATATGAAGCATGATCCACACATCATAGAGTACCCGGAGAGCAATCTGTATCTGCTTGATATAGTTTACAACCAGATAAACTATGCAAAGTACGATTACGATGCAATGTGCGATACAGCCCACCGGTTCGGCCTGACGCCAAAGGAGAAAGCTTGTGAGCTTGCAACCTGGCAGGAGTTCTATGACTGGTACTATGATATCCTTGAGGATGATTACGAGTATAACGGCAGAGTCATAGAGGGATTCGTCATCGAGGACAGCACCGGATATATGACAAAGCTTAAGCTTGCATATTATAATTTCTGGAAGTTTATGAGGACAATATCCCATGAGGCGATCAGAAACGGATATATCAAGAGGACTTCAGCACTCACCACCCCTCTTGCAAATGAGTACTATGCGTGGGTGAGAAAACTTCACGATACAGAGGATCCTGCAAATGTTCCGAGGGATATATGCACGCTTAGAAGATGGTTTTATAATGACATGAAGCAGGCGGAAGGCGATAGCCTGATATAGGTGATCTTAGGTGATCATAAGAGATAACACGTTGAATGTTTGACGGGTTATGTTATATCATGGCAGCAGCCAGACATAGATAATTATTCAGGCTGCTGCATATATTTACATGGGACGCTGAGTAGGAACCCGCTGAGTAGGAATGAGAGGTGATATTGTATGATATTTTATACGTCAGATCTTCATTTTGGACATGCAAATGCTATAAAATTCGATGGGAGACCATTTACAGATGTGGATGATATGACTACCGGGATGATACATAACTGGAACAGCCGGGTCGGAAAGAATGATATAGTATATATTCTAGGGGATTTCTGCTTTAAATTGAAAGATCCTGAGCCGATACTTGCAAGACTTAAAGGACACAAGCGCCTTATCCTTGGGAATCACGACCAGGTCATAATGGGAAGTGAGAAACTACAATCCTATTTCGACGATATACAGAAGATGGATTACATTAGTGACAGAGGCAAGCTGATAGTCATGTGTCACTTTCCGATAGCTGAGTGGAATAAGAAGAAAAGCGGGGCATACCATTTCTATGGACACATCCACAAGAGCAGTCCTGAAGTGTACAACTTCATGACCAGTCAGGGACGTGCTTACAATGTAGGCTGCATGATCAACAACTACATGCCGTGCACCGTTGACGAGATCATCCGAAATAACGAGATATATCAAGCCAGATTACAGTCAGAACAATTTGTGGATAATTGATGTTAGGAGGATAGTATCCGGAAAAGCATAACATAAAAGCCTGCACGGTGATTTTGACAACACCATGCAGGCTTGTTATGTTTTTGTTAAGTTTCCAACGGATGGATACAGCATTCCGTCTCTCCATCTATGGGCGTCCGTCAATTAATTCCTAGGCGGCAACGTAATGTAGTTCCTGTCAGATGGTTGGAACAGCTTTGGACGGAAATCTTCCTTGGTCAGTTCAAATATAGAATGGGAAACCAGGAAGTAGTAAGCCTCCACAGCCTGATCCACATTGATGTTCGTGATCTCCGGGCTGTTAAGGTAACCCTTGATGGCTACGGTGAGTCCCATGACAAGGTACTTACATATAATGAGAGGGGACAGCATAGGGTTGGCCGGAATCTGATCGGTATCGAATATCTTCAGGTGTTCCTTGAAGAAGTTGGTGAACTGCTCGATCATGACCTGCTCAAAGCTGTTCTGCCCGGTTGTCTCGAAAAGCTTTCTGTAAAGCTTTGCTTCATTGATAATGTGGGTGAAAAGATACTTGATCGCCTCAAGGATCATGTTGTGTTCCAGCAGGACTTCAAGCTCCTTTGTCACTTCATTGTAAAGCATATAGTCCATCAGTTCGTATTTGTCTTTGAAATATCTATAGAAGATAGGTCTTGATATACCCACATCCTCAGCAATCATAGTAACTGTAATTTTCTCGAAAGAATACTCATTTACAAGCTTTTTAAAGCTTCTGATAATTTTGTCTTCTGTCTTTTCTTCGCTTAGATTTGGCACTTCCCAAACCTCCTTTTTGGTCTATATATGACAGTTCCAAGTGAATCTGTTTATCAGATGTATGACCAAATGTTCCAATTTTGAATATGTGTTCATACGTTTGTTACAGATTACCATATTTGTAACAAAATGTAAACGTTTTCGTATTTTGGGTAGTTTATTAAAAAAAAATCAGGTTGTATAATCCACCACAGAATAGAAAAAGGAGATGTTATGGCTATGTTAAAACTAGGAGAAAAGATAGTAAGTGCGAGAGTCGTGATACTGATCCTCGGCTTCGTTCTTCTCATACCAGCGGCATACGGGTATATCAAGACCAAGGTAAACTACGATATTCTGTCATATCTTCCTAAGGATATCGAGACAATGGTAGGTCAGGATATACTGGTTGACCAGTTCGGTACAGGAGCCTTTTCACTGTACGTTGTAGAAGGTATGGAGGATAAAGAAGTATCCGCACTGAAATCAAAGATTGAAGATGTAGACCATGTGTCAAAGGTTATCTGGTACGACAGCTTTGCTGATCTGTCGGTTCCTAAGGATATGCTTCCTGAAAGACTGTATGACGCATTTAACAATGACGACAAGGATGCCACCATGATGGCGATCATATTTGATGATACAACATCTGCTGATAGCACGATGGATGCTATCGAGGAGATACGTAAGATATCGGATAAACAGTGTTTTCTCTCCGGTATGTCAGCGGTCGTTGTAGATACAAAGAAACTGTCTGAGAAGGAAACTCCAATATATGTTCTGATAGCGGTGATCCTCAGCAGTATAATCCTTGCGATCACCATGGATTCGATCATGATACCGGTACTGTTTCTTGCAAGTATAGGTATGGCAATTGCATACAACCTGGGTTCAAATATATTTATGGGCCAGGTGTCCTACATAACAAAGGCGCTGGCTGCGGTACTTCAGCTCGGTGTAACAATGGATTACTCGATCTTCCTGTGGCACAGCTACAAGGCACAGCAGAAGGAGTATACGGATAAGAAAGAAGCTATGGCGCATGCGATCGCCGAGACTATATCATCTGTTGTGGGAAGCTCCATAACAACAGTTGCTGGATTTGTGGCACTGTGTTTCATGAGCTTTACACTCGGACTTGATCTTGGTATCGTCATGGCAAAGGGTGTTGTTTTCGGAGTTATCGCCTGCGTAACGATACTGCCATCTCTCATCCTTGTGTTTGACAAGGCAATAGAAAAGACAACACATAAGGTAATACTTCCTGAGTTTAAGGGAGTAGGAAAATTCATAGCTAAGCACTACAGGATATTCCTGGTATTGTTTGTGATCATCCTGATCCCGGCAATATATGGATACAATCATACAAAGGTTTATTACAAGTTGGATTCATCGCTTCCGGACAGCCTGGAGAGCGTGCAGGCCAACACAGAGCTGGCTAAGGCATTCAATATGAATTCAACACATATGATACTTGTCACAAATGATCAGAGTGATAAGGACACACGAAATATGATGTCGGATATTGAGAATATAGATGGTGTAAAGTTCTGTCTTGGACTTGACAGCATCATCGGTTCAGGAATCCCATCGAACTTCATCCCTTCGGAGGTGACAGAGGCACTTAAGAGTGATGAGTGGCAGTTGATACTTGTTGGTTCTGAGTATGAGGTTGCATCGGATGAGGTCAACAACCAGTGTACTGAGATAGAGAAGACTATAGATTCATACAACGATAAGAACATGCTTGTCGGTGAGGCACCTTGTACAAAGGATCTTATCAAGATAACAGATAAGGATTTCGCCTCAGTAAGTACAGTTTCAATCGGTGCTATATTCCTCATCATACTCTGTGTATTCGGTTCAATATCACTTCCAATAGTGCTTGTTGCCGTCATAGAGTTTGCGATATTCATCAACATGGGTATTCCTTGCTTTACAGGAACCGAGCTTCCATTCATAGCGTCAATAGTAATTGGAACTATCCAGCTGGGTGCTACGGTCGATTACGCAATACTGATGACAACCAAATACAAGAGAAACAGACTTGGCGGATACAGAAAGTTTGATGCGGTTGCAACTGCATGTCAGGAGTCAGTACAGTCAATAGTTGTCAGTGCACTTTCATTCTTTGCTGCAACATTTGGCGTAGGACTTTATTCAGACATAGATATGATCAGTTCACTGTGTACACTTATGGCTCGTGGAGCTCTCATAAGTATGTGCGCCGTTATCCTGATGCTTCCATCAGCACTGATGCTCTTTGACAAGATCATCATGTTTAGATACAGAAAGAACCTCATTGATGGATCTTTTAATGGTGCGGACAAAGACACAGCTCAGGCGTAGGCTGGCTGATTATCTAGTTAATTGTCAAATAGAAACAATGTAGTACGCAGAATCCGCTACATGGATTCTCACATATATTATGGAAAGAGGTAATAACATGATCAAGTGGAAGAAATATATTTGCGTGGCACTGTCAGCAGCAATGATGGCAACGCTCATAACCGGATGCGGTGATACATCAAATGATAATGCTTCATCAGGTAAGACAGAAGCAACTACAGAAAGTGATGCTGATGCACTTCAGGATGCTCTCACGTCCCAGATAACTGCTGAAAACTCGGAGGATGCAGATAAGGAAGAGACAGTATATGTTCTGGCTGATGCAGACGGCTCGGCAAATGATGTCACAGTTTCAACATGGCTTAAGAATGCAGATGGTTCAGATGGACTGAACGATAAGACAAACCTTACAGACATAGAGAATGTTAAGGGTTACGAAGGTTATAAGGATAATGGAGATGGCACGATAACATGGGCAGCAAATGGCTCTGATATATATTATCAGGGAAAATCCAATGAGAAACTGCCTGTTGATGTCAAGATCACTTATAAGCTGGATGGTGAGGATATAGAGCCTTCAGAACTTGCGGGCAAGAGCGGTAAGGTCACAATCAGATTTGATTATACAAACAACACGAAGCAGACGGTGAAGGCCGGAAGCAAGAACAGTGAGGTTATATCACCATTTGTAATGCTCTCAGGAATGATCCTCCCGGTAGACAAATTCTCAAACGTACAGGTTGAGAATGGTAAGGTCATCTCGGAGGGGAGCAATCAGATCGTGGTTGGATATGCGGTGCCGGGATTTAAGCAGTGTCTTCAGAATGGAATAGACGACAGCAAGATCCAGACAGCTATAGACAATATAGAAGTTCCGGATTATGTAGAAGTATCAGCAGATGTAACAGATTTTGAATTGGACATGACAATGACAGTTGCTGCAAGCGATCTGCTTGACGCAGATGCGGCAGACGCTGTAGACGAGGTTAAGGACAAGGCAGATCTCAATGAACTTTCTGACAGTGCAGATAAGCTTGGAAGCTCAGCAAATGAGTTGGAAGAAGGTTCAGGAAAGATCACAAATGGTCTCGAGACATTGAAGGATGGAACTTACTCATTGAAGACCGGAGCTGGGACTCTGGCTGATGGGGCTGCATCACTCAAGACTTACACAAGTCAGCTTGCAGATGGAACCTCTAAGATCTCCACAGCTATGGACTCTCTCGACGAGGGTATTGCATCGATAAAGAACGGTTCGGCAGCACTCAGCGATGGAGCTAAGACTCTTGCAACCGGAGCCAAGACTCTTGATACAAGCGTTGGAACACTTCAGACTGGAGCAAACAGCCTTGACAGTGGAGCAAAACAGCTCCTTGCAGGATTTGCTGGAGATGAGGAGAATGTAGGACTTTCAAAGGGGGGAAGTTCACTCGCATCGGGAGCTAAGACGGCATACGAGGGTTCACAGGCACTTGCAAAGGGTGCAACAGATCTGAAGAATGGTGTTGACACACTTATAACAATGATGACTGGTATGCCTGATCAGGTGGTGAGTCAGGCAGAGGCAGAGGTATATAGCCAGCTCGGTGGAACTATATCAAGTGAGGCTGGAATCGATGCAGCCATGGAGCAGATAGAGGCAACTCTTCCACTGGGTCAGGCAGCACTTGATGCGGCAAAGGGAGAAGGAACATATGCAGCTCTCCTTGCCCAGTACAATGGCCTTGCACAGGCAAAGGGTGCTCTTAACGCAATAGACAATATAAGCGCTTCGCTTACAGCAACATTGTCATCTGATAAAACAAAGACTCAGATAAAGGCTCTGCAGGAGGGCGCGACAACCCTTGATTCCAAGATGGGTGAATTGTCAACTGGTCTTAAGTCGGTAAAGGAAGGATCAGAGACTCTTTCAGCAGGTATTAACACAGCGTATGCCGGTGTAAAAACTCTTTCAAAGGGTACAGGAGATCTCACAACTGGTGTCACAGCACTCAAGAGTGGTTCAAAGGATCTCAGCGATGGAGCGGCAACCCTTTCAGCAAATATGAACACTCTGTATCAGGGAAGTATAACACTTGCAAATGGAAGTGGTGAACTGAAGACTGCAGCTGGTACACTTAATACAAGTGCGGGACAGATTGCCGATGGTGCCAAAACGTTAAGTGAGGGTGCTGATCAGCTCAACTCAGGATCGAAGACACTTGACAGTGGAGCAGAGAAACTTGTCACAGGCTCAAAGACTCTCAGCGATGGCATGAAGCAGTTCAACGAAGATGGAATAAAGAAGATCACCAAGTTATTTGCCGGTAACTATCAGGAAGATATAGATTATATTGAGGCTCTGTTCTCAGACGATGCAAAATACACAAGCTTTGGCGGTGCTATAGATGGAACAAAGAGTACTGTGAAGTTTATATACGAAACTGCAGCGATCAAGACAGATGAAAAATAAAATCTGAGTGAATCTCCCCTCTGTGAGACGAGGGGGAATCGTGGACGGAAAAAGATATATAAATATCGGGTAAACTATAGATAATCTTCGTGTTGACTTTAATGTGACCGTAGGTTATAGTATAAGCGTCCATGAGGACGATGGTAACATTTACTATATTTTAGGAGGAATTTGAACATGTTTGATAAGGTTAAGGCAATATTCGAGGATCAGTTAGGAGTTTCACAGGATGAGATGAAGCTTGAGACAAACTTCAAGGATGATCTTGGTGTAGATTCACTTGATCTGTATGAGATCGTTATGAAGCTTGAGGATGAGTTTAATGTTGAGATCCCAGCTGAGGAACTTGATGATGTAGCTACATTTGAGGATGTACTTAACTACCTTAAGAGCAAGGGTGTTGAGGAGTAATCCAATCGGGATTATTTAGGTATTTCGGAATTCTCAAAAGCAAGAGATATTGCTAACTGAACAGATTGGACTGTTTTGAATACATTGTTATTCAAAGTTGTCATGTATCGGACATGACGTAACTTTGGTAGCCAGCCAGGACATATGTCCTGACTGACCATCCAAGGCTATGGGATGATTTACGAATTATATATCACAATTGTCAATATAGCAGGTGTGTACAGTGGTGCGCATGTGCTTTTTTTATGCCCATTTATTTACCATAATGGCAAAGGGGACAGGTACCTCCGTCCCCATCTCTCCGTTTTGACAAAGGGGACAGGTACCTCCGTCCCCCGGATCGTGGGATGCCTGCTGCCTGGCCTGATTTTCACATTTGTGGGTAATGTAACAGGTAAAAGGATAAAATTATCCTAAAAATGTGAAATTGCTGCTTCTGGGGATAAAAATTCGGGCTTTTCTCCCAGGGAAGTGATAAAAAAGTCCTATGAGAAAAAGTTGTAACTTTATCGAAGAAAATAGCTGGTTTATAGAAAAACGACTTGTTATCAAAAAGTTGGCAAGGCTTGATAAGCCGTATCCAAGACTGGAATCGGTGGATAACCCTGCCAGGATATCTCCGCTTGCGATTTGCCGGGCCCTGTTTTATAATAGGGGATGGCTGACCTGTATTACGAATATGTCAGAACAAAAAGGCTGGTGCAATTCAGTGCAGGCAGATCGCAATGATGTACAAATGTAAAGCAATTACAAAATATAATAAAGGCGGTAAAAAAGAATGGGTAAGACAGCAGTTATATTCCCAGGCCAGGGCGCACAGTATGTGGGCATGGCAAAGGATTTTTATGACAACTTTGAGGACAGCAAGAAGGTATTTGATGAGGCAGATGAGGTTTTGGATATAGAACTCAAGAAGATCTGTTTCGAGGAGAATGACGACATCAACAAGACAGAGTACACACAGCCAGCCATGGTTGCTGCAGAGGTTGCTATATATGAGCATCTGAAGAATGCAGGACTCAAAGCTGATGTATTTGCAGGCCTTTCTCTTGGCGAGTACAGTGCTCTTGTTGCAGCAGGTGCTATGACACTTGAGGATGGTATAAAGACAGTTAGAAGAAGAGGTATACTCATGCAGAACGAAGTACCTCTCGGAATGGGCGGAATGGCAGCAGTCATAGCTATGGAAGCTGACAAGATCGCAGAGATATGTGAGAACACACCTGGCAAGGTGCAGATTGCAAATTACAACTGCCCTGGACAGATAGTTATCTCAGGTGAGGCAGAGGCTGTTAAGGCTGCATCAGCAGCACTTGCAGAGGCTGGCGCAAAGAGAGTTATCCCACTTAACGTAAGTGGCCCATTCCACTCACAGATGCTTGTGCCTGCAGGTGAGAAGCTTTACGGCTTCCTTCAGGATATCAAAATAGCAGATGATTTTGCACCTTACTACTGCAACGCAGATGCGGAGGAAATCACAGACGCAGCAAAGGTTAAGGAGCTCCTGAAGAGACAGGTGTACTCATCAGTAAGATGGCAGCAGACAATAGAGAACATGATCGCAGATGGTGTTGACACATTTATCGAGGTTGGCCCGGGCAAGACTCTCACAGGCTTCATGAAGAAGATCAACAGAGAGGTAAAGAGTATAAATATTGCAACTGTAGACGATTTAGCGAAATTGGAGGAACTGAATGCTTAAGGATAAGGTAGCAGTAGTAACAGGTGCCGGAAGAGGTATCGGACGTGAGATAGCAAAGACATTTGCCGGATATGGCGCAAAGGTAGTAGTAAACTTCAATGGCTCAGAGGAGCGTGCAAACAGCCTGGTTGAGGAGATCAAGGCAGCAGGCGGAGATGCAGTGGCTTTCAAGGCAAATGTGGCAGATTTCGCTGAGGCAGAGGCTCTCATGAAGTTTGCAGTCGCTACATATGGAAGAATAGACATTCTCGTGAACAATGCGGGAATCACAAGAGACAACCTTGTGCTTGGCATGAAGGAGGCTGATTTCGATGATGTTATCAATATCAATCTCAAGGGTACATTCAACTGTATCAAGCATGTGTATAGAACCATGATGAAGCAGAAGTATGGACGTATCATCAACATGTCATCAGTAGTCGGAATAGAGGGAAATGCAGGTCAGGTGAACTATGCTGCGTCAAAGGCAGGCGTGATCGGCATCACCAAGTCTATAGCAAAGGAGCTTGGAAGCCGTGGAATCACAGCAAATGCCATAGCACCGGGATTTATCAAGACAGACATGACAGATGCACTCTCAGACAAGGCGAAAGAGGCAATGCTTGACCATATCACAGTCAAGAGACTCGGTGAGGTTTCAGATATTGCTGAGACAGCAGCGTTCCTTGCTTCAGACAAGGCATCATATATAACAGGGCAGGTCATCAAGGTTGATGGTGGAATGAGCCTGTAAATTATCTGAATATATGCGAAAAAACAGGCTATCACCGAAATGGTGATAGCCTGTTTTTGAATTATAATCATTAAGCTATGCCTGATGATTGCTGCACGCAGCAGTGAGCGTACGATTATGCATAAACAATATATAATATAAGTATAATGTAATTTTTGATTAGTTCCTGATATTACTTTTTGTTTAATCTCGAATATTCCTTTGCAATTCCAAGAAGTTGGGCGTGCTGGTATTCGGTCAGCAATGATGTGTCAATATACCTGACACTTGCTTCGTCGCCCTTAAGAAGATAATCTGTAGAACAATTGAAATATTCGGCTATGCGTAAAATCATATTTACAGACGGATCGATAGAGTTGTTCTCCCAATTACTTATAGTCTGGAAAGCAACCGACAACTCTCCGGCAAGCTCTTTCTGCGTCATTCTGTTGGCGGTGCGAAGTGTCCTTAATTGTTCGCCTATCATATAATCAGAGCTCCTTTAAAAAAGAAAAAAATAGTAATATTAAATCTAATACTAGCGGAATGATATTTTTTTTACAAAAGATAAAACTATATTTATAATAGAACGTATATGTAAGTATGCGGTGAACAAATTACTACGATAATATTATACATAAAATAGAGATAAATATTACAAATAAAAAGTTGAAATAAGGCTACCGCAATCCCATTGGCTTTAGACAATGGATAGTTCACTACTCAACAAATAATATAGGCACGATATCGTAAAACAATAAGTAACATACGATAAATACAATACTCTGGAACATAGGAGGTTAATACTGTGGGTATAATGAAAAATATCAATCCGTCAGAGACCCTGAAGCTCAAGGATCAGGTGGGCGTCATATCCCATAAAGTTATAGAAAAATACTAGATGCACAAACTTGCGTGTGATAAAATAATTGACAGATGAGAGTTGTCTTCGTATATGCAGATGATAAGAGGGAAAGAGAGGGTGATTACAAATGAAATGCGAGATGTGTGGCAACATAATTCCGGATAATTCGACAAGATGTGATGTGTGCGGATATCTTATTGCGCCAACAATGACACCATTGCGAAACCTGTCAATGTGGATAGAACAGCGGTTGAGAGAAAGCATGATAACAGATATGAGCTTGTCATGGCTGACGTTACCTGGGAGGAAGCAAATGAAGCTGCCAACAGAGCAGGTGGACATCTTGCCACAATAACGAGTCAGACCGAGGAGGATACCATAATCAACATGGCTGAGGCTCAGGGGGCGAAATACATCTGGCTTGGCGGATATACTTCATATGATGAGTCGGGACATCCGTTTGGACACTGGGTTACAGGCGAGGATTTCTCGTTCCAGGCATGGGGAAAAGATGAGCCGTCCAGACAGGATCTTGATGGCACTCCGGAGTGGTATATCATGCTGTGGAATATACCTGAGCTTGGAGGGTGGACCTGGAATGACCAGAGAAATGATCCAGGAGCAGCTGTTGAATATTTTAAAGGCAATACGGCTTATGTTATAGAGTATGAGAACTGATAGACGGGGAGAATGGAGATTTTTACATGAAGAAAATAATAATTACGATGCTCATTCTGGTGTTGGTTGCGGTTGGTGCTGCGGTGATATTGCCACATGGCGGCAAAGCTGGAGATCCGGAGGAGAAGTCAACAAGTGGAAGTGTATCCGGCACTGGCGAAGCTGATGGACAGAAAGCAGACTCTTCGACAAATGCTAATGATGCAGATAATGTACAAGATAGCACGGTCAATAAGGAAGATGGATCCCAAGACGGTTCTGAGAAACTGGATAAGAAAGGTGACGTAACATCAGAAGAGGCAGGAAATGGTGAGATATCAGTTGGCGATAACGACGCTGACCCAGAAAATGACAAGAAAGAAAATACAGAAGATAAGGATCAGTCCGATATTGTCGAGAAGACCCTTGCAGACATGAGTCTGCGCGATAAGGTCTGCCAGATGATGTTTGTCAGACCGGAGTCAATAACAGGTATAGATGTTGTCACAGCTGCAGGAGACACGACGAAGCAGGCACTCGAAAAGTATCCTGTGGGTGGAGTAGTCTATTTTGCGCAGAACCTTGAGAGCAAGGATCAGGTGAAGGAGATGATAGAGAATTCACAGAGCTACTGCAAGATAGGTTTGTTTGTCAGCACTGATGAAGAGGGTGGAGTAGTCAACAGACTGATGAACACTGTTGGAACGACCTATATAGATTCTATGTATAACTACAAGGATCAGGGTGCAGAGAAGGCATATGAAAATGCCAACACGATAGCAACCGATATGCATGAACTTGGATTCAATATGGATTTTGCCCCGGTTGCGGATGTATGGTCCAATCCGAGTAACACGGTTATAGGCGAGAGAGCCTACAGTGATGATTACAGCCAGGCTGCAGAACTTGTTGGAAGTGCAGTAAAGGGATTTGAGGACGGCGATATAATGTGTACGCTGAAGCATTTCCCTGGACATGGCGATACAGCGGAGGATTCACACTACAGCAGCGCCTATGTGAAGCGGACAAAGGATGAGATTATGGCGGACGAGATGCAGCCATTTAAAGCCGGCATAGATGCAGGAGCAGACTTTGTGATGGTTGGACATCTTATAGTTCCGGATATAGATGAACTCCCAGCCACACTTTCATACAAGATAACAACTGAGATACTCAGAAACGAGATGGATTTCAATGGAATAGCAATTACAGATTCTCTGGCTATGGGCTCCATAGCGGATAATTATGGTGTGGGAGAGTCTTCTGTTATGGCTGTAAAAGCCGGAATAGATATGCTTCTGGATCCAACTGACATAGATACTGCGGTGGATTCGATCGTTCAGGCAGTTGAGAGCGGTGACATCACCGAGGACAGGATTGATGAGAGTGTGAGAAGAATACTCTCACTCAAGGTGGAGAAAGGATTGCTGAAGTAAGGCTGCACAATATTAAAAGAAATTCAAACTCAGTGATCAAACAAAGCATAAAACATAACAATCAAACATAGTAATCAATACTATTTATCCTTGTTATATATATCACCTTATGGTAAAATCTATATATCTGGGACGCAGAAAGCACAGTGATGTGCATGTGGTCATCGGGCGAAGAACGATGGCTTATAGACCAAAAGGACTGCTGCCGGCAGTCCTTTTGTGCTGTTTATATATCTGTGTTACGGAATATGCAGTCGGCTGGAAGACAAAGAACATGAACAGACAACAAACGGAGCGGGCGGGCTGCAAATATAAAAATACGAGGTACGAGATGAAGAGAGTCGTTGTAACAGGAATGGGTGCAGTTACACCTATAGGAAACAGTGTAGAGGAGTTCTGGGAGAATATAAAGAAGAATACAGTTGGAATCGGTGAGATCACCAAGTTTGATGTCAGCGATTACAAGTGTAAGCTTGCCGCTGAGGTGAAGAACTTTGATCCAAAACAGTACATGGATCCAAAGGCAGCAAGACGTATGGAGCCATTTTGCCAGTATGCCATAGCAGCTACAGGCGAGGCGATCAAGGATGCAGGTCTTGACCTTGAGAAGGAAGACAGAACAAGGATCGGAACATGTATAGGAAACGGACTTGGTGGTGTGGCAACCATAGAGAAGGAACACAAGAAGGTCGTAGAGGGCAAAGCAAACAGGGTCAGTGTAATGATGGTTCCTATGATGATATCCAACATGGCTGCGGGCAATGTTGCAATACAGTTTGGCCTTGAGGGCAAATGTACTGACATAGTTACAGCCTGTGCCACAGGAACAAACTCCATAGGAGAGGCTTACAGATATATACAGGCAGGAGAGGCCGATGTCATGGTTGCAGGTGGTGCAGAGTCACCTATCTGTGAGACAAATGTATCAGGATTTATCTCAATGACAGCGCTTTCAAGTGCAGAGGATCCTATGAGAGCGTCCATACCATTTGACAAGGACAGATGCGGATTTGTAATTGCTGAGGGTGCCGGCGTGGTAGTACTTGAGTCGCTTGAGCATGCTCAGGCTAGAGGTGCGCAGATACTTGCAGAGGTAGTAGGTTATGGTTCAACATGTGACGCATATCACATCACATCCCCTAAGGAGGATGGAAGCGGCGCAGGTCGTGCCATGAAGCTTGCCATGGAAGAGGCAGGAATCTCACCTGCTGACGTTGATTATATCAATGCTCACGGAACAAGCACACACCACAACGATCTGTTCGAGACGAGAGCTATCAAGTATGCCATGGGCGATGACGCATACAATGTGAATATCAATTCCACAAAGTCTATGATAGGACATCTGTTTGGAGCTGCCGGTGCGGTTGAGTTCATCACATGCGTGAAGTCCATAGAGGATTCATACATCCATCCAACAGTTGGTCTCCGTGAGACCGAGGGCGAGATGGATCTCAACTATACAATGGGTGAGGGTGTTCATAAGGACATTACATATGCACTCAGCAACTCACTGGGATTTGGCGGACACAACGCAAGTATCCTTGTAAAAAAGTTTGAGGCATAATACCCAATCAGATTACTGATAGTTATATATAACAAGAAAACACCACTTAGACAGATATTCCGAAATGATCTGTGTGAAGTGGTGTTTTTTTGTGTGCTGGGCACGGTTAATAAAATAAATAATTGATGCATATAAATTTATAAAACCACAAAACAACACAAAAAAACAAAAATAACAAATGAAATGCAGAAAAACCCACAAAAAATGTTGACATTCGATTCATGCGTAGCTAATATACAAAACAAAACAGAAGCGCGTATCTGATTTTGGAGTGCAAAGGGGCACAGAAATTAAACTTTAAAGTTTGATTCCTGTGCCCTTTTTGTTTAACAGGGAAATCTCTTGGAGGTGGAATATGGCAACTAAATCAAGCATTATGGATACGAATAGTTACAGTGATGATTATGTCTCATTACTGAGTGCGACGACTAAGGATATGATAAGCCGCCGTGAGAAATGGATGGGAGGAGCATATAGACTTTTCTATAGAAAACCTGTCAATCTTGTCCGTGGAAAGGGACAGTATCTTCCAAATGTCAGACTGATCGATACA
Organism: uncultured Coprococcus sp.; assembly: GCA_902461735.1. Lineage (GTDB taxonomy): Bacteria > Bacillota > Clostridia > Lachnospirales > Lachnospiraceae > Coprococcus. Next base: position 270,936 of record CABPYV010000001.1, read on the forward strand.
CCTGATTATTACAGGCATGGTGGAACACCTGAAGAATTCACGGCGTGGTACTCAGGCGAGATGCAGAAAAAGATCGATGAGCTTGCGGCTGCAGGATATAAATTCTCGTGTTTTCTTGCGGATTCGATATTTTCATCAGATGGAGTACATCCGGATCCGGTGGGATTCCTTAAAGCAGCAATCGATGTTGTACATAAAAATGGCGGTGTGTTCATAGCTGATGAGGTACAGCCGGGATTTGCAAGAACAGGAGATGCGTTCTGGGGATTTGCGAGACATGGAATAATTCCGGATATGGTAACGACAGGTAAGCCAATGGGAAATGGAATCCCGATATCAGGACTTGCCGCAAGGCATGAAGTGCTGGAGGCGGCAAAGCAGCATCCGGCGTGGGAGACAGGTAAGGACAATGAATATGTGGAAATGACATATCAGACGTTGGTTGGACTTGGACAGGATGTAAAGAAGATATACTGGCAGTTTGGAACAGATGGCAGTGTGATCTGTGGCAAATACAATATCCCTACGATAGGATATTCTGGTACAATGATGAGTCAGGCACACCAGGCACAGGAGCATGTGGAGATAAACAGGGTACTTGATTGTATAGAGGGATATACGGCAGTACTTTGTAAGCTGTATGACCTTGTGATGCCTGAGTAGATCTTCATGCATCGAAATACTGCAATATACTGCGGTATCAGAATATACCGGTATTTTGTATTCGGGCTTTGATAGAGGTTTACACAATGTCCTTTATTTTGATACAATCAGGATACGACAAGGATATATAAGGGAGGAAGTAATATGCTGGCGGACCAGAGAAAACAGATCATCCTGGAACAGATCGACCTGAATCATTCAGTCACCGTGGCGAAGCTTGTCGAGCTTCTCAGTGTATCAACAGAGACGGTCAGACGTGACCTTGAGGATCTTGAAAATAATAATCTGCTTACCAGAGTGCATGGTGGAGCTGTTTCTGTGAAGAGGAGATATCGTTTTGATGATATGGATGTAAGAACGACATCCAATATGGAGCTTAAGGAACAGATTGCCAGAAAAGCGCTGGAGTATGTCAAAGATGGGGACACGATAGCTATAGATTCAGGAAGTACAGCTGCGGTATTTGCTATGGCACTTAAGACGCGCAGATTTGATTCGCTTTCAGTGATAACCTATTCATCAGAGGTATTTTCGATATTATCTGATTGCGAAAATTACAGAATTACATTGCTTGGAGGAGATTACCTTCCAAAAGAAAAAATATTTTATGGATTTTTTACTCATGAGGCGCTGCAGAGACTGTATTTTTCAAAGGCATTTGTGGTGCCTCTGGCGCTGTCGCTGGAGGATGGTGCGCATGACTTTATAAGGGAGACATATGAGAATCAGTGCATGATGATAGGACATGCAAGTGAGGTGTTCATTCTGGCAGACAGTTCGAAGTTTGAGACAAAGGGCGATCTGAAGATATGTGATCTTCAGCCAGAGTATACCATTATAACGGATGACAGGCTGCCGGAGTCTATATACAGTATGTATAAAGACCGAGGTCTGAATATCGTATGAACGGCAACGTAGGTGGACAAGTTAGTCGCTATGTCAGCCGGGCAGTGATCTTTACTGGGGCAGAGATGTATTATGTGCTTGAGCGACTCTTCATATTATGTGCTCGATCGACTCTTCATATTATGTTCTTTGGGTGTACAGACAGAGAATAAAATAGTATAATATTATTCATGAGATTGGACGGACAAAGGATGTGTTAAGTTTTCTATGAAAACTTGATATGCAGCCATAGCCATTGTCAGAATTGACCTTGGATGGCTGGTGTTCAAAGAGAAGGAGGGTTACAGTTATGTACGAGAACAAGAATATGCTCAGCTGGCTTGGATATTTTGCAGATATGATGAAGGTCAGCCCTGAGAAGATAAAGATGCTGAATATATGTGGAAAGCAGAAGAATGTTGTTCCAACTATAGACACGCACAAGAGGGTGCTGATATTTGCCGATGAGAGCCATGAGGATCTTCTCTACACACTGTGGGAGAAGGGATTTGGCGAGCATGACATGTGGTATGCCGAGGGAACTGAGCCTGGCGGAGAGGTACAGCACGACAAGATAGAGAAGGTGCTCAATAAAAAGATAACAGGGCCAACAGTTATATTTATCATGAACGAAAAGACCAGGGAGTCTGTAAGATATGGAATAGCAAATGATTTCTTCTCAGCAGGTACAGTTCACTATGTTGGAAAAGAGATACGTGCAGTTATCATGAGTCTGCTTGACGTTGACACACATGATACGATCCTTGCGCTTCAGGCTGAGAGTATTGTCATAGAGGCTGCCATAGTTGCCAGCGAGGGTAATATCATAGCAGTGGAGCCGGATGAAGGCTCTAGACGCTCAATGGAAGAGAATGTGGACAAGTTTGGCGTACATAATGTCCAGATCATCCCGGATATGAGCGAGGAGACCTTGGCAGCGATACCTGTTCCAAGGCTTGCGTTTATAGTTGCCAACCATTATCTTGAGTCTGATATGGAGAGACTTTTGAAGATCAATCCGGAGATGCAGTTCATCATATATACTCTTGATCTTGGTATACTTGCTCAGGCAAAGCTTATATTTGACAAGCTGGGAATCAAGAATATGGAGGCGATTCAGATATCCGTGTCCAAGACAAATAAGGACAATATGTTCGTGACACAGCCATCACCTTGGCTTATCACAGGTGCGGCTGAGAAATAAACGGATTATTAGAAGCTGTAACGAACTATAATAGTAACAAACTATAATAATAAGAATAAATGCCAGAAGAGACTGATCAATATGTAAGATGCTTATGAGATCAGTTCCTTCTGGCATTTGTGTTTTTATCTGTGATCAGCCGGTATCAGCAATGTGCTGGGTACTGTATTGGATACTTTAAGAAATAGGTGGCATCCGGGTATCCTGAAGCCTGATTATGCCGAGAATAGTTCCAAGGCAGATGATATCACTTGTGAGATACGTGGATTTGTCGCATCTGCTGACGGCTTCAAGGTATGGTGAACCGTCGCGTTCAGTGTACTTTCGGATCATCTCAACGCCATCCTCATTCAGAAATACGGCAATATCCCCAAATCTCGGGAAGTCCTTCTCGACAGCCAGAATATCCCCTTTCATATAGATGGGATGCAGCATGTTGGTTGTAAGGCGAAGACAGTAGTCTGCCGAAGGAAAATAATCCCGGGGTATATCTATAAAGTCGGTCGCATGAGTTGAATAGTCTGTGTTGGATGCGAGAGTGTGTGTGGATGATATACATGGTATCTTGCGTGTTCCGGGTTCCGCGGAATCAGCGGGAAGTCTGCACTGCATGTGATCCTCTGAGTCCGCCATGAGCATGACCATTTTCTTGCCATGAATATTGAGTGTCCTGAATTTCCTGAGAAGGTAAAGTTCTTCCGGAGTAAGACTTTGGCGATGGAGAAATCCGTCCATAGTGCAGTTCAGCGCATCTGCAATGGAGATCATGAGCTGGATCCCGGGACTTTTGGTCTTGCCGCTTCTTATAGCTTTTATCGTGTCCTCTGATATCCCGGTCATATCTGCCAGCTGGCTGATAGTCACGCCCTTTTCAGCCATTACATCCTTCAATCTATATCCTATATCGTAATATTCTCCCATATACATCGCCCCTTGATAAAAAATAAATAAAAATTGTCTGCGATATTACATATAAATATGCATAATATACAAACAGATATATTTATTATATATAGAAGAAAGTCAAATGTCCATAACAAAGTGTAACAATATACACTATTGTATGAAACAGCGGTGCGCAGTGGTGTATAAACATCTCTTCCATTTGTTTTTCAAATAGGTATAATAGAAGTATCTGTTACATCGAGAGATGACAAGGGGGTCATTTTCTACAAACAATAATCTGTCACAATGGGGGTGGCGGATTTCGGCAGAGGGAACAAGGTTATCACATACCGAGCGTTGGGCGTCGATATGAAGATAGCCTTTTTTCGTGGGCTGGGGACGGACGTGTATTTTTCGGGAACAAGTAATCATCTGATATATATGTGGTATCACGCTCTACTACCCTCACTTCGGTTTGCTTCTATTTGCACTCGGTTTCAGTCGCGATAAGGGCGTTTGGCACTCTCTGCTTAGAGTGGTTTGAATGAAATTGACAGAAGTTTGCTGATTATAAACTAAATGTTAAAATTATTAAAAAAGTATAAACTGGCGATACGCTAGGTTTTATGCGGGTTTCTTTGGAAAACTGTGACAAATTTAAGTTTTTGTTGTGAAAAACAATACAAATATAAAAAATGATTAAAATTTGACTATAAGGGCAAATAAATGACTTTAAATTTGTTTTGAATGGTGCTAAAATACGCAAGCAAGGAGCGAGAGAGCTCGTAAATAAAAAAATAGGGGATTATGACCGTATGAATGTAGTATTTTTTGATGTAGACGGTGTACTGAATTCAGAAAAATTCCTGTGTGATAAACAAGGGGAGTTTATAAATCCAAAGAATGTGGCGAATCTTAAAATGATAGTTGATGCCACACAGGCTAAGCTGGTTATGACCAGTGACTGGAGAAAACAGGTGATTGATAAGGATGTCAGTAAAGCACATGTAAGAGAACTGATAGGCAGACTTGCTGATGCTGGATTGGAAGTTTATGGGGCAACTCCTTCAGGGGATGAACTTAGAAATAAGTATGAAACTTATACCAGAGCATGTGCGGTTAAGGAGTATGTGACCGCCAATTCCGTGGAAGGATATGTCATATTGGATGACATGGATATGGACTGGGAGAATCATGGCCTTGATTCTCATTGGATCAATACGGAGAATGTACTTGTGGGGTTGACTGAGGCAGATGCCAGGAATGCTGTTTCCATAATAAATGGATAATGGCATCATGACATATAATAAACAGTGCGAAAGGAAGTGATGTCTTACGGATCTGGCAGAAGAGTTATCCAATGAACTCCAATGCAAAACAGTATTTACAATACCAATATTTGGTGGGATACCAGTAACAGAATCCGTGGTGGTAACATGGATCATTATGGCGGTACTAGTGTTGTTGTCTATCATACTTGTAAGGAATCTCAAGGTCGAGAATCCCGGCAAGAAACAGCTTGTGCTGGAGACCATAATAACGACTTTTAACAATCTGTTCAAAGGTGTTATCGGAGAGGCTGGAATGAAGTATGTTCCATATCTGATAACGGTTATTCTGTACATTGGTATGGCCAACATCATGGGTGTGTTTGGGTTTAAACCACCGACAAAGGATCTGAATGTGACAGCCTCGCTTGCCATCATGAGTATAGTGCTCGTGCAGGTGGCAGGAATAAGAGGAAAGGGAACAAAGGGCTGGGTCAAGAGCTTTGCAGAGCCGGTAGCAATAGTTGCACCGCTCAATGTACTTGAGCTTGTCATCAAGCCGCTGTCGCTGTGTATGCGACTTTTCGGTAATGTTCTCGGAGCATTCGTCATCATGAAACTGATAGAGGCAGTGGTTCCACTCGTTGTCCCTATCCCACTCAGCCTGTATTTTGATTTCTTTGATGGATTCTTGCAGGCATTTGTATTTACTTTCCTGACTACGCTTTACATGCAGGAAGCGATGGAGTAAAGATTATTTGAAATTTAAAATGAAAATAAGAAGGAGAAAATGATATGAACGGATTATTAGCAATTGGAGCAGGTATAGCAGCATTAGTAGGACTTGGAGCAGGACTTGGAATCGGCCTTGCAACATCAAAGGCAGTTGAGGCTGTAGCAAGACAGCCAGAGGCAGACGGAAAGATCACAAAGCTTCTTATCATCGGTTGTGCCCTTGCAGAGGCAACAGCTATCTACGGTTTCGTTATTGGACTTCTTGCAATCATTCTTCTTAAATAATAGGATTTTAGGGCGGATATTTAGAGAATATCTAGTAGATATCTAATAGAAATCCGTAGTTGTGGAAGAGATGCAGATTCATCTGTATATGCAGATAATAGAAACAGAAAGATAGGAGTGGCTATATGATTGATATAGAATTTTCTACAATAGCATTCACCATTATCAACTTAATAGTTCTGTTTCTTCTTTTGAAGAAGTTCTTGATAGGACCGATCAACGATGTCATCAAGAAGAGAGAAGAGATGATTGCTGGCTCCATATCAGATGCCAACAATCAGAAGGCTGAAGCAATGAAACTCAAGGCTCAGTATGAGGATACCCTTGCAGGGGTTGATGCTGAGTGCAGGGATCTCAGAGAGAAATCCCGTGTGGAGGCCCAGAATGAGTACAGCCGTATCATAGATCAGGCTGATGCAAAGTCAGTCAAGATGATAAAGGATGCGGAGAAGACCATAGAGATCAAGCAGAACAAGGCACTTGCTGATATGCAGTCGCAGATCGCAGAGCTTGCAATGGCAGCAGCCGGTAAGATCGTGGGCGGTGAAGGTGATGCGGCATCAGCAGGTTCGGCCATGTATGACGAGTTTTTGAATGAAGTAGGTGATTCAGGTGACACAGAAGGCAATTAATTACGGAATTGTCCTCTATCAGCTTGGAATCAGTCAGGACATGGTGGAGGAGATAAAGGCGCTTGTGGATGGCAGTCCGGAGTTGGTATATGCACTTGCAGATCCGGTGGTCAGCCACGCAGACAAGCGCAAGGTCGTTGACAGGGTATTTGACAGATTTGGCAATAAGGATCTGGTAAATTTCATGAAGACCCTGTGTGACAACGATGGATTTGACATGATACATGACATATTTGACGAGTATGAGAAGTATGCCAGAGAGCAGCAGGATATCCTTTCGGCAACTCTCTATTATGTCACACCGCCAACTGATAAGCAGAAGGCTGGTATCGAGAACTTCCTTATGAAAGAGTACGGAAGTAAGGCGGTACAGCTTTCCATGGTGGAGAAAAAAGAATTGATAGGTGGATTTGTCATAAGAACGGGAGACCGCGAGTACGACAGAAGCATTCTGGGCAGGTACAAATCCCTTAGACAGAAACTGGTTATGAGGTGATAAATTGAGTTCAATTAGTTCAGAGGATATTATTTCTATACTCAAAGAAGAGATAGAGAATTATGATTTTGACTCCAGGGACAAAGAAGTCGGTAAGGTCATCTATGTGGGTGATGGAATAGTAACCGTATACGGTATAGACAATGCCATGTACGGCGAGATCGTTGTCTTTGAGAATGGTGTCAAAGGTATGGTTCAGGATATCAGAAGAACAGAGATAGGATGTATTCTGTTCGGTCGTGATACAGGAATCAAAGAAGGAACAAAGGTCAGCAGAACGGGCAAGCGTGCAGGCATCCCTGTAGGCGATGCATTTATCGGACGTATAGTTGATGCCCTTGGAGCACCTATAGATGGAAAGGGCAGCATAGAGTCAACGGATTATCGTCCAATAGAGAATCCGGCTCCAAGCATAGTTGATCGTAAGTCGGTCAACCAGCCGCTTCAGACAGGAATCCTCTCAATAGATGCCATGTTCCCTATAGGTAGAGGACAGAGAGAGCTGATCATAGGAGACAGACAGACAGGTAAGACATCCATAGCGATAGATACCATTCTGAATCAGAAGGGCAAGGATGTCATCTGTGTATATGTGGCTATAGGCCAGAAGGCTTCAACCATAGCAAAGGTTGTAAACAACCTGAACAAATACGATGCGATGGACTACACGATAGTTGTTGCATCTACAGCAAGTGATTCAGCACCACTTCAGTATATTGCGCCTTATTCAGGTACAGCTATCGCTGAGTACTTTATGCATAAGGGCAAGGATGTGCTGATCGTGTACGATGATCTGTCCAAGCACGCTGTTGCTTACAGAACATTGTCATTGCTCCTCGGACGTTCACCAGGACGTGAGGCATACCCTGGAGATGTTTTCTATCTCCATTCAAGACTTCTTGAGAGATCAAGCAAGCTTAAGGATGAGTTGGGCGGAGGCTCCATAACAGCACTTCCTATTATCGAGACACAGGCAGGCGATGTATCTGCTTATATACCTACAAATGTTATATCTATCACAGATGGACAGATATTCCTCGAGAGCGATCTGTTCTTCTCAGGTATGAGACCTGCTGTCAACGTCGGTCTGTCGGTATCACGAGTTGGTGGTGCAGCGCAGACAAAGGCGATGAAGAAGGCCGCAGGAAGTATCCGTATCGATCTGGCACAGTACAGAGAGATGGAGGTGTTCACACAGTTCAGTTCAGATCTTGATGAGAACACCAAGGAACAGCTTCAGTACGGCAAGGGACTTATGGAGCTTTTAAAGCAGCCGCTGTGTAATCCGCTGTCAATGGCCGAGGAGGTTATCATTCTGGTAGCAGCTACCAATAAGGTATTCCTTCCAGTTGAGGTTTCAGAGGTCAAGAAGAAGAAACTTGAGATGCTTGAATACTTCCACAGTGCCCATAAGGATATCGTGGATGAGATCGAGGAAAAGCAGCAGCTCACTGATGAACTGAAAGAAAAAATCGTTGCAGCTGCTAAGGAGTTTATCGCGAGATAGATTTTGAGATAGATTCCGCGGGATAATTAGATGATTCGTTGAGAGGTGATTTGATTGGCAAATACCAAAGAAATCCAGAATAGAATAAAGAGTATCAAGGATACTCAGAAGATCACCAATGCAATGTATATGATCTCATCTTCCAAGCTGAAAAAAGCAAGGACTGATCTTGAGAACACGGAGCCTTATTTCTATACACTTCAGGTTGCTCTTGCCAGAATGCTCAGACATGTTCCTGAAATGGAGCATTTGTACTTCGACAGCAGAGAGGACATCAAGGAAGAGGACAGAAAACGTGGCTATCTTGTGATTACTGCCGATAAAGGTATGGCAGGAGCTTACAATCATAACGTGATCAAGATCGCCGAGCAGGAGCTTGCAGCCCATCCTAACAGTGAGCTGTATGTAGTCGGCCAGGTGGGAAGGCACTATTTCGCCAAGAAGGGAGTGCCTATAGATATACATTTTCAGTATACAGCACAGAATCCAAGTCTTCACAGAGCCAGAGTCATAGCGGACAAGATGCTTGAGAACTATGAGAACGGTGATATAGACGAGGTATACATCATATATACCAACATGAAGAGCAGTGTGGTCGTGGAGCCACAGATGATACAGCTCCTTCCTATGAAGAGGACAGATTTTGCGGGCGTTCCTGCGGATGTGTTCCATGAGGAGATCACCATGGAGCCTTCACCAAAGGCGGTGCTTGACCGAATCGTGCCAAACTGTGTCATGGGATATATATACGGAGCTCTGGTGGAGTCCTTCTGTAGTGAGCAGAACAGCCGAATGATGGCGATGGATTCAGCCACCAAGAGTGCCAAGGATATGTTGGATGATCTTAATATAAAATATAACAGAGCAAGGCAGGCAGCCATAACGCAGGAGATCACTGAGATCGCCGGCGGTGCCCGTGCTCAAAGAGATAGAAACTAATCATAAGGAGGACCCGCCCTAAGGCGGGAGATCCCTTGTGATAATGCGGACGCCGCGCGCAAGCGCCTTTCATGCGTCTGCTCAATAAAAACAAATAAGGAGGTCTGATGTTTTGAAAAATGGTAAGATAGTACAGGTCATGGGACCTGTCGTAGACGTAGAATTTCCAGACAACGATCTGCCATACATCAAGGATGCTCTTGAAGTAGATAATCATGGGAAAAAATGTGTTATGGAAGTAGCACAGCATGTAGGCAACAATACAGTAAGATGTATCATGTTGTCCGCCAGCGAGGGACTTTCAAGAGATATGGAAGTCGTTGCAACCGGATCTGGAATCAAGGTTCCTGTAGGAAATCAGACACTTGGACGTCTGTTCAATGTGCTTGGTGAGACAATAGATGGCAAGGAGGATCTCTCAGATACAGAACACTGGGTAATCCACAGAGAGCCGCCAACATTCGAGAATCAGAGCCCGGTCATCGAGATACTTGAGACAGGTATCAAGGTTATAGATCTTCTTGCGCCTTACTCAAAGGGTGGTAAGATCGGTCTGTTCGGCGGTGCCGGAGTTGGTAAGACAGTTCTTATTCAGGAGCTTATACAGAACATAGCATCCGTACATGGTGGATATTCCATATTCACCGGAGTTGGAGAGCGTTCAAGAGAGGGAAATGATCTGTGGACAGAGATGAGCGAGTCAGGTGTTATAGACAAGACCGCCCTGGTGTTCGGACAGATGAATGAACCACCTGGAGCCAGAATGAGAGTTGCAGAGACAGGACTTACTATGGCAGAGTATTTCCGTGATGTAAATCATCAGGATGTGCTGTTGTTCATTGATAATATATTCAGATTTACACAGGCAGGTTCAGAGGTTTCATCACTTCTCGGACGTATGCCGTCTGCTGTTGGTTATCAGCCAACACTTGCAAATGAGATGGGTGAACTTCAGGAGCGAATCGCATCCACGAAGGAAGGATCAGTAACATCAGTTCAGGCAGTATATGTGCCAGCCGATGACCTTACAGATCCTGCTCCAGCTACAACATTTGCACATCTGGATGCAAATACAGTTCTTTCGAGAAAGATCGTTGAACAGGGTATCTATCCTGCTGTAGATCCACTGGAGTCAAGTTCACGAATCCTTGAGGCTGATATAGTCGGTGAGGAGCATTATAATGTTGCGAGACGTGTACAGGAGATACTTCAGAAGTACAAGGAGCTGCAGGATATCATCGCGATCCTCGGTATGGAGGAGCTGTCGGATGAGGATAAGCTCACAGTTACAAGAGCCAGAAAGGTTCAGAGATTCCTGTCACAGCCATTCCATGTAGCTGAGAACTTTACGGGTATACCTGGAAAGTATGTAAGTCTTAAAGACACTATCAAGGGCTTCAAGATGATCGTTGACGGCGAGATGGACGAGTATCCGGAGTGGGCATTCTTCAATGTGGGTACTATAGAGGAAGTAAAGGAAAAGGCCGAGAAGGGCCAGTAAATATCAGAGGATATCAGCAGACATCAACAGATATCAGAAAAGGAAGTGCATAGATGAATACATTTTATCTGAGAGTTATTTCCAGCAATAAGATATTCTTCGACGGCCGGGCAGAGAAAATAGTTCTTCCACTTGAAGATGGAGAGAAAGCGGTTCTTGCACATCATGAGAATATGGTCATAGCTACCAGCATAGGAGAGATCAGGATCACCACCAGTAAAGGTGAGCAGGTCATAGGTGTTGTGGGCGAAGGCTTTGTTCAGATAGTAAATAACCGAGTTGTCCTTATCGTGGATTCCGCAGAGAAACCGGAGGATATCGACAGAGTCAGAGCCAACGAGGCGAAGATCAGAGCGGAAGAGAGACTCAGACAGAAAGAGAGTCTGAAGGAATACAAGCAGAGCGAGGCATCTCTTGCGCGTGCTCTCACAAGGCTTAAGGTAACAGAAAAGATATAAAACCCAGCGCGGGACTTTGAGTCTAGGTAAAAAAAGGCAGTGCTAAACATCATTTGAATTTGGTGGGCACTGCCTTTTGAAATGCAGTGAAGAGAGCGCAAAGCTGTATATTAATTATGTGGTATGGTGGAGTATGTGAGTTGAGAAAAATTCTCATTTTAGCCACTTTATATCTATATAACAACTACATAATAAGGAAAATGTTACTTGACAACATTTGCCAATGCTGAGAGAATATCTAGATAGTATATGGCAAAAATTTGCAAAACAGTATATGAGAGTGTGCATGTATATGCACACGTTTTTGAGTTAAAAGGTCGATCAGAGTTTTTGAAAAGGTATTTGGTTAGAGGTATTTATGTTAAGATTTATTTGGGTAATAGTTTCGTGTCTGTTTCTTATCATGTACTATGTGCCAAAGATGTCGTATTATGCCAGACACCCGCAAAAATATAGTGAGGATGTATGCTATCAGATGGCGCAGGTTATGTGTAATCATGTAAGAAGACGAGCATTTATCAATACGGTGGCAACGGGTTTGGAAAATCTGCCTAAAGATGGTGGTTATATCATGTATGCCAATCATCAGGGAAAGTATGATGTGTTGGGAGTTATAGTTTCGCATGACCAACCAATCACATATGTCATGGATGCCAAGAGATCCAAGCTATTTATAGCAGATCAGCTGACAAATCTGCTAAAGGCGCAGAGATTGGACAAAGATGACATCAAACAGCAGGTGAAAGTTATAAATGATGTAGCCACTGAGATCAAAGCGGGCAGGAGATATATACTTTTTCCTGAAGGCGGATATGATCACAGTCATAATGAACTTAAGGAGTTCATGCCGGGAAGTTTCAAGATTGCAAAGAAGGCGAAGTGCCCGATAGTTCCTGTCGTGTTGTACGATTCATTTAAGCCATTTGAGGGGTGGTCACTCAGGAGGGTGACGACTCAACTGGCATTTTTGGAGCCTATCCCGTATGAGGCAATTGCGGATAAGAATACGACTGAGATAAGGGATATGGTAGTTGAACACATTCAGAAGAAGCTTGACACCATGGAGACAATGAATTGTTGGTGATACTGTACATGTATGCATATTGATAAACATCGCAGAATCATGTTCAATGTTCTGACATAAAGATAGATTTGGATGATAAAGAAGGAGACCGGTATTTATGGAAGTTACTCTTTATAGAAGTTACTTTTCACATAAACGCCGGTTTTCTCTTTGCTTGACTATATCAGAACAGGTGAATACAATATAAAAGGATAATTTTTTATAAAGGATTGGGATCAAAGATATGGGGAAAAGTAGATTAAAGCACAATGATTCGAGTGAAAATTCGACAAAAAAAACGAACAAAGATGTGGATAATAAGATTGACAAAAGAAATAGTTTCCTGAAGAAACTTATAATAGTTTTGGCAGTGGCAATCGCGGTGACTTTTACGGTGTTCTTTGTTATATATTACAGATTTTCGTATCGTGCAGACAGACTGACAAAGGAGACTGCCAGAATATATGCATTTGGCGATGGCAGCGAGATGGCGGATTATATCGCACCGGGTTACATCGAGAAGTATGAGAGCAAGTCCAAGGTGCTATCTGTCAGTGATATCCAGGATATATATATAGGCAAGTTCAGAACCTATGTGGATGAGAAAATCGGGGAGATCGACAAGATAGAGTGCAAGATAACCGATATTCAGGCGGTAAGCAATGTTGAGGACTTTCAGCAGGCATTTGAGGACAATGGTGTCAAGGACGTGTCACAGTACAGGACTGTGGATGCGGATTGGATAGTGACAAATAAAAATGGCGATGAGGTGACGATCCACATTCAGGAGGCTGTACTTAAGTGTGATGCCGGCTGGTTCGTGGATTATGTGCTGCTTCCAGAGGAGATAAGTGGAATCGGCTCGCCGGAGGCTGTGGGAGAAGAATAGACAGAATGAAGACTTTTACTAGTTTGGATATATGTACAGTGTGCATTTGATTGGAAGAGCATACAGTATATGAGAAAGAAGGCAGAAGAAATGTATGATGTGAGATCCATGAAGGCGGAGGACTTCATAGATGACGCAGAGATCAGGGAGACTCTTGATTATGCGGACAGTAACAAGGACAATGTGGAGCTCATAGACTCTATAATCGAGAAGGCAAAGCTCAGGAAGGGGCTGACACACAGGGAGGCATCGGTACTCCTCGCATGTGAGATACCAGATAAGACAGCGGAGATCTGTGATCTGGCTGAACAGATAAAGAAGGATTTCTATGGCAACAGGATAGTTATGTTTGCGCCGCTGTATCTGTCGAATTACTGTGTAAATGGCTGCGTATATTGTCCGTATCACATTAAGAACAAGCATATTGCCAGAAAGAAGCTCACACAGGATGAGGTGAGACGAGAGGTAATCGCATTACAGGATATGGGTCACAAGAGACTTGCCATAGAGGCGGGGGAGGATCCACAGATGAATCCTATAGAGTACATTCTTGAGTGTATAGACACCATTTACAGCATCAGACACAAGAACGGTGCCATAAGGCGAGTAAATGTAAATATAGCAGCCACCACAGTGGAGAATTACAGAAAACTCCATGAGGCGGGCATAGGAACATATATATTGTTCCAGGAGACATATGATAAGGAGGCTTACGAAAAGCTTCATCCGTATGGACCAAAGCATGACTATGCATATCACACTGAGGCTATGGACCGTGCCATGGAGGGTGGCATAGATGATGTTGGTCTGGGAGTACTCTTTGGTCTGGACAAGTACAGATATGAATTTGCAGGACTTCTCATGCATGCAGAGCATCTTGAGGCAGTTCACGGCGTTGGTCCACACACCATAAGTGTTCCGAGAGTAAAGAAGGCGGATGACATCGACCCGGATGCGTTTGACAATGGAATAAGTGATGATATTTTCTGTAAGATCGCGGCGTGCATCAGGATAGCAGTTCCGTATACAGGCATGATCATCTCTACGAGAGAGAATCCAAAGGTGAGGGATGAGATCATAAGACTTGGCGTGTCTCAGATAAGCGGAGGCTCCAAGACCAGCGTGGGTGGCTATTATGAGCCAGAGCCGGAGGATGAGAAGTCGGAGCAGTTTGATGTCAGCGATACAAGAACCTTGGATCAGGTCGTGAACTGGCTTATGACGAAGGGGTATATCCCGTCATTCTGTACGGCATGCTACAGGGAGGGCAGAACCGGAGACAGGTTCATGAGCCTTTGCAAGAGTGGCCAGATACAGAACTGCTGCCATCCAAATGCTCTCATGACGCTGGAGGAATATCTGGTGGATTACGCATCACCTGAGACCGCGGAGCTTGGACGGAGGCTTATACAGGACGAGCTTAAGAACATTCCAAATGAAAAGGTCAGACAGGTAGTGGTTGAGAGACTTGACAGGATAAAGCATGGGGACAGAGATTTCAGGTTCTAACATGGATATGGACACTCACATATGTGTGTGATGTACGTGATGTTCAGACAAACCCGAAAATAGGAGGTTCGGAAATGGGACTTAACGATACGCCATCGGCGAACAGAGTGCATATAGGATTCTTCGGCTGCAGGAACGCGGGCAAATCCAGCCTTGTGAATGCGGTCACGGGACAGAGCCTGGCGGTGGTGTCCGATGTGGCTGGAACGACCACGGATCCTGTGTATAAGTCCATGGAACTATTGCCACTTGGCCCGGTAGTCATAGTGGACACGCCGGGAATAGATGATGCGGGAAGTCTGGGAGAACTCAGGGTGGCAAAGACCAGACAGGTGCTGTCAAAGGTGGATGTGGCGGTGCTTGTGGTGGATGCAACTGCGGATATGCCGCAGGCGGACAGAGAACTTCTGGATCTGTTCCGGGAGAAGAATATAAATCATATAATTGCATACAATAAGAGCGATGCATCACGGGAGCTGATGGCAAAATGTGGCTTGACAGATGAAACTGGTACTTCCATCTGGGTCAGTGCGGAAAAGGGATATGGAATACATGAGTTTAAGGAACTGATAGGAAAGCTGACTACAACGGATACCATGACAAAAAGGCTTGTGGGAGATCTGCTTAGCCCTGGTGATGTGGTCGTGCTTGTTATACCGATAGATTCCGCGGCTCCAAAGGGAAGACTTATCCTTCCGCAGCAGCAGGTGATCAGGGACGTACTTGAGGCAGGAGCGATATCAGTTGTGTGCCGTGACATGGAGCTTGCTGACACGTTGGAGAGATTTGGCAGTCAGGTGTCGTTGGTCATAACGGATTCCCAGGCATTTGGAAAGGTGATGAAGATAGTGCCTGAAGACATCTATATGACGTCATTTTCAATACTTATGGCGAGGTTTAAGGGCCAGCTTGAAACGGCGGTTTTGGGGGCACATGTTCTGGATGAGCTGAGAGATGAAGGCGGCATAGAAAGACATGCAGATACGAAAAGAGATATTCCCAATATACTCATAGCCGAGGGCTGCACCCACCATAGACAATGCGATGACATAGGAACGGTCAAGCTTCCGGGATGGATAAGAAACTACACGGGGCTTGAGCCTGAGTTTGCATTTGTCAGTGGAACGGAGTTCCCGGATGATCTGACAGGATATGATCTGATCATCCACTGCGGAGGGTGCATGTTAAATGAGAGAGAGATGAAGAACAGGCAGCAAATGGCGCAGCATCAGGGAGTTCCTATGACAAATTATGGAACGGCTATAGCGCATATGAATGGTATCCTGGAGCGGAGTCTCAGGGTATTTAATGGCATATACGATAATTGATGTAGAAAACAAAAGGGCAGTTCAGTTGATGTTAATACCGCCGGGCGGCGGAAGAATGGAGATCATATGGCTAAGACAGGATTGGTACTTGAAGGCGGAGGACAGAGAGGTATATATACCGCAGGTGTTCTGGACGTTTTTATGGATAATGATATAGAAGTGGACGGTGTGATCGGTGTGTCTGCCGGAGCGATACATGGGCTCTCCTATGTGGCAAGACAGAGGGGCCGAAATATGAGATACAATATGAAGTACAGGAATAACAAGCATTACATGAGTATGTATTCGCTCATAACAACGGGAGATATATGCGACGAGCAGTTCTGCTACCACGATATCCCGGAGAGATTGGATCCTTTGGATTATGACGCATTTGTGGCAAATCCCACCAGATTCTATGTTGGTTGTTCCAATCTTGAGACAGGTGAGGCTGAGTATCTCGAGTGCACAGATATGCGTAACCCAGCGGATGTGAATAAGGTCAGGGCATCGGCATCGCTGCCACTTATATCCAATACGGTAGAGGTCGATGGGATGAAGCTGCTTGACGGCGGAGTGTCGGACAGCATCCCGATATTTGCGTTCAGAAGGATGGGTTATAGAAGAAATATAGTGATCCTCACAAGACCTGAGGGCTACAGAAAAGGTCCGGACAGGATGCTCAGGCTGGAAGCAGGTAGATACAGGGAATATCCGGAATTTGTCAGAAGGTGCCATATGAGGCATCTGTACTATAATAAGACTTTGGATAAGCTGGAGGAGCTTGAAAAGCAGGGAGACACTCTGATAATCAGGCCGAGTCAGACCATAGAGATATCAAGACTTGAGAAGAAGCCGGAGATGATTGAGGCTATGTATGAGCTGGGTGTATATGATGCAAAAGAGAAATTACAGCAGGTGAAAGAATTTCTCAGGGAAAGCAGGGAAGATGCACATGGACAGGCAGAGAAACAGACAGCGGTCACAGAGGAAGAACGATAAATATAACACACTGATACTCTCTGGGATGGATATCCCGGAGAGTGTATATACACAAAAGAAGGCACAGGAGAATCAGAGCAAAATGGCTGAGACTCCGGTGCCTTCTCTTATTTTATCGCTCTCGGTGTCCACGGTCATCACTATGCTTGTGGCGACCACGTACAATATCGTAGCCACTTATTTTGTGGCGGATCTCGGCGAGTCTGCTGTTGCGGCGGTGGGGCTCATGTTCTCTGTTATGGCACTTATCCAGGCTGTAGGTTATACCTGGGGGATGGGGGCGGGCAGTGAGATCGCAAGGCTCCTTGGGCAGCAGAATAAAAGGGCGGCAGAGCATGCTCTGGCGACGGCGCTTGCAGGTGGTGTGGTGTCAGGTGTAGTCTTGGCTGTGGTATTTGGCATATTCAGATCAGAAATTGTAAGTCTGCTTGGAGCAACGGACACGAGTCAGGAATTGGCGGAGCAGTATGGAATATATATTATGATGGGCGCGCCGGTGATGTGCGGAGTATATGTGCTCAACAATGCTCTGAGAGCGGAGGGGCAGCCGTACCTTGCACTTATGGGAATAGTTGCCGGAGGCGTGACAAATGCTGTACTGGATTATGTTCTTATAAAGGTGCTGGGATTTGGGATAGGATCTGCGGGAATCGCCACATTTGCCGGGCAGGCGGTGAGTCTGGTTATCATGTATGCGTGCGTCAGGGCCAGATTCAGTGTGGTCAGGCTGCACATAGGTGATCTGTGGAAATTCAAGGGTGCAGTGCAGATCGTCAGGATCGGTATGCCTTCATTTCTCAGACAGGGGCTTATGTGTGTTGCCGCTGTTTTGCTGAGCCGGAGATGCCAGCGGTATGGTGACACAGTGCTTGCCAATATAACTGTGGCAAATAAGATATTTGCGGTCGTATTTGCCGTTCTTGTGGGATACGGGCAGGGATTTGCACCTGTGTGCGGATTCGCGTATGGAGCCAAGATGTACAGAAGAGTCAAAAGATCCCTGAATTTCACCATGGTGACTTCGGTGGCGTTCATGGTGATGATGGGAGCCGTGTCATATCTGTGGGCGGACAGACTGTGCGAAGTGTTTATGGAAGATGCCGGACTTGCGGCTTTTTCCCTGAGAGCGCATGCTGTATCTATGCCGTTTTCGGCGGTGTGTCTTGTGATGGGAATGTACTATCAGGCTCTGGGAGTATATGGAAAAGCCACACTCATATCCGCCCTGAGACAGGGAATCTTCTTTATTCCCCTCATATGGCTGCTGCCAGTCTGGTATGGCGAACATGGTGTGGCTGTAGTTCAGGCTGCCGCGGATATATTGTCCGGTGTCACAGCCCTGGTGTTTTGGTTTATCTGTCAGAGGACTTTCCGTACACAAATGAAAAGTAGTCAGTGCCGATGACTTCGTCAGATATGTACAGTCTGTTTTCGACCTCGGCTATCATGGAATCCAGATAGCCATCCGGCACCTGAGATTCAGGCACGAGGTATGTGGTCTCTCCGGTCGCTGCATCGTATTTTATCTTGTCGGTTATAAAGCTCTGGTCGGCAAATATCACAAGTTCATCTGAGTCTGACAGTATGTTGCGCCCGGCAAGCAGTCTTGAATCAAAGTCTGCTCCGAGAAGGTTCAGGACGGTTGGGAGGATATCTATGCTGGCACAGAGCTTATCTATGACAACAGGCTTTTCCATGGATGAACACCATATTCCGAACTGGTTTCGGTGCAGTTCGAAGTCGTCATCCTCTATGTCCTTGCCGGCAAGCTCATTGTACACGCCGTCACTCAGCCCATAAGGGTAGTGATCAGGTGCGACTATGAACAGGGTGTTGTCGAGTTTCCCTGCCTCCTCAAGCTTGTTCATGAGGTATTCCAGTGCCTTGTCAAGCTCCATCTGGGCTGCGACATAGGCGACCGCCTCATCCGAGTAGCCCTTGCCGGAGAGAAGTGATTCGGCTTCCTCACGATTCTTCTGACATATGTACTGATTGTCATAATTGTATGGCAGATGTCCTGAAAAACTCATGAGGTACATATTGAAATGGTCGTCATCTATGAAGTCATTGTACACAGCCTCGATGCATTCCAGATCTGAGTACATAACGTGATCCGGGATGTCCAGCCCCGCCCCGATGGCCTTGAAGGTGGTGTATCCCATATTCGGATGGGTGCTGGTTCTGTCGTAATATGTGGCGTCAAAGTCGTGATAGCCGTAGCTCTTGTATCCCTGACTGTTCAAAATATTGCCCAGAGCATAAGGCTGATATGTGTCTGCGGATTCCTCAAAGCTCCATTTGGAGGATGCCGGGTACTGACTGAGACAGTTGGCAAATTCGCCGTCTATTGTGCTGTGATACCAGAGTGGATTGTAGAAGTTGGTAAATTCAAATCCCTCATGGTATATCTTGTACAGAGTAGGGGTTGCCTCCTTGGATATACCATAGGTGCTGAGGCTCTCAGCCGTGACAAATACCACATTGTAGTCCTTGAACATGCCTGTGTATTCGTCAGTGTAGGTCGGCTGCACTCCTGAAAAATATGCTGTGATGCTCTTTAACTCATCGTCATCAGTGGAGTTATAGAGCTGTGTGAGGTTGATATTCTCATCTATCTGAGGTACATACTGAGGCTCTGCTGATTCGGTGCTGTTTGAGCCGTATGTTCCGCCTGAGAGTTCGCCTCCGTTTGAGCCGGATGCACTGTTCGAAGACTCGTTGCCTGATGACTTGCTGTTCTGGTTTTCTTTATCGCTTGATAGTGATGACATACTGTTTGACCTGCCCTGTATGTCCAGAGCAGATTCTGCAAGCTCAAATGTCTTGTCAGAGTTGCTCTTGGTTATCATAACTGTGCAGTCCCTGCCGGTGGTCATGATGACTCCCAGCTTGTTCATAGACAGCTCAAGCACGTAGCGGCCGTGGAAAAGGGAGTAAGGAGTGTATGCTCCGGTTCCGTGCACCGCCAGAAGACATATGGCTGCGATCCACATGACTGCGGATGATGCGGTCTGTACAATGACACCTTTAAGCACGCCGTTGCTCTCGCCGATACGGCCTCTGTCAAAAGTGAACTTTAATCTGTTTAGCAATACGAGACAGATAAGTGGGAGCAGGAAGAGCAGTATCACGTACCAGTTAGCCCCCAGAGTGGCGAACAGGACAGACTTAAAATTCATGGCATCGTGGGCACCTCCGATGGAGACCAGACTAAGGAATGTCCTGAAGATCTTATAGTACACAAACTGGGCTATATAGTAGACAGTGAAAATTCCCCATATGGTATACGCTGTGATGGCATTTGCAATTCTGTGCCAAAATGATGTCAGTGCAGACAGAGTGAGACCGCATGCAATGGCAAATGTCAGAGGATGCATTATATTGCTGTCTATACCATGGTAAATGGCTATGTGAAACAGCAGCTCCATGTATATAAAAGCAGCGGAAAAGAATACCGGGCGCCAGAGAGAATTCCCGCGTTTTACAGTACTTTTGCTGCGGCGTGTTTTATCGCTACTTCGCGTGTTATCTGTTGGTTCGTTTCGACTCATATATTCTCCTTCTCAAGGATGTTCTCAAGTTCCGCTCTGACCGCTATAGGGTCGGTGACGAGGATAGTGTTGAAACCAAGCTTTTCGGCAGCGTCAAGATTGGCCTGTCTGTCATCAAGGAATATGCATTCTTCCGGGATGAGGTTGTATTTGCTGCACAGACATTGGTAAATTCTCTCATCCGGTTTGGTTATGTGACACTCGTATGACACGACTCTTCCGTTTGTATAAGGAAGAAAGTGGAATCGCGGAGTGTGAAGTGCGAACAGTCTTCTCGGATAGTTGGACAGCAGGTAAATGTGATATCCTCTGTCTTTCAGAGACTTGAGCCATTTGTCCGCATCCGGGAACATGTCAACTACGTCATCCAGATTGTTCATGAACAGATCTATGTATTCGCCGCACTCCGGGCTGAGCTCCTTGAATTTTTGAATCAGTTCTGCCTCCGGGATGTCGTCGAGGTCAAAATGGTTCCATAGTGGATGATTTACCATGTTGTGATCCAGAGTATCTATAACATTTTCGGGTATTCCAAGTTTCTGCATTGTGGTTCTCCAGTGGAAATCAACGAGAACCATGCCTATATCAAATATGATGTTTTTCATTTGTCTAGTCCTTTCTGCTTGATAAAATATGTGTCAGTGAGTCGTTTAGCCACTAAAATTCTACCCCATATCCGATCAAAAATATATACAAAAATAAAACAGAAATAAGTTTGTTTACAGTTTTTTGTTTTTGGTGTAAATTGTTATAATGAATGAATGTATATCACATGGTGATGATACATTCAGAAAGCCTGATGAATGGGGATTATGTATGAGATATGTTTTTGTGGATTTTGAGATGAATCTTATAGATTCGGAACACAAACAGGAAAAGAAGATTTGCAAGAGTGAGATAATTGAGATCGGTGCTGTAAAACTGGATGATGAATATAACGAGATAGATTCGTTTAAGAGTTATGTCAAACCGGCATATGGAAGCATGGCGTCGCGTATAATAAAGCTTACAGGAATAACGGATGAGATGCTGGAGAATGCCCCATCATACGAGGATGCCGTAGGCAGATTTATAGAGTGGTGTGCAGATGCTGATGTTATCTATGCGTGGAGCGAGAATGACCTGAGACAGCTGCGAGGTGAGACCAGACTGAAACAGTATACCCATCCGGAACTTGATAGAGTATTTGCCAAATGGCAGGACTTCCAGAAGGAATATGCCAGGATGATAGGCACATCCAGAAGGATATCGTTGTCGGATGCTGTATTTTATCTGGGAGAGAACTTTCAGGGAGCGGAGCATGACGCTCTGTGGGATGCCAGAAATACGGCTGAGGTATTCAAGCTGTCGAAGGATGAGGAGAATTTCTTCAGGATAATGGCTCCGGTCATTGATGTGTATAAACCGAAAAAGTCGCTGACATATTCGTTGTCGGAGGCATTTGGCAATATTCACCTGGATGATTCGGATGATTCGTGACAAGGCTGTTAATGCAGGTGCGGTTGTGTGATGTAGTGTAGGATTTGGTATGACATATCAAGAGAGATAGAGGAAATGAAATGAATTGGAATAAGAAAGATACGATAAGGATACTGCTCATTTTGTGTGGTGTTGTATTGTTTGCATATGTGTTGTTCAACTTTGATAAGGTGTCCAGCCTTTTCAGCTGGCTGGTAAATATCCTTATGCCGTTTGTGATAGGGTTTGCCATAGCATTTGTGGTGAATGTTCCGATGAAGGGGCTTGAGAAGGTTCTTTTCAAAAATGAGAATAGCCGCCTGTACAGATTTAAGCGTCCGGCATGTCTGATATTGTCGTTTCTGTGTATCATAGCGGTATTTACATTTGCAATAACAATGATCATACCGGAGATGTCCAAGACCATAACTGCATTTGCAGATAAGCTGCCAGATGCTATGGATGACATCCAGAGGAAAGCAATCAAGCTTATGAAGGATCAGCCGGAGATAGTAGACAAGATAAAGAGTATCAATATCAACTGGGATTCAGTTATTTCTAATGTGGTTAGTATTGTGAAGAACGGCGGCAGCAGTGTGTTGTCTTCCACGTTCTCCATCGCCAGCAGTGTGGTAGGTGGATTTGTGGATGTTCTCGTGGGTATCTTCTTTGCCTGTTATATATTGGCACAGAAGGAGACTCTGGAGAAACAGGTCAAGGGAATCCTATATGCGGTGTTCAAGGAGGACAAAGCTGACAGATTTATACAGACTTGTGTGCTGGCTGACAGAACTTTTTCCAAATTCATATCGGGACAGTGCCTTGAAGCGTGTATTCTGGGCTTGATGTTCTTTATCACCATGACTATATTCAGGATTCCATATGCACTTACGGTGAGCATAATAATCGCGGTATTTGCGTTGATACCGGTGATCGGTGCTTTTGTGGGATGCTTTGCGGGCGCGATCATGATACTTGTGGAGAATCCGAAACAGGCCATAATATTCCTTATCATATTTATTGTGCTGCAGCAGATAGAGGGCAACTTTATATATCCTCATGTGGTTGGCGGCTCTGTGGGACTTCCATCCATATGGGTGCTTGTGGCAGTCATGTTGGGCGGCGACTTGATGGGAATCCTTGGAATGCTTATATTTGTGCCCCTTTTCTCGGTGCTCTACGCAATGTCTGAGGAGTATGTGGTAAAGAACCTCAAGGCAAAGGGTATATCGTGGAAGAAGTACAATCTGGCGTGCAATATACCGGAGGGACGGTGGAATGGCAGGCTGGACGAGGAATGCGCCTCGAAGGTGAAAGCTGGATCAAAGCATAAAAATGAGAGTGATAAGCAACAGCAGAAATAACAGAAAGAGAAAATAATATCGGCGGGAGTGCGTGGTGTGCCGCAGGTGGTGATCCGAATTCAGAGCCGTTTAGAAAGAAGGATATACAAATGTACAGAGACATAGCGAAACTTGTTTTATACAGAGATCTTGGAGAGGACAGCATACTTATGAAGCTGTCTGGAATATTTGAGGACTTTGATCTTAAGAGGTGCGAGAACGCAGAGCTGTGTGCCCGCATATACGACCAGATAAAGAGACTCCTGGATCTTGCAACCAGCTATGGATTTGATAAGAATCTGTGGCATAACTACCTCGCATTTATACTGATCACAAATGAAAACTCATTCAGTATAACCAGCGAGAAGGTTGGGGCAAATGATGGAACAGTCAACTATTTTGCAAAGAACGACTTTAAGATATTCAAGAAGCTGTTTGATTTTGATTTCTCCGAGATAGAGAGCGCACTTGGAATAGATTGTTTCTCAACTATCAACAACTATAAGTCCATAGGTAAGAAGGAGAGAATGTACAACAAGAATGTCAGCGAGAAGGTTCAGGCTGTCAGCAATGCGATAGAGGAGGCTGAGAACGAGGACCAGATATTCGACATTGTGACGGAGTTCTATAAAGCATATGGCGTTGGAATGTTTGGACTCAACAAGGCGTTCAGGATTACCCGTGAGCACGGAGATCTTGAGTTCGTGCCGATCAACAACACAGAGGATGTAATGCTGGATGATCTCATCGGCTATGAGATACAGAAGAAAAAGATCGTGGACAACACAGAGGCATTTGTGGAGGGGCGCAAGGCGAACAATGCACTTCTCTTTGGAGACAGTGGAACAGGAAAGTCCACAACTATCAAGGCGATAATCAATGAGTACTATGACAGGGGTCTTCGTATGATCGAGATATATAAGCACCAGTTCCAGGATCTGTCACAGGTTATCTCACTTATCAAGAACAGAAATTACAGATTTATCATATACATGGATGACCTTTCATTTGAAGAGTTTGAGATCGAGTACAAGTATCTCAAGGCTGTCATCGAGGGCGGACTTGAGATCAGACCTGACAATGTACTCATCTATGCCACATCGAACCGCCGTCATCTCATCAAGGAGACATGGAACGACAGGAATGATATGGAGAATAACAATGGTATTCACAGAAGTGATACTATCCAGGAGAAACTGTCACTTGTTAACAGATTCGGAGTCACGATCAGCTACAGCGCACCGTCACAGAAGGAGTACTTTGAGATCGTCAAGGGACTTGCTGAGAAGGAGCATATCACCATGGATGAGAAGGAACTCTGCGCAGAGGCCAACAAGTGGGAGCTTGCCCATGGCGGAATAAGCGGACGTACTGCACAGCAGTTTATCAACTACCTCAAGGGACAGGGACTGTAAAATATATAATGGGTTATTCTTTGTTGTTTGTTCAGAGAATAGCCCATTTATTATTCAGTTAGTGATTTACGGTTTTATATAGTTTTGTCCGGTAGAGATAATAGTTTGTCAATTACCGGGTGGATTAATGATGTCTCAGATAAAGCATTTATTGCACATAATTTATTGCCGGCATCCTTGCTTGATGCGCCGCAGTGGAATACTTGTTCGCTTGACGCTTCATAATCAATGATAATAAATCGATCATGACAATCTGGGTTCGGTTTGATTTTTAGTGGTGGATATTGATTCTCAAAATCATTAATGATATCGGTGGTTAGAAAACCTCTTCTTCCATGACCGTTTTCTGTAAACAGAATAACCTCTACCCCGGAAAGTTTCTGTGAGAGTAGTTGTAATGTTTTGGAATTCATATAGTTATCTATTACATAAATTGATTTTGCGGCTTGTTGGTAAATATCTATATAAGCTATGTCAGCTTCGAACTTCTGCCCTTTATATATTACAAAATTTTTATAATCTTTATTTGAGATAAAGTTGTCATTCAGCCGAGTAATGTTCTCCTGAATGTATTCTACATCTTTATCTGTTTTGTTTTGATGGTCTATTATGCTTGTTAATTGAATAGATAATTCAGAAACTCTTGCAGTTAACATTTTCATTTCTGGTTGCGTAACAAATTGCTGATTTTGTACTATAAAATGGCGCATTTCTTTAAATGCACGCATTATAAAAATGCTTTGCTGTTCGGCGAGTTCACCCTTAAGGACGGTTGCCAGCATGTAAACACCCTGTTCAGTGAAAGCATATGGTAAACTTCTAGACATTGAGTTGTTATTTGCGGTGACATTTTGGCACCGCAAATTATCGTATTCCTCTTTTGTGAGTTGAAACATAAAATCTTGAGGAAATCGAGCAATATTTCGTTTGACCTGTCTATTAAGATTTTTAACTTCATAACCATAAATTTGAGCCAAATCATGATCTAACATTATTTGTTGGCCTCGAATTATGTACACGCAATTTAAAATGGATTCAAAGGTAGTTAATTCTGATGATTCACCCATATATTGTATATTACCTTTCGCTGGTTGTGTGTTAGATGTTTTCTAATTCTTGTAATTTCTTCAGTGTTTCTATATAAGCTAAGAGCCTGGTTTGCTGTTCCTTCTTTAAAGTGTGGTAATCTTCAATCATCTGAATGTCAAGGGGAGAGAAACGCTCGTCTGATTTGATGATCGGTATATTGTCCTCACCATCAATACCGTTTCCTGTGAGAAGCTGTTCTGGTGTTATCTGTAGAACACGACAGATATCCATAATTTTTTCTGTTGATGGATTTGTTTTTTTCTTTTTCCATTCGCTGATTGTGCTTGTTGCAATTCCCACTTGTTTTGCAAATTCAGACTGTGTTAGGTTTCTTTTTTTTAATAGTAATAAGATTCTCTCACTGATGGTCATAAAAATCCTCTTTCATTTATTCATATTTATGAATGTCATATATATGAATAAATGCTAGCACGTTATGACTCAAAAATCAACATTTATTTATAGAAATAATTGCTGTTGAACTACGGTTTATATTTTGCTATTATTAAGATAATTTTGAAGTTGCATTTACGATGATAAGGAGTGTGGGAAAAAATGATAGATCTCAGCAGCAAAAAGGGTAAGACACTGGTATCGAGGATCATAGTTGTGGTTCTGTGTATCGCAATGGTAGTTACACTTTTAGTTTCAGCATTCTAATTTAGAATAACAGGTCGAATTGGAGAGTATATATGAGAGGAAAGTTTGGTGAGCATCAGACGGTGCGATCAATACTTAAGAGTTTGCCACATACTGTCCATGATGACGTAACGAGAGCCGGAATAGGAGAAGACTATGCCCGGCTCTTGTTGCGTAATTGGGATGGCGGAGAAAATACAGGTAAGACAGGAGATGCAGATTGCAAAAATGCGGGTGCGGCAAAAAGCAAAAGCGTGAACGTTGCCACTGGAGTGTGTATCGACAGCGGATATATGGGACTGAGGCTTGATGTAGCCCGTCTTTACAACAGTGTAAGGATCGGTGGCTATATGCCGTGGGTGGCAACGGATACCATCGTCATGCCAGATGATGATGAACGCCGAATGAAGAAACTGCTCGGAAAGCTTGCGGGCATATGTGCAGAATATGGGGTGGACATCATCACAGGACATACCGAGGTGAATACCGCTGTGTCTGAGCCGATCATCAGTGTGACTATGATGGGAAGTCAGTCAGGACATAGTGATGATGCAGACTTGTGTGGACTAAAACGACCAGTCGGTATGGATATAGTTATGTGTGGGCAGACCGGTGTGGGTGGCACCTTACAACTCTATTATGATAATCAGAAAGAGCTTTTCGAGAGGTATTCAGAGAGCTATCTGAGACCTGTAGAGAGAATGGAAGAATTGATACTGCTAGGCAGACAGGTGGATATAGCACGGGAGCATGGCAGTGTGTATGCCCATGATATATCGAGGGGAGGTGTATTTGCTGCTCTCTGGGAGATGGGGGATGCGCTGAAGTGTGGGCTTGAGGTGTGCCATGATGACATACCGATACTGCAGGAGACGATAGAGATATGTGAGCACACAGGGGATAATCCATATATGATAGACGGCTGCGGCGCGGCACTTTTTGTGGTTCCAGACGGAGAACATCTGGCTGATAAGCTCTATGAGGCAGGATATGAAGCATCAGTCATAGGTCACCTTACGGAAAACAGCGACAGAGTAGTGGTGCATGACGAGGAGATGCGGTTCCTTACCCCACCAAGATATCTATAAAATTGAATAGAAGCTACGTACGATTTTCATGGAGTAACTGCTGACTGCCATGGATGATCGTACTATATTGATTGCGCGTATCAGTGTGAAATCTATATAGATCACATATAGGTGATTCAGCTGATAACTCGTATTTGAGTATAGGAGGAGTAGTTATGTTAAATATTGTATTACATGAGCCGGAGATACCGGCAAATACAGGAAACATTGGAAGAACATGTGTGGCAGCAGGAGCAAGACTGCATCTCATAGAACCTCTGGGTTTTCAGATAAATGAGAAGCAGTTAAAACGTGCCGGGCTTGACTATTGGGACAAGCTGGATGTGACAACATATGTGAACTTCGAGGATTTTCTTGCAAAGAATCCCGGAGCAAAGATATACATGGCGACGACCAAGGCTAGAAAGAAGTATACAGACGTAAGGTTTGAGGATGATGCATACATAATGTTTGGCAAGGAGAGTGCCGGTATACCAGAGGAGATCCTGATCGACTATAAGGATACAGCGATCAGAATCCCGATGTTCCCGGACATCCGTTCATTAAACCTTGGCAACTCTGTGGCAATTGTGCTCTACGAGGCACTCAGACAGAACGACTTCCCAGGCCTTGAAGAAGCAGGCAACCTACACCGCCTAAATTGGGATATGCAATAGAGGGGGACCCGCTTGCGGGGGAGTAGGCTGTTGCGTCATGTCTGGTGCAAGCCAGACATGTCATATTGCACGCATCAGCGTGCTACCGCTTGATATGCAATAGAGGGGGACCCGCTTGCGGGGGAGTAGGCTGTTGCGCATGTCTGGTGCAAGCCAGACATGTCACATTGCACGCGTCAAAATAATACAAAGGGGGAAGATACATGGCATATCCTACCAGTGGAAAGAAAATGCTCAACATCTGTATTCTGGACATATTGAAGAAATATACGGATTGTGATCACACGATGGATCAGAAGGATATCATGAGAAAACTGAAAGAAGATTATGATATCACAGTTGACAGAAAATCCATAAAGGCAAATCTTGACTGTCTGATCGACTATGGATATGAGATAGAATTTACAGAGACAGAGCGTATCAAAAAGGATGGAACAAAGGAGATCCTTACATCAAACTGGTACTACAATCATGAATTTGATGATTCCGAACTCAGAATGATGATAGACAGTATTTTGTTCTCAAAGACTATTCCTGCCGGACAGGCCAGTCAGCTCATCGATAAGATAGCGGGACTCTCGAATATATATTTCACAAATAAAATGACCCATGTCAGCAGCCTGCCGGGTCTGGAGCATACAAGCAATCAGCAGACACTGTACAATGTCGGCTTGATAGATGACGCTATTTCAGAAAAGAAACAGATATCATTTGTGTATAACAATTATTGGGAGGACAAGAAACTTCATCCTCGACGTGAGGAACCGTATATAGTCAATCCGTATCAGATGGTCGCAAATGATGGGAAGTATTATCTTGTATGTAACTATGATAAGTATGACACTCTGTCAAATTATCGTGTGGACAAAATGACACAGGTTAAGATAGTTAACAAGCCGGTTAAAAGTCGTGATAAAGTCAAGGGCATGGAGCATGGTCTCAATCTGCCGAAGCATATGGCAGAGCATATATACATGTTTGCCGACGAGCCGGTTACGATAATACTCCGGGTGAAGAAATCAGCCATATCAGATATAGTGGACTGGTTTGGAAGCAACTTTGATGTGGTGGATGAGAGTATTGCCAGGCAGTATGATGGATTCCGTGAAACCACGGATGCAGTGACGTATGTAAGACTTGTGTGCAGCCGTCAGGCCATGTCACACTGGGCGATGCAGTACGGAACATCGGTGGAGGTTATATATCCTACGGAGCTTCGAACCCAGATTGGTGAGGCTGTAAAGGAAATGAATAACAGATATAACGATTAACAAGACAGCTGTCAGTATGATAAAACTGACAGCTTTTTTGTGATAAATATTTTTTGAGAAACTTTTCACAAAAAATCACTTTTACTGCAAGAAATCAAGGATTTTGATCGGAATATATATTAGAAACACACGGGGAGGTGAAAGCCGTGTGGATAAATGGAAAGAGATGTAAGGCGAATTAAAAAATATCCCGGGTACTACAACAGAGCTTCTCTCTGGTGTAATATCCGGGTTTTGGTTTTTATTAGAGTTTATGAGTCCTTGATCTTGAACTTGCCGTTACTCTTAACGCTTGGAGAGGAAGTATTTGCTTCGGAGTATACCTCACTGTGTGATTCAATGTGAACCGGTTTGATAGGAACCTGCATATCCTTCTCTTTCGGAAGAGAGAATATAAACTCGCTTCCCTTGCCTTCCTCGGATGTTAGGGTGATCTGCTCACCGTGAGCTTTGATGATCTCTTTGGTTATGGCCAGTCCAAGTCCGGTTCCGGTTTTGTCCTTACCTCGGCTTGGATCTGTCTTATAGAACCTTTCGAATACCTTCTTCTGGGCATCCTTTGGAATTCCAACTCCCTCGTCCTTGACACTTATAAATATCTTGTTGTCTTTCTCGGTCACCTGCACTCTGATCTGTCGTCCCTCAGGTGTGAACTTTATAGCGTTGTCAACAAGATTATATATAACCTGCTGGATCTTGGTCCTGTCGGCGTACACGATGGTGTTGTCTGTCAGAAATACGCTGTCTAGAAAGATTCCCCTGTCCTTGCATCTCTTCTCAAATGTGTTGATGGTCGGGGTGATTATATCCCTTATGTCAAAGTTTGATTTATCAAGCTGCAAGTCAAATGAGTCAAAGTTGTTCAGCTCTAGAAGTCCCTGTGTAAGCTTGGTCAGACGCTGTGCCTCATTCAGCACTATTCCAAGATATTTTTCGTGGCGCTCTAGCGGTATGGTGCCATCAAGCATGGCTTCGATGTATCCCTTGATTGACGTCAGAGGGGAACGGAAGTCATGGGATATATTGGATATAAATGACTTTCGGTATTCGTTTGAGCGGCTGAGCTCGTCAGCCATCTCCTCCATGTATCTGGCAAGTTCCCCAAATTCGTTGTTGGCTGTCACATTTACACGGGCATTGAAATTTCCCTGCGCATATGACTTTGAGGTTTTGATGATCTCACGTATAGGTTTTAACAGGCTGTTGGACATGAGCATCAATGCTATCATGGCAATCAACATGAGGATCAGAAACGGCACAAATGTCGTGGAAAGCATTCGATTCTTGATATCCTGCTTGAATGTCATAGGTGATGCCAGTATGATAGTTCCAACATAATTATTCCATGAGTAAAGTGGTTGTCCCATGATGAGTGTTTCACTAGGAAAATAGCCATTGAATGTATTCTCATAGCAGAATGCGGATTGTAGGTCGTCGTTGTCAACGTATTTTTTTAGTGAATCTGTTTTGCTGCCTGATGAGTCGGAAGAGCCTGATTTCTCTGACTCGTAAGTTTTAGATTTAAATACTATATTGCTTTTATCATCGGTGAGCCATATTTCTGTGTCCAGTGTATTTGCCACATTCTGAAGATCGTTGTATAAAGTTTTATTGTCTATGGTTCCGTTATTGTATTCTGTGATGGAGCCGTCGGCAAGCATCGAGATTTCATTTTTCATGGAGGCTTTGCGCTCCGAAAGTACAGATTTCTGTGCGATTGATATACTGTATATCATGAGCAGTGAAAATATCAGTACAACCAGAATGACAAATCCTACAACAATTTTATCAAATGCAGTTTTCTTCATTATGATGCTCTCCATTCGAACTTGTAGCCAATGCCCCATACGGTGGCAATGCTCCAGTTGTGATTGTTATTTAGTTTCTCGCGAAGTCTCTTTATATGTACATCTACTGTTCTGGTGTCACCTACGTACTCGTATCCCCACAGCTTGTCAAGCAGCTGCTCTCTGGTAAATACTTGGTTTGGCCTGCTCGCAAGGAAGTATAGGATCTCCAGTTCCTTTGGCGGCATCTCGAGATTGTGTCCCTCGAAGGTCACGGTGTAATTGGATATATTGACAACCAATCCATCATACTCAACAAATGTTCCCACGTGGTCTGCACTTGTGACATCATAGGTAGAATTCTGTGTCTGCTTCTGTGTACTCTCTGTCATTGCTGATCTTCTGAGAAGTGCTCCGACTCTGGCGACAAGCTCATTTGAGTCAAATGGCTTAACAATATAATCGTCAGCGCCGATCTTAAGTCCCAGCACCTTGTCAAATACCTCTCCCTTGGCTGAGAGCATGATGATAGGTGTGTTGGATGTCTTTCTGATCTCAGTGCATACCTGATATCCGTCCATACCCGGAAGCATGACGTCCAGGAGAACCAGATCAGGTGAATATTCTTCAAATAACTGCAGAGCTTCCGTGCCGCTTGCGGCTATCTCAGTCTCATAACACTCTTTGTTGAGGTAGAGTGAGATGAGCTCTGCGATGTTCTCATCATCGTCAACGATGAGAATATTATTTTTGCTCATATGTAAACCTCCCGCTAAAATAATTTACAACAATCACTTACAATAACCACTGTTTTAAAGTTCCACTATGGTAACTCCTGCGTCGCCCTCTCCGAATTCGCCAAGTCTGAAGGATTTGACATGTGGCTGTGATTTCAGAAACTGATGTATTCCCTTTCGAAGAGCACCGGTGCCCTTGCCGTGTATGATGGTGACTCTGTGCAGATGTGCCATAAGTGCATCATCAAGGAATCTGTCCACAAGTGATGTGGCCTCATCGACCGTCATTCCAAGCACATTTATCTCAGGCTTGATATTCATCATCCTCGCCATGCTCTTGCCACCTGTGACTGTGGCTTTCTGCGGTTTTTTCTTCTCATGCTCAACCAGCAGAAGATCAGTAGGTGGAAGAGCTGCGCTGATTATACCCATCTGAACCTTCAGCTTGCCCTTGGAGTCTGCCAGAGCGGTAATGGTTCCCTCGGAATCCATGCTGATAACATGTACGGTATCGCCAACCTTGAAGTCGGATGCCTTGTGATCGGACTTCACAGTCTTGCGCTTCTCCTCGTTCATCTTGCCGAGGTCGTTGATCTTCGCACGGAGCTTCTGCCTCTCTGCCTCCATAGCTTTGGCATCGGCCTTCGCCGGGTTGGTGGTCCATTTGTTGTATTTCCTGATGGCGGCATCGGCTTCAGCCTTCGCCTCCTCTATGATCTCGGATGCCTCCTGGCGCGCCTTTGCCAGTATCTCTGCTTTCTTGTCTGAGAGCTCGGAGTCCTTCATCTGTGCGCGTTCCTGAAGCTGCTTTGCGTCTTCCTTGAGTCTTGCAATGTCGGCTTTGTCCTGCTCGATCTCCCTCTTGCTTCTCTCAAGATCCGCGATCAGGGTCTCAAAGTCAACTGTATCGCTGTCGATGTTTGCCTTTGCGCTCTCGATGATGCTCTCATCGATCCCAAGCTTCTTGGCGATGGCGAAAGCATTTGACTTTCCCGGAATACCGATCATCAGTTTATATGTCGGCTGGAGTGTTGCCACGTCAAATTCGCAGCTTGCATTCTCTACGCCCGGTGTGCTCATGGCAAATGTCTTGAGCTCACTGTAGTGTGTGGTCGCCATACATCTGACACCCATGTCGTTCAGATGTGACAGGATGGCGATGGCAAGAGCTGCGCCCTCTATAGGATCGGTACCGCCGCCCAGCTCATCAAAGAGCACCAGACTGCCAGGCGTGACGTGATCCAGTATGTACACGATGTTGCTCATGTGGGATGAGAATGTGGACAGATTCTGCTCTATACTCTGCTCATCTCCGATATCGGCAAACACGTCGTCAAATACATTCAGCCTTGAACCGTCAAGTGCCGGAATGTGGAGCCCGGACTGTCCCATGAGAGAGAAAAGTCCCAGAGTCTTAAGTGACACGGTCTTACCACCTGTGTTAGGACCGGTCACGATCAAAAGGTTGTAGTCCTCACCCAGTTTGATGTCCACAGGAACAACCGTGTGCTTCTCGAGCAGAGGGTGTCTTCCCTGTCTGATATCGACGATTCCGTCTGTGTTGAATATCGGTTCGGTTCCCTTGTAGCTTCTTGCAAATGATGCCCTTGCGAATATAAAGTCCAGTTCTGCCAGAGTGTCGAAGTCGTATCTGATATATTCTATCTCAGCCGCTGTCTGGGCGGAGAGTGATTCAAGTATCTTCTCGATCTCGGCAAGCTCCTGATTGTCCAGTTCCTTCAGCTCGTTGTTCAGGTTCACGATCGCCATAGGCTCGATGAACACTGTGGCACCGGTTGACGACTGGTCGTGTATCATACCGGGAAAATGGTTCTTGTACTCGGCCTTGACCGGGATACAGTATCTGCCATTTCTCATGGTTACCAGATTATCCTGGAACATGGTCTGCTTGCTTGTGTCGCTGACAAGCTTTGCAAGCTGGTTGTGCAGCTTTTCATTTGTCAGGCGCTTGTTCCTTCGTACGGCCTTGAGCCCTGATGAAGCGTCATCGGCAAATTCATTCTCAGAAATTATGCATCTGTGGATCTCTCTGGACAGATGCTCTAATGGCATGAGCTCCAGAAATCTCGTGCGCAGACTGTCAGGACATGTAGTGCCATCCGGGTTCATGCTAAGACCAAGCATCTTGTTGGAGGCTTTCTCCTCCTCGATCTGCTCCTTGCTGCGTCTTCTCGTATCTGTCATGCTTGTGCCTTCGTCCTCGCCGTATTTCTTGGCGGTGAGTGCGAGATCCAGCATGCTGGCAACGTCAAGCAGCTCAGCGGTGGTGAGGATACCCTCGACCTCAAGCCGCTTGAGCGAGGCTCCGATATCCTTGAGTCCTGCAAATGACAGATTGCCCTGAGTGTTCAGACGTCTTAATGCATCCCTTGTCTCCTGCTGGAGCGTCTCGATCATGGCGAGGTCCTTGCGGGGCTTTATGCGCTGGCACTTCCTCTTCGCCATGGGTGATGAGGCAAATGTTGTCAGCATCTCGACTATCTTGTTGTATTCTATAACTCTTAATGTTCGCAGATTCATTTTCAGTGTTTCCTTTTTATTTTGATAAGTGCTGTAAAAGCATAATTAAGTATACATAAAGTCTCTAATTCTACACATACATAATTGATTATACCCCTTATAATTATAGAGCGTCAACATATTGCAGGTGTAGAAAAACATACATTTTTCCCTGATTAATCAAAGCGAATGGTTGCGGGAGGAAACCAAAGCTGATATTATGAAAAGGATAGGTTAAAGGGTGACGATGCAACATATTACAAACAATATATTTACAAAAGGAAGAGGAGAAAAGCGGATGAAAGAGTTGTTACAGTTTTTATTGGGAATCGTATTGATGATAGCAGGAGGAGTGATGTTCCTTAAGAATGTTGTCGTTTCAGACTGGGGGCTTCTCAGTTCCTTGTTCCGTATAGGCGGCGGGGTGAGCATAGGCGGAATATTTATAGTTCTGCTGGTCATCGCATTTATAGCGCTGCTGGTAAAACCAAACATGGGAACCGGTCTTGTGTTTACAGGACTTTGCATTGCATTCTTTGTATGCATCGTAATCTCACTCAATGTTTCACTGAGATATATGTCAGGACTTGAGCTTACACTTATACTTGGCACGCTGTGCGTTGGAATAGCATTTGTCATCAAGGGGCTGTTCGGTGTGAGAAAGCTTGACAGGGAGGAGTCGCGTAAGAAAGGCAAGGCGGCTTCAGATAAGATTCATGAGTATGACAATATGTAGTGTAGGGATAATACATTGAATGTGAATTTGTATGTGGAACATATTGAAGATATGCATATAAGAAATCATGCTTGTGCGTGTGTAAGTCATAACACTGACGTGTGATGACCTGTAATGCAGGCGGTTGTGGAAATGTTCAGTAAATACTGGATTTTCACAACCGCCTATTGTATTCTTATATATGATTAAAACTAAAGCATATAATAATAATTAAACATAGAAAGAGGAAAGTAAAATGGTATTTATAACAGATTTCAACGAAGGCGACATGATATCAAACGTCTATCTCTGCAAGAACAAGCAGACAGGAACGACCAAATCAGGAAAGACATATTACAACCTGGAGCTTGTGGATAAGACCGGAAGCATAGCCGGAAAGGTGTGGGAGCTGACAAATGCAATCGGACACTTTGAGGCAAAGAACTTCATCAAGGTGGATGGGCAGGTGACATCATTTAACAATGAGCTCCAGCTCAACATCAAGAAGATCAGGATCGCCGACGAGGGAGAGTACGTTGAGGCTGATTATATGCCATGTACCAAGAAGGATATAGAGCAGATGTACAAGGAGCTGATGGCGCTTGTGGATTCGCTGGATAAGGACTACTACAAGGTGCTCCTGAAGAAATTCTTCGCCGAAGATCCTGCATTTGTAAAGGAATTCAAGAATCACTCGGCTGCAAAGTCGATACATCACGGATACATAGGAGGCTTACTTGAGCACTCACTGGCAGTTGCCAAGATGTGTGACTACTACACTACATACTATCCGGTGCTCAACAGGGATCTTCTGATCACAGCGGCACTTCTCCACGACATCGGCAAGGTCTATGAGATCTCCAAGTTCCCTGAGAACGACTACACAGACGCAGGACAGCTTCTGGGACACATCGTCATGGGAACGATGATGATCCGCGATAAGATCAATACTATAGACAATTTCCCTGCCAAGGCGGCAAATGAGCTGGAGCACTGCATACTGGCTCACCACGGAGAGCTTGAGTACGGCTCACCAAAGAAGCCGGCACTCATCGAGGCTCTGGCGCTGTCTATGGCGGACAACACAGACGCCAAGATCCAGACATTTATCCAGGAGCTGGATGCGGCAAAGGACAACAATGGCTGGCTGGGCTTCAACAGAGCGCTGCAGTCCAACATAAGGAAGACGTCATAGTAATATGATTCACCGCTATGGGGTTAATGCGGTTTTCATATGGATAAAGCTCATAAATCAAGGATAGCAAATATACACAGTGAAGAAACGATAATGGAGGGGAAAGAAAATGGGGTACAGCAGAGAAGCGATAACAAAGATATTTGTAGAGAGCTACGGCGAGAATGCGAAATTCAATCCTGGACAGCTTGAGGCTATAGAGGGTGTGCTCGAGGGCAGACGCACTCTTGTGGTACAGAAAACAGGATGGGGTAAGAGTCTTGTGTACTTTATGGCAACTAAGATGATCAGGAGAGAAACAGGAAAGTTCACTATAATCATCAGCCCGCTACTTGCTTTGATGGATAATCAGGTGGACTCAGCGAAGCGTCTGGGGCTTCGCGTGGAGACCATCAATTCCAACAATCAGGATGACTGGGAAAACATACTTGCAGATATAGCTGCAGGTGATGTGGATGCACTCATAGTCGCTCCAGAGAGACTTGCAAATAAAGATTTCCTGAACTCTTTTATGAATAGTCTTGCAAGTCGTGTAGGTTTGTTTGTTGTAGATGAGGCACACTGCATATCTGATTGGGGACATGATTTCAGACCAGATTACAGGAGACTGGTGAAATTTATCCAGCTGTTGCCTACAAATGTACCAGTGCTTGCAACGACAGCAACAGCAAATGACAGAGTTGTTGAAGATATAAGATCACAGCTTGGTGGGGATATCTTGATAAGCAGGGGAGAGCTTATGAGGGAATCTATTGCCATTCAAACGATACCTCTTGACAGCAGGGAGGAGAGACTTGCCTGGCTTGCAAAGAATATCAATGGGGTTCCGGGAACCGGAATAGTGTATTGTCTGACGACTAATGATTGTGATCTGGTATGTAAATGGCTTGTCAGGCATGGAGTGACTGCAGATGTTTTTTATTCTAAGTCAGGAACTTCTGAGGAGAAGGCTGCTGTTGTTGAGCGTTTCAAAAAGAATGAGATAAAGGCACTTGTCGCAACGACAGCATTTGGCATGGGATATGACAAAGATGATATAGGGTTCGTCATACATTTCCAGAGACCAAAGAACGTAGTTGAATATTATCAGGAGATTGGACGTGCCGGAAGACATATACCAGCAGCTTATGCCATTCTTATGTATGGTGAGCAGGATGATATCATCAATAACTACTTTATCAATTCGGCATTCCCAACTGAGGCGGAAATGCTTGATGTTGTGAGAGCGGTGGCGGATAATCCAGGAAAGAACAAGAGCGAGATAGAAAGTTATGTCAATATGAAGCCTTCCAGAGTGGAAAAGACATTGAAGTATCTCGAGGTGGATGGTGTAGTCTATAAAGAACATACCGGATACTACAGAAGTGCAGCAGCATGGACTCCTGATATGACACACAGTAAAGAAATCACAGCTATAAGAAGAGCTGAACTTAACAGGATGACTGATTTTTGCTACACAGATGAATGTTACATGCAATTTATAGCCAGGGAGCTGGACGATCGTAAGGCATGCACCTGTGGCAAATGCAGTAATTGTCTTGGAGGGAAGATATTTGACACGGATATCACCCAGGCAGAGATCAAAGAGGCAGGTAAGTTCATAAAGGAAGATTTTAATATCATAGAGCCTAGAAAGAAGTGGCCGAATAAAACCTGTAGTGAAAACGGAAAGAGCAGGATAGAACAGGAGTATCAGGTTGAACCAGGACTTGTCCTCAGCAATTATGGGGATGCCGGATGGGGAACTATGGTATCAGAGGATAAATACAAGAGAGGATTTTTCAGGGAAGAACTTGTGAATGCTGCCGCTGAGAGACTGAAGGGATTTGTCCGAGAGAACGATATACACAGTGTAACATTTATTCCATCCAGGAGGAGACCATTACTTGTCAGAGATTTTGCTGAGAAACTGGCAGCAGCACTCGGCATTGATTTCTTTGATGCTATAGAGAAGTGTGCTGATACAGAATGTCAGAAGAAGTTTAACAACAGCTATATGCAGTGGCAGAACGCAGATAAGTCATTTGTAATAAAACAGGTAAGACCTGACAACATTCTTCTGGTTGATGACATGGTCGATTCCAAGTGGACATTTACATGCTGTGGATACAAGATGCGCAAATCAGGAAGTGGAAAGATATATCCATTTGCATTGGCTAACAGTGCCGGACACGGAAATTAAATATGGAAATTAAACATGAAGACTAAACGCAAATACTGATAAAAAATTATTATGTAAAATTAGATTAGGATAGAACAGGAAAATATGAAATATACGGATAATGAGATGAGTACCATTCTGCTATGCTCCAGAGTGGGTATAGGCAAGGATGAACAGACAAAGACTCTCACTCTTGGTGAGTGGAATAGATTTATAGAAAAAATCGTTGAATATAAGATGGAGCCTAAGGTGGTGCTTGAGGATTGCAGCAGACTTAAGGAGCTTGGGTATGATCAGCCAGAGTGTGACAGATTTGCAAGACTTGCTGATCGTGGCGCGGCGGCTGCTGTGGCGCTGAACGATTATGAACAGAGGGGTATATACGTCAAGACCATGCTGAGCGATGGTTATCCTGTTATGCTGAAGCGGGTACTTGGCGTGAAAAAACCACCGGTGCTTTTCTACGCTGGCAATATTGACCTCGCGCATAATATAGGGATCGGTGTCGTGGGTTCCAGAAATCTCAGCAATGAAGGACTTGAATTTGTAGAGTCTCTGGTGGAGAAGGCAGTCCGAGAGAAACTGGTCGTATACTCTGGTGGTGCCAGAGGTGCGGATCAGACAGCAGAGATATCAGCTCTTGGAAATGGAGGAGCAGTTGTAGAATATCTTGCTGACTCACTTGTGAGCAAAGTCAAAAAGAAGGATATCAATCAGCAGCTTGTAGCTGGAAATATGCTGGTATTTTCAGATATGCTTCCAACTGCAGGATTTACGGCTGCAAGAGCCATGAACCGAAATAAATATATATATGCATCGGCATATGGAACATTTGTGGCAGAGTCTGATTACAATAAGGGCGGAACATGGACAGGAGCCAAAGAAGCTATTAGACATGGATGGGGAAAAGTTTTTGTGTGGAGTGATTCTACAAGTGAGGGCAACAAGAAGCTTATAGAGAGCGGGGCTTTGCCATATAGTTTGTCTGATGTGAGTCTGCTGGATGTAATCACCGGAAACGCTGGTGATTCAGGAAATGGAGGAACTGCTTCTGCTAACAATGGTTCATCAGAACAAGAAGAGCACTATACACAGTTTAGCATGTTTAGGGTTCCATAGGGACGTTCCTTTTGTCACGAGGAGCGTCCCTGTGTCCCATGGAATGCCGCCGTGTCAAACGAAGCGTCTACGTGCATGAGAAATGGTATCATACAACGGTTAGATTAATAATATAGAGGGACGATCGTCAAGGCATAGGATCGCCCCATGATGGTAAGTAATAGGAAGAGAGATAGTATATG
>CABPYV010000002.1:0-243802 GCA_902461735.1 uncultured Coprococcus sp.
AACAGAAAAGGATAGCATGTATGAACTGTCCGCAAAAAATGACCGACTGATATGGTACAGCGTGAAGGTCGAATAATCAGACAGGGCAACCTTAATAAAGAAGTATTTATCTACAGATATGTGACTGAGGCAAGCTTTGATTCCTACACATGGCAGATATTGGAGAACAAGCAGAAATTCATCGCACAGTTTTTGTCTGGAACGTTGTCTGCAGTCCATCGCGATGAGACAGACACTGCTGATACCGTGCTCAACTATGCCGAGATAAAAGCACTTGCAATAGGAAATCCACTTATAAGGAAAAGGGTAGATATTTCTAATCGGTTAGAACATGCCCGCATAAATCAGCGTCAGAAACAAAAACAGCTGATAAAACAGCGGGAATGGCTTGAGGTGGTTCCCGCCAGGCTTCATACCAGAAAGAATCGGATAGCCGCCATGCGGGATGACCAGAGATATTATCTTGCAAATAAGCATTCAGTTGCAAATGACGACAGGATTTTATTTGGTGAGAAATTGCTTGATGTCCTTGCTCATAACAAGTATACGGTGAGGGAACGGATATTTGGCAGTTATCAGGGGTTTGATGTCATATTGCCATTAAAGATGTCACCCGAAAAGCCATATGTTCTGCTAAGACGTGGCAGTGGGAACTCGTATGAGGTAAAGATGGACGACGCAAAGGCACTCGGCTGTTCCAAGCGAATTGACAACGTACTAGATCATCTTGGACAAGAGATAGAGAGAAACCAGAAGGAGTATGAACAACTTGAGAGTCAAAAAAACACAGCTGAAGCAGAGGTCCTGCAGGGAAATGAATTTGACGATGAAGTTGCAAGACTTGCCGAAGAGCTGAGTAATATTGACGCGATATTGAAGGAGGATGTTGCTGTATGACAGAAGATATCAATATGAATATACCATCCGTTTCGGTGGACGAATTTGTAGATGAGATGATGAGCGTTTATATACCAGTGATAAATGCCGGTATTCCTGTTAGTAACATTCCGGCAGCTATGTTATGGGGCGCTCCCGGCGTAGGAAAAAGTGCCGGTATTGAGGAGCTTGCCGAAAAGCTTGGCAGAGAGACGGGAAAGCGTGTAGATGTTACGGATGTGAGGCTGCTGCTTTTTTCACCGGTTGACCTTAGAGGCGTTCCGGTGGCTGATCCTGAGCGGAAATTTACTGACTGGCTTATGCCGAGGATATTTGATATGGATACTTCCGGTGATGTCATAAATATACTGTTTTTAGATGAGCTTACTGCCGCGGCTCCGTCAGTGCAGGCTGCGGCATACCAGATAACGCTCAACCGGGCAGTGGGAGAGCATAAGCTGCCGGACAATACGATTGTCATGGCTGCCGGAAATCGAACAACAGATCATTCGGTGGCTTACCGCATGCCAAATGCGCTTGCGAACAGACTTATGCATTTCCACGTTAAAGTTGATCCGGAATCTTGGAAACGGTATGCAATTGACAATGGTGTAAATCCGTTGGTTTTCGGGTATCTGTCATTTGATTCATCGAAACTTTGCAGAGAGAATGTGGGGCTTGACGCGCTGGCATATCCAACACCGAGAAGCTGGATGGCGGTGAGCAGTATCTTGAATGCTGTTGGGGAACAGTGCAATCCGGGAACATATGGAAGGCTTATAAAGGCCAATATAGGAACAGGGGCGGCTATGGAATTCATAGCCTGGTGTAATGTGTACAGCAAGCTTCCGAGAACGGAGGATATTTTTGCCGGAAAGAGGGTTGCGTATCCGGAAACTCCCGATGTTTTGTATGCACTTATAGGGGCGATTATATCATTTGCTGTATCATCATATAGAAGTAACGGAAAAGCTGCTTTGACGGTCGCTGCGTTGGACAACATGTGCAGATTCATAAATGGTTTTCCAAAGGACTATGCCGTCTGTACATACAGAGGCCTGCTTCAGGTGGATGGCCTTTGTGAAATGATGGCAAAGACAGAGATGTTCAGGCAGTGGCTAAAAAAATCGGATGACTTTGTGAGAAATAACAGAGAGCTTCTTGACAAATGTAAATTCTAGAGAGCTCATCAGGGATAAACAAAGAAAATAAACAAAGAAAAGTCGTTAAATGATTTGTGATAAATGTAGTTTTGAGGAGGATACATGGGAAAAAGTAATGTGAGAGATGTAAAGTCTGCGGGTAAAATCAAGGATGGTGATTTGCCAGAAGATAAAGAATTGACTCGTAAAAAGGTACTTCAAAAAATAAGTGACGCGAGAACTGAGCTTGTAATGCTGTACCCGTTCTATGGTTCGATCCTGATGAATCTGAGGGTTGCCCTGGCGGATTGCGGTACGGCCGCCACGGATATGCGCAGAATCATATTTGACCCTCAGTTTGTTCTCAAACTTAGTATGGAAGAGCTGCAGTTCGTGATGATGCATGAGGTCATGCACAATGTCCTCAAACATTGCGTAAGATGGAATGGAAAATTGACTGCTGTATATAATGTGGCAGCTGATATCGTGGTTAACTCAAACATCATGAACAGTCTTGGAATAAGTGGAATCAATATATGTGGATGCGAGGTTATGCATAAAACTCCGGACGGTAAGGAAGGGTATAAATATAGCGCAGAAGAGGTATATGAAATGCTTATGAGACAAGGACAGTCCAAAAGCGGCGGTGATGAGCCCTTACAGCAGCCTGGCAGTGGATCAGCAGACAGCTCTGATGGTGAGCAGGACGCAGATACGATTGGATGCTCTGATAACTCCGGAAATGCTTCGATAGACAGACATGATCTGTGGGGCAGAATAGAAAACGGTCAGGAAGCGGTTGATGAGATCGACAGGATGGTAGTTCAGGCAGTCAAAGATGCTTTGGTGGCAGGATCTTCAGATATTCCGATGGCAGTCAGAAATATAGTAGATGATCTTTCTGGCGCTGGGAGAGTCAATTGGATAGAACTGCTGCATGACTTTATCCAGATCACAAATGACAG
This sequence comes from uncultured Coprococcus sp., assembly GCA_902461735.1. Lineage (GTDB taxonomy): Bacteria > Bacillota > Clostridia > Lachnospirales > Lachnospiraceae > Coprococcus. Next base: position 2,984 of record CABPYV010000002.1, read on the forward strand.
AAATGATTATAGCTTCAATCCCACGGACAGAAGGTATTCGGACAGTGAATTTCTGTTGCCGGCGTTTAATGAAGTCGAGGAAAATTCAGTTGACAATATCTGGTTTGTGGTTGACACAAGTGCATCAATCGAAGATGAAACTCTGGGGATAGTGTATTCAGAGATCAGGTCGGCTATTTCACAGTTCACCAGCTTGAGTGCCAGTCTGAGTTTTTTTGACACCAGTGTCACAGAGCCTGTGGAATTTGATGATGTGGATTCTCTTTCTGATATAAAACCGGTTGGCGGAGGGGGAACGAGTTTTCGCAGTATATTCAGATATATGGCTGACAATATGCAGGAAATTCTTCCTACGGCTATAGTTATTATGACGGATGGATATGCTGACTGGCCGGAGGAGAAGATGACTCAGGGGATTCCTGTCATGTGGATAATAATTGACACAGACAGAGAGCCGCCATGGGGAGTGGTGGTACACATATGAGAGGATAATACAAGAATCGGCTGCATGATATATACGAGAGGCGATCACAGCATATAGAAGAGTGTACAGGAGAAATTTGTAGTACATAAGCTGCATGGATGTATAATCTGAAAAAATAAAAAACCAGCATCTCATCATATGTAAGATGCTGGTTTTTATATAACTGTGAATGGTTCAAATATATGCAGCCGTTTAATATATCCAATCCTTAGTCAAAGTTATCTGATTATCATGAAATCAAAATTGATTAAGCCATCTTGTTGACAGCAACTGCAAGACGTGATACCTTACGTGCAGCGTTGTTCTTGTGGTAGATGCCCTTTGATGCAGCCTTGTTGATCTCTGATGTAGCAACAACAAGTGCCTGCTGTGCAGCAACCTTATCACCAGCAGCGATAGCAGCCTCAACCTTCTTGATAACAGTCTTAACCTTAGACTTGATCATCTTGTTTCTAAGTGTCTTCTTCTCGATAACATTGATTCTCTTCTTTGCAGATTTGATATTAGCCAAAATTCTTACCTCCATAAATTCTAAATAAATATAATAAGGTTTTACATTAAAACCGGACACGGACAATTCAATGTAAACATACTCACATATAATAGATGAAACACAAAATCTTGTCAAGTGCAAATAAACAAAAAATACCAGAAAAAAAGCCCAAAAAAGCAAAAAACATCAACAAAACACTTCGTGACTTGCCTTTACATCAAAACAGACAAATGGTATTATTATAAAAGCAAAAGTAAAGAAAGAAATAGAGAAATACAAATGGCTAAATATAGATTTTTTCAAGTGATAATGGCATTAGCGCTGGTAATACTTATCATCTCGTCAGCGGTGATGTGTTCTTTTATGGTGAGAAAGGTTTCGGAAGGAAACTATAAGCCTCAGAAATCAGGGAAGATTACGTCAGTGATGAATAATGGACAGTCGGAAGAACTTTCGGAACTGGACGCCTGGGTGGAATACAGCATAATCAGCGATGGACTAGATGGTTCAGGCAGCGAAGATTACAGAGCGGGCAACATATATCTTTCAACGGAGAATGAGATCCGTCTTGACCAGCTTAAAGATATAAAATCAAAAGCGAGCAACGGAATGTTCATATCGCTGGTTATTTTGATTGCATGTTTCGTGATCATAAAGAAACGAAGACTATATGAATGTGTTGCCTGGGGCGGTGCCGCCGGGGTCATAATAGGTATAATAAGCTTTCTTATGATGCTTTTTTCAAGAAATGGTATATTGTATGGAATGAAAAAATTCATATTTGATGGGGATTCAACAGCGCTATTTCCCGGACATGACGTATTGGCGGATATTATACCATCAGGGCTTGGATTAAAAGTCCTATGTGTGTATCTGGGCACTATATTTGTGGGACTGGTGGTGACTATCATAGTGAGGGTGGTAAGCTATAAAAAGTCGCGTCCTCACAGGTTCAGATAAACAAATATACAGAATGAATTTTACAATGTTACTTATGCGGTTTTGCGGATTGGAGAGTCTGCCAAAGACCGTTAAAATATGGAGGTAGGTATGAAAAAAAGAATAGAGGAGTGGATAAACTGGGTGCTCTATGATGAGCTTATAGCCAGTAAGATCAATGCGCCAAAACATTTGCTGGGTATTCACGATTACGGAGAGGGACAGATAATCGTCGTGTACAAGCCGGGGGCAATAAGAGTTGAGGTGACGTCAAGAACAGGAAAGAAAGCTCACAATATGGAGCGGATGACCAATGAAGGATTGTTTGCAATATATTTTGACAAGAAAGAGTATGATGGCAACAAGTACAATGTAGTTACAACATATGAGGATGGAACTGTAGTGAACAGTGCAGATCCATATTCCTTTAAGTCACTTATAACAGATTTTGATACATATCTTTTCGCAGAGGGAAAACACTATGATATATATGAGAAGCTGGGTGCACATCCTATGACAATAGATGGTGTCAGCGGTACATATTTTGCTGTGTGGGCACCTCATGCAAGACGTGTCAGTGTTGTTGGAGATTTCAATCTCTGGGATGGCAATGTAAACCCTATGCAGATCACAGAGAATGAAGGAATATATGAGCTTTTCCTTCCGGGAGTGGAGTCCGGTGCGGTATACAAGTATCAGATCATGACAAGATATGGAGAGATATTATACAAAGCAGATCCGTATGGCAATCAGTGTCAGATGAGACCGGAGAATGCTTCTGTTGTTGCCGATATAAGCAGTTACAAATGGAAAGATTCATCTTGGATGAATGCGCGAAACAAGGTCAGCCGTACAGACAGAATGCGTATGCCAATGTCTATATATGAGATGCACCTGGGTTCATGGCGTAAGAAGGTCGAAGATGATGATGCAGGATTTTATACATATAGGGAACTTGCCCCTATGGTTGCTGATTATGTAAAAGATATGGGATATACGCATATTGAACTTATGGGTATATCAGAGTATCCGTTTGATGGTTCCTGGGGATACCAGGTGACAAATTACTACGCACCGACCAGCAGATATGGTGATGCAGTTGATTTTATGTATTTTGTGGATTATATGCACAGCAACGGAATCAGTGTTATTCTTGACTGGGTACCTGCCCATTTCCCGAGAGATGCCCATGGACTTGGTAAATTTGATGGAATGCCTCTTTACGAGCATCCGGATCCAAGACGCGGAGAGCATCCTGACTGGGGTACATATATATTTGACTATGGCAGGAACGAGGTTGCCAATTTCCTCACGGCAAATGCGTTGTTCTGGGTTGAAAAGTTCCATATAGACGGACTTCGTGTGGACGCGGTTGCATCTATGTTGTATCTCGATTACGGAAAGCAGGATGGGCAGTGGCTGCCAAATGAACACGGTGGCAATGAAAACCTTGATGCCATTGCACTTATGCAGAAAATTAACAGTGTTATGGAAGAGCGTAATCCGGGGGCTTATCTTATAGCGGAGGAGTCAACAGCCTGGGCAGGAGTTACTGCTCCGGTATCCATGGATGGACTTGGATTCCTGTTTAAGTGGAATATGGGCTGGATGAATGACTTCCTTGAGTATATGAAGATGGATCCGTATTTCAGACAGAATAACCAGAACATGCTGACATTCAGCTTATCGTATGCATACGCTGAGAATTACGTGCTTGTCATATCACATGATGAGGTTGTACATCTCAAGAACTCCATGATAGGCAAAATGCCGGGAAATGAGGAGGACAAATTTGCAAATCTCAGAACTGCATATGGATTCATGTATGGACATCCAGGAAAGAAGCTTCTGTTCATGGGACAGGAATTTGCCCAGCCAAGGGAGTGGAGTGAGGCGAGAAGCCTTGATTGGTTTGTGCTTGACAATCCACTTAATCAGGGCATAGAAAGGTATATAAAGGCACTCAATAAGCTCTACAATACAAATGATGCGATGTATGCAAATGACACGGATCCGATGGGATTTGAGTGGACAGATTGCGATCATCCGGATATGAGTATACTTTCATTTGTAAGACGCGGCTCAACACCGAAGAAACAGCTGCTGTTTGTATGTAACTTTACACCGGTTGAGAGGGACGGCTACAGCATACCGGTTCCTTGTTATACCACATACAAGGAGATACTTAACTCAGATGATGTGCAGTTTGGAGGTAAGGGCAGGCTGAACAACAAGGCAGTAAAAGCGCTGGACAAGAAGAATGCCAGAACCCTGTATAGTATAGAGATCACAGTACCACCACTCTCCACAGTTGTGTTTGAATATGATTACACAGATATGACACCTGAGCTTGAGGAAAAGGAGGCTAAGGCTGCTGCAAAAAAGCGTGTGGACGCTGCAAAGAAAAAGGCTGCAGCTGCACAGAAGAAGGTCGAGGAGATAAAGGAAGAAGCAGAGAAGAAGACATCTGAGCTGAAGAAAGATGCAGAGAAAAAGACCGCTGAGATGAAGAAGAATGCAGAGAAAAAGACCGCTGAGCTGAAGAAAGATGCAGAGAAGAAGACAGCTGAGCTGAAGAAAGATGTAGAGAAGAAAACCGCTGAGCTGAAGAAAGAGGCGGCAGAGATTTCGACAGAGGTAAAGGCAGATATAGCTGACATAGAAAAGTCCGTGGCAGATAATATCAAGAAAGATAAAAAGTCTAAATAGAAAGTAATAATAAATAATAGAGTAATAAAAAATAAACTTGCAATATGAGAGGTCAGGTCATATAATGTCATTGTAAGTGCAAAGAGGCACAGAACGATATCGTTCTGTGCCTTTTTTCGTATAAAAAAAGCGGGTGACAGTGGCTCGCTTTGAAGAATCCAGGTAGTTTTTAAGGAGGAAACAGTATTATGAAGACAGGAAAAGTAAAATGGTTCAATGCAAAGAAGGGCTACGGCTTTATATGTGATGAGGACGGCACAGATGTTTTTGTACATTTCTCAGCGCTGAATATGGAAGGATTCAAAGTCCTTGAAGAGGGCGATACAGTAGAGTATGAGGTCGTGGACGGAGAGAAAGGTCCACAGGCTGCCAATGTGACAAAGTTGTAATGCGATGCGGTATATGTCAAAACAGCCATATATTTAAAGTGAATATATGCGGATTTAGGAGAACATCCCCGGGTTATGTTTGTATATGATCTGGGGATGTTTTTTTGAGCAGCGAGCTGGAGTGTGAGGCAATGAGCTGGGGGATGTTTATGCTATTGAAACAAGGCTATCGCAATCCCACTGGCTTTAGACAACGGGTAGTTCACCAGAGGTGTTGAGACTATATAGATGGGCTCGTGTTACATAAATACAAGAATATTATAGATATCACCATATGCTAAATTTACGCGTCTGATATAATAAAAACAACATATAATAAAAAATCATCTTGACGGCTGGCGATGATAAAATGTAAAATATACATAATATATGAAACATGTTTCACGAAAACTCACAGCTGATGATTTAATAAACAGGTACGTATATATTTTTTATTATAAGGGGGACGTGAATTATGAAGAGATTTGATGTGGTTGCACTCGGAGAGCTGCTCATAGATTTTACGCAGAACGGACTCAGTGGGCAGGGCAATATGATGATGGAGGCGAATCCTGGTGGGGCGCCATGCAATGTTCTGGCGATGCTGCAAAAGCTTGGAAAGAAGACCGCATTTATGGGAAAAGTTGGAGATGACTTTCTTGGAAAGATGCTGGCTGGGGTGGTTGCTGACGCCGGGATCAATACAGACAATCTGAAGTATGACAGTGAAGTACATACAACACTTGCATTTGTGCATACATATGAGGATGGCGACAGAGATTTCTCATTTTATAGAAATCCGGGGGCAGATATCATGTTGAGCGCGGATGAGGTGGACGAAAGCATCATAAAGGACGCCAGATTGTTCCATTTTGGATCACTGTCTCTGACATATGATGTCTCACGTGCTGCAACACAGAAGGCTGTGGCTTCAGCAAAGGAGGCCGGATGCATCATTACATTTGACCCCAATCTTAGGGAGCCGCTCTGGAAGACTCTGGATGAGGCTCATGAGCAGATAGAGTGGGGCATGAGACAGTGTGATGTACTCAAGATATCGGACAATGAGATACAGTGGTTCACAGGCAGAGAGGATTTCGATGAGGGTATAAAGCTCCTTCAGGACACATACCATATACCTTTGATACTTCTCTCGATGGGAAGGGACGGCAGCCGTGCATATTACGGTGACGTGGTGGCAGAGGCGAAGCCATTCATACAGGAGAACACCATAGAGACGACAGGTGCCGGTGATACATTCTGTGCCTGTGTGCTGAACTACATACTGGACAATGGGCTTGATGATCTTGACGAGGATAAGCTCACGGAGATGCTCACATTTGCAAATGCAGCAGCATCAATCATCACAACACGCAAGGGCGCACTCAAGGTAATGCCGGAAAGATCCGAAGTGGAAACATTGATTACTGACAGAACCGTAAGTTAACATAAAAGGGGACAGGTACCTCCGTCCCCATGGGGTCAGGTACCTCCGTCCCCGTGGAGATAGATATAGGAAAGGAGAAGATAGATAAATGGCGGCTTCAAAAATAGTGAAAAAGACTGCAGAATATATTAAGAGATTTGAGGAGAGATATGATGAGCTCAAGTGGCTCTACTGTGAGCTGTACAATAATAACATGGGGGCATTTGACTGGCTGTGTGACTCGCTGTATGGTTATTATCAGGAGAGAAACACAGAGCTTAAGAAACTTGACAGACAGCGTGTCAAGAATCCTGACTGGTACAAGCAGAATGACCTGCTTGGTATGATGATGTACACAAACGCATTTGCGGGAACTCTCAAGGGTGTAAAAGAAAAACTTCCATATGTGAAGTCATGTGGTGTGAATTATCTTCATTTTATGCCGCTGCTAGAAAGCCCTAAGGGCAGAGATGACGGCGGATATGCTGTTGCGGATTTCAGGAAGGTAAAGCCTGAGCTTGGAACCATGGAGGACCTTGAGGATCTCACTGCAGAGTGCCATAGACAGGGTATAAGCTGTTGCCTGGACTTTGTGATGAACCATACAAGCGAGGATCATGAGTGGGCAAAGGCGGCGAGAAATGGAGATCCTGTTGCGAGATCCAGATATTTCTTCTATGATGACTGGTTTGTTCCGAACATATATGAGGAGACCGTGCCTGAGGTATTCCCAACTACGGCGCCGGGGAACTTCACATGGATAAATGACTGCAATCAGGTGGTCATGACGACATTTTACCCATACCAGTGGGATCTGAACTATGCAAATCCTATGGTGTTCAACGACATGGTAGGCAACATGCTGTACATGGCAAATAGAGGTATAGACGTCATAAGACTTGACGCAGTTCCATACGTATGGAAGCAGATAGGCACAAACTGCCGTAACCTGCCGCAGGTTCACACTCTTGTGCGCATGATGAGGATAATCAGCGAGATAGTATGTCCTGGAGTTCTCCTTCTCGGAGAGGTTGTCATGGAGCCTTCAAAGGTAGTTCCGTACTTTGGAACAGTTGACAAGCCTGAGTGCCATATGCTCTACAACGTAACCACGATGGCGTCTACATGGAACACAATAGCCACAAAGGATGTGGGACTCTTAAAGCGCCAGATGGATCAGGTGTGTGCACTTCCAAAGGATTATGTGTTCCTGAATTATCTCAGATGTCATGACGATATCGGCTGGGGACTCGACTATGACTGGCTGGCACAGTTCGGTATAGATGAGGTGGCACACAAGAAGTTCCTGAACGACTATTTTACAGGAAAGGGATACAACAGTGATTCCAGAGGCGAGCTCTATAACGATGATCCTAGACTTGGAGATGCCCGTTTGTGTGGAACAACAGCGTCCCTGTCAGGCCTTGAGGCTGGACAGTACGAGGCAGATGCAGACAAGATCGACCAGGCTATTGCCTGTGATCTCATGCTTCATGGATACCTGTTGGCGCAGAGCGGAATCCCTGTTCTGTACAGCGGTGATGAGATAGGTCAGACAAACGATTATAGCTACAAGAATGATCCGGACAAATGTGCGGACAGCAGATACCTGCATAGAGGAAACTTCCCGTGGGACAAGGTTGAGAAAAAGGATCCTGTTGCCATGAAGATATTTGACGCGCTGCGCCACATGGAGGATATCAGAGCATCGCATGATGTATTTTCATGTAATGCAAATGTCTACACCATAGAGACAGGATGTGCAAGCGTCCTCGGAATAGTGAGGGAATATGCAGGACATGAGCTGAGGGCATTCTTCAACTTCAGCAATATGGATCAGCTCATCTGGACCATGCCTGAGGAACAGGCAGACATATACACAGATCTCATATCAGGCAAGACCCTCCGCGAGCTTGGAGCAGTCATGCCTAGATATGGATGCTGGTGGTTCTACAGATAGTTATTCGGAATCTTTTTTATAGAACTTAAGAAGAGTATTTTTGATAGAAGGCTTAAAGACTGTGTTATGGTCATAGCCTTCTATTTTTTCGTAGGTTAGGTTTAAGCCGGAATAATTTCTCTCCTGTAAATCGTTGTAGAAATCCTCAATAGAAAAAATGAAATTTTTATCTTCATCTGCACCTACGGTTACATAGACATTAGCATTCAGAGTCTGTGTTCTGCTGTAATATTCATCTTCGTATGTAGACATAAATTTACCGTCAGTATTTGCCCACATGGAAGGACTGCCGATATAATAATTTGTAAATGTATTTTTTTCTATAGTGTCATTATGAAACAGAGCGTAGTAAGCCCAGTATCCGCCAAGGGAATGTCCTGTGAGAGTCATATTTTCAGGGTTTACAGAGTATATTTCTTCCAGATAAGGGATTAGGTTATCTACAATAAAATGCAGGAATGAATCAGGGTTAGTCTGGAGATCTCTTTTCCGGATGACATCATAATTGTAAGAGTTTGGATATCCTATGCTGACAAGTATAACATCCTGTATCTGGCCAGATGTCATAAGAGGTCTGAGTTCAGGGTGATCACTGAGTCTCCAGACTCCATCGGTCATAACAACCATCGGGTATGTGCTTGCTTCGTTATAATCAGGTGGAAGAGATATATGGACAACAAAAGTGTCATCTATCTCAGCATCATAAATGGATAATTCGTTGATATAGTCCGCACAGGCGGGATCAAGTGTTGTCACCTCGTTATAATAAATGTGATCAGGAGAGAGTTTTCCCATGGTTATGCTGGCACGTTCCTCTGGAAGTAAACCTGTTGGAGTTGGCGCTTCTGTTGTAATCTCCTCAGTTGTGGTTTCTTTGACAGAGGTTTCGTTAGTTGTTGCTTCTGCGATTGTCGTATCTTCGGATGAAGAATAGCTGGTGACCGATTTGGTGACAGTAGAGTCATTCTTAGATGCTGACGAGTGTTGACACCCGGTGACAACTAATATAATGGCTATGCTGAATGTGGTCAAAATTGTTAATTCCTTTTTCATAAAGGCCTCCTTTGATTGTATTTAGTAATTATCATATAAATGAGAAATACTATAAAAACAATATCACAGGAGTTGCATTATGACCTGTCAGCAATGGTTAAACTTTGTCGGGGCGGATTTGTAGGAGAAGGTAATTTTGTTCCTTTTCTAATGATACATTGCTACACTCTAAGGTTACGTCAGGTACTATGTTATAATGAGAAAATGGTAGAAATTCTGTGTAAATTTTATACCAAAGTGACTGTTGTCCGGCAGGAGTAGTATCTGAACAGTCAAAACAGATCCATTCGCCGTCAGGAATGTTTGTTATCGAATAATCGGATATATTTAATCCGGAAATTTCTTGTTTTGTGATCATTCGTCCAAATGTGTAATTAAAGCATGAAATTTCATTATTGAACTTATCAATATTTATAAAATCATTTGATCTGTAACCGAATAAGCAGTTATTTGGTTTTTCATTATTGGATTTAATTTCCATCAGTTTATCCCAGCTTTTACTGCAGCATTCTCTTGTAAACATTGGAATCAGAACATTATTTTTCACAGTATCGAGGCTTTTGAAAACCCTGGAATAACCTGCAATACACATGCTGTTGATCTTAACGATTCTGTAATTAAGCATAGATCCCCCATCTGCTGTGACCCTTAATACAATTCGGGTGAAATTATGGAGGCCGGACTTGTTATTTCGAACATAAGATGGAGAGTTTCCATGAAAGCGTGTGAAAGCCTTCGTGAAGCTCTCGGGTGTATCATATCCATATTCAAGTGCAATGTCAGTCACCGTGCGGTTGGATGAAATGAGTTCTTCTCCAGCCAGGGAAAGCCGGCGGTTTCTGATATATTCCCCTATAGTATATCCTGTGATTAGATGAAATACTTTTCTGAAGTTGTCAGGAGAAGAGTAAGCCTGCCTGGCTATTGTATTTTGGTCTAATACTTCACCGTCAATAAGGTGAGTCTCAATATAATCAATTGCGTTAATAAGTCCTTCGGTCCAATTCAAATGGTTTTCTACCTCCATGTAATGTATGTATATCACTATAGCACATATTTGTAGTAAATTGTTATAATGGACATATGAAAGTCATATCGGTTTGTTAATATGCAGGTCAAGGAGGTGATGATGTGGAGAAAAATGACATAGAGGCGTCAATAAATGCCGCATATGCAGAAAATAATTCGGAGACTTCAAGAAAGGAAATGTTCGCTCTGAACAAGATATTGTTGGTGGAGGATGATATACACATAAGTGAGGTCATACATGACTAGTGGAAAATGGAATAACCTACGAATGGGCATCCACGGATGAAGGAATAACCGCTGTGAAAGTGAAGTCAGATGAATATATATATGAGGATGTAAGATCTGCTGAGGAGGTATACCGTGACTATGTTGCGATGGGATATGACGATGTAGACTATGCGAATATTGACAAACAGTATGAGTGTTCCAGAGAGTATCTTGACAGCGTATTTGAACGGGAGGGTATGAATAATGCCACCGATCACGAAGAAAGTATCTTGTGGAGAGGCTACTTCTACAGAGGGAGAACGCTGACAGTAGGAGAAAATGATTATTACGTTGTATCAGCAATGTATGAGAATCCGTTTACAGATCCGGATATGAAGTTGCTAAAAATTCTTATGTATGTATCTCCAATGTTTTTTATCTGCTGTGTGGTAGTACTTATGATATCATACAGAAAAAAGAAAAAAGAGATAATAGCTGACGAGAGCCGCAGAAACCTGATAGCAGCCATTGCTCATGATGTCAGAGGTCCGGTCACAGCTATATCGGGATATGCGGAAAATCTGCAGCAGATAGCAAAGGATTCCGAGTCCAGACATTACACAGATTCCATTTTGGACAATGTAGCATATATAAATGAGATGATAACAGGAATGCTGTCGTATATGAGACTTGAAAACACCATGACTATAAAAAAAGAAAACGTGGAATTGGATAAGTTAGTAAGTCAGGTGATAGACAGATATATGGTGGATTTTGAAAATAGAAATATAGAGTGTGAGGTAAAAGGACATGCAGTCATTCAGGCGGATTTACGACTTATTGAGCTGCTTATTGATAATCTTGTGATGAATATGGCAAAATATGCCGCTGATGACAGCCATGCGAGCATAGAGATAGACGATGACCAGATCGTATTTTCAAATAAAATGGCTTGTGCTATAGACTGTGAGCCGTCAGAACTCTGGGAACCGTTAAAGAAAGGAAACACAGCGAGAACAGGACACACTGGAAATGGACTTGGACTTTCGATAGTCAGAAAGATAATGGGGTTGTCAGACCTTACAGGAGAGATAACTATCCAAGATGGGAACTTTATAGTCGAGATTGTTTTTAAAAAGTGAAAGACTATAATATAATGTATATTATCTGTGATAAAGTTATGGGGCTATTCAATGAAGACTGGATAGCCCTTATTTGTGCAAAAAAATAATATATTATGAAACCGTTTTTGACAGTAATCCCACTACTTTAGTGAAAGGAGGTAAGAGATTTGACCGGTCAGAATAGCAGCAATGTAAAAGAGCATTTTGAAGAAATCTATGAAAAAACCAAACGCAGTGTGACACTGTTCCTGATTTCAAGATGTAAAAGTTTCGATGATGTAAACGATGTACTGCAGGAAGTGTATATGGAGTATTTTAGAATATTACAGAAGAAAGGGATAGCTTATGTCAGGGATGAGGAACCATTTCTGATCTCGCTTTGCAAAAAGAAACTTTCATCATATTATTCATTCTGGGACAGAATAGCAAACCGGACATCGATAGATATATCGGCTGAATCTGAACTGAATGAACAAAGCGTTTATGAAGAGGAGAGCAGTGTGGAGGATGATTTTTACAGGGAGGAAATGCTGCATGATGTTAAAGAGATATTGAAACGGCAGCCAGACTGTGTACAGAAGATTTTTTATCTGTATTACTCAATGGAACTTTCTGTAACAGAGATATCCGGACTGCTGCACATGAAACCACAGACCGTGAAGAACAGGTTATTCCGGACAAGAAAATTAATAAGGGATTCATTGAGATGATGCATAAATTGGATATGATATCAAAGGGCGTGTCAGGAATGGAGGTGCAATTATGAACGAAAAGGATTTCTTCAAGGAAGCAACAAAGGAGATGATTGTGGATTTGAAAGGAATGGATATGAATAATATACATAAAGAGATGAAAGTAAAATCAGGGAAAAGGCTGCACATATCAGTATATAGTAAAGCTGCGGTAATAATCATAGTGTGTGTTATCTCACTGGGTACGATAGGCGTTGGCGCCAGCGCATTATATCACAGATGGAGCGATGGAATAAGAGACAAATACCAGATATCATCGGAAGACACAGAAAAATATGAGCAGTCAGGGCTTGCCAAGTTTCCAGGTGATGAATCAGGAGTGAGGGAAGTTACGCAGAATGGTGTAACGATATCGGTGGCTCAGACTATTATAGATAACTACTATGCCTATGTGTCATTCAGAATAGAAGGCTTTGATATAAAGGCGGGAGGAACTCCCGGATTTGAGACACATCATTGCACTCTGGATGGAAAAGAGGTTAGCAATCTCAGCAGCTTTTATGTCGAGGATGTTCTTGATGCAGCAGGACAGCCGGTGATCAGAGATGATGAACTGGTTCAGAACTATGTGCTTGAGGATGGCAGCATGGAATATCATATTCTTCTTGACTCTGAGGGAAAGAAGGGCTTTCTCCAAGGTAAAAAGCTAGCGGTCGAGCTCGGTGATCTCGGAGTGTATGATGATTACCTTGATATGAAAGTTGACAATGATGGCACATGGAGATTTGAATGGGAGTTAAGTGGAGATAGCACTTCCGTGACAAAAGAGACACATACAGTCCTTGAAGATACAGGGGCTGTAGTCACCGAATGTGAGGTATCCCCGATATCTATCAGGGCGGTACTCGATATAAGCGGTGCAAAGAATATGACCTCAGATGAAAAATATGCAGTCCTTTCTGGTGTAAAGCTGAAAGATGGAACAATGCTTACAGATATAGTCGAAGCTGGAAACGAAAATACAAACACCGCCGGAGAATACGAACTTCTGTTTACCACAGACCGCATATTGGATGTAAATCAGGTAGAAAGCCTGCTGTTCTGGAAAAATACAAGCGGAGATGAAGATGGTGAAGATGCGCAATACACTCTCAATGATTTCTATGAAGTATCATTTAACTGATATTCATCGTTTCTTGCTATGAAGTATGCGATGCCATTATCGAGTGATTACACACTTGTATGTAAAGAATACAAAACAGCCAGAAAATCAGTATATTACAATATGCAACAATCAGCAGTTAAGAACTAAATTAAAGGATAAGATTTGATGTTCTAAGAATTACAATATATTCAAGAACAGAAAGAAATCCAGTCCAGTATATATTACGATCGGTAGTGCGGTCGACTGAGTTTTAATTATTTATAACGATAGAAAATCCGTATATTGCAATATGCAACAATCGGTAGTGCAGATTGCCGATTTTCGACGGTCACAAGCTGGGGCGGAGATCCGCACCGCCCTTATTGCGGTCGGAGCCACATGCTTATGTGACCTTAGTCGAAATGAGAGCAATCAAACGTGATTGTGCATATGCAATATACGGATTTTCGTCCGTTCGTTAACTAATTCTTAGAACATCTATACAGCAGATCCTCCCAACGGCGATCAACCTCCTGCTGATACTGAACGAGGAGATGTTCGTTCTCAGGCTTGAACAGGTGCTTGAATCTGCCCTGTGTTCTCAGGAAGTCCTCGATAGGAAGCTTCTTCTTAGGAGAGTAGGAGAGGATCCATTTGCCCTCGATAACCTCGAACAGAGGCCAGTAACATGTCTCGACTGCCAGCTTGCAGATGTCCATGATCTTCTCTGTAGGGTATCTCCATCCTCTAGGACATGGAGACATGACGTTGAGGAAAGCTGCGCCAGGTGTGTAGATAGCCTTCTCAGCCTTCTCGTAGAGATCACGCATGTTGCCGAGAAGAGTAGACTGTCCAACATATGGGATGTCGTGTGCAGCCATGACCTGGGCGAGATCCTTTCTGTTCTGCATCTTACCATTTGACTGTGAGCCTACTGGTGTGGTTGTTGTGTCAGCATACATAGGAGTAGCTGATGAACGCTGGATACCGGTGTTCATGTATGCGCCATTGTCGTAGCACACATATACCATGTCATGTCCACGCTCCATGGCACCTGACAGTGACTGAAGTCCGATGTCATAAGTTCCGCCATCACCGCCAAATGTGATGAATTTGTAAGTGTCATCTATCTTGCCTTTTTTCTTCAGAACGTTATACGCTGTCTCAACACCGGAGAGGGTAGCGCCTGCGTTCTCAAATGCATTGTGTATGTAGCTGTCCTCGTATGCTGTGTAAGGATACATGAAGGTTGAAACCTCAAGACATCCTGTGGCGTTTCCGATGACCGCCTTGTCGCCTTCGTGAAGGGCGCGGAGTACAGTTCTGACAGTGATAGTACCACCGCAGCCTGCACACATTCTATGACCTGGAGCAAGACGCTCAGGCTTGTTCATTACTTCTTTAAAATTATATGCCATTTCATCTTACCTCCTACTGTCTAAGTCCTATGTACTGATACTGAGGAATCTCAGCACCGTTCTCAATCATGTCCTCAAGCTGTGCAAATACGCCTCTTGCGCTCTCCACAGTATAGTCACGACCGCCGAGACCGTAGATGTAGCTGACAGCCTTTGTGGTTGCCTGAATGTCATACAGGTGCTCCTTAACCTCTGCTGAGAGAGGGCCTCCGCCTGCTCTGAACCCTTCTGATCTGTCAAGGATTGCCACAGCCTTGGTGTGGGCGAGAGCCTTTGCGATCTCTTCGCCAGGGAATGGTCTGAACACTCTGATCTTCAGGAGTCCGACTTTCTTGCCCTCATTTCTCAGCTCATCTATAGCTTCCTTTGTTGTTCCGGCAGCAGAGCCGATCATAACGATGGCGTAGTCGGCATCGTCAAGTCTGTATTCCTCAAAGAAACCGTAGTGACGGCCTGTCATATCCTCGAATTCCTTTGCAACATCCAGAATAACCTGCTTTGCATTCTTCATGGCAGTATTCTGAGCCATCTTAGTCTCCATATAATAAGGAGATGTGGCGTAAGGACCGACAGCCATAGGCATCTCAGGGTTTAACAGATACTGCTCAGGGTTATACTCACCTACAAACTTCTTTACGAGATCATCCTCGATGAGGGTGATGTTCTCAACGGCATGGCTTGTGATGAAACCATCCTGACATATCATGATAGGAAGTCTGACATCCTTGTGCTCAGATATTCTGTATGCCTGAACAAAGTTGTCATATGCCTCCTGGTTGTTCTCTGCGTATATCTGAAGCCAGCCTGTATCACGTGCGCCCATACTGTCTGAGTGGTCGCAGTTGATGTTGATAGGACCGGAGAGTGCTCTGTTTACAAGTGCGAGAGCAAGTGGAAGACGATTGGACGCTGCCACATAGAGCTCCTCCCACATGAGAGCCATACCACATGATGATGTGGCTGTGAGTGTACGGCAGCCGGCAGCCTCTGCGCCGATTGCTGCACTCATGGCACTGTGCTCACTCTCTACCGGTATAAATTCTGTATCGATCTCTCCATTGGAGATAAATGTTGAAACGAACTGAGGTATCTCAGTTGAAGGTGTTATAGGGAATGCAGGCATAACATCCGGATTGATCTGCTTTATAGCATGTGCCACAGCCTCATTTCCTGAAAGACGTTCTCTTATAGCCATTTATTTGCCCTCCTTCATAGTGATTGCTCCGAATTTGCACTGGTATGCGCATATACCGCAGCCCTTGCAGTGATCCAGGTCAAATGCGAGACGCTTGCCTGATACTACCGGAATGCATGAATCCGGGCAGACAGGTGCGCACAGAAGACAGTGTACGCATTTGCTCTCATCGAGGACAGGGGTTGAAGTCCTCCACTCACCTGTGTTAAAAGCCTTGGAAGTACCACCGCCGTATACGTGGTTTCCAGGTGTGAGTTCTGTCCATTTGCTGTTGTCATGTATCTTGCTTATATCTGTTCTCATTACTTCATTACCTCCCTGAAAGCGAGCTTTAATGCTTCCATGTTGCCATCGATAACCTCTGGTTTCTTGGCAAATTTGTGCTGATATGACTGTCTCATATCTTCGAGGAAAGGTCCCTCCTCCATGATTCCGCTGACAGCAACGATGGCTGCAAGCATAGGAGAGTTAGGGAAATTCTTGCCGAGAGTCTTCATGGAGATCTCCTTGGCATCAAGTGTGTATACCCTGCCCTTGTAACCCTTGAGCAGTGGACGAACCTCGTCCGGAGTCTTAGGTGTATTTATAATGATGGCGCCATCCTCGGCGAGACCTGCAGTCACATGTACAGGTTCGATCAGAGATTCGTCTACAACAACCACATACTGTGGCTCGTAAATGTTGGAATGTACTCTGATAGGTTCACTGCTGATCCTGTTGTAAGCAGTGATAGGTGCGCCCATTCTCTCTGGACCATACTCAGGAAATCCCTGAACATATTTACCTGTTTTGAATGCCACATCTGCGAGGAGCAGGGCAGCAGTCTTGGCACCCTGACCACCACGTCCGTGCCATCTGATTTCGATAGTATCTTTCACTTTTACATCTCCTGTCAAAAATTTCTCATTAAGTTCTATTTAATTCCAGTTAATAGGAAAAAATAATCCTTTTGATTATACCATTTATAAACAATAAGTAAAGAATAAAATTAAGGTTATATGGCGGAATACAGAAAAAATTAACGAATAACGGGGAATATGCCTGAAAATGTTAGATGTTGACGGGCTGCGAAACATAAAATCTTAAACAACAGGGAAGAAAATGATAAAAATACTGCATGTGTATATATGGAAGAGATCATTACCAACAAAAAAGACAGATATGGGATCAGTCCATAGCTGTCTTAAAAGGCCATAAAAGTGATATTTACAATCTTACAAGAAAATGTATACAAGTCTGTCCGTCTACTGTCTGATTGTCGAGAAGGATCTCCCCGTCATATTTTTTAGTGAGTTGTTTTAACTTATAAAGACCTATTCCCCTTGAATATCTGCCGTCCTTCAGCGGCTTTGTGGAGTAGCCTTTGGTGAAGAAATCCTTTCGCATGACCGAGGTGAGAGTAGGACCTGCATTGAGGGTCTCAATGGATGTCTTCGATCCATCTGAGTCGATCACTATCTCTATATGTCCTCCGTCCTCGGTGGCATCAAATGCATTGTCCACCAGAATACTCATCGTATCCAGAAGTTCGAATTCAGCGGCCTTTGATGTGAGAGTTGAATTTTTGACATTTATATTGAGATCTATATTTCGCTCCCGGGCAAGGTTCATCTTGCTGAACAGGAATCCGGCAATCAGTTTCATGTTGATCCTCAGAAGGTAGGAATTTTTTATAACATGATCGCTGCATGAAGTATCAAGTTCCTTTGCCAGAGCGGCAGAGAGTGATTCATAGTCGGTGCAGCTGATCGGCAGCATACTTATTGCCTGAAGTTCGTTGTTGTAATCGTGCTGCCTCATTCTAACCTGATCGATAAGCTCCTCTATAATAGGAAGATACTGTTCGTATGACTGCAGCTGCTTTTGGGACTCCCTGAGACTCAAGTAGTTCTTGTACATTCCGGCGTACAGGATGAGTATAAGAATAACTATAAACAGGAAAGTCATGAACACATTCATGAAATCTTTAGGTGATATACGCTGGTATAAAACCATGGAGACCATGAAGGCAAATAAAGCGAGTATTATATTCCTGAAAACCTGGTTTTTTATGATGAGGGTTTCATACAGCTTATCCAGGTGCCCGAATTTGTACAGCAAAATAGCTATCACAAAAGCCATAGCTTCAGTTATATATGTTGAAGCATTGGTGAAAGGGTTGTCTGTGAATTGCATGATGACAACCATCTGTATAAGGTTCAGCACTATCATGATTATAAGAGCTATTGCATAGCCCGTTATGATCTTCATTGGCGGATAACGGAAGACCAGGGAGTAGAATACAAAGCAGTAGATGTATGTTATCAGTGTGAATATGAACATGGAGTCTGTAATTGTGGCAATCAGAGAGACTGGTAAAGTCAGCAGAAGCAACGGTGGAAGTCTCCTTGCTATCTGGGAAAATTTTACATTGTATATCGCCATCATGAATATTAAAAATACAAAGGTATCAAGCAATATCTTGGAAAGAAAAATAAAATAATCAGCCATTATTTGTTCTCCTGATGTATTTGTGGTTTGTATTTTCTACCGATAGGTATTGAATCCTGGATTCCGGACAGTTGCAGCAGAGAGTTGGTTCTGTCATAACTGAGGATGTAGTCAGGATTGATGTAATAACTTCGATGACATCTGACAAGCGGCAGATCATTTTCGCCTAACACTGAAGCAAAGGTTGAATTGGTTACTTCGAAGTCGCCGTTTGTCGTGAAAATGTGTTTGTGATGACCATCGGATTTCACAAAGATGATATCTTGTGGGATTACATGGAACAGAATCCCAAGTATATCCCGCACCTGCAGCTTAGATGCAGATGGAATCAGGTTGGAATTCACAGAGGATATGGCCTTGATAACATCGTCCTTACTGTAAGGCTTTGAGAAATAGTAGGTGCAATGGTATTTATTGATGACATCCAGACTGGGATTGGTAATGTCTGTTATAAATATAACCGGGCTGTTTTCGTGCTCGTGTCTTTTTCTTAAATATGAACATACATCAAGTCCGTTTTTATCATCACCGAGATTGATATCCAGCATAAATAAATTAATGTCTGATGAGTCGATAACAGTCACAGCTTCATTGTAAGATGAAGCGGTATGTATATTGGTATCTGGGTAATGTTCTGTTATGATATGTTTCAATCCATTAAGCTGTATGGCATCATCTTCGACAATAAGTAAATTCATTGGAGCGCACCTCCGTCGTATTAGTAAATGTAATAACTATAAAAAATTATATACTTTTCTATAACATATAAAATATAAAAATGCTGTAAAGTAACGTTGTTATTTTAACATAACACAACAGTATTATACAATAGGTATAAATCGAAGAATGCGTTAATAATCAAAATTAATTGGCGTTTGTGTCGTTGTACACGTCGTTCATGTCGATTTATGTCAAAACTATTGGAAAATCTATACGAGTCGTATAATATAAAGAAAAGATAATTAACTCTGAGGGGAGATTGATTATAGAACATTATCCTGTATGTGCAATGTGTCATCATATCCTCACAGGGATGATGGTACAGCATATACAGGCTGATGCGTTTTAAACACATTTTATCTGGAATCATTTTATGATAAAAGCTGTTATAGATTATTACAAGACGGTAATGATCTATAGCAGCTTTTATTTTTTTAGAGTATTGAGATAAAGCTATTGAGTAAAATTATCTAAAGTTTGCTCTCGTTTTCTGGTAGATCGTGTTCGCGAAAAAATTGTTACCAAATGGGTTTTGCAATAGTTTATATACGAATACATCACTGTTACATAATACTATTTAAAAAATAACCGTGATATGATATTATATAGATAAATATGGGGTTGTGTACATATTGAAGATATGAATCCCAGAAAAGACAAAAGCTATTACCAGGAGGAAGAGTATGATTAAATTATTTGACAATGGTGCTTATCTGTTACATGGCACAGAGCTGGTTGAGGATAATGCGGAGGCTGGAGCAGTACTCGCATCAAAGCTTGGCAGTGTCCCATCAAAGGAAGATGCATCCAAGAACACACTTGCTTATGGAATATTGGAGAAGCATAACACATCTGGCAATATGGATAATCTGAAGATTAAATTTGATAAGATGACTTCTCATGATATTACATTCGTAGGTATCATTCAGACAGCCAGAGCATCAGGATTAAAGGAGTTTCCTATTCCTTATGTACTTACAAACTGTCATAATTCACTGTGTGCAGTAGGCGGTACCATCAATGAGGATGATCATATGTTTGGTCTTTCATGTGCGAAGAAATTCGGTGGTGTGTATGTGCCACCTCATCAGGCTGTTATACATCAGTTTGCCCGTGAGATGCTTGCTGAGTGTGGAGCAATGATACTTGGATCAGATTCTCATACACGTTACGGTGCTCTTGGTACCATGGCTATAGGAGAGGGCGGCGGTGAGCTTGCAAAGCAGCTTCTGTGCAAGACATATGATGTTGCAAAGCCGGATGTTATTGCCATCTATCTTGACGGAGAGGTACAGAAGGGTGTTGGTCCTCAGGATGTGGCACTTGCAATCATCGGAGCAACATTTGGATGCGGATATGTCAAGAATAAGGTTATGGAGTTTGTTGGTCCTGGAGTTGATAAGCTTTCAGCAGATTTCCGTATCGGTATCGATGTAATGACAACAGAGACGACCTGTCTGTCATCCATATGGAAGACAGATGACAAGATAAAGGATTGGTATGACATCCACGGCAGAAGTGAGGCATACAAGGAGATGAATCCTGGAGATGTAGCCTACTATGATGGAGTTGTGTATGTAGATCTGTCAACTGTTAAGCCTATGATAGCTATGCCGTTCCACCCAAGTAACACATACACCATTGATGAGCTGAATGCAAATCTCATGGATATTCTTGATGACGTTGAGAAACGCGCACTTGTAAGCCTTGACGGCAAGGTCGACTTCACACTCAAGGATAAGGTGAGAGATGGCAAGCTGTATGTAGAGCAGGGAATCATCGCCGGATGTGCCGGTGGTGGATATGAGAATATCTGCGATGCCGCCGATATACTCAGAGGCAAGAGCATAGGTGCTGATGAGTTTACTCTGTCAGTATACCCTGCAAGTACGCCTATATATATGCAGCTCGCAAAGAACGGAGTCCTGGCAGATCTTATCGAGACAGGATCTATCGTTAAGACAGCGTTCTGTGGACCTTGCTTTGGTGCTGGTGACACACCTGCCAACAACGCATTCTCCATCAGACATTCAACAAGAAACTTCCCTAACAGAGAGGGATCAAAGATACAGAATGGTCAGATATCATCTGTTGCACTTATGGATGCTCGTTCAATCGCAGCAACAGCAGCCAACAAGGGATACCTGACATCTGCAACAGACCTTGCAGATATAGAGTACACACATCCAAAGTACTTCTTCGACAAAGCTATATACGACAGAAGAGTTTACAACGGTGTTGGCAAAGCTGATCCATCAGTTGAGATCAAGTTTGGTCCAAACATCAAGGATTGGCCTGAGATGGTTCCACTTACAGACAACCTTCTCCTGAAAGTAGCATCAGTTATACATGATCCTGTAACTACAACTGATGAGCTCATCCCATCAGGAGAGACTTCATCATACAGATCAAATCCTCTTGGTCTTGCAGAGTTCACTCTGTCAAGAAAGGATCCTGAGTACGTTGGAAGAGCAAAGGCTATCCAGGCGGTTGAGAAGGTTCGTGAGGCTGGAGAGTGCATGGGTAAGGCATTCCCAGAGGTCAAGGAAGTTATGCATGCTATCAAGGAGAAGTTTGAGGATGTATGCGGAAGCAATACAGGAGTTGGAAGTACCATATATGCTGTTAAGCCAGGTGACGGTTCAGCTCGTGAGCAGGCTGCATCATGCCAGAAGGTACTTGGCGGATGGGCAAACATTGCAAAGGAGTACGCTACTAAGAGATACAGGTCAAACCTTATCAACTGGGGTATGCTTCCATTTGTCATCGACAAGGACTTTGATTTTGACAATGACGACTATGTATTCATTCCTGGTATCAAGGATGCTGTGAAGAACAAGACAGAAGTCATCAAGGCATATGTTGTGAACAAGGGCTTTGCTGAGATAGAGCTGAGGCTTGGAGAACTCACAGATGATGAGAGACAGATCATCACAGACGGCTGCCTCATCAACTACTACAAGTACAACTAATTTATATATTATATATGGTGCCGAGTGCGCCATGTATGTACATTTGCAGATTATGTATATTTTCAGATAATGTATATACGACGAGATAACAGGCATCATCATTGTGTGCATTTGCGCGGCTTGGTGGTGCCTGTTGTCATTCATATAGCCTGTGTGATCCTGAGACGATGATACATAATGGCAAAGACGAAAGGATTTATTCTGACGTGATGATGCACAATGGCGAAGACGAGAGGATTTGCATCGTGTCGGGGTTGCCAAGACAAAAATAAAGTTCAGGAGGTTTTTATAATGAGTAAATCAGAGATGGAAAAGATGCACACATGTGAGCTTTATCTTCCGGGTGATGAGGACATCGCCAGAGAGCAGATAAAGTGCTTGGACAGATTGTATGACTTCAATATGACCAGACCAACGGAGATGGTCAAGAGGCAGCAAATGCTTAAGGAGATGTTCGAGGAGATAGGCGATAACTGCTATATAGAGCCACCACTTCATGCAAACTGGGGCGGCAAATTCGTTCATTGGGGCAGCAATATCTATGCAAACTTTAACCTGACTATGGTGGATGACACACATATTTATGTGGGTGATTACACAATGTTTGGTCCAAATGTCACACTGGCTACGGCGGGACATCCGATAGACGCAGATCTCAGAAAACAGGGATATCAGTACAATGCACCTATAACAATAGGCAAGAACTGCTGGATAGGTGCAGGAGTTACGATACTTCCGGGGGTAACCATAGGTGATAACACCGTCATAGGAGCTGGAAGTATGGTTGCAACGGATATTCCATCGAATGTGGTTGCTGTCGGAAATCCATGTAAGGTTCTTCGTGAGGTAAATGAGCGTGACGCAAAATATTATTTCAAAGATCACAGGATCGACTTCTTCCAGTACAACAACGTAAGTAAGAATGACTGATGAGGTGAATGAGTGAAGGTTACATGCAAAAGCTGTGGTAAAAAATTCAATCCCGAAAAGACAGGACATATGTGTCCGAGATGCGGTTCGTGGTATGTGGAAAAAAACAGAGATGGGCAGTTTGAAAGCGGAGCAACTTCGGCAGATGCCGGATGGGAGTACGGTGATTACAATCAGGATCAGACATCATATACTGAAGACAAGAATAAACAGTATGGAAACGTGCACAGCGAGTGGTTCAAGAAGAAAGAAAAAGACGTACTCGATAATGAAAAGAGACTGGAAAAAGTCTGCATGATAATTATCATTGTATTTTTCCTGATAATAAGTTTGGGGACCGTTTATTCGGCGCTCACGTCAGATCATGACAAAAGTCTTGGGTTTGATGTAGGATCAGAAGACGAAAATGAGGATACAGATGATGAGATATACAGTGGCGATGGGAATTATTATGTTGATAGTATCCCAGTCAAAGGATATGCATTTGGAGACAAGATGGTGAATGTGGATCCTGATGGAAATACGGCGTGGTTGACGATAAATTCAGTAGAGCCTATAGAGCTGGAAGATGCCGATATTCCCGAAGGATATGTAGTATATGACATGGAATATGAGATGGATACTCCGGACGATGGGGATTCAGATGCAGAGGATATGTCAGACGGAGGGGATTATTTTGATGTATATCTCAGATCAAAATCTTGTATGATGTTGGAACCTATGAGTCAGGAGGACATAGACATTTTGGTGTCATATGATGGATATGCAGATGTCAATGACATATCAGAAGTAGTGGATGCTGATCATGGACATATGTACTTTATGGTCAGGTCAGGTGATTATGGGTATATGGTCGTATACTGCCAGAATGATGATCCTGATTCACCGGAAGGTCAGACTACTCCTACAAATATTATGTATGTGGTAGGTGAAAAGGCTGACGCGTCGGTTTGGTATGATGTGAGTAAGCTTGACACTCCTAAAGGAAAGTTATACAAAATATACGATGGGGAGTATGGACAGAAAATTGAGAATGATAAGAAATATACTCTTCCTGGCGGGGCGGAAATTACCACTGATGAGATAAGTTATCTGAGTGAAGTTGAATTTGATTATGACAGTTATGACTATTATTTGGTGAGCGATATACTGTTAAATCACGGCGCGAGAACAGGAAACTTTGACATTGTGGTTATAGATACGGACAGTGATACGGATCCAATAAAGAGAAAGATTTTCTATGGTGAATATACAGATGATGCCCTTACCCCAATGTCTGTGGTGTATCAATATATTGTGTACGGTATCCCGAAGGGACAGGATAAGATCATAAATGTTACATATGAATTTGGATCAGTGCTGGATGAACTGCAGCATGAGGGCGGAAGACTGCCGGTTCCGGAGCAATAATATTATATATGATGCTATATAGATGAAGGATTATTTATAATATCCTGAATGATATACAGATGAAGTTATAAGAAAAGGCATACATGACTGGTGCAGTGAAATGCACTGTAATGTATGCCTTTTTTAGACTCGTGATATTTATTATTTTGTTGGCCGATGTGTCAATATTGCCAACAGGTTATTTCGAACTTAATCTCTTTGCTTACTGCTTTGATATGGCAGCTGCTTCAGTGCTCTTGGCAACCTCTACGATAGAAGAGGTGAGACCTGCGATTCCCTGGATTTCGGATGGAATGATGATCTTGGTAGCCTTGCCGTCTGCAGCCTTTGTGAATGCTTCGAGGCTCTTGAGTGTGATAACCTGATTTGATGGCATTGATTCATTAAGAGCTCTGATACCATCTGCATTTGCCTGCTGTACAGCGAGTATAGCCTGTGCCTGACCTTCAGCTTCCTTGATAGTTGCTTCCTTCTTAGCTTCAGCACGAAGGATCTGGGATGCCTTCTCGGCCTCAGCTTCGAGGATAACTGACTGCTTGTTACCTTCTGCGATGAGGATTGCTGACTTCTTCTCACCTTCAGCACGAAGGATCTGCTCACGTCTCTCACGCTCTGCCTTCATCTGTTTCTCCATCGCATCCTGAATAGCTGCGGGAGGAATGATGTTCTTGAGCTCTACTCTGTTGACCTTGATACCCCAAGGATCAGTAGCCTCGTCAAGTGTAGCTCTCATCTTGGTATTTATTGTCTCTCTTGATGTAAGAGTTTGATCAAGTTCAAGATCACCGATGATGTTACGAAGAGTTGTGGCTGTCAGGTTCTCAATGGCCATGATAGGATTCTCTACTCCATAGCTGAAAAGCTTTGGATCTGTAATCTGGAAGAATACGACAGTATCGATTCTCATTGTAACGTTATCCTTGGTGATAACCGGCTGTGGTGCAAAGTCAACAACCTGCTCTTTGAGAGTAACCTTTTTTGCAACCTTGTCAATGACAGGCATCTTCATGTGAAGTCCAACAGACCATGTTGCCTGATATGTTCCAAGTCTCTCAATTACATAGGCATGTGCCTGTGGCACGATTTTGATCGTACTGCATATAACAACAATCACGATCAGACATAAAATAATAATAAGTGCTGCTCCTGCTCCGTCCATAATAATCTCCTTAATAATTAAAATAGTGTGTGAATAAGTAATAAAATAATGTACATCAAAGACATGCTGGCCTTTTTTGCTTTCCGTTACCGGTCTGCCTGCTCAACAATAGCTTTTACGCCGGATATCTCGCAGATTACAACTTCGGTACCTGTTGGTATGATATTGTTGCTTTTGGATCTTGCTGTCCATTCAACCCCATTAATCATAACCTGACCTTTTGACTTGAGATTGTCTATATCATCGGATACGATCACGTGTTTGCCGATGAGACTTTCTACGTTGGTTTTAACCAGTTTGTTGTCAAGATGTTTCTTGGCAATAGGTCTTGTTGTGAAAAAGAGAATGGTTGTTACAACAAGGAATACAACAATCTGTAGTGGCAATGAACCGCTGAAAAACGCGATGATCATGGCAATCAGTGCGCCACCGCAGGCCCAGATAGTTGTGAGTCCGAGCGATATGATCTCAACAATGAGACATACGGCAAATATTATAAGCCAGGTTACAATCTCCCAATTCATATAGAACACCTCCCTTGTGTAGGAAATCCTGATATGCGATAAAACTCGCATTGCCCTTGGCTAGTTATCATTTTACTAGAAAAATAATTGCTAAACAACATAAATATTCTGAATATACAATCCCTTAAAGTGCATTATACGCACGAATTATAAAATTATTAAGAATAAATAATAAAGGCTTGGTTAAATATCCGTAAGCTGTCTTGCACCATTCGGCAAAAACAAATATAATAAAAAAAGCGGTTGTCGGGATTGCCCGGAGAGCCGTACACAAGCTAAAGGATGGGAGAGAAAAAGGTGGCGGCAAATAACAAAAAGAGACGAATCTTAAATATAAGCCTGGCGGTTATAGGAATAATCGTCGTAGGACTTTTATTTAACAAGATACTTGAACAATGGACAGGCTTTCGGGCAATAATAGATAAAATCTCAGGCGCATTTGCACCAATTATAGTGGGTGCGGTCATAGCGTTTCTTATGAATCCGATACTTGTATTTTTTGACAGGCTTTTTCATACTATATTTCAGGATAAAGTTATCACGGATAAGAAGAAGCTGTTTAAGGTATCAAGAACACTGTCGGTTATCCTCACGACTATAGTATTTCTAGGAATCATAACTGGTGTAGTATGGCTTGTGGTGCCACAGCTCTATGACAGTATAAAGCAGCTGGTTGGCAACATGGACAATTATTATTCCAACCTGCAGAACATGGTGGAGAATATCAATGAGAAATTCCAGAAATTAAATATACCTGAGGACGAGCTGAACAAATATATGAATACAGCATATCTGAAGCTGCAGGATATGTTGAACACAAAGATCATGCCCAATGTGGACAAGATCGTGGTGAATATAGGAAGCGGGGTGTTCTCCGGACTGAAGTTCCTGTATAATTTTCTTATAGGTATAGTGGCTTCTATATATGTGATGGCGAATAAAGAATATCTGGCGTCAAGGGGAAAGAAGATCATATATGCTGTGTTCAAGGTAAAGAATGCGAATAATATCCTCGATGGTCTTTCAGAGATGAACAGGATTTTTGGACAGTTTATCAATGGCAAGATACTTGATTCACTTATAATTGGAATGATAATGTTTATAGTTTCTACAATACTCAATCTGCCATATGCAGTGCTGATAAGTGTTATTGTGGGAGTGACAAATGTCATACCATTCTTTGGACCGATCATAGGAGCTATACCTTGTTTCTTTATCGTACTTATAGCCGATCCGATCAAGAGTCTGGTGCTGCTTCTTGTTATACTCATATTGCAGCAGTTTGATGGGAATATTCTTGGTCCGAAGATCATTGGTGATACCACAGGACTTTCAAGTTTCTGGGTGCTTACAGCAGTTATTGTGGGTGGAGGTCTGTTTGGATTCTTTGGAATGCTCCTGGGCGTTCCTGTATTTGCGTGCTGTTATATGTATATAAACAGGACATGCACGGCAAAGCTGCAGGATAAGAACCTGGCATTCAAGACCTCTGAGTATGAGAAGATAAAGAGGATCGATGAGGAGACGGGTGAACCGATATACCGGACAGAAGAGGAAGAGGATATAAGGTTCAAGAAAAAGACTCCGGAACAGAAACAGGAAGAACGTGAGAATAAGAGAAAGCTCAAGCAGAAACAGCATATGCTTCAGTATCCGTCAGATTTGCCAGATGATGAGTATGTAAAAACGAAATCGGAGCAGTCGAGATCAGAGGAAGTCGGCGAGGACGATCCTGAGGATGATCCGATCAGCATTATAGACAAATTCGTACACGTCATGAAGACTGTTGCCAGCAAGGCTGATGCGGAGAAGCTGGCAAAGGATATAGTGGAAGACGAGGAAAACTCCGAACATGATATCGATAACACTGACGAGTCGAAAGCCAGTGAGGCTTCAACAAATGATGACGGCGAGACACACAAGTAAATATAATATCAAAATGGGGGATGAATCTAAATCTCCATGTAACATATGATAAGGATGAAAAGAACAGATTTGCTTTTACACAAATCTGTTCTTTTCATCATCATATGAATAGTCTATGGATGCAAGTTTTTTCTTTATGTCATCGGCATCGACACATAGAGAACTGCAGAGCTCATCAAGACTTGGATAGTCATCTCGAAGCTTGGTGTTGATAAAGCTGAGAAGTACCATTGGATCCTTTGGAAGTGATGAATATTCCATGAATAATTACCTCCTTGTGGTAGTTTAAGTCACAAAACAGATGAAGCTTATAATATTATAGTTGAATTAACTGCATAAAATTGGTATATATATAGTTTGTGAATAAAGTTATGGGTATTTTTCATGTGTTGACTATATAAATATACAGTTGATCACGAACAGAATTTTACAATATAGACACATAAATGGCAATAAGGAGTTAGATATGAGTACAAATACCAACACGGGAAAGAAAGGTAAGCTATCAGGCAAGGGAAGTAATCTGGCACTTCAGGCGGGAATTCTGGCTGGCGCCGGAATCGTGTCAAGGATCATAGGTCTGCTGTACAGATCACCTCTTTATCAGATCCTTGGAGATGAGGGTAATGGATATTACGGTTCGGCGTATGCCATATATGCAATGGTCATCATGATAGCAACATATAGTATCCCGACAGCGGTGTCGAAGCTCGTTGCAGGAAAGATTGCGATGGGGCAGTACAAAAGTGCCAGACGTATTTATTATTGTACATTTATATATGTAGTGATAGCGGGAGCTGTGGCGGCACTCATCACATACTTTGGTGCTGAGTGGTTTGTCAGTGATCAGCCAAATGCGGTATTGAGCCTAAAAATACTTGCACCTACTATATTTATATCGGGATTCCTTGCCATATTCAGAGGATATCTGCAGGCATATAACACTATGGTGCCTACATCTATATCCCAGATTATAGAACAGCTTGCAAATGCAGTAGTCAGCATAGTTGCAGCATACATGCTCGCCAGACCATTTGCTGCAGGAACAACAGAGCATGCAAAGTACGGTTCTGCGGGAAGTGCCATGGGTACAGGCGCCGGAGTCCTTGGGGGATTGATATTTATACTGTTCGCGTATGCGAAGAGAAGAAAAGGTATTATGGAGTCTGTGAAAAACGATACAAGTCCGGACACAGAATCATATGGAAAGCTGTTTAGGATAATCATTGCTACCGTTACACCGATCGTTGTGGCAGCAGTGGTGTATAATGTATTAACCCCTATAGATATGAAGGTATTCTATGTTGTCATGAAGATGAAGGGCATGGATTCGCTGGAGATGGCAAAGCTGTATGGAATTTATTCCGGACAATATACAGTTCTCACGAACCTTCCGCTTGCCATTGCGGCATCTGTAGGAATTGCATATATTCCTGGAATATCTGGTGCGTATGCACAAAATGATATGAAAAAGACGAACAGACTTCTCAATCAGGCGCTCAGCATGTCTATGCTGGTTACCATACCATGTGCCGTTGGAATGGGAGTTCTGGCAAAACCAATCATACAGCTCCTGTTTGCAGGTGCAGATCCTATGGCGGCGAAATGTATGTATCTTGGATTTATATCCATTGTGTTCTTTGCGCAGTCAACAGTCACCAACAGCGTGCTTCAGGCTATGGGCAAGGTGATGGCACCGGTCATCAATGCCACGCTTGCGCTGGTGATACATGTGGTTGTCCTTGTGATCATGCTGTATTGTACTGACTGGGCACTGTATGCTCTGGTTCTCGGTTCCATAGTAAATTCTCTGCTCATATGTATATTTAACCAGCGTTCACTTACAAAGTACAAGACCGGCAGAATGGACAACAGGAGAATATACGTTGCACCGACTATTGCTTCTATTTTTATGGGTGTTGTCACGATCATTGTATATGAGGGCTGCCGAAAGCTTCTCGGCAACTGGGTGATCGCGATGTTTGTTGCAGTATTTGTGGCGATCATATTCTATGCGGTGGCTATACTCAAAGTCGGAGGATACACTGAAGAGGAGCTCCTCAACATGCCAAAGGGAGGCCTCATTGTAAAGTTTGCGAAGAAATTCAGACTATTGTAAAATGGGGACGTTCCTTTTGTACTGATGAGTGTCCCAAAGGATTGATTATGGGAAAAGAAAAAAGAAAGGGCAGGACCCTTTTAAAGATATTTATAACAACATTATATCTGAGTGTATTTACCTTCGGGGGTGGCTACGTCATCGTGTCTCTTATGAAGAAAAAGTTTGTTGATGAAAAACATTGGATAGAACAGGATGAGATGCTTGATCTTGTGGCTATAGCCCAGTCGTCGCCTGGGCCTATCGCAGTAAATGGATCGATAGCAGTGGGATACAAATTGTGCGGTATGGCAGGGGCACTGGTGGCTATAGTCGGAACGATCATTCCGCCATTTGTTATCATATCCATCATATCTTACTGTTACAGCGCGTTCAGGGCCAACTGGGTGATCAGTCAGATGCTGGAGGGAATGCAGGCTGGAGTTGCTGCGGTCATAGCATCGGTCACATATGATATGGGAGCAGACATAGTAAAGCAGAGGGATGATCTGGGGGTATTGGTCATGATAGCTGCATTTGTTGCATCCTACATATTGGAGATAAATGTCGTGTTCATAGTAATTGCCTGTGGACTTGTCGGCGTTTGTAGAGGACAGCTGGAGAAAAGAAGAGGTCATGGGCATAAAAAGACAGAGGATACTTCTGACGTAGATCCTGGAAAGCGCTCAGGCAAAGGGGGGATGGAATAATGATCTATTTGCAGTTATTCCTAAGTTTCTTCCAGATAGGACTCTTCAGTTTCGGCGGAGGTTATGCCGCCATGCCACTTATACAGGGACAGATAGTGAAGGTACATGGGTGGATGACCATGTCAGAATTCACGGATCTGATCACTATATCCCAGATGACACCGGGACCTATAGCAGTCAACTCGGCGACATTTGTGGGCCTTCGGGTGGCTGGATATGCAGGCGCTGTGGTTGCCACGCTTGGGTGTATACTTCCATCATGTATCATAGTTACTATTATAGTAAGGTTGTATATGAAATACAGAAAACAGGATGTACTTCAGGAATTGCTCGGGGGCATAAGACCTGCGGTTGTGGCTATGATCGCGTCAGCAGGAGTTTCGATATTTGTGACGGCGGTCTGGACGAGTATCGACAAGATAAGTCTTGCTGGAACTAAGTGGAATCTTGTGGTGATATTTGCAGTGAGTGTTGTTCTGCTCAGAAAATTCAAACTGAATCCGGTGTGGGTGATGCTGATTTCCGGTGCGATGCAGGTGCTGTGCGAAGTGGGGACGTTTCTTTTGTCATGAAGAACGTCCCCAAAGGAGGTCTAGATGAAGAAGAAAATATTACTGTGTCTGATAGCACAGCTCATATGCTGGAGCATTATGACGCTGTCTGATTACATAGAAGAAACATATAATGATAGTTATAATCTGGTCGTTGTATTTGCTGTACCCCTGATATGCGTAATTCTGTATATTATATTCAGAAAATGGATATACGATAATCAGATTGTGCGGCTGAAAGATGTCGCCATAATCTGTGCGGCGTGGATGATCTGTGGATTGATACTGGGATTTCTGATTGGTGCTCTGGTTATGAATGAAATGTGGATAGTGCCGCAGGCTACAGGAGGATGGGAGCATCTGCTGAATGGGATCGAATACATGATGTTCGCCATAACACTTGCAGGAATACCATTTGTGGCGGTGGTTCTGATCGAGTCGGTTGTGGGGATAGTAAAGGTAGTTAGAAAAAGGGCTTGACGAGAGCTTTGGTAAAGTTGCACGGCGCAAGTAATAAGTTTTATAATGAAATGCTTCATCTGTGAGAGAATCAGGTGGAGCATTTTTTATGCATTGTGGCTAATGTATTAACCGGGCATATGAAGAGTTTGTATACCCCTTGACAAAAAGAAAAATATGAATATACTTACCAATGATAATTACATTAAGTAATTACACAAAATAATAATAAAACAATATTTGATAAATTTACAGGAAGGAATGCTATGACAAAGGAAAAGATAAAACAGGTGATGGATGCCTGCTATCAAGCTAAGAGAGTCAGAGATATGATGCCAAAGCTGCCAAATGGAGTCACACCGACTCATATACATTATCTTGATGTGATAACGAGACTTGAGAGGCCTGAGATTGAGGTAAAGGTCAGTGATATAAGTGATGAACTGGGACTCCCAAGACCGGGAGTGACAAAGACGATAAAGGATATGGAACGCCTCGGATTTGTGGAAAAGAAGGCTTCAGAGACGGATGGACGTATTGTGTATATAAGGACCACTCAGGCTGGCAGAGATCTGGTTTGCAAATATGTTGACGAGTATTTTACACGACTGGGGGAGTCTCTTACCGATATCACAGATGAAGATGCAGATATTATGATAGCGACCATTGAAAAAATTTATGATGTTATGAGCAAAAGGAGTCAAGACATAAGATGAGTGTACAGGATAAAACAGATTTTACACAGGGAAGTATAATTAGAAAAATGCTCCCATTCATGGGACCGATTCTTGGAGCATTGATACTACAGGCTGCATATGGTGCGGTTGATCTGCTGGTGGTTGGAAGATTCGGTTCGACGGCGGGACTTTCAGCCGTATCTACGGGCAGCCAGGTGCTCAATCTGGTTACATTTGTGATAACAGCACTTGCTATGGGTGCCACAGTGCTTATTGCCAGATATATAGGCGAAAAGAACACGGATCAGATAGGAGAGCTTCTCGGAGGCGCCACGACTATATTTGCAATACTTGCGGTGGCGCTGGCAGTTGTCATGGTGACGTTTGCAAGACCTTTGTCTGTGTTGATGCAGGCACCGGCTGAGGCGGTCACTCTTACATCATCGTACGTGAGGATATGTGGAGGCGGAATATTTTTCATTATGGCCTACAATGTGCTCACCGCGATATTCAGAGGTTTTGGAGACAGCAAATCACCTCTTATATTTGTGTTTGTGGCATGTATAGTAAATGTTATCGGTGACCTTATCCTGGTTGCGGGATGTCATCTTGACGCTGCGGGTGCAGCCATAGCAACAGTGGTTGCCCAGGCGGTTAGTGTTGTCCTTGCGCTTGTGCTGCTGAAGAAGAAAAAGCTTCCATTTAAGATATCAAGAAAAGATTTCAGATTAAACAGACAGTGCAGAAGATTGCTCTCAGTTGGACTTCCGCTGGCGATGCAGGAATTTCTCACGCAGATGTCATTTCTAGCGCTGTGTGCATTTATCAATAGACTTGGCCTGGAGGCATCATCAGGATATGGCGTTGCCTGCAAGATAGTCAGCTTTGCCATGCTGGTACCAAGCTCGCTTATGCAGTCCATGGCTTCATTTGTATCGCAGAATGTTGGAGCTGGAAAAGAGGACAGAGCGAGAAAAGCGATGCTTACCGGTATGGGCATAGGACTTTCTGTCGGTGTGGTGGTATTCATTGGTGTGTGGTTCTTCGGTGACAAACTGACATCAATCTTTACCACTGACGCGGCTGTTATCCAGAGGGGCTTCGAGTACCTGAGGGGTTTTGCACCTGAGACTATACTCACCGCGGTGTTGTTCAGCATGATAGGCTATTTCAATGGACATGAGAAGTCACTATGGGTCATGATACAGGGACTTATCCAGACATTGCTTGTGAGATTGCCTTTGGCGTACTATATGAGTATTCAGCCGGATGCAAGCCTTACAAATATAGGACTTGCAGCACCTATAGCCACATGCGCAGGTATCGTGCTGAATGTCATATTCTATTTCCATGTTTCAAAAACTAACCGCGAATCATGACCTTGGCTGTAAAAATGCCATCTTTATATGTAAATGAACTGGCTCCGCCGGTTTTATCGGAAATATGGCGTATGGATTGGATCCCTACGCCATTTCCTTTTCGTTTGGCGGATTGAAACACTCCATTTTTCTCCCATATTTTACCATTATATGCATTTTCAATGTGAATCAGAACCAGGTGGTCAGCATGTACGTGTGTTTCAACTTTTATGTGCCGATCCTGTTCGGTGGTCCTGAGGCTTGCTTCTATAGCGTTTTCCAGAAGATTTGAGAGTACAAGGCACATGTCGATCTCATCAACGGAAATCTGTTCAGGGAGATCAATGGCGGCCAGAAAAGGAATATTATACTGTTCTGCTATAGCATAGTAGTATCCGAGTACACTGTCAGCCGCCCTGTTTTCACAGAAACTCTTATCCAGATTAGGGATCCTGCTCACAGACCTTGACAGGTATGATTTTATACCGTCCATATCTCCATTTTCAGCCAGAGCTGCTAATTGGTTGAAGTAGTGTCTCATATCATGCCTGGCCTGACGAGCTTCTTCAATAGAAGACTTCAGACTGTCATATCGTTCCTGCTGCATAGACAGAAAGTGATTCTCCTGTAGCAGCTTTGCATTTTTGTTGAGATTGTTGGCCAGCATAAGAAACATGGCATAGAACAGTATAAGCAGGGCGAGCAGAGTGAGGCTTATTACTATGTATCCTTTTAGAATACGACCTGTATAAAGCGTGCTTCGGTACTGGGGAACCATAAATATGTTGAGGACAATAAAGATCAGCGGCAGGATCCAGAACACATACCATGTCTGTGCAAAATTTTCATCATCGATCATATGCCGTGCTGCATGTGAGGCCGGATAATATGCCAGGATGGTGAATATCCAGCATATAAGGTTATAAACTATGCCGGCTCCTATACTGAACCACAGGATAGTTTCCTTGTTACCGGTACTGTCGGCAGTTATGATTGCATTTATCGCTCTGGACAGGCTGTTCACACACGCTAATACCGCACATATGGACAGTGTAACACTGCCGGATTTCCACAACGACATTTTTAGGGAGCCGGCATATATTATATATGCGGTCAATATCAGAACAGTCATAACAGGAGCGGTGGATATGCAGAAGTGTCGGCATAATGCCCCGCCCGCAAGTGAAAGGCATATGAATAGTGGAAGTATCCAGCCCAGAAGTTTAAATAACGATGTTCTCAGGCATGTCCTGACAGGAAAATATGCAAGTATGATCCCGGGTATTATTACTGTTATTTCAAGAGTTGGTTTAAGCGCATCAAGCATAATTTATTCTCATCCTTCCTTTTCGTTTATCAGTATAATTTTCTCACTGTTTATGTTGTGTGCTAGAAAGCCGTGCGTGTATTTTCAAGCAGATATTCCATGAAGGCCTGTTTCGCTGGCTTTATCAGATCACGGCTGACCGTCACCACGCTGCCGTTATCCATTATGAAAGTTGAAGTCTTGAAGTCGATGGCATGTTCAAGATTTACCACAACACCGCGGCTACATATAAAGAAGCGACTGTCTTCAAGGAGAGCGCTGAAATTGCCAAATGACTGCCTGGTGACAAGATCCTTATCCATAGTGGTATGGATATGTATCATATGGGAGTAGTGCTCGGCGTAGATTATTTCTTTATAACGCAGGCGTATGTCACAGCGGTTTACATTTATACATATGTATTTATCCTGTTTTGGAAGCCTTGCAAGAACTTCATCGACCAGACAGCTTATATCTTCCTCAGTGTAAGGTTTTACAAGATAGTGGATGGCACGTACTTGAAATCCTTCAAGTGCATGGTCAGTAGATGTGGTTGTGAATACGATGAGACATTCTTTGTCGAAGTTTCGAAGTTTTTTTGCAATCTCTATTCCATTTGCACCAGACATATAAATGTCCAGAAATACAATTGCGATATTCTTATTTCTGAAATTGCTGAGAAAATCCTCTCCATTTGCGTATTCATATATATCTATCTGTGTGCTGCGGCGGTTAAACTGGTTGACCAGCCGGTTCCGCAGAACAGTTCTCTCCTCAGCGATGTCGTCAACGATAGCAATATTCATAGCTTTGCTCCTCATGTGATCTGTATTTTGCTTGGGTGATATGCCGGCATAGAACACCAGATATTGCTGGCACTTGTATGCATATCTGATACCCCACAATGATTATACTGCTGTATGCCGGTAAATTCTACGACATAAAGATACCGTTTGTGCTATTTCGCGGTGTTTCGTGCCAATTCCATTGGAAAATATTATGCATAAATTATAATTAAGTCATCAGGGGCTGAATGATGTTCGTGAAAAATATGACGATGTCAGATGGCGTAATAAATGTGAAGAATCAGGAGGAACAGTGAATGAGAAAATTGAGAGAAAGTGGGCGAAGAGCGTTCAAACGGGAGAGAAAACGGTTTCTTGCAATTATAATGGCCGGAGTTATGGCGGGATCTGTACTGAGCGGAGGCGTATCTGTACAGGCACAGACAGAAAATAAAAATTATGAGAGTGATATTGATAATGTGGCAACAGACAGCGATGCTCATATTGCTGGTAAGGCTAAAGCCAAGGCAAAAACTAAGAGTGGTAAGGCTGGTCAGGTAATAGATCTTAATAAACTTCCACTCAAATTTGCAACGGGAAAGGGCTATTGTTTTACTGTGAATGCGGGAAATGCAGGCAATTACAATGACGCAATCCTTACGGGTAAATTTGAAACTTCTGACAATATTCAGGCATGTAATAAGGGACTGGTAATAAGTGGTACCACCGTCAATCTTACGATAAGAGATGTCACCATAGATATGAATACGCAGGATGACGGAAACCCAAATGAATGCTATTACTCGGCGATAGTCCTGACAAACAATGCAACTCTCAATCTTACACTTGAGGGAAACAATACATTGCTTGGGGCGACTGGCGGAGCAGGAATATGTGTGGAGTCGGGGAGTACGCTCAATATAACCAGCAAAAGTACAGGAAGCCTGAAGGCTGTCGGTGGAAGCTTTTATGGAGGTGCAGCAGGAATAGGAGCCAGGTGCACAGGGCGATATAAAAATAACGATGGCAATGTGCAGGGTGTAGGAAATATAATCATCCGCGGAGGCACAATAGAGGCTATAGGAGGAACCTACAAATGGTATGGTAGAATAGAGGAATCGGCAGCAGGAATAGGCGGATCCGGACATAGCGAAACAGGAAGGATAGAGATACACGGTGGCACAGTGACCGCTTCAGGCGGTGTGTATTCTGCTGGAATCGGTGGTGGTTTCTGCGGATGGGTTGAATCTATTCTGATCACGGGTGGAAATGTAACAGGTACAGGCTCTACGGGAGGAGCCGGAATCGGTGGTGGACTTTATACCGGTTATGATGGCAATTGTAGTAGTGGTGATATATCTATAATAGGCGGAACCGTTACTGCCAATGGAAATCTTGGATATGGAGAAATAAAGTATGATGTTGGCACTAAAACAGGAAGTGTGTCAGTGACAGGAGGAACGGTGGACGTAAGTGGCAGCATAAATCCTGCGACAAATATAAATCAGGATCACATTATGCACCATTATGATCTGAGCATTACTATATCTGATGCAAAGCTCAAGGATGGAACTAAACAGGCCAAAGTTTTTATAGGACAGGGGAACGGTGCATATATAGGAACAATGTCAATGGATATTGCAGATGGAAAGGCTACAGGTACTTTGAAAGCGGCAACGACACTCCATGGCAATCAGGAAATCTCGGTGAGCATTGGTGGATCTACCTATGAAGA
This sequence comes from uncultured Coprococcus sp., assembly GCA_902461735.1. Classification (GTDB taxonomy): domain Bacteria; phylum Bacillota; class Clostridia; order Lachnospirales; family Lachnospiraceae; genus Coprococcus. The sequence goes on from CABPYV010000002.1 coordinate 41,035, forward strand.
TAAGACAGTGAATCTCGATAAGGATAAAACGGTAGAATGGGATCCGGTGTTCTATGGTGTGACGGACATTAAGCTTTTGGAGAGTGAATGGACCATAGGTTCATATAATCTTGATGAGCTATATGAGGTGACTCCATCATATGCAACAAAACAGAATATAAACTGGAGTATCGATGGTGCTGATCCTCAAAATACTGTTGCCACGATAAAAAATGGAGTGTTGGAGATCCTAAAACATGGGGAGATCAGGCTTAAAGCAACAATACCGGGGGGAACACAGGAAAAGGATGATTATGTCAAGACGTTCACTATAACAGTTAAACCTAAGGCAAAGCTCACTCTCACAGGTATGAATGGCTGGGTATATGGGGATGTTCCTAATTCCCCGGACTATATAATTGATGATAAAGAGGCTGATGCTGTAATAAAATATAAGATGAAGGGAACTGATGACAGTGCTTATAGCAGTACAGTGCCAACTCAGGCTGGTGAATATACTGTTAAAGTGTCGGTTCCGGAATCTGAACACTATGGTGAAGCAAGTGCAGAAACAGATTTTGTTATTTCCAGAAAAATGCTGACAGCATCGGGAATAAATGGAATTTGTGAGGATCAGTATTTTACCGGTCGGGAGATAATTCCGGGGCGTGACGCGATCATTGTAAGAGATGGTGCAAATGAGCTTGAGGCAGATGTGGATTTCGTGATCGACAGTTACAGTGACAACATTGCAATTACAACTGATCAGGCTATGGCTCGTATTCTTATAAAGGGAACAGGAAATTATGATGGCACCAGGACGATCAAATTCAGAATCGTAAATAAAGATATTGATGCGGAAGCTGTGCTCTCAGAGTATGACTGGACATCGCAGCCGGTGACAGTCTCAGCTCCTGACGGGTATAAGATATGTCGTAAAAAGACAGGAAATTATGATTATGAAAATGATTTCACAGACAGCTTTGTTATCAAGGATGACAATGGAAAAGGTACTGTAACACGGGTTGAATATTATTTGAAAGAGATTTCCACAGGTATTATATCCGGGGAGAAACAAATAACAGTTAAGATTGATACAACGGCTCCATACTTTGAAACCTCGGGTCAGGAGACTGCAGGAGGAATAACAGTTGGCGGAAAGACCTGGAGCAGATATACAGAGAATATTACATTTGCATTGCGCACAAAGGATGCTGATGCAGGTGTGAAAGCAAACGATTCCCTCTCTGGAGTGGATAGGTATTATTACTTTATCGACAATGTGGAAGATGTTGATGATTACAGTGTTTTGTCAAAGGAAAGACTTGATGAGTATGTGGCTGCCGGAGGCTATTTCGCAGAGCTTATGGCCGGAACACCAAATGCAGCAGGAGAGTTCCTGATTCCATATGATGGCTGCAAAGTGGTGTATGCCTATGCGGTAGATAAGGCGGGAAATCGTAGTGGATATATATGCTCAGATGGGATTGTACTGGATTCGTCAGCGCCGTTATTGACATCGTTGACATGGAATTCCCAGAGACACGATGTTGTATCTGTTGAGATGAAGATCAGTGAATCAGGCAGGGCATACTGTAAAATGATAAAAAAATCAGATAATGAGATACCTCAGCCAGATGACCTGGTGGAAAATGCGGAAGGGGTAAAGAGTATTGCACTTGTTGCTGATATGACCGCGGGTGTGTCATTTACAGATCTGGATTGCAATTCAGAATATATGCTTTATTACGTTATTGAAGATGATCTGGGAAACCGATCATTGGTATTTGAGGAAGAAGTTAAGACGATAAGAAAGTGTTACAAGACGGAGATATAACGATATCTGGAACATATGGCACAGCGTTTGAAAATTGTAGTATTGTGGGAAATATTGTGTCAGAGACGGGAGAACAGGTATCTGGAATATTTGTTCTTGCAGATATGGAAACCGACAAACTGCAGCAGGTTTATAGCTGTGAAGATAATGGAAAGCTCATTGGAGTGGAGTTTTATCCGGAAAATGACGATTATGTATCAGGAAATGCGTTCAATGCAAAGATCAAGATAAAAAAGAAAACGATAAATGTACAGATAATGGATGCATCTAAAGTGTATGGAACTGAGAACCCAGAGCTTACGTACATTATTGCGGAGGACGAGTTGGTTGGAGATGATACCAGCGATGCACTCCGTATCGTGCTTAAAACATCGGCAACTTCAAAAACATCAGTTGGCACTTATAAGATCTTGGGTAAATGTACAAGCACGAACTATGAGGCAAGGTTTACAGGAATTACATCTGGAAGTGCAGGATCGTCTAGAGATCATGGAATACTTACGGTAGAAAAGGCGGGATCACCGAAGCTTTCGGGTGATAAGAAAACATATGACTATGCAAAGGGAGCAGTAAACGAGAGAATTAACATTGCTGATATGCTGCCGGATGACAAGGGAGTTGCAGCATATGATATATCGATAAGTGATGGTAACAACATACTGAAAAACTGTAAGATAGATTCAAATGGCATATTGGTATACAGTGTAAAAGGGTTTACCGATAACAGCATGATTGGGAAAACAGCTGCGATCAAGGTTATGGTAAGTATGGAGAATTATGGGGACGCAGAGTTTGAAATGCAGATAAGTCTGTCTGGACATAATGATCCGGCAAATGACAAACCGGATGTGAGAGATCCAGATCCAGAAGACAAACCAGATGTGAGAGATCCAGATCCAGAAGATAAGCCGGATGTGAGAGATCCAGATCCAGAAGACAAGCCGGACGCGAGGGATCCAGATCCGGAAGACAAGCCGGCAGATGATACAAAGACTCAGCCTGATGACAAAGATAATAAGAGTCAGGATGATGCAGACAAGAAGCCGATGGATACAAACAAGGATTATGACGGCTCGGATAAGAGACAGAATGACACGGATAAATCCCAGAAAAGTGTCAAGGACTCTAAAGTGTATGATAAGACAGAAAAAGATCTGAGGAGAGATACATCAGGAACTGTCACTGATACAGAAAGTTCAGATATGGATAATGAAGGTGAAAATAATATAGAGGGTGCGCAGGAGACAATGGCAGACGATGACCAGAGTATGTCAGAAACTAATTCAGATCGAGATAATGGAGTACGTGGGTATATATTGTTTGGCAGTATAGCATTTGCAATAATGCTTCTTGTTGTTGGAGGACTACTGTTTATGGTGAAGAAGAGAAGAAAAGAATAATTAGCTGCATATAAACAGTGTTTAAATCCGGGACAGCCGTTTGGATGAAAATATCCAGATGGCTGTCCCGGATTGACTGTGTAAGCATATTTGAAGCAATGCAGTGCTATATTGTATTGACATATTTTTATATATAGCCTACAATATCGTTATATGATATCAATAAACGATATTGGGAAAGAGATGTGATACTATGCCAAAGAAAGCTATGGATATTCTGACTGAATCCATGTTCTACGTGTTGATGGCATTTTCAAAAGGAGCAATGTGTGGGATAGATGTGGCAGACTATATAGAGAAGAAAACCGGTGGAAGGGTAAAGATCGGGCCGGCGACTCTGTACACCATACTGGGAAAGTTTGAGAAGGAAAAGTGGATAAGGGAAATTGAGGTGGAAGGCCGTAAGCGAACATACAGCATCACAGATAAGGGCATATCTGCATATGAGCAGGAGGTGGAAAGACTGAAAATGTGTGTGCGGGATGCAGTAGATGCAGCAGATGAAATGTAGAGATGCATTTGCAGCGGTGTGCGGACTATTCACAAAAGATTTATATGGAGGACTCAAAGATGGTGGAGAAAAAAGATACAAAAAGTGTGCACCGAATCATACCATGTCCGGATTATGATGTGACCGGAGTTGAGTGCTGGCTCTCATATATGGCGGAGCGGGGGTATATTCTGCGGGATGGTGGAGTGTTCCGTGGAATAGCCGCATTTGACAGGTGCGAACCTAAAAAGATGGAGTATAGGTTACAGCTGGCTCAGAAAGGATTCGTGCTATATGACAACGATGGACCAGATGATGATGAGGTGGAGCTGAATGGTGCTTTTGGATGGAAGTATGTGGCAAAGTATGGATCGTTTCATATATACAGAGCAGATGATATAGATGCCAGGGAGATGGACACGGATCCTGAGGTCCAGGCCATGGCGATGTAGTTTACACAGATGGAAATATATGTCATGGTGGATTGGTGATAACCTATCACGAGGCTAAAAATGAGTGGCTGGCAGATGAGCTTTATCAGGCTTATGTGCAGAGGGAAAAGCATCAGTCTGACTATGAGAAAATTGATATGAAGATAGCTGGGCTAGATGATGTAGATGCTTATTGGGACGGCTCAGAGAGCGTGGCCATGAGGAAAGGAAAGAAACTTATAGTAGCCAGTTTCTACATGAGTGGCGAAAACAGGCGAGCTGATGATCTGGAAGAGTGGGCCGGCTGCATTGCGGAAAGTCTGGAATAAAGAGAAATTCTTACGCGACTAATACAGGGGACACTCCTCGTGACAAAAGGAACGTCTCCAAAGGAGGAAACATATGGATAACAAGAAAATGATCGTAGTGAACATTATTGAGATCCTTAGGAAATACACAGATGAAAATCATGTTATCAGCCAGAAAGAGATAATAGATATTCTTGAGAAAGAATATGATATGACTGCTGACAGAAAGACTGTTAAACGAAATATAGATATGCTTATTGATTGTGGTTATTCGATTGGATATACAGAGAAAGCGCGATTATATGTTGATAAGAATACCGGGGAAATGATCCAGAATAATATTGTTACAGGCTATTATCTTGAACGAGACTTTACAGAAGGGGAGCTGAGGCTGCTTGTCGATGCGGTGCTGTTCTCAAGGCAGATTCCAAACAATCAGAAACAGGATCTCGTAAAAAAACTTGACGGATTAGCAAGTAAATATTTCAGTTCCAGGATAAAATATCTTTCCACGGAAAGAGATCAGGTATCATATAATGGAACTATTTTCTACAATATTGAGGTGATCGATGAGGCAATTGAGAAAAACAGGAAGATCAGGTTCAAATACATGAATTATGGCGTGGACAAGAAACCTCATAAGAAAACCAGACCAAGCGGTGAACAGATTGAATATCTGGTAACTCCGTACAGAATGGCAGCCAAGGAAGGAAAGTATTATCTTATTTGTAATTTTGATAAATATGACGATATTTCCAACTATAGGATCGATCGAATATGTGATATTGAGATCACTGATGAAATGGGCAAACCTTTTAACAAACTTCAGGGTTCTGATGGCAGGAAATTAAACATCAATCAATATATGAATGAACATATCTACATGTTTGCCGGTGAGAACAGGCGGATTAAATTCAGGATAAACAAACCGATGATCAGCGATGTACTTGATGTACTGGGACATGATGTTACCATGAGAGAAGACGGTGATTCGGTAATAGTCACAGCAACGGTAAACGAACAGGCTATGATTCAGTATGCCAAGAGTTTTGCTCCTGATGTTGTGGTCCTTGAGCCTGAGGATATAGTCCAAAAGATCAAAGACTCATTAAGACAGGCAGTGTCAAAGTACGAGCAGTAATTGTAGATGGGGGCAGGTGCAGTAATGTACCTGCCGTTTTTATGTACCAAAATAAGCGCATACGCTTTTATATCTTTTCCTTAGATGTAAAGGAGGTATGCAAGATGGCAGACAATTTTTCAAAATCAAAAGATGAAGATACCAAACGAGTAAAAGATCAGGCAAATAAACGAACTATTTCCAAATATAAACACAGACAGGGGGCTCTGTGGCTGACCAGCGAGATCTGTCAGGAGTACAGGCAGCGAGCATTGGCAATAGATAGAAACGAATGTCGTGATATCGGAGAAAGGAGAAAACTGAGGATCGAACTGCAGGAAAAATGTGATATACTCGAAATTGAGGCACTAAATATTATCAATGGACTTTATCACGACGAATATGTTAAAAAATATAACAGAGTAAAAAAAGTGTTGAACGGTCACAGTTTATTAGAACCGAATTCACCATGTGAAACCTATCTTAGAGAGATGGACAATGAGAGAAAAAAAGAATGACTTGATGAATTTTCAATACCTGATGAAATTGATACATAGATTGCGTAAAGGAGAATATTATGAGGGGTGGACAAACAGATTATAGGAAAGTTGCCATGGATTTTCTTTTGTATAGCTATTGGGGTTTATCTTTGGATGATTTAGATGGAGACTGTGAAAAGGAGATAAAATATGCAGCGATAAACAAGGCTTATGGAGATGCCGCCAGACATGTTTTACGTTTGCCGGAGCTGGATTCGCCGGATGAAAAAACGTTTAGAGAAATTGGAACAAAATTTCTTATGGATAATATAGGAGTGGAAAAGGATGCAGCTACACTTATTAATGAATTTTATGAAAACAAAGAGATAAAGGCTATCAGAGATAAATGTGATGAAAAAAATTCTGAGCGCAAAAAGAATGCCGAATCTGGGGAAAAAGAATATGGCATAAATCAGGGACACATTCAGAAATGGGTGAACATGTCATATAAGTATCTTTGCATTATATACACTATAAAGAAAGAATTTGTCGGTGGAGAAAATCCTTATGAGAAGTTTGCAGACAGTGATCGTTATCACATTCCTGTAGACAGATACATTTTAAAAGAGGCGAAATTTAAGGAAAATAAGGAAGGATACACCTGGAGCACAGCGAAAGACTATAGAAAGATGGAAGATTATGTAACAGACTCTCAGTCGTTCAAAGAAAATGGCGATAAGTCAAAATATGAATGGGAAAATGATGTCTGGATCAGACAATCAAAAGCAGAGAGAAAGGCTAATGATAAAATAAGAAAAAAGGTATTGGAAAAGTAACATGGGGCATCCTGCAAAAAGTCAGGATGCCTTTTTCTATGCCCCAATATTTCAGCATCCGGTGCTGTACAGTTCCCGTAAAGAACAAATATTTTATGGGAGGCGTATGATATGCAGTTTTATAAAATAATTCTAAAGTTTGAGTGCGAAAATGAAGAAAAACAATACCATGTCATAAATAAAAAGGCGATGCTTATGGGCATGGAGTGTCAGGAATATACTGAAAGAATTCTTGATGATAAAGGCTATATGTTTATTAGCAGTGTGACAGATAGAGCAATGCTGATGGGCGTGATATTAAAATCTGTGGAGAATACAGATTATGTGAAGAAGATAGTTGACGGGTTTTTTTGTGAAAATGATGCTCAATATGAAGGAATCGATATCCAAGAAACAACCTTTCCCATTCTGTATCTTCATCTGGAGAATGCAAGCAGAGATAGGTATGTAGACGATGAACAGGAGGTTCTTGAAGCACTAAAAATAGGAAATCTTAACGATGCGAGATATACGATCGGTATGGATGAAAAAATAATTCAGAACAAAACGAAGAAGGATGTTTATTCTGCGGCGGAAAGGCAATTTACAAGGGACTCACTTGTGGAAGAACTGGATAGAATATATGCACATAATAATTGTAAAAAATTCTGCGGACATCCGGTTGATTATATGATTGAAAGCGATGATGTATGTTCACAGACTGAAACTGTACATATCATTTTGGAGGCGCTGTATAGCGCTCGGAGAATTGAAAATAGAAGATATTCGATAGTAGAGTTGTCAAGAAGATGCAGACTAGTCAAAGAGAGCATAAATGCATTATATGAAAGTGCAGTTGGTGGGACTGTTGTCTTGAAAATACAAGATATGAAATTTGAAGATGAAGGTATGTTATATGAAAATTTGGAATTACTTGAGATGTTCTGTTGTGAAGCCAGACGGCATTTGAGAGATGTCCTCACCGTTATATGTCTGCCGAGACAGTGTCAAAAAATAAAAAAGAAAATATATGATTTTTATGGGGAGGGAACATTTGTAGAAATAAAGGATATGGTTATGTATAAAGATATGGTCATGAAGACCTTTGACAGGATGGCTCATGATAATAATATGGAATCTGATCAGGATCTGTACAGATGTATTGAAGCTGGAAGGGGATATACGGTTAGGGATGTGAATGCAATATTTGATGAATGGTATGTTGATAAGCTTAAGAAAAGTGTATACAGTCAGTATGTTGATATTGAAAGTGTGAGGAGAAAAGTGATACTTGAAAAAACGACAGGAAGAGCATATCAGGAACTAAATGACATGATAGGACTTTCATCGGCAAAACAGGTAATAAATCAGGTGTTGGACAGCTATAAAGCAAAGAAGATATTTAAAAGTAAGGGCATGCCTCAGGATAATTCCTGCAGACATATGGTGTTCACGGGAAATCCGGGAACCGCAAAGACAACGGTAGCCAGATTGTTTGCAGATATTATGAAAGATAATGAAATACTGGAAATCGGACAAATGATCGAGGTTGGGAGAAGCGAGCTTGTAGGAAAATATGTTGGTACGACCGCCCAGATCGTAAAAAGAAGATTTGATGAGGCGAAAGGAGGAATATTGTTCATAGATGAGGCTTATTCACTGGTAGATGACAGGAGTGGATCGTATGGTGATGAGGCTATCAATACTATTGTTCAGGAGATGGAAAACAACAGAGACGATGTAATCGTTATATTTGCTGGATATCCAAAGAAAATGGAACGTTTTTTACAGACGAATCCCGGGCTTAGATCACGAATAGCCTATCATGTGAAGTTTGAAGATTATAATATAGATGAGTTATGTGATATTGCAAAACTTTTGGCAAAGAATAAAGGTTTCATACTTTCTGATGGAGCAATCCTGAAGATCCGTACCGTTATGGAAAGAGCTGTTCAGCAATCGGATTTTGGAAATGGACGTTACATCAGAAATGTGATCGAAAAGGCGATAAACACACAAAGCAGCCGGCTTCTCAGACTTGATTACGACTATGTGACAGCTGAAGACGTGAGAACTATCACAGAGGAGGATATTGAAATTCCAGAGGATAACACCGAGAACGTCAGAAAAATAGGATTCAATGTAAAGTTAGTTGACACCGACATAAATTAGAGACAGGAGGCACTCCTCATGTCAGAAGGAACGTCCCCATTAAACATTTACAATTTTGCCACGTTATAGTATATTAGAATTTGTATGTGTGGCTATATTATTTTGTGGCTGCACTATATAAGAAGAAATAATACAGAGGGACACTCTTCGTTACAAAAGGAACGTCCCCAAGGAGGTATACATGAAATTAGGTATCGTAGGACTCCCAAACGTGGGAAAGAGTACACTTTTCAATTCACTTACAAAGGCAGGAGCGGAATCAGCTAACTATCCGTTCTGTACAATAGATCCAAACGTAGGTATCGTTGCAGTGCCGGACGAGAGACTGGACAAGCTCACAGAGATGTACAACTCAGCAAAGACAACACCTGCTGTTATAGAATTTGTAGATATTGCGGGTCTTGTAAAGGGCGCGTCAAAGGGTGAAGGACTTGGCAATCAGTTCCTTGCAAATATCAGAGAGGTTGATGCCATCGTTCACGTTGTAAGATGCTTTGAGGATACGAATGTCATCCATGTTGACGGTTCTGTAGATCCGATCAGAGATATAGAGACCATCAATCTGGAGCTGATCTTCTCAGATATAGAGGTGCTTGACAGAAGGATCGCCAAGACGATCAGAGGTGCAAGAAATGACAAGATGCTTGCGAAGGAGCTTGACTTCCAGCAGAGGATCAAGGCTCACCTTGAGGATGGCAAGCTTGCAAAGACCATCGAGGTCACAGATGAGGACGAGCAGGCATGGATAGAGGAGTACAACCTTCTCACATGGAAGCCTGTAATATTTGCAGCAAATGTAGGAGAGGACGATATAGCAGATGACGGCGCGTCGAATGAAAATGTACAGAAGGTAAAGGAATACGCAAAGGACTTCGATGCAGAGGTATTTGTAGTATGTGCACAGATAGAGCAGGAACTTGCAGAGCTTGACGATGAGGAGAAGAAGATGTTCCTCGAGGACCTCGGAGTTAAGGAGTCTGGCCTTGACAAGCTTATCAAGGCAAGTTACTCACTTCTCGGTCTTATCAGTTATCTGACAGCCGGAGAGACGGAGTCAAGGGCATGGACCATCAAGAAGGGAACAAAGGCACCTGGAGCAGCCGGCAAGATCCACTCAGACTTTGAGAGAGGATTTATCAAGGCTGAGGTTGTAAGCTACAAAGATCTCATGGACTGTGGAAGTATGCTGGCAGCCAAGGAAAAAGGCCTTGTAAGACAGGAAGGCAAGGAGTACGTTGTTGAGGATGGAGATGTTATACTCTTCAAGTTTAATGTATAGAGAAGTCATGTGGTTACATACGGAATAAAGGAGGATGTAATGATATGACTCAGATATCAGAATATTTTAGAAATATATTTTTCCCTAATCTGGGAATTACTCTTAGAAACATAGGCGACCATATTAGTATAGGAAGCTTTGAGATAAGATTCTACGGGATCATCATCATGATAGGTTTCCTGCTGGCGTATGTGCTTGTCACAAAAGAGGCGAAGAGAACCGGGCAGAATCCTGAGACATATCTGGATTTCATACTGATACTCATAATCCCGGCGATACTTGGCGCAAGACTTTACTATATACTGTTCAGGCTTGACCAATATATTGTGAAGGGCGATGTGGGGGCAACCATCAAGGCGATGCTCAACATTCGAGGTGGCGGTCTTGCCATATACGGAGGAATCATAGCCGGAATCATCACGGCGGTCATCTTCTGTAAAGTGAGAAAAGTTAATTTTGTTCTCATGGCTGATACTGCCACGTTTGGAATACTTATCGGACAGATACTTGGAAGATTTGGAAATTTCTTCAACAGAGAAGCATTTGGCGCATATACGAACAGCAAGATGGCCATGGCAATCCCACTTGATTATTACAGATCAGAAGGAAATCTTGACTATCTGGAGAGAACCGGAGTAATCACCCAGAAGATGCTTGATAATGTTGTGAATATAGACGGTATGGATTGCATCACAGTTCACCCTACATTCCTGTACGAGTCTCTGTGGAACCTGATACTGCTTGTGTTCTTATTTATATATAGAAAGCACAAGAAATTCAAAGGAGAGTTTGCGCTTATATATGTGGGAGGTTATGGCCTTGGAAGATTCATCATTGAGGGACTCAGAAGTGATTCTCTGATGATAGGCAGCACTGGAATCAAAGTATCTCAGGCACTTGCACTTGTCTGTTTCATAGCGGCGGTTATCCTGCTTGTTATAAACTATGTAAAGTGTGCGAAGAATGGCTGGCCTGCAGTGGAGATAAGTGGAACTGAGAGCCGATCGGTGGAGACCGATAGTGCCAAGGAGCAGTCGGTGGAGGACAGTGGAGCTGAGAGTCAGTCGGTGGAGACTGGTGGAATAGAAAAACCGGAAACCCACGAAAAAAGCGGAGAAAACACGAAAAAATAATAAAAATCTTTGAAATTAAAGGTTGTTGATGCTGATTTTACTCATATGTAAAACGATCATAATCGAATATATATTAGAAAATGACATATAAGAGGGAGAATCCCCCACATAGTGGTAAAAAAATGGGATTTGCCCCCACCGAAAAAAAGCCTGTAGGTTTAACACAAAAAAGTGTTGAATCTACAGGCTTTTTTGCGCTTTCAAGCGTAGTTTTTTTGTATAACGGGGTTGCATTTTGAGGGGCAATAGTATAGAATAGTGGTTACAAGTGGCGCCATAGTGAAACTGTGTGGTGAAAAGTGGTGAAACTAGAAACTGACGAGAAGGAGGAGATCTGAATGTCCAGATGCTTATCAGGTGAATATGAACATAAGCTTGATGCAAAAGGAAGACTGATCATGCCTCTCAAACTCCGCGCAGAGCTAGGCGAGTCATTTATGGTGACAAAGGGAATTGATAAATGTCTTTACGTGTACAGCATGGATGAGTGGGAACAGTTTGTTGAAAAACTGAACAAGCTGCCTATGACCAACAGAACGGCAAGAACATTTAAGAGACGTTTCCTTTCAGGTGCTGTCAAGTGCGAACCGGATGGACAGGGAAGAATCCTTCTTTCCCCGAAACAGAGAGAGTACGCAGAGATTGATAAGGATGTTGTTATCATCGGTAATGGTGAGAAAGCTGAGATCTGGAGTAAGGTTAACTGGGAAGGCGACGAGAACATTACTGATGACGAGAGCATGGCAGAGCTTGCAGACAAGCTCGATGAACTTGATTTTAGTTTTTAAGAGAAGAATGGTAGTTGAATATGGAATTTGCGCACAAGTCGGTCTTGCTTGAGGAGACCATAGATAATCTGAATATAAAGCCTGATGGCATTTATGTGGATGGCACATTGGGAGGTGCCGGACACTCAGAGCAGATCGTCAAAAGACTTGGAGAAGGGGGCAGGCTTATAGGCATCGATCAGGACGAGGATGCCATAGCTGCTGCAACTAAGAGGCTGGAACCTTACGGAGACAAAGTGACTATAGTGAGGGATAACTATCAGAATTTCAGAAGAATTTTGGACGAACTGGACATAAAGAAGGTGGACGGGATACTCCTTGATCTGGGAGTTTCCTCATATCAGCTCGATAATGCGGATAGAGGATTCACATATCGAGTTGATGCTCCACTGGATATGAGGATGGACAACCGTCAGGCTAAGACGGCGAAGAACATTGTCAATGAGTATTCAGAGACAGAGCTTTTTAGGATACTCAAAGATTACGGCGAGGAGAGATATGCGAAGAGTATTGCGTATCACATTTGCAAGTACCGGGAGAAAAAAGAGATAGAGACTACGGAGGAACTCAATGATATAATCCGTGGTTCTATTCCGGCAAAGGCGAGAAATGGCCAGGGACATCCATCAAAACAGACATTTCAGGCTATAAGGATAGAACTGAACAGAGAACTTGATGTCCTGAGAGATTCTATAGACGGCATGATAGCCAGTCTGAATCCGGGAGGAAGATTATGCATAATCACGTTTCACTCCCTTGAGGACAGGATAGTGAAACTTGCATTTAGAAAAAATGAAAATCCATGTATATGTCCACCGAATTTTCCGGTGTGTACATGTGGCAGGAAACCACTCGGCAGGGTTATAACGAGAAAACCGATCATACCGGGTGAGAGGGAGCTTACAGAGAATTCAAGATCAAAAAGCTCAAAACTCAGGGTGTTTGAAGCTGTTTGATATATATATAAATGAAAGAGGCGATATGTAATGGCAGATAGAAAATACTACACTGAAGGTAGTTCTGCGAGACAATTGAATTATACAGACAGGACAAGGCACAGACATGATGGTAGACATGAAAATAGAAGCACCGGACGTGACGAGACATACGTTGGCGGATCGGCAGCTCCAGCTAGAGCTCCACAGCCGGAGAGACGGAGAAGACCAGATTCACATTTGACTGAGGATAACCGTAGAAGATTGGCGGCAAAGAAAGCTGAGACAAAGGCGGTTACAAATGCACAGATCAGATATACGGTTGGGATGGTGGCTGCTATAGTGGTTGCGGTTGCACTTTGCTGTTATCTGTTAAAACTTATATCAGATGTGAGAGTTGCAAAGAATACGGTGGCTGATCTGAAAGAGCAGGTGGCAGCCCAGCTGGATGAGAACACAGGATACAGCGCAGGTCTGGATTCGATGGTCGACCTGAATGAGATATATGATATTGCAACAACTAAACTCGGCATGGTATATTCAAAGCCGGGACAAACTTTATACTATTCCCAGAATAGTGATGATTATGTAATACAATACAAGGATGTCCCTGAGGTCAAGTAACCTCAGGGATAATTTTTTGAGAAATTTTTGAGAAAGAGGTGGTAGGATTACATGTCAGCTAGATCAAAATCATTTTTGGAAGGAATGAGGAAAAAAAGTAAATTAGCTGTTGTGGTTATTATCGTTGCAATGGTTATATTTACTTTTAGAGTGCTGCAGATAAATATAAAGAATGGAAAAGAATATTCAGAGGCTGTCGTTCTGCAGGAAAATTATGAGTCGTCCACGATCCCATATGAAAGAGGAGAGATACTGGACAGAAATGGAAATGTTCTGGCAAACAGCGAGAAGACTTACAGCTTGATAATCGAGCCAAATAATATAAGATTGAAGCCGGAATATCAGACAGCTACAAGGGCTGCACTTCTCAAGTTCTTTGATATATCGGAGACTGTGCTTGACGAGAAACTGGCGATAACAGGTGAGTATGGATATTACCAGAATATACTGCAGGATCTCAAGTATGATCAGGTGAGAGATTTTGAGAATTATTGCAAGACGAAGGATGGGGATAATGTAGTTGGAGTATATTTCGAGACAAAATATAAAAGAAATTATCCAAATGGAACATTAGCATGTCATCTGCTCGGCTATACTGTTGCCGGAAATGTGGGACAGTATGGAATAGAGGGATATTATAATGATGAACTTAATGGCGTTGATGGAAAGTCGTACAGTTACATGTCAGGAAATGATGGAATCGCATCGGAGACCGTTCCGGCAGAAAATGGTGAGACCGTGGTTTCAACAATTGATATGAATATCCAGAAAATAATCGAGGATAATATCTCTGAATATATGCAGAATACAGGAGCAAAACAGATTGGTATCATCGCTATGGATCCAAACAATGGCGAGGTACTTGGAATGGCAAGCTCCCGTGTGTATGATCCAAATGATGCATCAAATCTGCAGGCTTTGAAAGATCAGATAGTGCCTATTACCCAGGAAGTTGAGGTGGAAGGGGCGGACGAGGCAGCTGATAGTCTTATATCAGTAGAAAAGTCCTCTGAACAGTCCACGGAAGGTGTGTATCTGGCTGACTCTGAGAATAAGGAAAAGGCGGAGAAAGATGCTGAGAAAAAGGCGGAGAGTACTACCGAGACCACGGAGAAGTCAACCGGGGAGGATGGAGAAGCATCGTCAGAGGATGGTCAGACCACAGAAGAAAAAAAGAATGTGAAGACTGAAAAGGTTGATTATGATTTTGCTGCTATGACAGACCAGGAATTTAAAGATACAATAGGCAGTTTGACGGAAGATCAGAAGAGTGAGGCGCTTAACTATCTCTGGCAGAACTATTGTATAAGTGATGTACTTGAGCCAGGTTCGACATATAAAGCATTTACAATCGCTGGAGCTATGGAAGATAATGTCATATCTGATGGAGATGAGTTTTATTGTGATGGATCGCAGACTCCGGTAGAAGGCGAGTCCCCAGTATATTGTAGTTACAGAGCCGGTCACGGAACGGTGGATGTCAAGAGAGCTCTTGCGGTTTCCTGTAACGATGCCCTGATGCAGATAGCAGAGAAAGAGGGAGCGGAGACATTTGACAAATATCAGGAGATATTCAATATAGGATCAAAGACAGGAATAGACCTTCAGGGTGAGACTACGGGAATAAAGTATAGCGCGAAGAATCTTCATCCGATGGAGTTAGCAACGTCATCGTTTGGACAGGGAGTTACAACATCCATGATACAGATGGCTGCCGGATTCTGTTCGGTAATAAATGGGGGAAATTATTATGTGCCTCATGTGGTTAAGAGACTTCTGGATGACGATGGAAATGTTGTACAGGATATAGAGCCGGTACTAGTGAGAAAAACTATATCAAAAGAGGTTTCGGATTATCTCAGAACTTATCTGCAGGCGGTAGTAGAAGAAGGAACAGGATATGCAGCAGGCGTAGAGGGATATACAATCGGTGGTAAGACCGGTACAGCGGAGAAGCTGCCAAGAGGAAACGGCAATTATGTATTGTCATTTATAGGATTTACACCTGTTGAAGATCCACAGATAATGTTGTATGTCGTAGTTGATGAACCAAATCTGGAGGATCAGGAAGGCTCTGGTGCAGGTGCTAAATTGTTTAGTCAGGTTATGGAAGACCTGCTACCATATCTCAATGTATATGCGACTAATTCTGATGATGTGGCATACGATGGAACAGAGGAAGCGTTGCCAGCCACAACGGAGACTGATGCGGCTACAGAGGATGTGACGGATACAGAGAGTGATACCGAAGCCGATACAGAGGCAGCTTTGGACGACACGTCAGGAGACGGCTCGTATACAGAAGATGCATCAGGGGATGGCTCATATACTGACGATGCATCAGACGATACGTCAGGGGATGGCTCATATACTGACGATGCATCAGACGATACGTCAGGGGATGGCTCATATACTGACGATGCATCAGACGATACGTCAGGGGATGGTTCATATACAGATGATGCATCAGGGGATGGTTCGTATACTGACGATACATCAGGAGATGACTCGTATACAGGTGACACATCAGATGAAGGTATATATACAGACGATGGTGAGAGTTATTGGGATGAAGAATAATTAGTATAGAATAATAGATATAGAATAGTTGATATAAAAGGTCTGTGGGCGTATGGCTCATAGACCTTTTGTGTGCATTGGGGCAGATACATTTCGAGCTGTTTGAGGAATAGAATAGGCGTTGCTGTAATACTATAATAAAAAATGCTGGTTGGATGTTTGAAAGTATATAGTTATAATAGGCGCAGGATAAAATGGGTATTTGTGGCAGTGTGCATAGTGGCGGCGGTGATCGCCGGGAGATTATTCTACATAATGGTGGTGAAAGCTGAATATTACAGCGAACGCGCAGAGCAGCTCCACGAGAGAGAAAGGAGCATAAAGGCCCCGAGGGGAAAAATATACGATAGAAATGGAAATATACTGGCTGACAACAGAGCGGTTTGTTCAGTGTCGGTCATACATAGTCAGATTGAAGATGAGGAGAAGGTGATAAATCTCCTGGAGAAATATCTGGATAAATCGTCGGATGAGATAAGAAAAAAAGTAACAAAGATATCCTCAAGAGAGATTGTGGCGGTAAATGTAGACAAAGAGAGTGGGGAGCGGATCAAGGAGGCTTCACTTCCGGGGGTGAAGGTGGATGAGGATTACAAGAGAAATTATCCGTATAATGAGCTTGCATCAAAAATCCTCGGCTTCACAGGGGCGGATAATCAGGGAATATTGGGATTGGAGGTGTCATACGACAGTGTACTTACCGGAACACCAGGCAGTATAAATGCCGTTACGGATGCCAAGGGAGTGGAACTGGCTGAATATGCTGACACTCGTACTGATCCGAAGGCGGGAGACAGCCTGATCACAACATTAGACATAAATATCCAGAAGTATGCTGAACAGGCGGCATACAAGGTGATGACAGAGAAAAATGCAGAAAGAGTATGTGTGCTTGTCATGAACCCTCAAAATGGCGAGATATATGCGATGGTGGATGCTCCTGAATATAATCTCAACAAACCGTTTGAGTTGGTGGAACATGCGAAAACTCAGGAGAATCCTGAATCAGATGGAAATGATGAGCTGAAAGATGATGCTGATGAAGAAGAGGATACTGAATCCGGCAATATGTCTGTCACTGCGATCAGTCAGATGGATAAGCTCAACAATATGTGGAGAAATTATTTGATAAGTGATACATATGAGCCGGGATCCACAGCGAAGATAGTTACACTCACTGCAGCACTTGAGACTGGCTCGGTGAATAAGAATAATACGTTTTTCTGCCCAGGATACAGAATTGTTGAGGATCGCAGGATAAGATGCAGTAAGACTACCGGACATGGCAGTCAGTCGCTGGAGCAGGCGCTTATGAACTCATGCAACCCTGCATTTATGGACATAGGTGAGAGGACCGGAGTAGACAATATGTATGACTATTATCACAAATTGGGACTTTTTGACAGAAGCGGAATAGATCTTCCCGGAGAGGCAAATTCTATTATGCATAAGAAAGAAAATGTTGGTCCTGTGGAGCTTGCCACGATGTCATTCGGACAGTCGTTTCAGGTTACACCGATACAGTTTATGGCGGCTGTGGCATCTGTCATAAATGGGGGACATAGCATAACCCCGCATATCGGTAAGCAGATTGTGAATAGCGAAAATGGGGCGATGAGTGTGTTGGAATTTGCGGAGAAAAAGCAGGTGATCAGTGAGAATACTTCACTTCAAATGAGGGAGATGCTTGGGAAAGTAGTCTCTGAGGGGGGTGGATCAAAATGCGCCATAGAAGGATACAGAATAGGAGGCAAGACGGCAACCAGTGAGAAGCTGCCGAGAGGAAACGGCAGGTATATTTCATCGTTTATAGGCTTTGCTCCTGCAGACAATCCGGTTGTTATGACTGCAGTGTTGATAGATGAACCGGAGGGAACTTATTATGGAGGAACAATAGCGGCTCCTGTGGTGAGGGATATATTTTTGAACATTCTTCCCTATTTGGGAATTGACAAAGTATCAAATGAGTATTAAATTTATGACAGTCTGAAAACAGTAAAAGAAATACATAGTCCATGATGTGTGGACAGGTAAGGAGTACAAAATGAATTTAGATTTAAAGATTATTTTACCGGTAGTGATCGCGTTCTGCATCAGCGTAGTGTTATGTCCAATAGTGATTCCATTTTTGAAGAAACTGAAGTTTGGACAGTTTGTCAGGGATGATGGTCCGCAGGCACATCTCAAAAAAGCAGGTACACCTACAATGGGTGGACTTATCATACTGCTTTCATTTACGATCACGACACTTATATATATGAAAGATTATCCAGATGTCCTCCCTGTCCTTTTTGTAACTTTGGGATTTGGACTGATAGGATTTATAGATGATTATATCAAGGTTGTAATGAAGAGATCCATGGGCCTCCGTGCATGGCAGAAGATGCTGGGACAGATAGTTGTCACCGGTGTGTTTGCATATTATGTAGAGAAGTACTCAACGATCAACAATGAACTTATAATACCATTTGTGGGCAAGACAATTCAGCTTAACAGTGTACTTTATGTTGTACTGTTATTCTTTATAGTACTTGGAACTGTAAACGGTGCAAACTTTACTGATGGACTTGACGGTCTTGCTTCGTCAGTCACAGTTCTCATTGCAACATTCTTTGCAGTTGTCGCAGTCGGAACCGGTTCAGGCGTTGCGCCTGTGGCATGTGCTGTAGTTGGAAGTCTTCTCGGATTTTTGGTATACAATGTATATCCGGCAAAGGTGTTCATGGGTGATACAGGTTCACTGGCACTTGGAGGATTTGTTGCTTCTGC
Source organism: uncultured Coprococcus sp. (assembly GCA_902461735.1). Taxonomy (GTDB): domain Bacteria; phylum Bacillota; class Clostridia; order Lachnospirales; family Lachnospiraceae; genus Coprococcus. The sequence continues at coordinate 60,174 of CABPYV010000002.1, forward strand.
AGCTTACATGCTTAAGATGCCGATATTTATAGTGATTATAGCATTTATATACTTCCTTGAGGTATTGTCAGTTATAATACAGGTTGTATCATTTAAGCTTACAGGAAAGAGAGTGTTCAGAATGGCACCAATACACCATCATTTTGAACTCGGCGGATGGCCAGAGTCAAAGGTTGTTGCCATATTCTCTATCGTGACAGCAGTACTCTGCGTTGTGGGACTTCTGGCACTTTAATGGATTAGATAGCTTTAATATAGTCATATATAGTTCTATATAGCCATAGAAAGGAGAAAATGGCGTAGATTACGCCATGGTGAAGATTATGGAGATAAAGACAGCGATAGTAGCAGGAACAGGAAAAAGTGGTATCAGCGCAACGAAGCTTCTGGTAAAGCATGGAGTTTCGGTATATCTGTTTGATGAGAACAAGGACAGAGATATAGATAAGATAAAGGAGTCAGTGGATAATTCGGAGCTTGTAAATGTTGTTCTGGGTGAACTTAGCGAGGAAGCACTTTCGGCATCACAGCTCATGGTCATAAGCCCTGGAATTCCGGTTGACGCTCCGTTCACAGACGTAGTCAGAAATGCTGGAATACCTATCTGGAGTGAGATAGAACTTGCATATCATTATGGCAAGGGCAAGATAGCAGCAATAACCGGAACAAATGGCAAGACAACAACGACAGCTCTTGTGGGCGAGATAGTAAAGGCATACAATGCCAGTACAATAGTTGTTGGAAACATAGGAATCCCTTACACTGAACTGTGTGATACAACAAATGAGGATTCTGACACAGTAGCAGAGATAAGCAGCTTCCAGCTTGAGACAGTCATAGACTTCCATCCGAATGTGAGTGCCATACTGAATCTCACTCCGGATCATCTGAACAGACATTATACATTTGAGAACTACGGCAATGTGAAGTTTTCAATAACCAAGAATCAGACTATGGATGATGTGACTGTGCTTAACTATGATGATGAGCACACAAGAGCCATGGGAGAGAAAGCAAAGGCTCATGTCCGTGTCGTATATTTCAGCAGACTGGAAAAGCCAGCCGGTGGTGTGTACGTTGAGGATGGAAGTATAGTACTTGAAGATTGCGGCAAAAAGATAAATGTATTGGCACTCAGTGATCTTAAACTGCTCGGTGCACACAATGTTGAGAACGTGCTTGCGGCGGTAGGAATATCGTACTACATGGGTGTACCGGTAGAAATAATAAGAGATGTAGCAACATCATTCAAGGCCGTTGAGCATAGAATAGAGTATGTTGATACGATAAATGGTGTGGCATATTATAATGATTCAAAGGGAACAAACCCGGATGCAGCCATAAAGGGTATTCAGGCTATGGTATCACCTACATACCTGATCGGTGGCGGATATGATAAGGGTTCTGAGTATGATGAGTGGATAGAGGCATTTGGCGGTAAGGTGAAGTGTCTTGTGCTCATCGGTCAGACTGCACAGAAGATAGCTGACTGCGCGAAGAGACATGGATTTAACTCTATAGTATTTGAAGAGAATCTGCAGGAGGCAGTTGCATATTGCCATGAAAATGCAGTTGGTGGCGATGCTGTTCTTCTCTCCCCTGCATGTGCAAGCTGGGGACAGTTCAAGAACTATGAGGAACGTGGAACAATGTTCAAGGAATATGTAAGAGGCTATAAGGAGTGATATGATTGAATGGCAGCTCTGTAGTTTCAGAAGATAGAAGTATAAATGCACGGAAGCATCAGATAAGAACCGGAGAAAGGTATATCGACCTGCCGATGCTGGTTGTGCTGGTCATAATTCTGATATTCGGACTTGCCATGATATATAGCACAAGCAGCTACAGGGCACGGGATCTATATGGTGACGATACGTATTTTTTCAGGCGGCAGGCGATATATATGTTTATTGCCGTGCTTGGAATGATCATAGTGTCAAGGATCGATCACATGTTTTTCTTCAAATATTCAAAGGTGATCTTGTGGATTTCTCTGTTGCTGCAGATTTTGGTGCTTGTGATAGGAACTGCAAGCCACGGATCGTCGAGATGGCTGTATATAGGACCCGTTGGTTTTCAACCGTCGGAATATGCAAAGATGGCAATAACGGTTTACACTGCGGCACAGGCTGCGGTGAAGAGCCACGATCTGTGCAGATTTGGCTGCCTGTTAAAGGTTATGGCACTGCCGGTTCTTACGATAGTGCTAATAGGAATAGAAAACTTAAGTACTGCGATCATATGCTTTGGGATAATGTTTGTAATACTATTTGTAGCCAGTCCGGGAATAAAGCATTTTATTGTGATAGGATTGTGTGGTATAGTGGGATGTGTGCTGTTTATCCTGTTTGCTGGATATAGGGCAGACCGTGTTAGAATATGGCTTGCTCCGGAGCAGTATGCCGATGGCTATCAGACTGTTCAGTCATTATACGCAGTGGGATCAGGAGGACTTTTTGGCCTTGGTTATGGTAAGAGTGTTCAGAAGCAGGGGTTCATTCCGGAATCACACAACGATATGATATTTTCTGTTGTGTGCGAGGAGCTGGGTATAGTTGGAGCAATATTCCTGATAGTGATTTTTGCCGTGTTTATGTATAGGCTGGTTATTATAGCGATGAATGCAGATAATCGCTTTGGAAGCTTGGTCTCTATAGGTGTCATGGCACATGTGGCGGTGCAGTTGTTGATAAATATGGGTGTTGTCACCAACACGATACCTCCCACAGGTGTACCAATGCCGTTTATCAGCTATGGTGGTAGTTCAATTATTTTTATCCTTGCGGAGATCGGTATAGTTATGTCTGTCTGTTCTGCATATGGCAGTTTGTAGACTTCCAATGATACATATATAAAACTATAATACAAATAAGTTTTCTCAGAGAAATATCCTGATAGAATAATAAAAAAGGTAAGAAAGAAACATCCTGATCGAAGATACATTCTGAAAAGGTAGATGTAAATGAGCGAAGATAACAGAACCTACAGCAATAGAAGAAGTAATGATAAATATAGAAGCAGCAACCATCCAGCAAGCAGATCGGCGTCAAGTAGGAGACAGCCGGATGTTTATCATGCTGAAAATGAAAAGGTAAATAGTGGACGACGAAATCTGAATGAGTATAGTGTTGATGTTGCTGCACAGCGAGGGATTGTTAGGGACGATACTGCGCAGAGAAGAAACAGAAAGCCTGGCGATGTCAAGGTTGCAGCTGTTGGCAATGGAAGGTCGGACAGAGACAAGAAAATGTCTGAAAATGCAAGACACAGCCACATAGAAAATGCCCAGGTGAGAAAGAGTCGCAATGTTGACGTGGCAAGTGCGAGAAGACAGAGTGGAAAGGTGGATGTTGAGACCGGGAGACGCCTTGATGGACGGGTAAGGGTTCCGGTTGATAAACGTCGGGTTCAAGCTGGGGAAGGCGTTCGTCACTCGGCAGATGAAAGACGCAGAGTAAGAGATAATGCAGATACATCCGTAGACTACCAGGACAGACCACAGAGGCAGAGAAGACCGGCGGATGGTCAGGAGAACAGACCACAGAGGCAGAGAAGACTGGCGGGTGATCAGGAGAGCAGATCACAGAGGCAGAGAAGACCGGCGGATGGTCAGGAGAACAGATCACAGAGGCAGAGAAGACCGGCGGATGATCAGGAGAGCAGATCACAGAGGCAGAGAAGACCGGCGGGTGATCAGGAGAACAATCCGCGTAAGACTGGCAGAACCTCAGATGTAGATCGCCGTGACTCGAAAGGCAAAAAAATGCATTTGGACAAAAATAAGTCCAAGGTAAAAAAGAAAAAAGTTAAAAGAAAGCCAACTCCACAGGAACTGGAGATGAAAAAGAGACTCCAACAGGAAAAGCTTGAGCGGAGAAAAAAGAGACGGGAGAGAGCGACCAGAGTTTTCAAGGTAATAATGAGAATACTCTTAGTGGTTATAGTGATCGCATTGATTGCGTTTGCCATAGTAAACAGCTGTTACAAGCTGAAGAAGATAGAGGTGAGTGGCACAGATCATTATACGGATCAGCAGCTTGAGGATATAGTTTCCGGTAGCAAAAAATATAACAATACATTATTCTTCCTGCTCAATAACCGTATCAATCCGCCTGGAGAGCTGACATTCATAGATAAGATAGATGTGTCATATGTGAACAGAAACACGGTATCAATAACTGTATATGAGAAAGCTATGGCAGGATGCATAAAATACGGAGATAAATATGCGTATTTTGACGGCGATGGAATAGTTCTTGAGATATCAGATGAGAAGCTCGATGATGTTCCGTGCATAGAGGGACTTACAAGTGACAGCGTTGAACAGGGAAAGAAGCTGTCGGTTGGAGATGATAGCTTTTTCCAGGAAATCCTCACCATGACACAGCTGATATTCAAAAACGATATACAGATAGATAAGATAACATATGACAGTAAACAGAATCTTATACTTCACAAAGATGGAATCAAGATAAAGATTGGTAATGCAGACAATCTTGAAAGTAAATTTATGAATCTTGAGAGTATCCTGTCGACATTAAAGGGTAAGAAAGGCACATTGGATATGTCCAATTACAGTGCATCCGATGGAAACGTTATATTTAAAGAAAATAAATAAAAAAATCTTGCGTATTGATATAAAAAATCGTATTATATAGGTACTAATGCGATGAAGTGGCGTAATTATGCCCTTTTATGTACAATATTTGAAATAAGAGATAAATAATAGAGAATAATATTAAGGAGGATGCAACCGTGCTTGAAATAAAATCAAATGACGAGAGAACACCTGCAAGAATTCTTGTAATCGGTGTCGGCGGTGCAGGTAATAATGCTGTAAACAGAATGATTGATGAGAATGTTGAGGGAGTTGAGCTTATAGCGATCAACACAGATAAGCAGGCTCTTTCACTTAGTAGAGCTACAACAAAGATTCAGATTGGTGAGAAACTTACTAAGGGTCTTGGCGCTGGAGCAAAGCCGGAGATCGGAGCCAGTGCGGTAGAGGAGAATAGAGAAGAGATCGTAGATATCATCAAGGATGCAAACATGGTATTTGTAACATGTGGTATGGGCGGCGGAACAGGTACAGGTGCAGCTCCTGTAGTTGCAGAGATGGCTCGTAACCTTGGCATCCTTACAGTAGGTGTTGTTACAAAGCCTTTTGGTTTTGAGGGCAAGCCACGTATGAGAAATGCACAGGAAGGAATTGCAAGGCTTAAGGAGAACGTTGATACTCTTATCGTTATCCCTAATGACAAGCTCCTTCAGATTTGTGATAAGAGAACAAGCATACCGGATGCGCTGAAAAAAGCAGATCAGGTTCTGCAGCAGGGTGTTCAGGGCGTAACGGATCTTATCAACAAGCCGGGTCTTATCAACCTTGATTTTGCTGATATTCAGACGGTCATGAGAGATAAGGGAATAGCACATATCGGTATAGGTTCAGCCAGTGGAGAGAATAAGGCTGTCGATGCCATCAAGGAGGCTATGGATTCACCACTTCTTGAGACAACTGTATCAGGTGCTACAGATATTATCGTCAACTTCTCCGGTAACATCGGAATTGTGGAGGCATATGATGCCGTTACATATCTTACAGAGCAGGCGGGCGATGGTGTCAATATCATATTTGGTACTGTTGACAACGATAATATGGGTGAAGACATCAGCATTACTATTATTGCTACAGGTCTTGAGAGATCAGGAGAGAGTGATGTAACATCAAGATATGCAGGAACTGCATCTCCTATGACATCATCTATGGGTACTATGACTACGCCAAAGCCATCAGTTACCACAACTCCAGTCTCAGAGACAAGAACTGCTACATATGCTGGTCAGAGTATAAATACACATGGTGGTACAACAACTCAGTCTACACCTGCAAGCAGACCATCATTTTTGAATAATACACCAGCAGCAGAGCCGGTATCAAAGCCAGCGTACACAGCAGCGACTACAACACAGCAGAGCAGTCCGGTTACATCTACACCAGTCGAGCCGGTTCATGTTTCAAGACCAAAGACAGAGAGTATAAAGATTCCAGATTTTCTTAAGAAGAGATAATTGGTAAGTTATCATTTAGGTTTTATTTAGGTCTTATATAAAAACGGGTAATTTCGTTAGAAATTATCCGTTTTATTACATAAAGAGCCTTTATCAGATGACCTTTATCTGATATCGATGCAAAAAGTGTAGAAGAAGGAGATATTGAGATATGATTTATCTTCCAGATAGAGATGAGATGCAGGAGATAGACAGACGCACTATAGAAGACAAAGGAATTCCGGGGATTCTGCTTATGGAGGGCGCTGCTATAGAAGCCCTGCATGAGATTAATAAAAGAAAGGGCATCATATTACCCAACTGCCTGAGATGCCTGATTGTTGTGGAAGGCGGTAACAATGGGGGCGATGGCCTGGCACTGGCAAGACTTTTGGCACAGCAGGGAGATAGTGTGGAGATATGCTATATAGATGGCTTGTCAAGAGTCACTGACAACTTTTCGTTTCAACTAGATATTGTGAACAGAATGGGACTGGAGATCACGGATAAGATATCAGGAAGCGGCTATGATTTAGTGGTTGATGGAATATTTGGAGTCGGTCTCAAAAGAGAAGTAGCTGGAATCTGGGCAGATGTGATAGAACAGATGAATGTGCTTTCTGGCCTTAAGGTTGCTATAGATCTTCCATCTGGGGTGGATGCAACAACGGGACAGATATTGGAAACGGCATTTAAGGCTGATGTTACAGTGACATTGGGATTGAATAAGAGAGGTCTTGTATTACATCCGGGGTGTGATGTGGCTGGCGAAGTAGTGGTGAGAGATATAAGATTTGCAAGTGAGCAGATTATAGATGTGGCTCCTGAAGCGTATACATATGATAGATCTGATCTGATGCGCATTCCAGGCAGGACAGATAATTCCAATAAGGGCACTTACGGTAAAGTTGCGGTTGTCGCTGGAAGTGAGAATATGTCGGGGGCAGCGGCTTTTTCAGCGGAAGCGGTATATCGTACAGGGGCAGGACTTGTGAAAGTATATACCCACGATAATAATAGAACGGTCATAGGGACAAAAGTGCCTGAGGCTGTACTTATGACATATGAAGACGAGAAAGAAGCGCTCAGGTGTGCAGAGGATGCTGTGGCATGGGCTGATGTAATAGTTGTCGGACCGGGCCTTGGAACGTCGCATCTGGCACAGAGCATAATCCGCTATATTATATGTGAGTCAGAGCAGCCTCTTGTAGTGGATGCAGATGCATTAAATATATTATCGGGTGATATGGATATTTTGCGAGGCCACAGATCTGAAGTTGTTGTCACTCCACATATCGGTGAGATGTCCAGATTGACAGGAATATCTATTCCAGAGATAAAAAAGAATATTTTAAAGGTGTGCAAAGACTTTGCTATGGAGTATAATGTTATAGATGTGCTCAAAGATTCAAAAACCTGTGTGAGCAACGGAGACAGAGACATCTATATCAATACCTCAGGAAACAATGGTATGTCGACGGCTGGAGCTGGAGATGTGCTCACCGGAGTGATAGCAGGTTTTATCGCTACGGGACTTACTCCGTATGACGCAGCTAAGCTTGGAGTCTATGTTCATGGGCTGGCAGGTGATCTTGCAGCTGAGCGCATGGGAAAAAATGGGATGATAGCCAGAGATATAGTTGAATCCATACCTATGGTGATAAAAGGAGTGGAAAATGAGAAATTATAACAGGGTACAGGCAGTAATAGATCTTGACAATATAAGATATAACGTGGCGGCTATGAAGTCTCTAGTGGATAAGGATAAGAAGATGCTGGCGGTTATTAAAGCGGATGCATATGGGCACGGAGCAGTGGAGGTGGCACATGCACTCAATGATATGGTAGATTTCTTTGCGGTTGCCTTCATTGATGAGGCAATTGAACTCAGAAATGCAGGTTTTAAAAAACCGATATTGATACTGGGGTATACTGATCCTGAGGACTATAAGCTTCTGATAGACTTTGATGTACGTCCGGCGATATACGATGTAGATGATGCACGAAAACTGTCGGAGACAGCCGTTGGTAAAGGTGCAAAGGCTAAGATCCATATAAAGGTTGATACGGGCATGGGAAGAATAGGATTCTCATGTGATGATGCCGGGGTAAGTCATATAGAAGAGATAAGCAGGATGCCAGGGATAGAGATAGAGGGAATGTTTACCCATTATGCTAAGGCTGATGAGCTTGACAAGACAGCGGCAAAAGGACAGCTGGACAAATTCAGATGGATCAACAGACAGATTGAGGATAAGCATATACATATTCCTGTTAGACATATATCGAATAGCGCAGGTATCATGGAGATGGATAATTCTGACTTTGATATGGTGAGATCTGGAATCGTAACATATGGACTTTATCCATCAGAAGAAGTGGACAAGAGTATAGTGGATCTGAGACCAGCCATGAGCCTTACATCAAAGGTAATATTTGTGAAGGATGTAAAGGCTGGAACCGGAATAGGATATGGATGGTCATACATAGCAGACCATGATATCAGGGTTGCCACAGTGTCAGCCGGATATGCAGATGGATATCCGAGAGCGCAGTCCAACATAGGACGAGTCATAATACATGGACAATATGCGCCGATCATAGGTAGAGTGTGTATGGATCAGTTCATGGTCGATGTGAGTCATATAGATGATGTAAAAGTTAGAGATGATGTCATACTGATTGGCAGAGATGGAGACAAGGTTATCACAGTTGAAGAGGTTGCAGAGCCGGCGAACAGCTTTAATTATGAGCTTGTATGTAATATATCAAGACGAGTTCCGAGAGAGTACATAAGAGATGGCAAAGTTCTTGGAGAGGTGAATTATCTGTTGGATTGATGAATAACCAATAATGACACTGGAAATACTTTTTTTAGAGTGGAATACATAATATGTATAAAGCCACATTTATAAAGTATTTATGGGGTGATAAATTTGGTTATAAGAAGAGGGGATATATATTACGCAGATCTCAGACCGGTTGTTGGATCGGAGCAGGGAGGGATACGCCCTGTGATAGTGGTTCAGAACGAGGCGGGCAACAGACATAGTTCAACAGTCATAATAGCGGCTATAACGAGCAAGATGAAGCGACCTAAGCTGCCAACACATATAATGTTGGATTCAGCCAGATGCGATATAGCAAAGGACTCAGTCATATTGCTTGAGCAGCTAAGGACTATAGATAAGCAGAGACTCAAGGAAAAAGTGTGTCATGTGGATTCAGAGGTGCTCAGAAAAGTTGATGCGGCACTGAAGATAAGTCTGGAACTGGAATGAGCTGAAGGCTGCTGAATAATAAAATAAAATCAAATAATTTATGAGGTGATAAGAACTAGAATATGAAGATTTTCAACAAAAAGTCGGAAGAGGAACAGGTAGAAAAAGAAATCATATCCATGGTGAATGAGGGAAATGAGCAGGGCCTTATAGAGGACTCAGAGGCTCAGTTTATTACGAATATATTTGAATTCACCGACAAGGAGAGCCGGGATGTCATGACTGCAAGGCTTAATGTCATGGCTATAGACAAGAATTCGGAGCTTGATGAAGTTATGGAGATCATGCTGGAGAATAATTATTCCAGATATCCGGTCATAGATGGAGATCTTGACAATGTGGTAGGAATAATATATTTCAAAGATTTTGTCAAGGCGTATCTGAAAGATAAGAAGAAAAAGCTGGCAGAGATTATGGCGGAAGCTACATTTGTCCATCCAACATACAATATAGCAAAGCTGTTCCGCAGAATGCAGACAGCCAAGATACATATGGTTATAGTGGTGGATGAGTATGGTCAGACAGAAGGTATAGTTACCATGGAGGATATTCTTGAGGAGATCGTTGGCAATATACTGGATGAGTATGACGATGCCAGTGACGATATCAAGAAGCGTGGGGATGTGTACATAGTCAGTGGCAAGGCTGAACTGGATGAGGTTAGTGATGTGCTCGGAATAGAGTTTCCGGATGAGGATTTTCAGACGCTCAACGGCTTTCTTCTCTATGAGCTGGGAAGGCTTCCGTATGCTGATGAAGAGATTGAGATCGTGTATAAGAACTACAAATTCACTTCATTATCTGTGAATAACAACATGATAAACGAAGTAAAGATCACAAAGGTTGAAAAAATACAGTAATAGTGTTAATATACAAAATTAGTAATTAAGAGGATAAGGAGAATTAAAGATGTCAGGACATTCAAAATTTGCAAACATCAAACACAAGAAGGAAAAGAATGATGCAGCAAAGGGAAAGATTTTCACGATAATAGGTAAGGAGATCGTGGTTGCAGTTAAGGAAGGCGGAGCAAATCCTGAGAACAACAGTAAGCTTCGTGATGTAATCGCAAAGGCAAAGGCTAACAACATGCCTAACGATACGATTAAGCGTGGTATCGAGAGAGCGGCCGGAGATGCAAACTCAGTTAATTATGTAGTGAATACATATGAAGGCTACGGTCCAAACGGTACCGCCATCATAGTAGATACTCTTACAGACAACAAGAATAGAACAGCAGCGAATGTGCGTAATTGTTTCACAAAGGGCGGCGGCAATGTAGGAACAACAGGCTGCGTGTCATATATGTTTGATCATAAGGGACAGATCATCATTGCAAAGGAAGACTGTGACATGGATGCAGATGACATAATGATGATGGCACTCGATGCAGGTGCTGAAGACTTCTCAGACGAGGACGACAGCTACGAGATAATCACAGCACCAGAGGATTTCTCACAGGTAAGAGAGAGCCTTGAGAAAGAGGGTATCAAGATGGCTGAGGCCGAGCTTACGATGATCCCACAGAATTACGTAGACATAACAGATCCTGAGGTTGTAAAGAAATTTACAAGAATCATCGATATGCTTGAGGAGGATGATGACGTACAGGCTGTATATCACAACGCAAATCTTCCGGACGAGGATGAGGAGTAATATCAGAAAACAACATTGAATGGCAGTTAGTTAAGTGATAATAGCCGTTATGTGACAATGGTCATTGAACCTGAATTTAGGACTTCCACATTATACATAATATGTGGAAGTTCTATTTGAATACAGACATATGACGGAGTATAAATACCTGGCTGCCATTTGTAGAAACAGATATTGATAGGAGAAGAGATGAAGGGAATACTTAGATATCTTAGGGACTATAAGAAAGAGTCCATACTTGCACCGCTTTTTAAGATGCTGGAGGCTGCGTTTGAATTGCTGATTCCCATTGTCATGGCAAATGTCATAGATGTTGGTATAGCAGGCGGAGATATTGGATATGTCACCCGAATGTGTCTTATTATGATACTTCTCGGAATAATTGGGCTGGTGTGCTCTATAACGGCCCAGTATTTTTCAGCTAAAGCGGCAACCGGATTTGGAACGGCACTTAGAAATGATCTGTTCAGACATATTACGTCACTTTCATATACAGAAATCGACAGCATAGGAACATCGACATTGCTCACCCGAATGACCAGTGATACCAATCAGGTGCAGACGGGAGTCAATATGGTTCTCAGACTGTTCCTCCGTTCACCGTTCATAGTGTTTGGCGCAATGATCATGTCATTCACGATCGATGTGAAGTCAGCAATGACATTTGTGGTTACGATACCAGCACTTTCAATAGTGGTGTTCGGAGTTATGGTACTCAGCATACCGCTTTTCAAGAAGGTTCAGAGCAGGCTGGACAGGGTTACGCTGCTCACCCGTGAGGGACTTGAGGGCGCGAGAGTTATCAGAGCTTTTAACAGACAGGATAAAGAATTTGCTGAATTTGACAGATCAACAGACGACCTGATGAAGTTTCAGCTTCTCGCAGGTCGTATATCGGCATTTATGAATCCGGTGACATACGTCATAATCAATCTTTCAACGGCGGCCATTATATGGATCGCAGCTGGGCAGACTGAAGCAGGTATACTTACACAGGGTAAGGTTGTTGCCCTTGTCAACTATATGTCACAGATACTTGTCGAGCTTATCAAGCTTGCCAATCTTATCGTAACGATCACTAAGGCAGTTGCCTGTGCCAAGAGAATAAATGCAGTCATGGATCAGCAGCCGTCAATAACAGACGGATCGGGAAAAACCGATGGGGCTCACGAAAATTCTGTAATGAATTCTGGAATGAATTCTGTAAAGGTGAGCTTTAGGGGCGCCAGCCTCAGATATGCCGGAGCCGGAGCTGATTCTCTGTCTGATATAACATTTGACGTTGCACCAGGACAGACTGTGGGAATCATAGGTGGTACCGGTTCAGGAAAAAGTTCACTCGTAAACATGATCCCGAGATTCTACGATGCCGGCCAGGGAAGCGTAAGTATAGATGGAGTGGATGTAAAGGATTATCCGCTGGACGAACTCAGACATAAGGTTGGAGTGGTTCCGCAGAAGTCTGTGCTGTTTGCCGGAACCATAGCTGAAAATATCAGATGGGGCAAGCAGGATGCAACTGATGCTGAGATAGACGAGGCTCTTGAGATAGCCCAGGCGAAGGAATTTGTGGATGGCAAGGAAAGTGGAATAAACTTTAAGATCACTCAGGGAGGAAAGAACCTGTCAGGAGGCCAGAAACAGAGGCTTACAATAGCGAGAGCTGTTGTGAGGAAACCGGAGATATTGATACTTGATGACAGTGCATCGGCACTTGACTTTGCAACGGACGCAGCACTCAGAAAAGCAATCAGGGAAAAGACAAAGGGCATGACAGTATTCCTCGTATCACAGCGAGCGTCAACTATCATGAATTCGGATAAGATCATAGTCATGGACGATGGTCAGATAGCCGGAATAGGAACTCATAGACAGCTGCTTTCTAACTGTGAGGTATACAGAGAGATATGTCAGTCACAGCTTTCGGAGGAGGAACTGGCTCATGAGTAAAGATAAAGGTAAGAAATCAATAAATAGAAAGACGATACTCAGAATACTGAAGTATATCAAGAGGTACAGATTCCTCGTGGTACTGTCACTCATATGTGCAGCCATATCGGTTGTGCTCACTCTGTATGCGCCGATCATCATGGGTCATGCAGTTGATAAGGTTGTAGGACCTGGGAATGTAGATTTTGACGGACTGAAGGTGATGCTTGTAAAGCTTGCCGTTGTCGTTGCGATAACAGCGGTGGCACAGTGGATCATGAATGTCCTCAATAACAGAATAACATATAAGGTTGTAAATGATGTCAGGACAAAGGCTTATGAGAAACTGGGCAATCTGCCTTTGTCGTATGTGGATTCACACACACATGGAGATATAGTCAGCAGGATAATAGCCGATGTGGATCAGTTCTCAGATGGACTTTTGATGGGATTTACACAGCTCTTTACGGGAGTCATGACGATAGTTGGAACACTATGTTTCATGGTTTCGATCAACTGGATCATAGCTCTGGTCGTTGTGTGTATCACACCGGTTTCGCTGTTTGTTGCCTCGTTTATAGCTAAAAGAACATACAGCATGTTCAAAAAGCAGGCTGAGATAAAGGGAGAACTCACATCACTTGTAAATGAGATGGTAGAGAACCAGAAGGTGGTTACGGCATTTTCCATGGAGGATGAGACTTGTGACAGGTTCCAGGAGATCAATGGAAGACTGGGCGTTGCAGGGCTTCAGGCAACTTTCTTCTCGTCCATAACAAATCCGAGCACAAGGTTTGTAAACAGCCTTGTTTATACAGGTGTTGGAATCATAGGCGCCATAACGGCGATAAAGGGCTTTATATCAGTCGGACAGCTCACAAGCTTCCTGAGCTATGCGAACCAGTACACAAAGCCATTCAACGAGATATCAGGTGTCGTAACGGAGCTTCAGAATGCGCTGGCATCAGCAGCCAGAGTATTTGAACTGATAGATGAGGATGCAGAGATGGCAGAGCCTGCCGATGCACACGAGCTCACAGATGTACATGGTGAGGTCAATCTTGAGAATGTTGACTTCTCATATAACAAAGATGTGGAACTTATAAAAAACCTCAATCTGAATGTGAATGATGGACAGAGGATAGCGATAGTGGGACCTACCGGATGTGGCAAGAGTACTGTCATCAATCTGCTCATGAGATTTTATGATGTGGATGCCGGATGCATATCAGTGGATGGATACGATATAAGAGAAGTTACAAGAAAAAGTCTCCGCGGTAATTACGGAATGGTTCTTCAGGAGACATGGCTTAAGAGCGGTACAATCAGAGATAATATAGCATATGGAAGACCGGATGCAACCGATGAGGAGATCATCGAAGCTGCAAAGCAGTCACATGCACACAGCTTCATAAAGAGGCTTCCTGACGGCTATAACACATTTATAACCGAGGACGGTGGCAATCTGTCACAGGGACAGAAGCAGCTTCTCTGTATAACCAGAGTCATGCTGGATCTTCCTCCTATGCTCATACTGGATGAGGCGACATCATCCATAGATACAAGAACTGAGATCAGGATACAGAGGGCATTTGCCAAGATGATGAAGGGAAGGACAAGCTTTGTGGTTGCACACAGACTGTCAACCATCAAAGAGTCGGATGTCATCCTTGTTATGAAGGACGGACATATCATCGAACAGGGAAATCATGAGACGCTGCTTGCAAAGGGCGGTTTCTATACGAATCTGTACAATTCCCAGTTTGCAAGATAATGCAGAAAAATGTATAAATATAAAAGGACTGTGTTTCAAGGAGTTTCTCAAAGCACAGTCCTTTAGCATATTTTAGAGCAATTATCTTTTATATTTTATGAATGCTTGCCAGTGGCGGACTTTGTGTATATAATGTATGCGGAACATATACAAAAATAATAAAGCCATACGTTAGTTTAGGTAATTGCGAAACTAGGACAAACATCAAAGGAGAGAATGATGAAGGTTAGCGAATCAGGTTATACAAAAGAAGAACTCTTGGAGATAGTAGATACATATCTGGCTGAACAGTCAAGAAGATGGGATTTTATAGAGGAAAAGGGCGATGGCATGTATGTGTATGCTGAGAACGGCGACAGATATCTTGATTTCTTTGCCGGAATAGCGGTCAGCAGTGCGGGAAATGCCAACAAAAAGGTCGCAAAGGCGATAGCAGATCAGGCAGCGAATGTTATACATGCATCAAACTATGCGTATACACTTCCGATGATACTCTTAGCTAAGAAGGTATGTGATACGATCGGAATGGAGAAGATAGTCTTCCAGAACTCAGGAACAGAGGCAAATGAGGCCATGATCAAGATGGCGAGAAAGTATGGAGTAGATAACTACGGACCTGAGCATTATAAGATCGTTACTGCAAAGAACAGCTTTCATGGAAGAACATACGGTGCACTGTCGGCAACAGGACAGCCGGATTCTGCATGTCATAAGGGATTTGCACCGATGCTTCCTGGATTTACATATGCAGAATATAATAACCTTGAAGATTTCAAGAGTAAGTGCGATGAGAACACCATAGGAATCATGGTGGAGCCTGTGCAGGGAGAGGGCGGAGTATATCCGGCAGATCCGGAATTCCTGAAGGGACTCCGAGAGTTCTGTGATGAGAAGAAGATACTTCTTATGTTTGACGAGGTTCAGACCGGATGGGGAAGAACCGGAGAGATCATGGCATATATGACATACGGTGTTAAGCCTGATATGGTATCCATGGCAAAGGCCATCGGAGGCGGCATGCCTATAGGTGCTATGTGTACAAGCGCAGAGATAGCAAAGGCATTTACCCCTGGTGCTCATGGATCAACATATGCAGCCAATCCGGTCTGTTGTGCGGCTGCACTTGCAGAGATAGATGAGATACTTGACAACAAACTCTATGAGAATGCAAAGGAAGTCGGAGCTTACTTCATGGAGCAGCTTAAGTCACTTCCATGTGTAAAGGAGATAAGGGGACTTGGACTTCTGATAGGAGTTGAGTTTGAGAAACCTATAGCATTTGAAGTGAAGCACAGAGCAGTTGAGAACAAGCTTCTCATAACGGCGGTAAGGGATAGTATCATAAGAATGGCGCCTCCTCTTATCGTTACAAAGGAGCACTGTGATGAGGCCATAAAGCTTCTGAAGAAGTCAGTTGAGGAAGCACTGCAGGAACAGGCATAGAACAGGGATTGAGCATGCCTGGATCTTGAACCGAACAGGCATAAAACTGGAATCGAGCAGCATAACATAAATACAGGAGATTGAAATGGGAAGAAGTAAAGAAGAGATGGAGGGTGTGACTCTCCTTGGAAATAAAGATGTGAAGTACAGCATGGACTATGCACCGGAGATGCTTCAGACATTCGACAACAAGCATCCGGACAATGACTATTTTGTAAAGTTTAACTGCCCGGAGTTCACAAGTCTCTGTCCGATCACAGGTCAGCCGGATTTTGCAACGGTGTACATATCGTATGTTCCGGGAAAGAAGATGGTTGAGAGCAAGTCGCTCAAGCTGTATCTGTTCAGTTTCAGAAATCATGGTGATTTCCATGAGGACTGCATGAACATCATCATGAAGGATCTCATAAAGCTCATGGATCCGAAGTATATCGAGGTATGGGGCAAGTTCACTCCGAGAGGAGGAATATCCATAGATCCGTATTGTAACTATGGAAGACCCGGAACAAAGTGGGAGGAGGTGGCCTGGAACCGTCTGGCAAACCATGACCTCTATCCTGAGAAAGTAGACAACAGATAGGAGAATTATTGTGGCGGATTACAGAGAGACCGTGGATTATATATTGGGTATTCCGCTTTTTGCGCAGAAGATTGGCAAGGAGAACCTTTCCAGTCTTTTGTGTCGTTTAGGGAACCCTGAAAAAGCAATACCGGCTGTTCATGTGGCTGGAACCAACGGAAAGGGCTCTACATGCAAGGCTCTGGCGCAGATGCTTACAGACATGGGATATAGGGTAGGACTGTTTATCTCACCCCATCTGGTAAGTATAAATGAGAGAATACAGATAGATGGGGAAAATATATCAGATGATGATTTTGTGTGGGCATTTGAGACTGTAAGGGAGCAGTTCACGCAGCATCCATCCTTTTTTGAGGTGATGTTTGCCATGGCAGCAGTATATTTTAGAGAGAAGAACTGTGACTATGTGGTGTATGAGACGGGAATGGGAGGCCGGTTGGACGCAACCAATGTACTCTTGCCGGAGCTTACGATCATAACCTCTGTTGGGATGGATCATATGGAATATCTTGGCGATACCATAGAGAAGATAGCCGCAGAGAAAGCCGGTATAATCAAATCTGGAGTTCCAATCATATATTTCAGGCGGGATGAAGCTGCAGCTCAGGTTATAGAAGATACTGCCAAAGCGCATAAATCACAGGTTGTTCCAGTCGAAAAAGCAGACTATATAATAAATCATTTGGGAGACAAAACCATTGATTTTTCATTGCATAGTCGGTATTATAGTTATTGCAATTTGGTGATACAGAAGACATCGCTCTATCAGGTGGAGAATCTGAGTCTTGCTGTGATGGCATTTTATATGCTTATGAAGAAGCTCAATGTATCTGATGAGGATATAGAGCGCGGAATCCGTGAGTCACTGTTGAAGTTTTACTGGGAAGGACGCATGGAAGAGATCGCACCACATATATATGTGGATGGGGCGCATAACGTAGAGGCTATAAGGGCATATATAGATACCATGAATGCTCTGCATGCAGATGATCATAAGATATTGGTGTTTGCGGCAGTTAAGGATAAAGAGTATGGTCCGATGATAGGTATGCTGGCAAAGCATCTGAAGTGGGACAGGATAATAGTCACCAGCGTTGACAGCAGCAGAAGGGCAGATTCAGGAAAGCTGGCACAGATCTTCTCTGAGAATACAGAAGTCCCTGTCATAGTCAGCGATGCAATAGATGAGGCCATGGATATGGCTGTTGCACAGAGATCAGAAGTGGAAAAAGAATTACACAAAGAATCACAGGCAGACGCAGTTCAGACTGATGAGTTTTCTGAAACAGATATATATTGTGTAGGCTCACTGTATCTGGTCGGAGGTGTCAAGAGATGGAGGAAGAAACATGATCAATTTTGATGAAGAGATAAAGAGATTTAAGCCTGCGCTGGAACTTGATCAGGCAGAGGATGCTATATATAACAATGATCTTAAAGATATAATGGACATTATGCAGGAGATGATGAGGGTGGCAAAAGAGTCCGAAAAGTAGGCAGGGAATGATGCTGAAAGACAGATATTACAGAATGATCAGGAGATTAAGTTATGGCAGATGTACTCAACTGTAAGCACTGCGGAGGCACTATAGCAGTAACGGGCTATTGTACCAGATGCGGTCTTAAGATAGATTACGTGAATAAGGCACTCAATTCGTCCAAATATTATTATAACATCGGACTTGATAAGGCCAGGGTGAGAGATATGACAGGGGCAGAGGAGGCTTTAAAGCTGGCTCTGAAGTATGACAAGATGAACATAGATGCCAGGAACCTTCTCGGACTGGTATATTATGAGACTGGCGAGATTGTTCAGGCACTCAGCCACTGGGTTGTGAGTGTTAATTATTTTGATGGAAAAAATGTTGCGAAGAGATATATAAAAGAGATAAAGTCCAACCCACATAGACTTGAGGCTGTCAACAATGTTACAAGAAAGTACAATCAGGCACTTGTGTACGCAAAGCAGGGCAGCAAGGATCTGGCATTTATACAGCTCAGAAAGGTGCTCTCAGATAATTCAAGATTTATACAGGGATATCTGCTTCTCGCACTTCTTTTTATTGACGAGGGAAGGAACGAGAAGGCAAGGAAGGCTCTCAAGAGGGTTATCAGGATAGACAGAACCAACCCTGTGGCAGTGAGATACTTCAATGAGCTGGGGCATACGGATGAAGAGATAATGAACTTCCGTGATTATCCTCAGGAAGAATATGATGTGGATTCGCTCTTTATGGATGATCAGAAGAAGCTGATAGCCGGAAACAGCGAGGTGGATTTTGATGGAGATCCGGTGCCTGTTGGAAGATACAAGGATATAAATTTTTACAAATATTCAATTGCATATATTATAGCGGGGGTGGTACTGGGACTTGCTGCCATGTGGACGCTTATCATTCCGAATAGGGACAAAGCCGCCGACAGCTCACAGCGAGATCTTCAGATCACGTTCAGCCGCGAAATAGCTGATAAGAACGTGTCGATATCTGAGCTGCAGTCTCAGGTTGACACACTTACCAATCAGCTGCAGAACTCGGAGACAGAGGCCAAGTCGCTTAAGAGCCAGATAGACAAATACGGAGATTATGCTTCCCAGGTGCTGTCGGATGACAATAAGACCAGAGTACAGTCAGCGATATCGAAGTATGAGGAGATGTCATATGAGGCTGCACTGGACGATTTAAATAAAGTGCTCCAGGATACTCCTAACAGTGATGTGGCACTTTATTTCAAAGGCATGTGTTATCTCAAGCTGTCTGATGAGAACAACGCAACGCTGGTATTTAATCAGCTGGTGGAGAATTGTCCTAATTCAGTGTATTACACATACGCATGTGAACATGCTGATGCTGATGCTATACAGGCTGGGAAAAATAAGGCTGCACAGAGTAAAGGAAATACCGGTACCGCTTCAGATCTTTCCGCAGATGGGACGACAGCTGCGAATGCTGATGGAACCGGTGATACAGGAACAGATATGACTGGTGATGGCACGACTGCAGACACATCATATGATGGAACTGCAGATACGACAGGAGTAGACACCACAGATTATACCGGGGCTGGCACTGGCGACGATGGTACAGATTACAGTGGGGATGGCACAGATATAGGTGCTGATAACACTACAGACACTGACAGTAGCACAGATGCTGATAATAGCACAGACGATGACAATAGCACAGACACAGACACTAGCGCAGACACAGACAATAGCACAGATACTGATAATAGTACAGATGTACCTGCAGATAATGGAGATTCTGTGGAGGATGGTGCGGATACAGCAAATTAAAAAATATTTATATTATATTTGATAAAAATCATAATTTATATTATCTATTAAAGGATACAAAAGAAGATGGAACTATATAAGTTTCAGATTCTTTTGTATTTTTTTGGCTATAGGAGGCGTATGAATGAATATTTATGAGCAGTTTGGGGACACTGTGATAGTGTATATGCCGTCGGAGGTTGATGATTATGCCGCGGGTAAGATAATAGATGCGACAGAATCTGTATGTGAGGATTCCGAAATAAAACACGTTGTATTTGATTTTAGAGATACAACGTTTATGGACAGTTCAGGTATAGGGATTATAACAAGACGGTTCAGACAAGTATATTCAAGAAGAGGAGGTGTGGGAGTGATAAATGTAAATGAGAGGATAGATAAAATACTGCTTATGTCAGGGATATACAGAATAGCAGTAAAACTTGACGAATGTGTGGGAGATGGCTCGCATGTACAGTGGCAGGTACATCAATAAATCTGTGAAAAAGAGTACAGATGTTTAAAAAGAGGAGAGTAGAGATATGGATAAGAACAGACTAATTGTGAAATTTGGCTGCGATGCCAGGAACGAATCAGTTGCCAGAGTTGTTGTTGCAGCGATGATGACAAGATTGAATCCCACATTATGTGAGGTTGAGGATGTAAAAACTGCTGTGTCTGAGGCGGTTACCAATTCCATAATACATGGGTACAGATTGGGCGAGGGGGACATAGTGCTTGAAACATATATAGAGGACAGGACAATATACATAACAGTAAAGGACAGTGGGTGTGGAATAGAAAATGTAGACAAGGCCATGGAACCTATGTATACGACAGTTACTGATGGAAGTCGATCAGGAATGGGATTTTCATTCATGGAAGCATTCATGGATGGTCTGGAAGTCGATTCATCTGTGGGTGAGGGAACCGTTGTCAAAATGAAAAAGGTGATAGGGAACAGTCAGGAGATGTATTGATGGCAGACAATCTTCAGTTGCTCAGGCTTGCCAAAGAGGGAGACGATACAGCGCGCACCAGACTGATAACAGAGAATATGGGCCTTGTGGTTTGTATTGCCAAGAGATATATCGGAAGAGGACAGGAACTGGAGGATTTGATTCAGATTGGACTGATAGGTCTTATAAAGGCGGTGGACAGATTTGACATGGGATATGATGTGAAATTTTCCACATATTCAGTTCCACTTATACAGGGAGAGATCCGCAGGTTTTTAAGGGATGATGGACTGGTAAAGGTTAGCAGAAGCCTGAAGACGATCCACTACAAGGCTGAAATATTCTGCCGGGAATTTCAGAGGGCACATGGGAGGGAGCCTGCCATTGATGAGATTTGCGAAGCGATAGGCAGCACAGAGAGTGAGCTGGTTATGGCTATGGAATCTTCGGTTGAAGTGTCAAATATAGATGACATGACAGAGGTGCAGTATAACCGGCGGGAAGAAGAATGTGTTATTGAAAAATTATACGTGGGACAACTTTTAGACACGTTGTCTGAAAAAGAGAAGAGACTGATAACTTTGAGGTACTTTGCAGAGAAAACACAGGCAGAGACTGGGCGTATTATGGGGATAAGCCAGGTGCAGGTCAGCAGACTTGAGAGAAAAATACTGGATAATCTAAACAAGTTAACATAAAACATAAAACTTAAAAATGGAAAATATTGGGTTAATATAAGCCATACACATGGACAGACTATTTCTTAAAGAAAGAGGAACAGGAGTTAATGTGTATGGCTGATCATGTTTATATAAAGCTTTCTGAAAGCTGTCTGGTTGACAACAAAAAGGTTAGAATAAAGGATGTAGCTACGGTGGTGAGCAATAATCCGGATATGAAATATGGTATTGAAAAAACAGAGCTTTTTAGCTTCACCGGTACCAAGGAACAAAAGGTGATCAGTGTGATGTATATAATAGAGCTGATCCAGAAGAATTATCCTGAGGCACAGGTGGATACTCTGGGAGCTGCAGATGTGGTTGTATACTACAGGACTTATGATACAAGTGACAATGTTAAGCAATTTTTGAAATTCCTCATGATATGTCTGATAGCATTCTTTGGTGCCGGATTTTCGATCATGTCATATAACTCTGACGTCAATATGGTGGGACAGCTTGATGTGATGGAGAACATATTTGTCGGAAAGGCAAGGGAGGCGTATCCGGTCGCAGGCATCGCATATTCACTGGGGCTTTTTATAGGGATTATAATCTTTTTTAATCATGGCATTAAGAAGAAATTCTCAGATGACCCAACGCCGCTGCAGGTTCAGATGCGTCAGTATGAGCAGGAGGTTAACCAGACAGTCATAACGGATTCAGAGAGAAAGAAGGAGTGCAGAGATGCTGATTAGGTATGTATTGCTGGCATTTGCCTGCTTCGCCAGTGGAATTGCCATATCAGGTGGATATTTCGCATTTATATCCCTTATAGGAATATTTCCTAAGCTCCTTGAGAAGGTGAAGGGTGCGAGACATTATATGTTGATAGAGAGCCTTCTGGCATTCGGTGCTGCCATCTCAAATGTAATATATTTATTTCATATTCCGGTGCGGATCACATGGTTTGGGTACTCGATCGTGTGCTTGTTTGGTGGTATATTTGTCGGATGCCTGGCAGGGGCGCTTACGGAGGTGCTTAATGTAATACCTATTGCGTCGAGGCGTTTTAATGTCAGGAGAAATATGCCATATGTAATATATGCATTGGCAGCCGGAAAATTGATTGGCTCCCTGATAAGTGTAGCAACCGGAATGTAGAAATTGCAGAATTGGGATACGCAAAATAGAATATACAAGAATAGAATGCGTAAGAATACAAATATTAAAAACTATATAAGAGTATGTGAAAGGGGATAACGTGTTATGAAATATGAGCCAAAAGAAACAGATTATAATGAGTATGTGGAGAATGTGACGCCGACATCCAGCGTCCCAAGGAACTGTCTGTGGGCGTTTCTTGTCGGGGGAATCATATGTACTATAGGGCAGATCATATTTAACATTATGACAAAGCTTGATGTGAAAGAAGATGAGGCGTATGCTTATGTATCTTTAATATTGGTGCTTGCCAGTGCGATACTTACAAGTCTAAATCTATACAAGAAGATAGCAAAATACGGCGGAGCCGGTGCGCTGGTACCGATAACGGGATTTGCAAATGGTGTATGTGCTCCTATAGTGGAATTTCAGACAGAGGGGGAAGTGTTTGGTAAAGGCGTAAAAGCGTTTACGATAGCAGGTCCAGTTATATTGTATGGGATCTTTACAAGCTGGCTTCTTGGGATAATATACTGGATAGTATCGATATGGTGACCGGAGAAAACTAAAAAATTAAAAAATAATCTTTTTACTAAAGAGATGTTGACTTTGATAAAAAAAACAACATAATGATGTATATGCAAAAGAAGAATTTATGAGGATAATGAGCTGTATGAAAAAGATATTTACAATGAATCTGGCGGAGGACAAAGCCGCTGTCGTGAGTGATATTTGCAAGGCTCTTGGCGCTTGGCATGGAGTCCTGCGAAATGACAAATGTGCTGTGAGGGTTGCGGATATTCTGGAGAATCCTGACGTTCAGAACATGTCAGAGTGCGAAGAAAGCAGAAAACTTAACATGGAGATGGCAATATTTGCCGGTATAAGCAGCAAAGAGCTGGATATATTTCTGGAACGGTATAAAAGATCAGGAGCCGAGCCAATAGCGCTCAAATCAGTGATCACAGATACAAATAAGACGTGGACACTTGAGAAACTCTATTCGGAGCTGGCAAGGGAATATATGTTTTACAAGATGCATGGTAAATAGACAAAGTTGAGGGTGAGTATATGGAGGACAAAAGAGAAAGGTATGCTGCCGGCGAACGCATGAAATCTGCAACAGGACACAAATCCAATATAGAGAACAGACCCGGTGGAAAAAGAAAACTCACACGCAGACAGATGGCAGAGTTACAGCGGCGCAGAGAAAGAAAAAGAAGACTTCAGAGACAGTACAGGATGATCAGCTGGGTACTTACCGGAGTTTTTGTGATAGTATTTTATGCATTTATATGTCTGATGATAGGCAATAGAAAGCTGTATGATAAGACGTGCATAAATGGCATAAATGTTGGAAATATGAAGACAGAGGAAGCTTCAAAGCTTATAGATGCTGATTACGATAAGAAATACAGCAAAGCCAGCGTCAGGGTTGAACTTAACGGTGAGAATTATACACTGGATGTATCAACGGCTCTAGGCAAAAGATCATTTGACTCTGTCAAAGCCATACAGGACAGAACTCACAGTTTCTGGAGAAGAGGATATGGATTCCTGGAATCCAAGATCGGTGGAACATCATATGATCTGTATCCTGAGATAAAAGACATAAGTGCGCTGAAGTCAGCAATTGAGAGCAGTGAACTGATGAACGTGGATCTCAGCAAAGAGGATGGCTATGTGGTAGATAATGATAAGCTGATACTGGTTAAGGGAAAGGGCAGTTATGTTGTGGACGAGGATAAGCTGTCTTCAAACATAAAAAAGAATGTCGAAAAGGGTGATTATGACACAGTGATAAAGTGTCCGGAGGTGCAGGCTGATGTGGACATAGATGCACTATATGACAAGCTTCACTGTGAACCCCAGAATCCGACGCTGGATCCGGAAAATGGATATAAGCTGGTGGAGGCGAAGGATGGAGTGGATTTTGACTTGGATGCGGCAAAGAAGGCTCTGGCCTCTGCGAAGAATGGGGATAAGGTGGAGATTCCGCTTGCCCTGTCCAGCGCGGATATGACCACAAAGGAGTATGAAGAGCTCTTGTTCAGAGATCAGATAAGCAGTTATTCTACAGAGGTGGAGGGGTCTGATAACAGAAAGACAAATGTAAAGATGGCGGCGCAGTATTGTGATGGAACGATACTCATGCCCGGGGAATCGTTTTCGTATAATCTGGGAGTCGGAGAGCTTACAGAAGAACGAGGTTTCCTGCCTGGCCCATCATATGCGAATGGGGAATCGGTGCTTGATATGGGCGGTGGAATATGTCAGGTATCATCCACTATGTATATGGCATGCCTATATGCAAATCTGGAGATAGATGAAAGGCATTGCCATCCTTACCCGGCATCATATGTCCCGGCAGGCCTTGACGCAACAGTCGCCTGGGGAGGCTGTGATTTTGTATTTACCAATGATACAGAGTACCCGATAAAGATAACTACCACATATGATGGGTATTCAACTTCTTGTACGATATGGGGAACAGTCACAGAACCGTTCAGTGTAGAGTTGTATACAGAGACACTGGAGACAGAGCCATATGAGACAAAATATGAGCTGGATAAGAGCCTCGGAAAGGATGAGCAGGTACTTGATACGGTAGGTATAGAAGGCCTTACTATTCAATCTTATAGAAAGGTTTATGACGGTGATGGGAATGTGATATCGGATGATCCGGAGGCAGTAAGTGTATATTCGGTCAGGGACGAGGTGTACAAGGTCGGCAAGCTGCCGTCGAAGAAAGAAAATAATAGTAAGAAGGACGATTCTAAGACCTCAGATGCGTCAGAGAACAATAACAGTACAGAAGCGAATGCCGACGATAACACAGACGCTGACGCGGAATCTGATACAGGGGAAAAACCAGAAGACAGTTCGGAGGACAATACAGAAAATAACTCAGAGGATAATACTGGTGAGCAGTCAGCATTAATCTCACAATAATCATATATATGAGAAGAACAGCCACCTGATGCTTATATGACATGTAGTTCATATAAGTATCAGGTGGCTGTTTGCACAAGTAGATATATTGGATTGCCCTATTCTTCGTCATCAGTGTCATCTTCGCGGATACGGAACATTCCTTCCAGAAAACCGGGTTCCTTTGTGCGTATTTCCTGGTTAGTGTACAGGTTCACGTAATGAGGTCTGAGCTTTGAATAGATGATCTTCTGTTCATTGTATAGACTATAGTAACCTGACAGCATGTAACTTACAGCACAGCCGATGGTAAAGAACAATATACCTTTGGCACCGAATAATTCTATGCTGAGAAACAGTGATGTGAGTGGGCAGTTTACTACACCACAGAAGAAACATACCATTCCCAGAGCTGCCGCAAATCCTGGATCCAGTCCCAAAAGCCCTCCGGTCACACAGCCAAATGTGGCTCCGACAAAGAAGGAAGGTACGATTTCTCCGCCTCTGAATCCGCATCCAATTGTTATTGCAGTGAACAGTGCTTTTAGGAGAAACGCTGTTGGGTGTGCTTCTCCATTGAGCGCCTTAGCAATAATGTTCATACCTGTACCGTTGTAATCGGTTGTATTGAGCACGATGTTGAGAAGTACAAGGATTGCACCGCCGACAAATACTCGGATATATTGGTTCTTAAAATATTTTCTGAATAGCTTGTGTACAAGAGTCATAAATATACAGAACAGGCTGCTCAGGACAGCGCAGAGTATCGCGAGCAGTATAACCTTCAGGACCATGACAACATCTATTGATGATGGGATACCGGCTATGACATAGTGGTCATGCGTTACATGTAATTTCTGTGTGATTTCAAAAGCAATCACCGATGAGAAAAGACATGGAACAAATGCGCAGTAGTACAGTATTCCGATACTTATAACCTCCATGCTGAACAATGCGGCAGTTATAGGTGTGCCAAAAAGAGCAGAGAATACAGCACTCATGCCGCATAGGGTGAGTATGTGTTTGTCACTTTCGTCAAGCTTAAATATCTTGCCAATGGAGACACCGATACTTCCACCGATCTGAAGGGCGGCGCCCTCTCGGCCTGAAGAACCACCAAAAAGATGTGTTATGACGGTTGACACAAATATAAGCGGTGCCATACGTGATGGGATCTCATCTTCAACACTTCTGATGGATCCTATGATCAGGTTAGTTCCCTTGGAATGTCTTATGCCGCATATACGGTATATAAATACGATGACAACTCCGGCCAGTGGCAGAAAATATATAATGGGGTGATGACCTTCTCTGAAACCGGTGGCATATTCGACGCATATATGGAAAGCTGTTCCCACAAGTCCACATATGGTTCCCATGATCAGTGAAAAAATGATCCATTTTATAAATGTCTTTGAGTATCGTATACATCTGCTAAAACAGTTCATCCAGTATTCTTTTGTAAATTTCACAGCAAATCTCCAATCTCAATTTTTAAATTATATGCAAATTATTTGAATTTGCCAGACTATGTAATGTTAATGCATGAGCGGCTATTTGTCCAGTGCTGGTTGTAGATGTGTGTTTTGTATGTTTTACCGGAATATGCCAGAATATATTTTGGGGTAATGGGAAATATAGTAACAAAGATATACAGTAACAAAAATATATGAACCAGGATGCATACTGGCTGGATATATGAAAGGAAGTCGTTGTGTATGAACGAAAAAATAGGAAAACAAAGTCTAAAGTTTACAAATGCTCCGTATATCACCGGGGCTGCATCGATCGCAGGACCCAAGGAGATAGATGGTCCAATGGCAAGATATTTTGACAGAGTCAGTGAAGATCCCACATTCGGGAAAAATTCCTGGGAAGAAGGGGAAAGTGAGATGGTGAGGCAGGCTGTTATGCTTGCCATTCAGAAAGCGGGACTTGAGAAAGAAGATATACGATATGTATTTGCGGGAGATCTTCTGGGGCAGCTGATAGCGTCAACTTTTGGAATAAAAGATATGGAGATACCGGTGTTCGGTTTGTATGGTGCGTGTTCAACCTGTGGAGAGGCTTTGTCATTGGCTGCGATGACAGTTGCAGCGGGATATGCTGATAATGTTGTGGCAGAGGCATCCAGTCACTACGGAAGTGCAGAGAAACAGTTCAGATTTCCGCTTGAATATGGTAATCAGCGACCACTCTCAGCGACATGGACAGTCACAGGAAGCGGTGCGTTTGTTGTGTCAGGCAAAGAGTCAAATGTATGTATCAAGGGGATAACCACAGGGCGTATAGTGGATTATGGGGTGAAGGATTCCCTCAACATGGGAGCATGTATGGCACCCGCCGCAGCAGATGTTATATATCAGAATCTGCAGGATTTTGGCGTTAAGGCGACATACTATGACCGGATAATAACGGGAGATCTTGGAAAAGTCGGCAAGACCATCCTGACAGATCTGCTTGGAATGAATCAGGTGGATATATCGAGTAATCACATGGATTGTGGCATAGAAATTTTTAATAATGAGGAGCAGGATACACATTCCGGAGGATCTGGGTGCGGCTGTTCAGCAAGTGTGCTTGCAGGGTATATATTGAAGAAAGTTTCGGCCGGCGAATGGAAGAGAGTGTTATTTGTTCCAACCGGAGCACTACTTTCTACAGTCAGCTATAATGAGGGACAGACTGTTCCTGGGGTTGCACATGCGGTAATGATAGAGCATCATGAGATGGAGAAAGGAAGGTAACATGGATTATTTAAAAGCTTTTATAATAGGCGGGATTATATGTATGCTGGCTCAGATACTGATGGATAAAACTAAGCTGATGCCAGGAAGGATAATGGTTATACTGGTGTGTGCTGGTGTTGTCCTCGGTGCTCTCGGGATATACAAACCGCTGCTCGAATTTGCAGAGTGTGGGGCATCAGTACCACTTACAGGTTTTGGATATAATCTCTGGAAAGGAATTACAGAGGCAGTAGACAAGGATGGATTTATCGGACTGTTCAGAGGCGGATTTCAGATGGCGGCTGTTGGAAGCTCAGCAGCACTGATATTCGGATATCTGGCATCACTGATATTCAAACCTAAGATGACAAAATAAACTATATGCCGGGCAATAAAAACCCCTGCCACATTTTGCCGTGTGACAGGGGTTTGAATTTTGTTATGTTTTTATATTACTTATCACTCTTCAGGAGGGGTTTCTGTTGTGACAATATCTTCTGATGAAGTAGGTTCGTCCGTAGGTTCGTCCGTAGGTTCATCAGTAGGCTCGTCCGTAGGTTCGTCCGTAGGTTCGTCCGTAGGTTCGTCTGTAGGCTCATCCGTAGGTTCGTCCGTAGGCTCATCAGTTGTAGGAACCTCCGTAGTTGTAGGTTCTTCTGTAGTTGTGTCTTCTGTAGTCGTAGGTTCCGATGTGGTCGTATCCTCTGTAGTTATATTTTCTGTTGTGGTCTTAGCCTTGGTTGTCTTCTTTTTCTTGTCTTTGTCAATATGAATATTACAGTGTTCTTTCAGAAGTGAGAGATCCCAAGTATATCCGTCAAGGACATATTCACCATCTGAATTCAACTTATATATATATGTTGTTGTCTCAGGGCAAGACTTGTTGGCAAGCATATGAGACTCGTTACATACCGTGACTTTCTTAACTCCAGGACAATACTTTGTTGGCAGTTTTGTTGCGTCGAAATAATCCGTTACAGTAGGACATCCAGGTGATGGAAGAAGTCCTGTGTCAGAACATACAGTGGCCTGTACGATTCCGTCTGGCATCTCGAATGTGGCAGAAGTATCAAGTCCCTTTTTCTCGATTACCTGATCCATGATATCTCTCCACATGTAACATTTGATTGAACCAGGACTGTAAGTGATATTCTCATCATTTCCAAGCCAGATAGATGCTGTGAAATATGGATTATATCCACAGAACCAGTTATCGAAATCGCCGGATGTAGTACCTGTCTTACCGGCTGTGTACATTCCTGTTGATGAGTTCGCACCGGAACCGGTACCTCCTGTTACAACATCATGCATGGCACTTGTGAGAAGCCAAGCAGTCTGTTCTGATATAACTCGTGTCTTTTCTGGCTCCTTATTGTCTATCAGAAGATTGCCATCATGGTCATATACTTCTGTGTAGAATACCGGCTTTATATAATTTCCGCCGTTAGCTATGGTAGCATAGGCAGCGGTAATCTCCAGGTTGGTGATACCGTTTGTCAGACCACCCAGAGCAAGAGACTGGTTGATATCTGAAAGGACCATGCCATCACTGTCTGTCTGCTGATCAATAAGAGTGGTAAATCCAAGCTTTAACAGGTAGTCATAAGCAAGCTTTGGAGTGACATCCGTAATACACTTAACAGCGATGATGTTCATGGATTCCATGATGGCATATCTTATCGTCTTAGGTCCCCAGTAACCACCGTACCAGTTGAATACCTGATTACCGTTCTCATAGTAGAATGGAGCATCATCATATACTGTGGCAAGTGACATGTTGCATGCCTCGAGAGCCGGCAGATAAGTTGCGACGATCTTGAAACATGAACCAGGCTGTCTGGTTGCCTCTGTTGCTCGGTTAAATGATCTGTTCTCAGTTTTTTCCCCACGACCTCCGACAAGTGCCTTAACCTGTCCTGTCTTCTGATCCATAAGTGTGAATGAAACCTGTGGCTGGATGACAAGCTTGAAAGACTCAAGGAATACATCATCACCGGTTTTTTCAACCATTGCAGCTTTAAATGTATCTGCATCGGTTCGGGCTTCATCTTCACTGTAATATCTTGCACTATACTCATATCCTTGCTGATCAGTGAACCAGCTCTCCATGTCCTCGACGCTATAGTTAGTCTGAACCTTGGTTTCCTTGTCCATAAGAGTGAGAGCGTAGTTGAGCTGATAAACAGGTTCTGGCCAATAGGATTCGTCATTTACAACTGAATCTGCAATAGCCTGTATCTCAGGATCCTGACATACTATGACTTTGAGTCCACCGGACCAGATCATAGTCTCTGCATCTTCTTCGGAGTATCCCTTAGCTTCAAGATCGGACTGGAGCTGCTTGATAACCTCATCAGTGTAGTAAGAGTTTACCTCTGTCTGTTCATCGTCTGTCTCCTTCTTGGAAACTTCGGCGATTCTGTCATATACTTTATCGTTAAGCGCCTCATCGTACTGGGCTTTTGTTATATATTCCAACTCCAGCATGTACTTGAGGACCATCTTTCTTCTCTTAGCATTTTCCTCAGGATATACCACAGGATCATACTTGGAAGGGTTCTGAGGTATAGCGGCGAGCACTGCACACTCAGATACTGAAAGCTGTCCAAGTTCCTTATTAAAATAAGTGTTGGCTGCAGTTTCTACTCCATAACATCCCTGACCAAGATATATAGTATTGAGATAGTACTCAACTATGTGCTCCTTGCTTATCTGCTTCTCCATCTCAACAGCGAGATACTGTTCCTGAACCTTACGTTCAAGTGACTGCAGGAAAGTTGTCTCGTCAAGACCAACGTTGAAAACGTTATTCTTTATGAGCTGCTGTGTAAGAGTCGATGCACCCTCGTCGAAGTCCCCCTTGCTGAGACCCTGTACGAAAGCTCTGGCAATACCCTGTACGTCTATACCGTTGTGCTCCCAGAAACGTCTGTCCTCTATAGCGACAAAAGAGTTTACAAGGTCACTCGGTATGGAGTCATAGTACACATACTCTCTGTTGGAATTGAAGTTTGCGAGGGTAGTGATCTCTTTTCCATTCTGATACACAAGTGTAGTTTTGTATCCGGTGGGAATAAGTGCCTCTGCATTTACATTTGGTGTGTCGTCGAGTATTCCTTTTAGTGCACCGAAGCCTGTACCGACACCAACGATCACAAATGCGAGGATAAGAACCAGAAATGCTTTGAACAGCGAAACGCTGACCTTTCTCCGGTTCCTTGGGAGCTTTGAAACCAGCTCTTTTTGAGCTTTGATGGCTCCCTTTTTAGTAAAATCCATAAAAAGACCTCCTTAAAATTAGGGAAACATTTCCCTTGATATTTGATTGTAAGTTGTTTTCAAAAAATAGACGGCTTAATGCCGTAAATACATACTTCAAGTTAGTATATCAAATATAAGTATAATAATAAAGAAAAAAATAATGCAACAAAATAAAAATTAATAAACGTGAACCTGATAAATATTGTTGTCTGAAACTCAATAGAGTGTTAGAGTATATAATTGTAATTCGATATATTTGACAGAAGCATGCCTGATTAAAGCGTGCAGGATGAAAGTGTGATGTGGCAAATAATTTTATTTGGAGGTTTGTTTATGTTTGCATCGATAGAGGAAGCGGTTGAGTACTGGAAGGATGAACTCTCATATGTTGAGGATGCCAGGATTACGGGATATGAAGGAGGCTATCCTATAGTGGAGTTTAAGATCAGTGAGGCGGCGTGGGATCTCGTGAAGGACAAGAAACGCTTTCCAAGGATAGTAAGATCGTCTGAGATGGAAGGCGGTATAGAGGTGGGCGTGTCCACTTGCTTTTACAAGACAGCCTCTTTGGACTGGAATCCGCCGTTTATGACGATCTGTGGATATCCCGAAGTGATCAATAGAATCCTTGGAAAAGTTATGTAAATATAATTGCCACTGTGATAAACAGAACATAATGCTGAGTAAGCAGCAGATAGAATAATACCCTTGCAGATACATATTTTGGTATCGGCAAGGGTATATTTTATATATGCGGAAAACCATGTGAAATCTGTGGTTGCACAGAATTCTGGGTTGCCGTGATGACATGAGAAAATGTGCAGTGAATTTTCTCAGATTATGTGGATAGATTACAGGAGGGCACTATGAATAGAGAAATAAGAACAGATCTGGCGATCGAGTTGAGAGAGAACATCCCGGACAATACAGATATGGAAGGGGTGAGGGTCAAGACTTCCATCAATGAGGATAAAAGTATAAGGACAACAACAATAGATGTGCTGAATGAACAGGGAGAGAAAAATCTGGGAAAGACACAGGGGAGATATATAACGATTGAAAGCCGCCATCTCAAGGAGCCTGATGAGACAATAAATGAACAATTGAAAGATGAACTCAGTGAGAGATTGCGAGCACTTGCAGGGGATTGTGACAATATACTGGTGGTCGGACTTGGAAATCGTCAGGTCACACCGGATTCCATTGGTCCTCTGGTGGTGGACAATCTATTTATAACGAGGCATCTTGAACCGGCAACGCTTTCGGAAGACGTCAAGGGTGTAGAGAAGAGTCTGGCTTTAAGTGCGATATGTCCCGGCGTTATGGCACAGACAGGGATAGAGACTCTGGATATAGTTAGGGGGATTTGTGACAAGATAGATGCGGATGCGGTGATAGCGGTGGATGCTCTGGCAGCCAGAAGCAGCAAACGTCTCAATACCACGATACAGATTACTGATACCGGGATAAGTCCCGGTTCTGGGGTGGGAAATAACCGCAAGACACTGAATGCAGCCAACCTCGGACGCAGGGTGATAGCGGTTGGCGTGCCGACAGTTATATCGGTTCCCTCTATAATAGACGATTCTCTGGATGAGATGGCTGATGCATTCAATGAGACATACGGCAGAAAGATCATGAGGGAATTCACGGAGGGACAGAGATATCAGATAGCAAAAAGCCTGATAGACGAAGATATGGCAGATATGTTTGTAACACCAAAGAATATAGATGAACTGGTGAAACGAATAAGCTATACGATCTCAGAGTCGATCAATGCCCTCACAACAAGATGATTTTAATATCTATATTTTAATTTTATATTTTAATATCCATATTGTAATCTTTTTTGAGAAAATCACATATATTTGAATGATAGGAGTATGGCTTGAGATGCATATTATTCGAGAGGTGTGAGGTTATGAATAAAAGAATAAGAGATAAGGTGTTATATGTTCTGGCGTGGATCATCATGGTGTGCGCGGGGATACTTATTCAGACGGAAGAAACGGATAGACTGTGGCAGTTAATATATAGAGGGATTTATGACAGCACATCAGGAACAAAAACAGGAAGTGGTTATGACAATGGTGGAATTACATGCAGAATGGGAAAATGTGTGAGCGAGGATAGAAATAATGAAAATGCTGATATAGAAGGATATGTGGACTATTGGGAGTCACAGGTAAGGGAGGTATGTGACGAGGGTGTAAGGTCTGCCGGCAGATCGAAAAATAATGAAAGTAATAAAAGTAATAAAAGCAATGAAAGTGATGAAGGCAATAGTGATAGCAAGGATAGCAGTGCAGATGTTGATTCCTCAGATAAGCAGGATGCCAATGTAGGCATCGCAGAAGAAAAAACTAAAGAAAAGCATGTATCAACCGTGTCTGCCATGGCTGATATTTCAAGCTCTTATATAGACATGGATTCAGACACTTTGCTTTCGTATTGCTACAATGCAACTTATCCGAAGTGTGTAAAAAGTGAAGAACTTGATGCTGAGAATCTGCTTAGCAAAGATATGTCACTTGATATGAGTACAGGTGGCTATAAAGTACTGATATATCACACCCATAGTTCTGAGGCATATGTAGATTCCAGGGAAGGTGATGCTGAGGATACGGTGATGGGACTTGGACAGCAGCTGGCCGATATATTGACCGATACATATGGGATTCCGGTATATCATGACACTACAGAGTACGATATGATGACGGGCACGCTGGATAGAAATGCATCGTATGACTATTCAAGAGAGGGAGTTTCAGCCATCCTTGCAGAGCATCCCGAGATAGAGGTTATGATCGATCTTCATAGAGACGGCGTGCCTGATGACACGCATCTTGTCACAGAAGTGAATGGTGAGCCCACAGCCCAGATCATGCTGATAAATGGAATGTGCCGAGATGAGGAGGGCAACGATGTGGATTACTGGAGCAATGATAACAAAGTTGACAACATGGCATTGTCGCTTCAAACTTATCTTGCAGGCCGCGGGAACTATGGCGATCTGATGAGAAAGATATATATAAGCACCAGCAGATACAACATGGATCTCATGCCACGCGCCATGCTGGCAGAGATAGGCGCACAGACAAACACCATACAGGAGGCGAGAAATGCCATGGAACCATTTGCGGCAATGCTTGCCAAAGTGCTGCTGGAGTAATAAGTTATCTTTTCTCTTGCAGTGGAATACAAATGCATGATATATTAACGTCAAATGCGTAAACAGGATCATGATGAAGAATGACTGTATATGTCATAGCTCGTTGATAACAGTCATTAGATTTTTATTGGATAAGGATGTGAAAGATAAATATGGAACATATAGATCAGTCAAAAATTAGAAACTTCTGTATAATAGCCCATATAGATCACGGTAAGTCAACACTTGCAGATCGTATCATAGAAAAGACAGGAACTCTGACAAGCAGAGAGATGCAGAATCAGGTTCTTGACAATATGGATCTGGAGAGAGAAAGAGGAATAACGATCAAGGCACAGTGCGTGCGAATAATTTATAACGCAAGTGATGGAGAGGAGTATATATTTAACCTCATAGACACTCCGGGACATGTCGACTTTAACTACGAGGTGTCAAGAAGCCTCGCTGCCTGTGAGGGCGCTATACTGGTTGTAGATGCAGCTCAGGGAATAGAGGCTCAGACCTTGGCAAATGTGTATCTGGCCATTGACCACAATCTCGATGTCATGCCGGTCATCAACAAGATAGACCTGCCATCAGCAGATCCAGAAAGAGTAGTAAATGAGATAGAAGATGTAATAGGTATAGAAGCTCAGGATGCACCTAGGATATCAGCAAAGAATGGTATTAATATAGAAGAGGTTCTTGAACAGATCGTGACAAAGATACCGGCACCACACGGTGATCCGGAAGCACCGCTCAAGGCACTTATATTTGACAGTTTATATGATTCATACAAGGGAGTCATAATATTCTGCAGAGTGTTTGATGGATGCGTATCAAAGGGTACAATGATAAAGATGCTGGCAACTGAGGCAGAGGCAGAGGTTGTTGAGGTCGGAATATTTGGAGCGGGAAGATTTGTTCCATGTGAAGAACTCTCAGCCGGAATGGTTGGATATATAACTGCCAGTCTTAAGAATGTGAAGGATACAACCGTGGGTGATACAGTAACGCAGGCGGACAGACCGTGTGCCGAGGCACTTCCGGGATACAAGAAGGCTCAGCCTATGGTATACTGTGGCCTCTATCCGGCTGATGGGGCAAAGTACCCTGATCTCAGAGACGCGCTTGAGAAGCTTCAGCTGAATGACGCGGCGCTTAGCTTTGAGCCGGAGACATCCATAGCACTCGGATTTGGATTCAGATGCGGATTTCTGGGATTGCTTCATCTTGAGATAGTTCAGGAGAGACTGGAGAGAGAGTTCAACCTTGATCTTGTGACCACCGCTCCCGGAGTTGTGTACAAAGTTCACACTACAGACGGCAATGTGATGGAACTCACCAATCCGTCCAATCTGCCGGATCCATCAAGCATAGAATACATGGAAGAACCATTTGTCTCGGCGGAAATCATGGTCACGACAGAATTTGTGGGTGCCATAATGCAGCTCTGTCAGGAAAGACGAGGCATCTACAAGAGTATGGAATATATGGAGGAGACCAGAGCGCTTCTCAAGTATGACCTGCCGCTTAACGAGATCATATATGATTTCTTTGATGCACTTAAGTCAAGGTCGAGGGGATATGCCTCATTTGATTATGAGATGAAGGGATATGTGCAGTCGGATCTTGTCAAGCTTGATATACTTATCAACAAAGAAGAGGTGGATGCGCTGTCATTCATCATACATCAGGATACGGCATATGAACGAGGCAGAAAGATGTGTGAGAAGCTTAAGGAAGAAATCCCAAGACATCTGTTTGAGATTCCTATTCAGGCAGCTATAGGTAACAAGGTTATAGCGCGAGAGACTGTAAAGGCCATGAGAAAGGATGTCCTTGCAAAGTGCTACGGTGGTGATATTTCCCGAAAGAGAAAGCTCCTCGAAAAGCAGAAAGAGGGCAAGAAGCGAATGAGACAGATAGGCAATGTGGAGATCCCGCAGAAGGCATTCATGTCTGTCCTTAAGCTCGATGAAGAGTAGATGTAGCCAGGTGTATATGTAACAATAAAAGAACCGTGAAATGAGTCGTTAATAAGAGCTGTCTTAGTAGCGGCTTTTTTCATTCGGTTTATTGTCGGATATTTTATCTATAATTGTTGAATATATTTGGAATGTATTTGGGATATGATTTGATTACATACAACATTTTAGACAGATTTACAAACACAAAAAGAGGATGATTACAGATGATAGATATGATAGATATTTTGGATGATGAGATGGGCGCGGAGAGCGATGAAGAGAATATATATGAGAAGAAAGCACTCAGTATATATATACATGTTCCGTTCTGCGTGAAAAAATGCGTATACTGTGATTTCCTGTCGTTTCCGGTGGGAGCATCATGCACGGAAGGATATGGAGTTTACAGAGAAAAATATATAGAGGCTCTGTGTGAGGAGCTCAGGGGATACGCATATCTTTCAGACACACACTGCGTGAAGACGATATATATAGGCGGTGGTACTCCATCGCTGCTTGATGAGGATGAGATAACGATGATCATGGCGACGGTCAGGAAGCTTTTTGACATTTCTGAGGATGCCGAGATAAGCATAGAAGTTAACCCGGGAACCCTTACAAGCCGCAAGGCAGCAGAATATATTGCAAATGGAATAAATAGGATGAGCATAGGACTCCAGTCTGCACAGAAGGAAGAACTTCAGGCGTTGGGAAGAATCCACAATTATGATCAGTTTCTTGCCGCATTTGACATGGCAAGGGAGGCCGGATTCCGCAATATCAACATAGATCTCATGTCAGACATACCGGGACAGAGCATGAGATCATACCTGGATACGCTGGAAAAAGTCCTCAGATGTAAACCGGAGCATATATCCTCCTACAGTCTGATAGTTGAGGAGGGGACACCGCTTGCCGGTTCCCCGGAACTGCTGTCGAAGATTCCGGGCGAGGATGTGGACAGAGAGATGTATGATATAACAAATAAACTTTTGGAATCAGGCGGATATCACAGATATGAGATATCAAATTACGCCAGACATGGATATGAGTGCAGACACAACATAGTCTATTGGACTCTCGGTGAGTATATAGGTATAGGTATCGGAGCGGCCTCATTTCTGTATGGCCGCAGATACACGAACACTGGCGACATAGGAAACTACATAGATACGATGGAGAATTGCCATGAACTCGTGACATTCGGTGACCCGGTTGCAAATTCGCGAAAGGTCCGTGATCTTCTGGAACAAATGAGAAATGTGGACGAGGAACTGAACTCGGACAGATTGATGGAAGAATATATGTTTCTTGGATTGCGTATGATAGCAGGGGTGAGTGCTGAAAAGTTTAATGATTATTTTGGACACTCCATATATGACATATACGGTCAGGTCATAGACAAATACAAGGCATCGGGTCATCTTGAGGATGATCATGGAATAATCCGTCTCACCAAGAAAGGGATAGACGTCAGCAACGCAATCCTGGCAGATTTTCTAATAGAAGACTGATAACAATATAATTGTATCGGTAAGATTCATCATGACCGTCTCAGAACATAAAAAAATCACAAAAAGATTCGTTATTTTGTTGACAAAAATGGGCGGCGGTGTTAGATTATGTTTAGTGGTTAGCACTCGGACATATTGAGTGCTAATAAAACACAAAAGCAAGGCAAGAAGCAAAAGGAATGATAGTATGGAAGTTGACGAGAGACTAGATGATAGAAAAGTCAGAATTCTAAAAGCAATTGTTTCCAACTACCTTGAAACCGGTGAACCTGTTGGCTCAAGAACGATCTCAAAGCTGGCGGATATGAATGTCAGTCCGGCTACGATCAGGAATGAGATGTCAGATCTTGAAGAGATGGGATATATTTGTCAGCCACATGCATCGGCAGGAAGAGTGCCGACGGATGCCGGTTACAGATTTTATGTAGATTGTATTATGGCAGACCGAGAAGAAGAGAAAGCCGGCGATCAGGAAGAGAGAGAGAATCTTCTCCAAAGAGTTGATAAGCTGGAGAAACTTCTCAAGCAGGTTGCCAAGGTGCTTGCAGCGAATACACAGTATGCAACACTTGTCACGATGCCTCAGTACAACAACACGGTGAAGTTCATTCAGTTGTCACAGGTCGATGAGACTACGCTGCTGGCAGTTATCATGGTAGATGGCAATATTGTTAAGAATAAGCTTATAAAGACTACTTATAGTCTGAAGAATGAAGAGATATTAAAATTCAATATACTGCTCAATACATTTCTTCAGGGCGCGTCGCTGGAAGACATTAACCTGGAGCTTATGCAGACTATGAAGGTACAGGCTGGAGAATATGCTGAGATATTGGAGACCATATTTCAGGGGATCATGGAAGCGATCCATGAGGCTGACGACCTGAAGGTATATACAAGTGGCACAACCAATGTTCTGAAGTATCCGGAACTGGCAAACTCATCTTCGGCAGAGAAACTGCTTGGAACACTTGAAGATATAGAGGACAAAGAGGAATTTGCAAAGCATGTAGAGGATGTGATACAGCAGGACAGTGATATACAGATCCTGATCGGACAGGAGAACAGTGATGAGAATCTCAAAGATTGTTCCCTTGTAACGGCAACATATAAGATGCCGGAGGGGGCAAAAGGTACCATAGGAATCATAGGACCAAAGAGAATGGATTACAAGAAAGTGGTAACAATGCTCAAGGAACTTACCGGAGAGCTTGATGATATATTTAACAGTTAGTAAAAAGAATTAAAGGTACTAAAAATAGTACACCAAAAAGATGATGAATAGGAGGATATGTAATGGCTGACAGCAAAAACAGCAATGCATCCGACAAGAAGGTGAAGACAGAGCAGACCGCTTCTGAGACAATAGTTGGAGATGCTTCAGCAGAGATAAAAGACAGTGCAGAATCATCGGTGGATGTAACGGAAACGGTTGATGTTCCAGAGGAACAGGCAGAGGCAGCAAAGCCACAGCATGTTACAAAAGAGAACAGACGTGGAGGCAAGGCTCTTCGCGAGGAGAATGAGAAACTGAAGGAACGCTGCAAGGATGCAGAAGCTAAGTATACAAGACTTCTCGCAGAGTGTGAGAACATCCGTCAGAGAAATGAAAAAGAATCAGGTAAGCTGTACGACATAGGTGCGAAGGGAGTTCTTGAAAAGCTGCTCCCGGTAGTAGATAACTTTGAGAGAGCACTTGCAGCCATACCTGAAGCAGAAAAAGACAGACCATTTGAGTCAGGAGTTGCGAATATATACAAACAGCTTATGACTTCATTGGATAGCATAGGTGTTAAGCCTATGGATTGTGCGGGACAGCAGTTTGATCCAACATATCACAACGCCGTGATGCATGTTGAAGATGACAATTACGAAGAGAACGTCATCGTTGAAGAGATGCAGAAGGGATATATGTATAAGGATCAGGTACTCAGATTCAGCATGGTAAAAGTAGCAAACTAGCGCACTGATGTGCGCGTAGGTCATCAAGCATAGCTTGACGACATGTCACGCAGACGCCGCGCGAAAGCGCTTCTCATGCGTCTGCTCAATAATTATTGGAATTAAATCAATTGTAAAATTTTTTCTAGGAGGAAAAGACAATGGGTAAGATTATAGGTATTGACTTAGGTACAACAAATTCATGTGTAGCAGTTATGGAAGGTGGTAAACCAGTAGTTATAGCTAACTCAGAGGGTATGAGAACAACACCTTCAGTAGTAGGTTTCCTGAAGACAGGAGAGAGAGTAGTAGGAGAGCCTGCAAAGCGTCAGGCAGTAACAAACGCTGATAAGACAATTTCATCTATCAAGCGTCATATGGGTACAGATTACAGAGTGGAGATAGATGGTAAGAAGTATTCACCACAGGAGATTTCAGCAATGATCCTTCAGAAGCTGAAGTCAGATGCAGAGGGATACCTTGGAGAGAAGGTTACAGAGGCAGTTATCACAGTTCCAGCTTACTTCTCAGATGGACAGAGACAGGCAACAAAGGATGCCGGTAAGATCGCAGGTCTTGATGTAAAGCGTATCATCAACGAGCCTACAGCAGCAGCTCTTTCATATGGCCTTGACAATGAGCAGGAACAGAGAATCATGGTTTACGATTTAGGTGGTGGTACATTTGATGTATCTATCATTGAGATCGGTGAGGGTGTCATCGAGGTTCTTGCAACAGCCGGTGATAACAAACTCGGTGGTGATGATTTCGATAATGCTATTACACAGTATATGCTTGACGAGTTCAAGAAGGCAGAGGGCATCGACCTTTCAGGTGACAAGATGGCTATGCAGAGATTAAAGGAAGCAGCAGAGAAGGCAAAGAAGGAGCTGTCATCAGCTACAACAACCAATATCAACCTTCCTTTCATCACAGCAAATCAGGATGGTCCAAAGCATTTCGATATGAACCTTACAAGAGCTAAGTTCGATGAGCTTACAGCAGATCTTGTAGACAGAACAAAGGGACCTGTTAGCACAGCACTTGCTGATGCAGGACTTACAGCAGCAGACCTTGACAAAGTACTTCTTGTTGGTGGTTCAACACGTATCATCGCTGTACAGGAAGAGGTTAAGAGACTTACAGGCAAGGAGCCATTCAAGGGTATCAACCCAGATGAGTGTGTTGCCATCGGTGCTTGTATCCAGGGTGGTAAGCTTGCCGGAGATGCAGGCGCAGGTGAGATCCTTCTTCTGGATGTTACACCACTTACACTTTCAATCGAGACAATGGGCGGTATAGCTACCCACCTTATCGAGAGAAACACAACAATCCCTACAAAGAAGAGTCAGATCTTCTCAACAGCACAGGATAATCAGGATGCCGTTGATATCAACGTAGTACAGGGTGAGAGACAGTTCGCAAAGGACAACAAGAGCCTTGGCAGATTCAGACTTGACGGTATCGCTCCGGCAAGACGTGGAGTTCCTCAGATCGAGGTTACATTCGATATCGATGCAAATGGTATCGTAAATGTATCAGCTAAGGATCTCGGAACAGGAAGAGAGCAGCACATTACAATTACATCAGGTACATCACTTTCAGATGATGATATCGATAGAGCAGTTAAGGAAGCAGCTGAGTATGAGGCTCAGGATAAGAAGCGTAAGGAAGGTATTGAGGCAAGAAATGAGGCAGATGCACTTGCATTCCAGACAGAGAAGGCACTCGGCGAGGTAGGAGATAAGCTTTCAGATTCAGATAAGGCTGGCGTAAAGGCAGACCTTGACTCCTTAAGAGCAGCAATAGACAGCACAGATGCAGAGAATATGAGCGATGCTGATGTTGACAAGATCAAGGCAGCTAAGGATAAGCTCATGGAGAGCGCACAGAATCTGTTCTCAAAGCTCTATGAGCAGAACGGTCCTGGAGCAAATGCCGGAACAGGCACAGGTACACCTGATTATTCAGACGGTGATGTGGTAGATGGAGATTTCACAGAGGTTTAATAATATAGAGGATGAAAGGTAAAGGCTATGGCAGAGACAAAGACCGATTATTATGAAGTCCTTGGTGTTACCAAGGGTGCCTCTGACGCCGAGATCAAAAGGGCATACCGAGTGGTAGCAAAAAAATACCACCCGGATATGAACCCTGGTGATGAGGAGGCTGCAGAGAAATTCAAAGAAGCCGCAGAAGCTTATTCAGTCCTCAGTGATCCTGAGAAACGTGCAAAGTATGATCAGTTTGGTCATGCCGCATTCGATCAGAACGGTGGCGGTGCCGGTGGATTTGGCGGATTTGACTTCGCAGACATGGGAGACATCTTTGGAGATATCTTCGGAGACATGTTTGGAGGTGCAAGCCGACAGAGAAATACAAATGGTCCTATGAAGGGCGCAAATATCAAGACGACGATCAGAGTTGGATTTGAGGAGGCTATATTTGGTACTCAGAAAGAACTGGAGCTGCCTCTCAAGGACGAGTGTGATGTGTGTAAGGGAACAGGATCCCAGCCGGGACATCAGCCTGAAGTGTGTGGCAAGTGCGGTGGCAAGGGTCAGATCGTGACGACTCAGCAGTCGCTTTTCGGAGTGGTACGTAATGTTCAGACATGTCCGGATTGTTCAGGATCAGGAAAGATCATAAGATATAAGTGTAGCAATTGTGCCGGTACAGGATATGTCAAGAGCAGAAAGAAGATTCAGATAGCTATTCCACCAGGAGTAGATAATGGAACAAATATCCGTATCAAAGGCAAGGGTGAGCCGGGTATCAACGGAGGCGAGAGAGGAGATCTTACAGTTACGATTCTGGTAGATCGTCATCCAAACTTCCAGAGACAGGAATACAACCTGTATTCATCAGAGCCTATCACATTTACACAGGCAGCGCTTGGTGGAACGATCAAGATCAACACCATCGAGGGTGAGGTAGACTACACAATACCACCTGGAACACAGACAGATACACGTATCAAGCTGAAGGGCAAAGGAGTTCCAAATCTCAAGAACCCAACACAGCGAGGCGATCACTATGTAACACTTGTCGTACAGGTACCTGAAAAACTCACAGAGGAGCAGAAGAAGATCCTCAACCAGTATGAGCAGGCTACACTTGTTGAGACAAGGCCGGCGACAGATTCGGCCGGACCGTTCACATTTGGTGATCACAAGAGAAGAAAAAAGAAGAATCAATAAATAAGAACCAATAAAAAAGAAAAAGCAGGTAATAAAATATATGAAATGGACGAAGCTCACAATTGAAACAACGTGTGAAGCTGAAGACCTCATAAGCGCCTTCCTCGAAGAGGAAGGCGTTTTGGGTGTTCAGATAGAAGATAATATTCCGCTTACTGATGATGATATGAAGACTATGTTCGTGGATCTTCTGCCGGATGAGATGCCGGAGAATGATGGAACAGCCAAGGTTACATGTTTCCTGGATGATAGTTTTGATATTCAGGATATGAAGGATAAGGTTGCGGCGGAGATCAAAAGGCTTTCAGAATTCATCTCTGTTGGATCCGGAAGAATTATTGAGAGTGAGACAAAGGACGAGGATTGGAGAGACAACTGGAAAGCGTACTTCAAACCATTCCGTTTATATGAGAACATAATCATCAAACCAACCTGGGAGGATGTTCCGGAGGATGCAGCTGACGATGACATCATCATAGAGATAGATCCCGGAACTGCATTCGGAACCGGATCACATGAGACAACGAGACTGTGCATAGGCCAGCTAAAGAAATATATGAAGGATGGAGACAAGATACTTGACGCGGGAAGCGGAAGTGGTATCCTGTCTTTTGTGTGCAATAAGCTTGGAGCAGCCCATGTGCTTGGAATAGATATTGATCCTATAGCTGTAGATGTTGCCGGAGAGAACAGAGATGTAAACAATATATCCGGGGAAGATGTAAGCTTTATATGCGGCAATGTACTTGAGGATGAAAAACTTGTCGATTCTATAGGGGCAAATTATGATATAGTAGTTGCAAATATCCTGGCCGACGTAATTATACCGATGTCGGCGGTGGTGCAGAGGTTTATGAAAGATGATGGGCTTTTTATATCATCGGGAATCATCAATATAAAAGAAGATGAAGTTCGACAGGCTTTGCTTGACAATAACTTTGATATCGTAGATACTGTCTACATGAATGACTGGGTAAGCTTTGTGGCAAAAAAGCATGCAGAGTAGAGGCACAGAAATAATTGTGAAGATGTAGAATACGAGAGGACATATCTGAGATGAACAGATTCTTTGTGGACATAGACGGCAGAGATGTAGGAACCGATATAAATATTACCGGTGGAGATGTAAACCATATAAAAAATGTACTTCGTCTTAAGATCGGGGAACATATAGTGGTGAGTGATGGCAGAGGCAGGGATTACACTTGCAGGATAGCGCAGATTGGC
This sequence comes from uncultured Coprococcus sp., assembly GCA_902461735.1. Taxonomy (GTDB): domain Bacteria; phylum Bacillota; class Clostridia; order Lachnospirales; family Lachnospiraceae; genus Coprococcus. The sequence goes on from CABPYV010000002.1 coordinate 104,865, forward strand.
ACTGATGTGGTTATCTGCAATATAGAAGATATCAATGACAACTTTGCAGAACTTCCAGTGGAGGTTACATTGTTTCAAGGGTATCCGAAGTCGGATAAGATGGATCTGATAGTCCAGAAGATGGTTGAGCTTGGAGTCACACGTATTGTGCCGGTGTTTACAGCCAGAACCATAGTAAAACTGGATGATAAGAAAGCAGCGAAGAAGACTGAGCGCTACCAGACGATAGCTGAATCGGCGGCAAAACAGTCTGGAAGAGGATTGGTCCCGGAGATATCGAATCCGGTCACATTTGCAAGAGCACTTGAGATGGCAAAAGAACTCGATATGAATATTATACCTTATGAAGAGGCTGAGGGAATCGAAAAGTCCAGGAATATAATAGAAAGCATATCGGGACACAGATCACTTGGGATATTCATTGGCCCGGAAGGTGGATTTGCCCGTGAAGAGGTTGAGCAGGCTTTGAATATAGGAGCAGAGTGCATAACTTTAGGTCATAGAATACTTCGGACAGAGACGGCTGGACTTGCAGTTATGTCAATTATCATGTTCCAGATTGACAGAGATACAACTTCATCTTGAAAAAACGTTTTTGTGCAAGAATGTAGTTCATATAAACAAGAAAAAAATTATAAAACGCGAGATTATAGATCACGAGATTATAGATTACGAGGTTATATACAGATAACATGGAAGCTTATTTTGATAATTCGGCAACAACACCGGTATATCCGGAAGTGAGGGATTTGGTGGTCAAGATAATGGAGGATGATTATGGCAATCCCTCATCACTTCACCTGAAAGGTGTTCAGGCTGCCAGATATGTGACAGAAGCCAGGGAAAAGATGGCAAAACTTATGAAAGTTATGCCAAAGGAGATAGTATTCACATCCGGCGGAACTGAATCCAACAATATGGCTCTTATAGGTGGTGCGTTGGCAAACAGAAGAGCAGGTAAAAAGATAATTACAACAGAGGTGGAACATGCGTCTGTAGGAAGTCCGGTGTCATTTCTGGAAGATATGGGCTTTGAGATTGTGCGGGTTGGCGTCCATAGAGATGGAATTATAGATGTTGATGAGCTGGTTGACGCGGTGGATGGAGATACAATCATAGTATCTGTAATGTATGTGAACAATGAGATTGGTTCAGTCATGCCTGTAGAGGATATCGCCAAGAGAATCAAAGAGAAGAATCCTTCGGTATTGTTTCATGTAGACGCAATTCAGGCATTTGGCAAATATACTATATATCCGGGACGGATGGGCATAGATATGATGTCTGTAAGCAGTCATAAGTTTCACGGACCGAAGGGAGTCGGGGCTCTGTATATCCGCGACAGAGTTAAGGTTAAACCTATAATATATGGCGGTGGACAACAAAGTGGCATGAGATCTGGAACGGAGAATGTTCCGGGAATTGCCGGAATGGCATTGGCTGCTGAGATGACATATCATGATCTCGACAGTAAAGTGGAGCATATGCGCGAAGTGAAACAACATCTTATAGATGAACTTACGCAGATAGAGAATGTGTACAGTAATTCAGGAGATGCTCCACATATTGCAAGTATCACATTCAAGGGCGTTAGAAGCGAAGTTATGTTACATGCGCTTGAGGAAAGAGGTGTATATGTCTCGTCGGGATCAGCGTGTTCTTCTAACAAGCATTCGACAAGCAGTACATTAAAGGCGATAGGATTACCTCCTGAGAAACTTGAGTCTACGCTGCGATTTAGTTTAACACCGGAGAATACGATAGAGCAGGTGGATTATGCGGTGCAGTGCTGCAGAGAACTTCTTCCTGTACTTAGACGGTATGTAAGAAAGAAATAGGATATATAGATCATTTGAAATAATCTGTAAAACAGGTTGTACAATAAGGAGGAGACATGCAGTATAAGGCGTTCATGATAAAATATGCAGAGATAGGCACAAAGGGCAAGAACAGGTATATATTCGAGGATATTCTCTGCAAGAATATAAATAGAAAACTCAAGAATTATGGAGAGTTTTTTATAAGAAAAGAGCAGGGAAGAATATTTGTGGAGTGTAAGTCTGATTATGATTACGAGGATGTGGTCGGCGCACTTGGCAAAGTGTTTGGAATAGTGGGGATATGCCCTGTTGTCGTGGAGGAGAATACAGAGTTTGAGAATCTCAAGCAGAAAGTGATAGATTATGTCGATAAGGCGTACGACAGGAAGAATTTCACTTTCAAAGTATTCACCAGAAGAAATGAAAAGTCATATCCTATGACCTCGATGGAAGTCAGTGCTGAACTTGGACACTTTCTTCTTGAAGCATATCCGGAACTCTCTGTAGATGTTCATTCACCACAGGAGATAATCAATGTGGAGATAAGAAAAGTTGCATATATTTATTCGATAACCATCCCGGGACCTGGAGGATTGCCGGTAGGTACAAACGGAAAGGGCATGGCATTGCTTTCCGGTGGCATAGACAGCCCTGTTGCTGCGTATATGATAGCGAAACGAGGTGTGGTAGTTGAGGCTGTGTATTTTCATGCTCCACCATTTACAAGTGAGAGGGCAAAGCAGAAGGTTATAGATCTTGCATGCCTTGTTGCAGATTATGCGGGAGCCATCAGACTGCATGTTGTAAATTTTGCAGATGTACAGATGGCGATATATGACAATTGCCCGCATGAGGAGCTCACCATAATAATGAAGAGATATATGATAAAGATAGCAGAAGAATTGGCGGAGAAGAATGACTGTCAGTGTACCATCACAGGAGAGAGTATAGGTCAGGTTTCAAGTCAGACTGTATTTAGTCTCAATGTCATAAATCAGGTGAGTACAATGCCGGTATTCAGACCATGTATTGGCATGGATAAACAGGAGATCGTGGACATATCAGAGAAGATAGGAACTTATGAGACTTCGATTCTTCCATATGAGGATTGTTGTACCACATTTGTGGCTAAACATCCGGTTACAAAGCCTATTTTGTCGGCTATAGAGAAGTCAGAATCCAAACTCAACGGTATAATCGAACCGCTTTATCGTGAGGCTGTGGATACTGCGGAGGTAATCATGTGCAGGGCGAAGAATTTGTAGAAATAATGGGCTGAAGTAGATTTCGATACATTGACTATCACATAAAAAAAGAGATGCTTAAAAGCATCTCTTATCTTTAAATCATAACTGGAATTGATCTGTTAACAGATCTGAAATTAAATCATATATGCAGTGCTGATGCAGCTGTGATATATATATTACTCTGCGAGATATGGCTTCAGAGTTGCCATGATTTCATCAAGATTGCTCTCAGCGTGGATGTTAAGCTCGATAGGCTTTGAGATATCCAGACTGAAGATACCCATGATAGACTTAGCGTCTATGACGTAGCGTCCGGATACCAGGTCGAATTCAGCATCGAACTTTGCGATATCATTGCAGAAGCTTTTTACCTTGTCGATTGAGTTTAAAGAAATCTTAACAGCTTTCATAATTAGTCCTCCTAACCCTTAGATATTATATAGTATAAGTACTGTAATCATTATATTTTTATGCAATACAAAAGTCAATATAAGGAGAGTAAAATTGATGTTAAAAGGTAAGTCAGTTGCGGCGACTACACTTGGCTGTAAAGTTAATCAGGCAGAGACGGACAGCATGCTGGATATGCTGGGGGCTGCCGGCGCTGATATAGTAGATTTTGAGAAAAAAGCAGATATTTACATTGTAAATACGTGTTCGGTGACGAATATTGCTGATAAGAAGTCAAGACAGATGCTTCATCGTGCAAAAAAGAGAAATCCGGATTCGATAGTCATTGCTGCCGGTTGTTATGTTCAGTCTGCAAAGGAGCTGTTGGAGCAGGATGCAGCAGTTGATATAGTAATAAGCAACAATAAGAAGAAAGATATCACAAAAATCATTGATGATTACATAAATGTGATATCGAACGATGCTGATTGCGAAAAAAAGCCAACAGAAGATACTTTCGGAGAAAACTCAGACACTGTGGAATATTTCGTTGATATATCAAAGGAGACTGAATATGAGGAGATGGGTGGGCATGTCCCCGTAGGGCATACCAGAGCCTATGTTAAGATTCAGGATGGCTGTAATCAGTTCTGTTCATACTGTATTATCCCATATGTAAGGGGACGTATTAGAAGCAGAAGCGAGGCTGCAGTTCTTGACGAGGTGAGGGAACTTGCAGACGCCGGTATAAAGGAGGTTGTGCTGACAGGCATTCATATATCCTCATATGGCAAGGATAAGAATAATGAGGAAGCTCTTATAGACCTGATAGATGCCATCTCAAAAATCAAAGGAATAAAAAGAATCCGACTTGGATCATTAGAACCCGGTATAATAACAGAGGGGTTTGTACAGCGAATTTCAGCAAACTCAAAGGTATGTCCTCATTTTCACCTAAGCCTGCAAAGTGGCTGTAATACAGTGCTTAAGAGGATGAATAGAAAATACACAAGAGAGGAATACTTTGAAAAATGTGAGATGCTTAGAGCAGCATACAAGAACCCTGCACTCACCACGGACGTGATAGTTGGATTCCCGGGAGAGACAGATGACGAGTTTGAGGAGACGGTAAAGTACCTGAAAGATCTGAACCTGTACGAAATGCACATATTCAAGTATTCACCAAGAAAAGGCACGGTGGCTGCAGCGATGAAAGAGCAGGTTTCCCCCGATGTAAAGAATAACAGGAGCGATGTATTGCTGGATCTTGCTCAGCGTAATAAGGAAGCGTATGAAGCCATGTTTGATGGGAAAGAACTGGAAGTTCTTGTGGAGGAGGTTGTCCATAAAACCGAGAATGGTCATAAGAACACATATCTTAGAGGACATACAGAGAGATATATGGACATACTTATAAATATAGGCGACACATCAATGCCGGAGAGCTTCATCAACAGTTTTGTATATGTGAAGTATACAAAAGATGGGGATATTATGCTTGTGTAATATGTTCCTGTAACCTGTTCTTGTAATCTGTTCCATCTGTTTCTTTACTTTTGATATTTTTTATATTAGAATAGGAATGTTAGATAGCTCGATAAAAAGTTCGGATAAACAGTATGGATAGAAGTATGAGGACGTGATTTAATGAATAACATTGGAAAAAATTTTGGAAGTAACGAAAGCACACAGAATATTTCACCGGTGAAAGATGGAATCGCCGATGTAAGGCAGATCATTGGACAGGTATATGATGCACTTGCGGAAAAAGGATATAATCCGGTAAGCCAGGTTGTTGGGTATATAATGAGCGGTGATCCGACATATATAACCAGCTACAAGAATGCGAGAAGCCTTATAATGAAAGTTGAACGTGATGAGATTATAGAAGTATTGTTTGAGGATTACATAAAGAACAATCTTATATGATTTCGCATAATAGTCGGATACAGTATATATTTGAAAAGAGCGTTAGTTATATGAGGATTTTAGGATTAGATTACGGAACGAAGACGGTAGGAGTGGCTGTGAGCGATCCATTGGAGATTACAGCGCAGCCGGTCGAGACTGTTGAGCGAAAGTCAGCAGGAAAGCTTAGACAGACACTGGCCAGAATAGAGGCTATCATTGAGGAATATGATTCCAGAGGACAGCAGGAAAAGGTTGGCTTGATAGTCCTTGGATATCCGAAGAATATGAACAACACAGAAGGCGCCAGATGTGAGGCGACAGTAAGTTTTAAGGATGATCTGGAAAGACGAACAGGTCTTGAGGTTGTCTTGTGGGATGAGAGGCTTACAACTGTGGAAGCTGAGCGTATACTTATGGATAGCGGAGTCAGAAGAGAAAACAGAAAGACATATATAGACAAGATGGCGGCTGCAGTTATTTTGCAGAATTATCTTGATTCTAAAAGCAAATAAAAAAGACAGAGGTTTATATGACAGATAACAGAAATGACAGCATTGTATTTGAGGCAGATGATGGGACGGAAGTTGAATTTGAAGTGTTAGAACAGACTACGCTGGGAGGCGTTAATTATCTGTTTGTGGTTGACAGGGCGGATGATGAATCGTTCCTTATACTCCGTGAGAATAGCGGAGCTGATACGGAAGAGATGGCAGCATACGATATTGTCGAAGATGAAAAAGAATTAAGTGCGGTTATCAAGATATTTGATGAACTGCTAGAGGACGTAAATTTGGAGGTATAGGAAAATTGAATAAAAAAAATAACGAAACAGTGAAGATCATTCCATTGGGCGGTCTGGAACAGATTGGAATGAATATCACTGCGATAGAGTATGAGGACTCTATCATAGTCATTGACTGCGGACTGGCATTCCCTGAGGATGATATGCTTGGAATAGATTTGGTTATACCGGATGTGACATATCTCAAGGAAAACGCGGACAAGGTCAGAGGACTCGTAGTTACCCATGGACATGAGGATCACATAGGAGCTATTCCTTATATTGAGAAAGAGCTTAATATGCCTATCTACGCGACGAAGCTTACAATGGGTCTGATAGAGAACAAGCTCAAGGAACACAACCTTATGAATAATACAAGAAGAAAGGTTGTGAAATATGGTCAGAATATAAATCTGGGTGCGTTTAGAGTAGAATTCATCAGAACGAATCACTCGATAGCTGATTCTGCTGCACTTGCGATATATACACCGGCAGGACTGCTTGTGCATACAGGAGATTTCAAGATAGATTACACACCGGTATTCGGCGGAACTATAGATCTTCAGAGATTTGCCGAGCTTGGCAAAAAAGGTGTGCTTGCCCTTATGGCTGATTCGACAAATGCAGAGAAAGAAGGATTTACACAGTCAGAGAAGACGGTGGGCAGAACATTCGACAATCTTTTCAATGACAATAAAGATCATCGTATTATCATAGCAACATTTGCTTCTAATGTAGACAGAGTACAGCAGATCATCAATTCGGCATATAAGTATGGCAGGAAGGTTATAATCGAGGGAAGAAGTATGGTTAACATCATAACTACCGCTTCGGAACTTGGCTATATCAATATTCCGGACAATACTCTTATAGATATAAGCCAGATAAAGAATTATCCCGATGAAAAGGTAGTGCTCATAACGACGGGAAGCCAGGGCGAGAATATGGCAGCCCTTTCACGTATTGCTGCTTCAATACACAATAAAGTTGCTATAAAACCGGGCGATGTGGTCATATTCAGTTCACATCCGATTCCGGGCAATGAGAAAGCTGTGTTTAAGGTTATCAATGAGCTTGAAGCAAAGGGGGCTCATGTTATATTTGAAGATACACATGTATCAGGACATGCGTGCCGTGAAGAACTGAAACTTATATATGCACTCACAAAACCTAAGTATGCTATACCGGTACACGGTGAGTACAGACACCTGAAGCGCCATGCAGAGCTTGCCGGAGAAATGGGTATACCGAAAGAGAATATCAAGATCATGACCACCGGTGATGTACTGGAGATTGGCGAGGATAAGTTTGATGTGGTAGGAAAAGTTCCTGCACAGGGAGTATTTGTAGACGGACTTGGCGTTGGAGATGTCGGTAATATAGTGCTCAGGGATAGACAGATGTTGTCGCAGAATGGACTTATAATCATCGTAGTAACACTTGACAGATACAGCAATCAGCTTGTGGCAGGACCTGATATTGTATCCAGAGGATTTGTATATGTCAGAGAATCTGAGACACTGATGGAAGATTGTCGCATAACATGCCAGGAAGCGCTTGACAGATGCTTGAGCCGAGGAGTGACAGACTGGGGTAAGATAAAGTCGGTTATAAAGGATGATATGAGCGAATTTCTGTGGAAGAGAACTAAGAGAAGTCCGATGATTCTTCCAATAATCACGGAAGTATAGAAGGGTGATATTATGACAGATACGTTGGAACTTAGCAGACAGCTTAATGCGTGTATCAAGGATTCGGATGTCTATAAGAATTATCAGTATTGCAAAGATAAACTGAGACAAAAACCGGAGAAATTACAGCAGCTTTTGGAATTTCGTAAGAAAAATTATGAAATACAAAACAATGAAATGCTTGACAATCCATATGATGAAGTCAATAATCTATTCATAGAATATGACTCTATAGTCCATGATACTATTGTCAATGATTTTATCAGGGCTGAGCAGAAACTGGTGCGTATGATGAAGATGGTGTATGAACAGATTGCAGATGACCTTGACTTCGACATCATAGATGAAGACGCACAGTAACACCTAAATATATTGCAAAAGGGTATTGCGAACAAGGAGAATTACGGTTATGGCTATTGATAGTGCTAGAAGTATGAAAAAGATACTGAGATTCCTGTTTGGACTTCTCATCAATGTGTGCATTTTGTTTATACTTGTCAAAGGATTTTCTTATTCGTTTGATTTTGCTTATCAGGTCTTCTCGACGGCGGCAGTGGAGCCGGGAAGCAACAAGAAGACGGCGGTTACGATAACAGAGGATGAGCCGTTGCTGGATATAGCTGATTCACTCAAGAAGTCGGGAGTTATAGATAATAAGTATGCATTTATACTCAAGGTGAGAATAAATGGGGATGCAGGCAAGATGAAGCCAGGCACATACGTCATGTCTCCAAGTAACACCAATCAGGAGATTATAGATATAATAACCGGCGTGTCGACTACAACTGCTTCAGATGGATCGGACAGCAGCACAACTGGCAGCGAATCGGGCACCAGCGGTTCAACCGGTACAAATGCGAATGGTACGGGAGATGAAGGAGCTGTCGAGGACAGGACAACAGAGGCAAAATCCGAATCGGGAGCTGAATCAGAAGAGGGAACAGAAGACAACACTGACAACATGGATCCTGAAATGTGACGGAATGTTGTTGATGCCGGTACAATGAAAGCTTTAACAAGAAGATTCAATAAGAGGATTTGAACAAGAAGATTCGGATAAGAAGATTCAAATAAGAAGATTCAAAATGGAGAGTAATATATTATGATAACTGATGAGAGACTTGCGTCATTTATTAATTCATTCTGTGTGGATTATGATGAGGTGGTAACAGCTATCAGAAAAGAGGCAGAAGAGAACGGGATACCGATCATAAGACGTGAGGCAGGAGAATTCATCAAGATGATATTGCTGATGAATAAACCAAGGCAGGTGCTTGAGATCGGTGCTGCCGTAGGCTTTTCTGCCATTTTTATGAGCAGATTCCTTGAAGATGGCGCGCATATAACAACTATAGAGAACTATCCGCCGAGGATAGAACAGGCGAAAAAGAATATTGTTCGAGCTGGAGCCCGGGATAAAATAACATTATTGGAAGGGGATGCGCTGGAGATACTACCTGAGCTATCCGGAGAATATGACATGGTGTTCATGGATGCGGCAAAGGGACAGTATGGCAGTTTTTTTGAGGAGTCCATAAAAAGACTGAAGCCGGGAGGAGTTCTTTTGTGTGACAATGTACTTCAGGATGGTGATGTACTTGAAAGCCGGTTTGCTGTCACAAGAAGAAATCGAACTATACATGCGAGAATGAGAGATTATCTATATCGGCTGACGCATGACGAGAATCTGGAAACAGGAATATTTAATATTGGTGATGGTATGAGCCTGAGCATCAAGAAAAAATGATGGATCAGACTATGATATTGATTAAATTATATGATGGAATAGCATAATCTTAGATTGGAGAGTAAAAGGTAAAGATGGTAAGGACAAATAAACCAGAACTGCTGGTCCCAGCCGGTGGGCTTGATACGTTGAAGGTTGCGGTTGATTATGGCGCAGATGCTGTGTATATAGGTGGTCAGGCATTTGGACTCAGGGCGAAGGCTGATAATTTTTCTATAGAAGAGATGAAAGAAGCTGTGCATTATGCGCATGCCCGAGGGGCAAAGGTATATGTGACGGCAAATATTTTTGCACATAATTATGATCTGGAAGGCATGAGAAGCTACTTTGGAGAACTGAATGATACCGGAGTTGATGCTGTTCTTGTATCTGACCCGGGAGTGTTCATGATGGCCAGAGAGGTTATGCAGGATATGGAGCTTCATATAAGTACCCAGGCTAACAACACCAATTATATGACATACCGATTCTGGTACGAGCATGGAGCGAAGCGCGTTGTGTCTGCAAGAGAGTTATCTCTGGCAGAGATATCGGAAATCAGAGCGAATATACCGGAGGATATGGAGATTGAGTCGTTCGTGCATGGAGCTATGTGCATATCATATTCAGGCAGATGCCTTTTGAGCAATTACTTTACGGGCAGAGACGCAAATCATGGGGCATGTACGCATCCGTGTCGATGGAAGTATTCGATAGTAGAAGAAACCAGACCCGGAGAGTATATGACTGTAAATGAAGATGACCGCGGCACCTACATATTCAACTCTAAGGATCTGTGCATGATAGAACATGTTCCGGAGATGGTGAAAGCAGGCATAGATAGCCTGAAGATAGAAGGACGAATGAAAACGGCACTTTATGTTGCAACGGTTGCAAGAACATATCGAAAAGCAATAGATGATTACTTTGAGTCTGAAGATAAATATCAGGCTAATATGGAATATTATAAGAGCGAAATTGCAAAATGCACATACAGGCAGTTTACAACCGGCTTTTATTTCGGAAAGACTGATTCCGATTCGCAGATATATGACAGCAATACATATGTCAAGAATTATACATACATAGGGACGGTCAGAAACGTCACGGAAGATGGGTGTGTATGCTTTGAACAGAAGAACAAATTCTCGGTCGGAGATCAGGTTGAAGTTATGGGATTTGATGGGGATAATATTGATTGCACAGTTGAGGGCATATACGATGAGGAAGGCGTTCCTATGGAATCGGCACCACATCCAAAGCAGATGCTTAAAGTACGGTTGGGTGTGAAGCTTGATGTGGGAATGATAATTCGCCGGAAAGAGTGATAAGAAATGCTAGATTACCAAAGAGGATGTCTTGGCTATTTGTCAAGACATCCTCTTAACTTTGTCAATGCACGTTTTTCAATGCGGGATACATATGATCTGGAGATCCCGAGCAGTCCTGCGGTTTCCTTCTGTGTCATGGGAGGTTTGCCGGATAAGCCGTAGCGCATATCGATGATGCGGTACTCGCGTGGACTTAAGATCTTCTCCATGCAGGCGGGAAGATGGTTCAGGTGATCCTCGGTTATCATCTTATCCAGAGGACATATACCAGAGGCACTTATGATATCCATTATTATTATTTCGTTTCCCTCTTTGTCAGTTCCGATCGGTTCATACATTGATACCTCGCGGCTTTTCTTCTTTTCCTGACGAAGATTCATGAGAATTTCATTTTCTATACATTTGGCAGCGTAACCGGCAAGCTTACATCCTTTTTCCGGCCTGTAACTGTCGATTGCCTTGATAAGTCCGATGGTTCCGACTGATAGAAGATCTTCGGAATCTCTGACAGATGAATTGTACTTTTTCACTATATGTGCAACAAGACGAAGGTTGTATTCTATGAGGATCCTTCGGGCAGAAGGGTCTCCGTTCATACACAGATTTATATATTCCTTTTCTTTATCGGGAGTTAGAGGGGATTTGAATGCTTCCATACGATTTGTGCTCCCGGTTTGTTTGATCACAACAATCAAGATTATTTGTAATTATATTATGTCGATTGTGCAAAAATAGTGCTTATCCTAAAAAAAATAATTTGGATGTTTATGAAAAACAGTAAAAAAAATGGTAAAATATGTACAAATTGTTTAAAATGTGAAAATACTGTGATATAATGCAGGTTAGGTATTTGTATAATTGTGCGTATACGAGAAAAAGATGATTGCGTATTGAAAAATAAAGAGGAGGATTTGTGGAGAATGCGACTTAATGTGGGGCGTAAGAAGATTAGAATAGGAGATGTCCTTGTTGCAGCGGGGGCTATCACGGAGGAACAGTTACAGGAAGGACTTGCAAAGCAGAAAGAGACAGGCAGAAAGCTTGGTAATGCACTCGTTGATCTGGGATTCATCAGTAACGATATGCTTATTACAGTGCTTACAACCCAGCTTGGAATTGATTATATTGAACTCAAGGGCGCAAAGATAGAGGAAAAGGTCATACATATGGTTCCGGAGAGCATGGTAACCAAGTACCAGGCCATTCCTATAGAGATAGATCCGGATAATCCTAACATTCTGAAGGTTGCCATGGCTGATCCTATGGATATTATGGCTATGGATGATATCGGACTCGTGACAAGCCTTCAGGTTGAGCCTATGCTGGCATCCGAGGAAGGTATAAAGAACGCCATAGATAAGTACTACGGAAGTGCGCAGGCGATGGAGGCTGCGGAGGCATACAGACAGGAGCAGCAGAGCTCGCTCGGTGGGGACGATGAAGATGGAAGTAACGATGAGATCGATAACTCACCTATAGTACTCCTGGTAAAGCAGATTATAGAGGGCGGAGTAAGACAGAGAGCATCTGATATACATATAGAGGCACTTGAGAACAGTGTCAGAGTCAGATACAGAATAGACGGTGCGCTGAAGCAGGTTATGTCATATGACCTCAGCATACTGGCAGGTATCACAGCCCGTATCAAGATCATAGGCGGTATGGATATAGCCGAGAAGAGAAAGCCACAGGATGGTCGTATCACTATCATGGTAGACAGAAGAGAGTTTGATGTCCGTGTTTCTATCCTTCCTACAGTGTTCGGAGAGAAGACGGTTATGAGACTTACATCCAAGGACGGTCTTACAAAGCCTAAGAGTGCCCTTGGTTTCGATGCAGAGCAGGAGAAGGTATTCGACAATATCCTGAGCAACCCACATGGCATAATCCTTGTAACGGGACCTACAGGATCCGGAAAGTCAACCACACTGTACACATCACTCAGTGAGCTTAACACAGAGGATGTTAATATCATCACAGTTGAAGACCCTGTCGAGGCCAATATCAATGGTATCAATCAGGTACAGGTAAACAATAAGGCGGATATGACATTCGCCGCAGCTCTTAGATCTATTCTTCGACAGGATCCGGATATCATCATGATAGGAGAGATCCGAGACGGTGAGACAGCAGGAATTGCCGTGCAGGCCGCTATCACCGGACATTTGGTTGTATCGACACTGCATACAAACTCAGCTGCATCAACCATCACACGTCTTATCGATATGGGTATCGAATCCTATATCGCCGGTGATGCCGTAGTTGGAGTTATCGCACAGCGACTTGTGCGAAGACTGTGTACAACATGTAAGCAGCCTAGACTTGTGGAGGATGAAGAGAGAATACAGCTCGGTGTTCCGGCTGATGAGGAGGATGTCATCATCTATGAGCCACAGGGATGCCCGCTGTGTAACGACACAGGATATGCTGGACGTATCGGTGTATATGAGATGATGCCGGTTTCGAGAGCTCTTCAGGCTGTCATAGCATCAGGTGCCACAGCGGATGTCATAGAGAAACAGGCACTCAAGGAAGGAATGCTCACACTTAAGATGGGAGCTGCAAAGCATGTGCTTGATGGTATCACATCCATAGCAGAGATGAACAAGATCGTCCACAGCACGGTTACGGTTGCCGAAGGCGTGGATATGGGTTAGATATAGGATATCAAGAATTTAGCTGTATAAGTTTTGTGAGGACATACAAGGCGATATATAATAACAGGGATTATTTATATATATGAAATTATTAATGCAAAAGGGAAAGGAAGGGACAAGAAATGCTGGATATGAAAGAACTGCTTGCTTTCTCCGTTGAGGAGAGAGCGTCAGATGTTCACATAGCTGTAGGAATACCACCTAAGCTTAGGATCAACGGTAAACTCACGGAGGTTGAGGTTCCGCCGCTCACACCGGCTGACGCCGCCGAGGCGATAGGATCTACGATGAAGGATAGGCATAAAGCCATACTTCAGGACAGAGGAGAGGTCGATTTCTCGTTCGATTCGCCTGAGACAGGCCGTTTCCGTGTGAATGTATTCATGGACAAGGGCAATATGGCTGCGGCTTACAGACGAGTTGAGACACAGATACCGAGACCTGACCAGCTTGGTATACCAAGGGAGGTTGTTGAGTTATACAAGAGAAAGAGAGGGCTTGTCCTTGTAACAGGACCTACAGGTTCAGGAAAATCAACAACACTTGCTTCTATTATAAATAAGGCGAATGAAAATCTCACGGATCACATCATCACACTGGAGGATCCTATAGAGTACATACATCATCACAACAAAGCGATAGTTAACCAGCGAGAGGTTGGTATGGATACCCTCAGTTATGCGAATGCACTTCGTGCAGCACTTCGTGAGGACCCTGATATAATCCTCGTAGGAGAGATGCGAGATCTTGAGACTATCTCAACAGCTATAACGGCTGCCGAGACTGGACACTTGGTATTCTCAACACTGCATACAATAGGTGCGGCAAGTACCATCGACCGTATCATAGATATCTTCCCTACAAACCAGCAGCAGCAGGTAAGAGTTCAGCTTGCCATGGTTCTTGAGGGTGTTATATCACAGTCGCTGCTTCCTATAGCAAGTGGCAATGGACGAGTAGCAGCATTTGAGGTCATGCTTGCATCACCTGCTATACGAAGTCTGATACGTGAGGCAAAGACACACCAGATCCAGTCAACTATTCAGACCAGCAGAGCGCTTGGAATGGTAACCATGGATGATTCGCTGTATGAGCTGTTCGCATCGGGAACGATCACCAGAGAGACTGCCATGACATATGCTCAGGATCAGCAGTATCTTAGAAAGAAGATTAACGGTCAGTAAGATATAAATATATGGTAAAATGAATTGGCATATGGAATAATGTGAAATAATCAACAAAGCGATTTGTGCATTTACTATAAAATAAAACGTGCAAATAATTAAATGTTGATTAAATTTACTTAGTATAGTAAGATATTTTACATATAGTTTATGTTGTGAAATTGCGCTTTTAAAGTGTATATACGTCAGAACATAAGAAAAATAAGAAGAATATTAAGATTGGGTCGGAGGAGAGACAATGGCAGTATTTAATTACAAGGTTGTTGACAGAGATGGTAAGAACAAAAAAGGTACCATCGAAGCCCCAAACAGAGACGGTGCTGAAAAGAAGCTCAAGTCGGAAGGCTATTCCATCATGAGTCTTACGGAGCAGAGCAGTCCATTGGGGAACATTGGATTTAAGAAAAAAGTTAAGTCCAGAGATTTGGGTGTATTCTGTAAGCAGTTTTCAGCGGTTATCAAGGCTGGTGTTACGATTATATCAGCGCTTGAACTGATGGGAGATCAGATAGAGAACAAGACACTCAGAAAAGCTATAGCAGATGCTCGTACATATGTAGAAAAAGGTGGAACACTTGCTGATGCGTTCAGAGTTAACCCTGATGTATTCCCACCTATCATGATTAACATGGTTGCCGCAGGTGAGATGTCAGGTAACCTGGAGATATGTTTGGACAGACTGGTAGAACATTTCGAGAAGGATAATGCTCTTACGTCCAAGATCAAGGGTGCCATGACATATCCTATCGTAGTTCTCTGTGTTATGGTTATAGTTATTATAGTAGTGTTGGTGGCCGTTATTCCTAACTTCGCCAGCATGTTCGAGGACATGGGAACACAGCTTCCACTTGCCACCAGAGCCATGATGGCTGCTGCGGACTTTGTGAAGTATAAGTGGTGGCTGCTCATCATCATCGTTGCAGCCATCGTGTTCGGAGTTAAGTTCTTCAAGAAGACTCCTTTCGGCGAACAGCTTTTTGCAAATCTGGGACTTAAAGCTCCAATATTTGGACCTCTGAATGTTAAGACTGCATGTTCAAGATTCGCAAGAACCATGAGTACACTTATGGCATCAGGTATCTCGATGATAGATGCAGTTGAGCAGGTTGCCAAGATGATGGATAACAAGATCATAAGAGACGGCCTGATGGATGCCAAGGTTCAGGTATCCAAGGGTGTGCCACTCTCAAAGCCACTTAAGGATATGGAGATGCTCCCACCTATGCTCTCAGCTATGACTAAGATCGGTGAGGAGACAGGAGATATAGAGGAGATGCTCAGCAAGGTTGCAGACTATTACGACGAAGAGGTAGAGGCGGCAACAAACGCGCTCACATCAGCTATGGAGCCAATCATCATGGTTATCCTTGCATGTATCGTTGGAATGATAGTTGCAGCTGTGTATGGTCCTATCATGAGTATGTACGATGCGATGGATCAGTACTAGAATCAGAGATGCAAGAGATATAATAGAGAGTATCATATGATATATATGTTACTATAGAGAGATTCTTTCTCTGGACTCCTGACCCGGAGCCGGGAAAGACAATGAGTGATTAAGTCCGGTAGTACGAGGATACCGGTTTAATATAGTGCAAAAGCACAAACAACAAACAACAAAACAACATATAACAAAAGGAGAGTAAAATTATGAAGAAAAACAACAAAGGTTTCTCACTCGTAGAGTTAATTATCGTTATTGCTATCATGGCAATCCTTGCAGGAGCTCTTGCTCCAGCACTTATCAAGTACATCAACAAGTCAAGAAGATCAACAGATGTACAGAATGCTGATTCACTTAGAACAGCTCTTCAGACAGCACTTTCAGATCCAGATGCAGCAGATGCTAACGCAGCTAACAACAACGCAGTTCAGTCAGCAGCTTCAATCACAAGCTCAGCTACAGATGCTTTCTTAAAGGAAGTTTACAGCATCGTTGGTAGCGCATCACTCAAGACAAAGTACGCTCCTAAGGGCGGTCCTAACGCTGGACAGACATTTGGATTCTCAGTAGATCAGGCTACAAATGAGGTTAAGGTTTTTGCTGATACAGCTGGTACATACGAGCTTTCACCATCAACATGTACAGCATGGTCTAAGTAATAGCTGGCGATAGTAGACACTATCTCGAGCAAACAACATGTGGGTATATTGTATAGATTATTATTTAATCACATATATTTAATTCACCTCGTAAGAATATGAAAGTGATAAGATGATATCAAAATAGAATCCACATACATGATAAAGCTTATTACGCAACAGGTGCCATGGGTGCCTGTTGCATAATTAAGCTTTTAGCGGTCAGGAGTGATATGCTTGCGGTGACGCCGGCCGGATGGCGGTGCAGAGCTCGCGGCAACGAAACTTATGGCGGCAGCTGGCTTACCTTGTGTAGCTGGTACTTATTTTTCTCGGCGAGTTTCTTCTATATAAAAGGGTCATTATACGGAGGAGATGAACTATTAAAAGGGTGACAGAATGTTGACCTTTATTCAGCAGATAGCCGGACAGTCCGGGATCTGTTGTGACAATTTCTATGAATGGGGTGAACAGCGGTAAGCTGGTACTCAAGCAAATACAAAACTACTGATTAGCGAGGGAGGCTATAAAAAATGGCGAGTAATAGCAAAGTTTTAACAATCGACATTACAAATGAAAGTATTACAATCGTTGAAGTTACACCTTCAAACAAAAAACAGTCAACGATCCACAATGCTATCATCTTCGAGACACCGGAAGATGCCTATGAGGATGGAGTGATCAGAGACAAGGAGAGAATAGCAGAGGCAATCAAGTCTCAGCTTTCAGCAAATGGAATTACAAACAAGAACGCAATATTCGTTCTTACCTCTACAAAGATCGTTAACAGAGAGGTTCTTGTACCTTTCGTTAAGGAGAACAAAATCAAAGGAATTATTAATGCGAACTCATCAGAGTATTTCCCTGTTAATATAGAGGATTACGTGGTGTCTCACTCAGTTCTTGAGACCGTTACTGATGAAGAGAATAACAAGCAGCTCAGAGTTCTTGCAGTTGCAGCACCAGAGAACATGGTTAGATCGTATTACGATCTCGCATCACTTGCAGGACTTAAGGTAGTAGCACTTGATTATATTGGTAATGCGATGCTTCAGTTGATCAAGACTCAGACAACAGAAGCTATGACAACTATGGTAATCCAGTTGGGCAGTGAATCGACCGTGCTCAACATCGTAAAAGGAGACACACTTCTCCTTCAGAGAACAGTCCCATACGGTACAAATGTAGTAGTAAATGAAGTTATGGATGCAAAGGGTGTGGATGCTACAACAGCTATGACACTTCTGCAGAACGAGAGACTTCTGACAGTAGATTTCGATGATAATGCTATAACAGGAGCATTCAGATATCTCATCAACAACATCGGCCGTGTTATGGACTTCTTCACATCAAAGAACCCTGATAAGCCAATAGATGATGTATTCCTCACAGGTGATGGAGCACTCATCAAAGGTATAGATGGTCTTTTCAAGGTCCAGCTCAATGTATCGACAAGAGTAATGGATACATTGTATAATATTAAGTTTGATCCAAAGATTGATCTCAAGATCTACAATCCGGTATACCTTATGGTTCCGATAGGAGCAGCTTTTGATCCGATGGGATTTGAACTTGGAGAAGCAGGAGCAAAGGGCAGTGCAAGCAGTGTTGACACGACACCTCTTGTGATTGCTTTCCTGATACTTTCAGTGATAATCGCCGGAGGAGTTACAGCGTATTCGTTCATAGCAAAGAACAAGGCTCAGTCAGAACTCGATCAGGTAAACAGAGATATCCAGGCTATAAGTGATATCGAGAAGATAGTTACTGATTGTGAGAATGCACAGAACATCTATATGGATGCTGAGAACATGTACAGCTACACAGAGAACCTCAACGAGAACGTGGGTACACTCATCACAGAACTCGAGGACAAGATGCCGAAGGGAATCAGCCTCACAGCGTTCAATTCAACTGCTGACGGTGTAGACTTTACAGGCAACACAAAGACTTATGAAGATATAGCTGCATTCGCAATCAATCTCAAGGACATCGAGTGTATCGATAATACATTCATAGAGTCTGTAACAGAGAACAAGGATGCACAGTCAACAGATGTCACATACGATTTTACAGTTAAGTGTATATATAAGGATGCTACAGCAGATGCTGATGCAGCAGAGACTTCAGGTACTGAAGTATCTGCAAATTAAGGAGGTACGGATATGGATTCAATCACAAAGGGTCAGAGAAATTTATTATTATTCATACTTGGTATAGCTATTCTTGTGGTTCCTATAAGGTTCTTTGCAATGGATAATTTCAGTGCTAAAAAGGATCTTGAGAGCCAGAAGAATGATAGACAGACATATTATAATGAGCTGAAGGCAAAGGATGCCAACAGACAGCAGTATATAGAAGATACAGAAAAGTATACAAAGCAGTATCAGGAAGTTATAGCAAAGTTCCCTTCAGAACTCTACCAGGACAATACAATCATGTATCTCCAGGGAGTTAAGGATAAGTATAAGTTCAACTTCCCAAGTGTTACCATGGGAGAGGAGACACTTTTCTATACACTTGGTTCAGGTGCTGCAGGGGACGTGACAACTACAGATACGACAGTGACAACAGATGCAGCAACAGACGGCACAGCTTCAACTGATGGAACTGTTTCAACAGATGGATACAACTGCTATTCAGCATCATTCCCTGTTACATACGAAGGCGATTACAAGGATATCAAGGATGTGATCGACTATATCAAGACAGGTGATTACAGAATGACACTTGATGAGGTTACCATTGCATTTAATGATCAGACCGGAAAATATGAGGGTGATATGACCATCACATCATATGCTGTAAACGGCGAAGACAGAACAACAGATCATGCAGATGTCAATGTACAGATTGGCACAAACAACATCTTTGGAAACCCAACAGTCAAGTCAACAACATCAACAAGTGCTGAATAATAGATGTATAACACTGAATGGAGTGAATAAATTAAATGGTAAAATCAAATAATAAAGGCTTTAGTTTGGTAGAACTTATAATAGCTGCAGCCGTATTTGCCATTCTGGTTTATCCTATAACGAATGCACTGATAGCGGCCACCAAGACCACATCTACTTCGACAAAGAAGCAGTATGCGGTCGAGAAGGCCGAAGAAATAATGGAGAATTTCAAGACTGCAGACCTTGGTGATAAGGTTGCTCTTCCTGATGACAACGGTACGAAGACATATACATTTAATAAAGGAACGTCAACAAAAGAGAGTATATCACTTCCAAATTCAAAGACTGCATCATACACAGATACACAGTATACATGTAACGATATCTCAATCGGAAAGAATTATGAGAAGTATACATGTACAGTAGATGTTAACGATGCAGCATATCAGGTTCTTAAGAATGGATATGTTCTTACAGGACTTGAGGGTGGTGCAACTTTTAAAAATGATGGCGGAACAGTCGTAAATACCAATATTACAGAGTCAGGTACGATCAGGAATCTTGACAGCAAGCAGTCAGCTATTATTGTAGGCGCAACTTACAATACAACGGCTGCCGGAAATAATCTGGACAATCTTGCTTACCAGTATTTCCTTGATGAGAAGCTTGCTTTACTTAAGGATTATGACGTGCAGTATAACCATTATCTTTCAGGTGGAGGTACATTCGACGAGGACCACTTCCAGAAAAATACGACTATAAAGATCTCAAAGCTTGGATCGACATATACAGTAGAATGTATAGTAGAATATACAGATTATACCAACGTATCTGTCATCAGATCAGCATATGTCAATTCAGGTAATAATGTATATAAGCCAACAACAACATATGGCGATGGCGTTGTATATAAGAAGGAATTTGCAGACAGCATACCACCTATATATCTGCTGTATGTTCCGGCTATCTATAATGGTGCTTATTGTACAACGGACAATATCACAGTAGATAAGAGTGGTGTATCAGAGGATGCCAAGATATATGTATTTGAATCTACAGCTGAACTTAGCGATACATACAAGAAGATTATATGCGAACAGTTTGGCGTGAGCAATGTAGGAGATCTTACATATACGAATGCAAAGAAAAATACAAAGATGCAGGATGTTAAAGTTAGAGCTAAGCTTGCGCTTGGAACAGACGCAGACAGCCTGGACATGTTTGCAAACTTTGATTTTGACAATGACAATTCTGATTATAACGTAAAGAAGCTGACAGATGATGAGAGCGGAAATGTATATATGTATCAGATCACGGTTACTCTTACTGACAGCACAGGAAAGAAGACAGTAGTAACGGGAACAAGGGGGAAATAGCAGATGATTAAGAGATTAAAGAATAAGCTTAAGCATACTGATGATCATGGATCAAGTTTCGTTCTTGTAATTATTGCTACTACATTTATGTGTATACTTTCAGCTGCACTTCTAATGGGTGCGTTTATGACATATAAGCTGAAGTATTATAAGCTTAACAGTCTGAATAATTTCTATGAAGTTGAGACAGCTCTTGATGAGATATATGCAGGTGTGGGTGCTGCAACAAATGAGCATTTGTATTCAGCATATACCACCACAGCTGAGCTGGTTGTAGTATATGATCCTGCAACTAAGGAATATACGACGATCGACAATGACGAGGCTAATGACTTATTCAAGAAGCTCTTCATGACAGGATTTATTGCAGATGTTAATTACAAGAATATCAAAAGTGTAACAGATACATTCCAGTCATTTATATCAAATGAGTATGATGCAACAGCAAATCCAGATGGTATAAAGCTTGATACTACAAACCTTAAGCTTGTGTATACAGATGAGGCTGGTAAGACATCAACACAGAAGTTCTTATCTGGAAAACCAAGAACAGAAAAGGAGTCAGGTTTCCAGAATGACAAGGTAAGGACAGTGACATTTAAGAATGTCTGCCTTAAGAGAACAGTTGAACTTACAGGTTCAGATGCAGCTACAACATCGGGAGTATACGAGCAGTCGATCACTACAGATATAGTTCTTTCTGAGCCGGAGTACAACGTATCATTTGACACGAGCAGCACAGCAAACAATTCTTTCTATGAATATGCAGTACTTGCCGACATGGGAGTCGAAGTTGGAGAGGATGATGATACAAAGGCTACAGACCTTCAGATAAAAGGTAATATCTATGCTGCGAGTGATTACTACAACAAGGATTACAATGATGTTTCTTCAACAAAGGTAACCGGTAAATATGACAGAACAAGTACTACTAAGTGGGGCAGTACATCTGAGAGTGCTTACTCAGGAATCTTTGTAAATGGAAAGAATTCCAAGCTGACGATGAATTCAGATGTTATCATATGTCCGGGTTCAGTTGCAGCGTATAATGGTGGACAGATAAGTCTTTCAGGACGTTCAGGCACTGTTTCAGAGCTTTGGACAGACAATATAGTGATCGGCGGTAAGGCGAGCGGTTCGATAAAAGCATCAGCAAATGCATATGTATTTGATGATACAGAGCTCAATGCAGAGAAAGCAAGCCTTAAGTTTACACAGGGTAATTATTTTGGATACAGCTATAATGCACAGGATACCAGAAGCCTGAATTACCTTAGAAAGTATGGATGGCTGGCATCAGGTTATAAGCTCAGATCACACTTTAGTGACAGTGCGATAATTGTAAATGGCAAAGATTCTACATTGGATCTTGAAAAGCTGAATTCTCTGTATATAGCAGGTAAGTCTTATATTGAGTTCTCGAAGATTGCAGCATCAAGCGTTGCAGAAGAGAATAAGGTTAAGACAGCAGAGGATGAGAAGGATCCGAATAAGATCAAAGTCGACGATAATGCAGAATATGCATTCACAAATCTTACTGATTACTCAACAGGACAGTCTCTGGATGTAAAGACAAACCAGCTGATGTTCCTTACACAGTGGGCAGTTATAGAAGGTTCTGAGAAAACTGATCAGGATACAGGTATTACAACAGTAGAACTCAGATTCCCTAAGACGCTGTCAACAGATGTTGCGGATGCAACTGACAAGAATGCAAAGATAGAGGCACTTTATGGAGCTCTCAGAGATCCGGATTCAGACGACCTTAAGGTTTCTGCTATAAAGCAGACTGTGTCAGGACATGATTATTATTATCTCTACATTGAGCCAGGTGAGGATTCCAACGGCATAAGCAATGCAGAGAAGTTTGTTGAGACATACTATGATCTCCTTGGCGATGAACATGATGGAGAGTACTATACAAGCACACTGAATTATAATGTAAGAAATTATGAGAATTTCAAGGTTAAGCTTGTTCTTCCAACGAATGATAAGATCAATGCGAGTGGAGCAGTAACAGCCCAGAACAAGGATGACTCATTATTCCTTAGAAAGTCAACAGATACAACTATGGAAGTGTCAAAGTCATTTGAGAACGCATCAACCAGCAAGGTGTTCTCAGGCATACTTGGCAACAAGGGTACAGATGAGAATAAGAAAACTCTTAATGATCTTAAAGCAGATGCACTTAAGCTGTCTGGTTCAGGAACCGCGAGTGAGGAAGAACAGACAAGTACATTCCTTTCATATATGTATATCAATATGAAGGATCATCTGTCAGTTCTTAACAAGGTTGATGATGCAACAAAGCTTACACAGAATGCGTGGGATATAGTTAAATATACTTCCTCGTCAGTAGGCTACATAAGTTCGTATGATAAGGATAAGGATACATATTCATATGATTACAGTGTGACACCTCTTAATAATTATGTTAATTTTAATTACATATTATCAAACAATCTTACAATAGATAAGACAATGGGTGTTGCAGCAGATAACGATGCAAAGTCAGTTATAATCAACTCAGGGGATGTAGTTGCCGGTGCAAATAATAATGATGGTTCATTCCAGGGAATCATCATAGCTGGTGGTGATGTAAGATTTGATAATTCAGTAAAGTCATTCAGAGGAATGATCATCACTGGTGCAAAGCTTATAATAGACCATAATATGACTATATCATCAGATGCGGCATTCGTGGCTAACTTCCTTGAACAGTGTTCAGAGAGTTCGGATGAGAATATAAAGCTTATAACGACGAATAACATACTCAAGAAATATGACTCGACAAAGAAAGAGGGTAACACAGAGGTTACAGGAGTATCCATATCTGATATCTCTTATGAAGATATTCTTGAATTCCAGAACTGGAAGAGAAATGTCGAATAGGGGGTGTAGAAGATGAAAAAAGAACTTAAGAACAATAGTGGATATACTCTGGTAGAGTTAATTCTGGTAATTGCAATCATTCTTATCATGTCAGGTGCTGCTATGCTGACTGTGTCGGCGATCAGATCATCACAGGCTACATCTTCTATGCAGAAGTTTGATGACGAGATAGCTGCTCTTGAGATGAAGACAAAGTCGTTCAGCGTTGGTCAGGCTATAAAGATAGTTCAAAATGGAGCGAATTATGAAATCTATTATGGTACATGTACCGACAATGATGTAAGTACTTTTACAGCAGATTCAGCAGAAGCTGATTCAATACTTGAGAGAGTTTCTATTTACTATTCAGATAGCTATGACGCAGATGCGGTTTCGACACCTCTGACATCTGCAGTGATACTTGTCAGAAAGTCTGATGGGGAGATCTTATCAGGTTATGGTGAATACAAATTCTGTAAATACAATACAACAAGTAGCGTTGGCAGGGTTACCCTTAACAGGTACACCGGCGGACATACTTATGGTAAGAATTAGGGGGTGTGAAGAATATGTATAGAAAGAACAACAAAGGCTTCACATTCGTAGAACTTATTTTGTACATGGCAATACTTGGTATATTCATGGTGGCGGTTATGTCGCTTGTGGGTTCGACAGTTGCTTCACATAAGAAACTGAAATCCAGACAAAAGCTTGAGACACAGGCGAGTGAGGCTTATGACACTATAAGCGATATGCTTATGGGCGCCAGCAATGTCAGAATCAACGGAGATGGCTATGTAGGATCAGGTACTTCATACTCAAAGGTCACAGCAAGCTTCATAGTGCCTGATGACACTATGGAAAAAGCAGCAGCGGCAGGCAAACTTACATATAAGAAAGGTCCTGCTGGTGATGTGACACAGGATATTGCTGTAAAAAGTGGTGCTGGTGTCTCAGTTACAGGCAGTACCACATGTTATGATATTTCTGATGTGAAACCTTTTGTCAATGAGGGATCTTCAAAGGATCCGGAGACATTTATAGACACAAAATACCTGTGGATACAGTATTCGTCTTCGCTTAGCGAGACTGCATATTGTACCATCGGATATGATGAGACTAATAAAAAGCTGTATATATACAGAACTCAGTTAGCTGATACAGCCCGCGAACAGGCTGAGGCATTTCTTAAGAGCGGTGATGACGGAAAGGTTAGAGCGGCGAAGGCAGTCCTTGATCCTTGTACCAAGTTTGTCGATGTAAAGACAGAGAAGGGTACGGTTTTGGCTAACAATGTTGAGAGTTTCAGGCTTCAGGTAAATCCTGATGATGGAAGTATAGCAGTCACAATTGGCTTAAAGGATTCAAAGACAGATGAGAAGTACGAAGTAACAAGTGTTGTAGGTCTTAGAAATTCATTTGTGCTGAAGAAGCATGAGTGGAACTAGTAGAGGAGGATAATACAGTGTTTAAGAATAAAAAGATAGTCTTATCATCTATAGCTATTATATTCGCACTTGTAGTCAGCTCTATATTTGTGAATTATACACTGGCTAATTCCGATTCTCAGGCTTCTGTGAGCGATGCAACTGGAAGTGGCACCACGACAGGACTGACAGGTCTCTCCAATATCGATCTGGCAATAGAGAATTCAAATAATGCCGGAAAGAAGGCAACGGGTGAGGATAAGTATCGAATCGTCCAGATAGTTTCTGATGACTATGCAGCGAATGCGGCCATGGATACACAGCTGAAGGAGACAGTATCTGACGCTAAGTTCACAGGTGACGCAAAGAAGCTCACAGGATATGAGTCTACAACTTATCTGTGGAGATACGTATACGCAGGTGAGTATTTCAGACTTGCAGTGTTCAATGGTTATAAGACTATTACAGATAACATGGCTGAAGGGGCTGTCACCCTTACGACATGTACGGTTAGTGAACTTAACAAGATGGACAAAAATGCTCAGGGAATCCTCAATCAGGCAGACTTCATATACATATGGGCAAATGGTGCCAGTGATTATGCAAGCAAGAGCAATGATTTGAGTGAGGAGCTGTATAACTGGCTGGATTCATATGCAACTGCAAATTCACATCCGATAGCTATGTGTACGGGTACTCTGTGTACAAGTGAGCCTGGCAATATATCAGGAAACAATGACGATTTCAGAATGGGAGCTCTGGCATATAAGCTCATTACAAAGGGTGCGGTTGCAAGATATGATAATGTACTTGTAACTGATGCAGATTTCTTCAAGACACTTTACGAAGAAGCAGATGATAACAATGAGCATACTCCGGATATAGAGAAGACAACGTATACCATCTCAGATTTTATACTGAAAGCTGAGAGAACAGCAAGTCAGGGTGGTAGTGATTACCTTAATTTTGGTACATACTATAAGTGGTATGATGGTGTATCGATCACAGACTTCCTGGATGGTAATATTCCGGATAATATCACAGATTCTACATATGATAAGGCGGGATCAAGATCAGGTCTTACCGGTGATAGAAAAGAGTGGAATTTTGACAATGCAAAGGTTCTTATCATATCAGAGGATGGTGCAAACAGTGCCATGTTCACTGAGATGAAGGAGAAGAACAGCGGTAACAGTGCTGAATCAGCAGCTTCTGACTACAAATTTGATAAGAAGACACAGACATGGAAGTCGGTTGAGAAGGCACCTAACAGTGAGCTTACCGGACATATGTATGCAAATGGTACATCGGCCAGTGGAACAGGTATTTCAAAGTATGTGCCAAGTGGTGCAGATATATATGTATTGGACAGTGCTAATATAGTGGATGCACTTACAAATGGTGGTGTTCCATACAGCAATATGGCACTTTCAAATTCAGCATATATGGATGTCAAGACAAAGACGGTAAGTGGTACAGTGAGACTTACGGATATGGCGGTTGATGATGATCATGCGCTTGCTGTTGAAGATGTGAACCTGAGTGCTTATCTTGTGGTAGACAACGGTTCAGAGCTTCATCTTGCAGGAACATCTGCAGATGAAATGATGATGTGTCCACTTACAAAACAGGAACAACCAAAGCTTGACACAAATGGTGATGAACTCACGGATGACGATGGCAATACCATTATGGAAACAGTTTATACATATAGTTTTCCAAAGCTTGATCCATCGTATAATTATAAAGTTGTCATTGGCGGAGATGATGGTTTCAGTGCAGATGACTATACAGTAGGTATGGCACAGGCAGGAGAAGATTCATCAAATGGCGGTACTCAGGATAATGCAGATGCAGATAATGTATATGATTTTATCATCAAGGCTGCAGAAGAGGATAACGTTGATGGTTATACTTTTAGAAAAGATGCAGAGGGAAATGAGGATGCAACAGTAGTTGTTACTCGTGATGACTTCAATGCAAGTGTTGACAAGCCTGATCTTGGAGCTGTGTACAAGAGTGATCTTATATACACAGGATTTGATCTTTCTGATGAGAGCAAGATTGCTGAATATGTTAAGAGTCAGCATGATGCATATGTGGCTTCGCAGACTGGTCTTGTAAGTGATAATCCCGATAAGGTTGATCTCACACAGTTTGATTTCGTATTTATTGATAAGGGTACATATAACAAAGAGATAGGTCAGGATGTATTCAAGGCTCTCACAGGTGGAGTCGAGAGTGGTCAGTATTTCATCGTATCATCTAAGGCCGGAGACGGTAAAGGCTCAAATACTGGAGATGGTGGCGGAAATGATAAGCCTGGAATCACAGTTATCACAAGCCCTTCAGCAAAGGCTATTGCTGATGTGATCAATGCCAGCGTTTACAGGGATGGAGCAGATAACAAGTTCAAGGTTCTTGAGATTCAGCCGGATTATCCAATTGATCTTGAGGTTGCAGCCCTTAATCAGACAGTAGAGACAGCTTATAAAACGAGAAGCGATGGAACAACACCTATCACAGGTAACTATTATACAGTTCCTTCAGATGTTGTGAGTGGTAAGTCAAAGGAAGAGCTTTCTGCGAAGACAGAGTATTATGACTTTGATCTCACAAAGGCAAAGATAGCGTATGCTGTAGATGGACTTTCATATGGTGATATAAGTCTTACTCAGGTTTCAACTGAGCAGCTCATAGGTATGAAGGAGAATATAGCAGCAACTTATGATCTTGTATATATCGGTGGTGATATAAGTGCAATGGATAGGAATCCTGCCGAGATGTATAAGGGACAGAATGATATAGGTAATTCCACACCGGGGTATACATATCAGATATTCCCGACATTTATAATGTATTATCACACCGGTACACTGAGTCAGTTGATGGCAGCTTCTACATATAGTCCGGATACGGCACCTATATCAGGAAGCACAGAGATGATGGCTACGCCATGCATCGGTAACAAATATTACAAAACTACATATCTTGCAGAAAACGGTAATGACCTGACAAAGACCAAGTATGATGAACTTATATCATATATGGCATCAGGAAAACCGGTTATGGTAAGTGATGAGCTTACAAGTGTATATGAGAATATGCAGGGTACAAATGCAGATGGACAGGGATTGTCAGAAGCTGAGCTCCTTCAGGGATATTGGTATAAGAATGGCAATCTGGAGAGAACGAATTATTATCTTGATCCATCATCAAGAATGTACAGTCTGGTAGGCAGCCTGTATACAAGACATAACAGCCAGAGCGGTTCTAATGTACTGTGGGGCTTCAATAGTAAGTCTACTCAGTATATATCAGACAAGGATGGAAAGTATGGTAACAGTCTTTGGACAATGTACGTTCCGGCAGACAGCCAGAATGGAAGTGGTATACAGGATCTCCTTGACAGCGATGCGCAGAAGAAAGCTTGGTATAAGGGAACCTCAGATGGTACAATATATTATAACTACAAGCTAGTGTGGGATGATGTGACATGTGCTTCGGTTAACAGACTTGTGACTGGGAGTGCACATAGGACCAGACTTACGGTTACCGAGAAACCTGTAACATACCAGCAGGGAATAGAGACGACATATATTAAGTCGAATAGGATGCCATTTACTTTCAGAGTCGATGGAGATGATGCATCTTACAACTATAAGCTTTTCGTTGATGTCGATAAGAACACCAAATTCGAGAGTAGTGGTAAGGATATATGCCTTTCTAGTTCTTTACAAAACGGTGTAGACAAGTCTGTTACAGTTACACTTGATACGGAATTCTTCGGATCTGCTGCATGGTATCTTGAGATAACAAATACTAGTGGAGACGTGATTGCAACTGCGAACGGACTTAGCAAGATAGTCAATAATAAGACGGAGCTTGCAAAGAATGAGATCAATGTACTTCAGGTTCAGACTATGGCAGAGGGACAGGGCGCTACATCATGGGGTGCTACAGATACTCTGTATTTCGATATTGAGTCACAGACAGCGCATAAGATAGCAAAGTATAATGTATTTGCAAATATGGTGGAACTTGACAATGCGTCAACGACACAGTACGAAGTGCTTGGACGTCATGAGAACAGGTTCGGTATATACGAGTTTGATACGGATACAGATGCAGATGATTACTATTCAAATCTTGCAGATGAGATAAGTGATGATTATGACATTAATCTTGATCTTGTTGTTGCGTCGAAAGATAAGGCAGAGTTTACTACTGGTGATGGAAAACAGACAAGTTATGCTTGTCTTGATACAATGGTAGAGGAAGCTGAGATACTTGCAAATGGTGGTAAAGTTGATAACATGAGTCAGGAGGATTATGCAAATCAGGCTACAGTAGCTCTTGCAGCATATACAAAGGCTACATCTGATGTTGTAGCTCCAAAGAAGGCTCTCGACACTTACCTTACAAATGCGATAGCATATATGAATGGTACGTATACAGGTTCTATCAATTATCAAGAGGAATTCCTTAAGAATTTCAAG
Source organism: uncultured Coprococcus sp. (assembly GCA_902461735.1). GTDB lineage: Bacteria > Bacillota > Clostridia > Lachnospirales > Lachnospiraceae > Coprococcus. The sequence goes on from CABPYV010000002.1 coordinate 134,758, forward strand.
ACCAGCACAGATGAGACAAAGCAGGTACTCCAGTATATTATGGATACAGGTGATTACTACATTATATTCTGGCCTAAGTACAATACCATGAATCACTGTGAGGCAGCATTTAAGAATCACAAGATGTCCAATGATTATGGCGATAGATTCAAGACGTTGTATGAGAAATATGTAGAAGTAAAGGATAAAGAAATTGAGGCAAAGGAGAAGTATAATACATATCTTAGAAGATCATATGGTAAGGACTTCATGAAGAAGATGTATTCAATACTTGTACTTGGACCTTCAGATTCATTTGGTGGATTTAAGGTTGATTTCCAGAAGGCTACATGTCAGTACATACTGGATTATGTATCATATGGAGGAGATCTCTTCTTCTTCCATGATTCAATGTCACCTTATGCAAATGCTGGTGCGGTTAATCTTACAAGATCACTGTTGTCAGTTGTTGGAATGAATAGATTCCATGTTGATATAACAAATGATGTGGTATCATATTCAAAGCCTATATCTCTTGGAGAATATACGGTTAAAAATGTTGCATATAGTAAAGCTTCAGTTAACACAAGTACATTGGATGTTACATATACGCCAGATGGCACTGTTGATGATGTCACTTATACATCTCCAGATACAAGCCTTTACTATATGACACCATATGTTAATAACTCTGCGGCGGGTGAAGGCTTACTTAACAGTATGAATTCAAATATTATGGATATATTCGTAAAGAAGAATGCGTACTGGCAGCCATACCTCGGTAAAGAGAAGAATTTATTTATAAGCCCTGTTGCTATGACAGCACTTTATTACAATGGTAATATGGCTGGAGCAACGACAACTCTTCCATATGTATATGCTCAGGAGTCATTCAAGGCAGCTACGGCATGGTCACAGGCTTCAAATCAGGATCAGTCAGCATGTGCTGAGACGGTAAAAGCTACACAGCTTAACTCAGGTCTTGTAACGTTGTATCCATACAATATCAGTTCTTCACTGAATATTTCTGGTACACATCAGCAGGCTTATGCACTTGATCTTGAAAGCAATAATATAACTGTTTGGTATACACTTGCAGGTTCTAACAACTCATCTAACAGTAAGATGCGTTCATCAAAGTATGCAGCTGATCCTGGTGATGCTATGGAAGCTTATTACATCTACACTACAGCCTATGGCAGTGGTGCAATCACGTATTGTGGATCAGGACATTCATCAGTAACTGGTCGACGTACAAGAAACAATGATGAGAGAAAGCTCTTTATCAACGTTATTGTAAACAGCGCTACAGCAGTACCTGATATGCCTACGATCAAGTGTTATGATCCAGTAACGACTTGGGAAGATAAGGATGAGCTCACAAAGGATGAGGAGATTCTTGCAACATCAGGCAGAACAGTATACAACAGAGTTGTAGATGCGAAGACAGATGCACCTACATTCGATTACAAGATTGGTATTCCTGAGAATACAAAGATTACAAAGGTTAACATCTTCTATGATCTGAATCTCGATGAGGAATCTCTTAAGACAGAGAAACCTAGTATGCCGGTATATGAAGAGAACGTGGATAAGATGATTCTCTCATACGACGAAATAGGTGGAAAGAAAGTTAGAGAGATTTCAAAGCAGATTACAGATGCACTCAGAGATGGTGAAACTAGAGGAAATCTCACTGTAAATCTCAAGCCAAACGATACATACTTTGCAGCTTATGATGGAACACATACATACATTGTTGTTCAGGTAGAGTATCAGGGAATGAAAGCTCCAGTATACACAATCATAAGAGTAAAGGCATCAGATCCTCTGTTTGATCTGACAGATAATACGATCGATGTTCCAGCATATGATGATTTCATAGCTGAGAAGAAGAGGGTATTCGCATAAATCGCGGAGAAACTAATTCTTAATCGCAAATAACTAAAAAAAATGGAAGCCGGGTATATTGCCCGGCTTCTTTTATGTTATACTGTCGGAGTGAAGATGTTATATTGTTGGAGTGCAGATGTTGAAAAGTTTGCGATATGTTGTAACACATAATATGTGTGACAACCTTAAAGTATTAGGAATGCAGATTCAATAGAATGGAAATTATTATTATTTTTATATAGCTGTGACATGGAAACGGCGGAATGGAGATTCAGATGAATATAGATGGTAAGACAAGGCTTTTAGGTTTGCTTGGAGATCCGGTGGAGCACACGATGTCTCCGGTTATACACAACACTCTCAGTGATGTGCTTGGATTTAATGAAGTATATGTTCCTTTTCACACAACAAGCGAGGGGCTCAAGAATGCTGTAAAAGGTGCATATGATCTGAATATTCTTGGGATGAATGCCACGGTACCTCACAAGAATGCTGTTATGGATATGTTGGTTGATATCGATGCAGGAGCAAAAGCTATCGGCGCAGTGAATACTCTGGTTCGGGTAGAGGGAGGTTACAAAGGATACAACACCGATATGATGGGGCTTTCGAGGGAACTTGATGTGTATGGCATATCCCTGAAAGAAAGAAATGCGGTTATCCTTGGAGCTGGTGGTGCTGCGAGGGCTGTAGCATATATGTGTGCAGCGAAGGGGTGCAAGAAAGTATTCATACTTAACAGGACATTACAGAAGGCAGAAAGTATTGCATCTGATATGAACAGATATTTTAAAAAAGATATATTCCTGCCTGTATTACTTGCGGATTATGAAAAGCTATATGATGAATATAATGATGAGAAGTTTGTAGTGTTCCAGTCTACATCCATAGGTCTTGCACCACATAATGAGGATGTGGTTATTGACGACTCAAGATTTTACGAGTTGATAGATGTTGGAATCGATCTGATCTATAATCCATTTGAGACGAAGTTTATGAGATTGTGTCGTGAGAATGGAGCAAAGGCTTACAATGGACTCAGGATGCTTCTCTATCAGGGGATAATAGCATATGAATTATGGAATAATATTCCAGTCGCCGAGGATGTGGCAGATATAGTATATAACAAGATGTTGAAATCTGTTAGAAAGAATATAATACTTATTGGATTCATGGGATGCGGCAAGACAACAGTTGGAACAGCGGTTGCCGGCAGACTGGGATATAATCTGCTTGATGTGGATTCATATATAGAAAAAGAAGCTGGATGCAGCATAAGCCAGATATTTGCTGACAAGGGAGAGCAGTATTTCAGAGAGCTGGAGACAGATACATTAAAGAAACTAAATGCATCTATATCTCATACTGTGATCTCAACGGGTGGCGGACTTCCGATGAGACCAGAGAATGCCGAGGAGCTCAGAAAACTGGGAACGGTCATTTATCTGGATGTACAGCCGGAGGAAGTGATTCGCAGACTTTCTGGCGATACATCAAGACCATTGCTTCAGGGTGATGATGTAGAAAGAAAAGTCAACAGGCTTATGGATGAGAGAAGACCGGTGTATGAGTCTGAAGCAGATTGCGTGATCCCTGTAACAGGAAGAGATGTGGAAGAGATAGTTGACGAATTAGTTAGTATCGTAGAATGAGTATTTGATGTGATCAAAGATATAAACAAATAAAAGAAAACAGGTACAGAAAGCATATATCATATATAGAAGGGAAGATGACATTTATGGAGTCTGAGAGAACAAGGGTAGAACTTGAAAAAGTAATTCATGAATTGGACCTTGATGCAATATTGATAACGGACAGATATAACATGAGGTATATCGCTTCATATCGCGGAGAGGGAGTCATATTTTATACAAAAGACGCAAAGTATGTACTCACTGATTCCAGGTATACAGAACAGGTGGAGAGAGAATGTGATGGATATGAATGCATAGATATTGCTGGTTTAGGATATGCCGGTAATTTAAATCAATTGATAACCACAATAAAATGTTCTCCGGAGTATACAGGAAGTAAAGTAAGGGTGGGATTCGAGAATCTCAGTATCTCATACAGTGATTATGATATATATCAGAATAAACTTGATGAGGTTGAACTTGTAGCTATAGATGGAAGACTCGATTCCATCAGGGAGATAAAGACAGATGATGAGATCGAGAAGCTCCGTGTTGCAGAGTCCATAGGGGATGCGGCGTTTAAGCACATTCTGGGATTTTTGAAGGAAGGAATAACAGAGAAAGAGGTTGCCCTGGAACTGGAATATTATATGAAAAAGAATGGCGCTGAGGGCCTGAGCTTTGACACGATAGCTGCTTCGGGAAGGAATTCGTCCATGCCGCACGCTGTACCATCAGACAAGAAGCTTGAAGCGGGAGACTTCCTGACGATGGACTTTGGATGCATATATGATGGGTACTGTTCAGATATGACAAGAACTGTTGCGATAGGATATGCATCGGACAGCATGAGATCGGTATATGATATAGTTTTAAGGGCTCAACTAGAGTCGATGAAGCATATAAAGGCAGGCGCACTGTGTAACGAAGTGGATGCAGCTGCCAGGAGAGTGATAGCAGATGCCGGATATGGCAATTGTTTTGGCCATGGACTGGGACATTCTGTAGGATTGTTCATTCATGAGAATCCGAGATTTTCACCGAAATGCAATGCATTACTGAAGCCGGGCATGGTCATAACTGTGGAACCGGGAATTTATATTCCGGGTCAGTTTGGTGTCAGGATAGAGGATCTGGTTGTTGTGACAGAGGATGGATTTGTAAATCTTGCAAGATCGGAAAAGAGCCTTATCATAGTCTAGCTTATATGCGTGGGAGATGTCAGCAAACCAGGGATAAATGTATGAATGGAGAAAAATAGAATGGATAGTAATCTGACTAATGTGCCAGAGAAAAATCATGAAGAAAGAATAAAACATAATGAGAAAGGCTGCTCAAGAACTAAAAATAAACACTGGTATGTTGGGATCTTTATTGCATCAGTACTTTTGTATACTATAGTGATAGCGGTGGAGGGGGCATATCCGTTTGGAAAAAGGTGCTTCCTGACTGACGATGCATATGTCCAGTACAACACCATGCTAAGAACATTGATAGAGTATGTACACAGTGGTGACAAAAGTGCAATTCTATGGAATAGAGGTATGGGAACTGATATGTACCTGACCGCACTTTATTACCTGATGAGTCCGTTTAACATCATCGCGTTGTTGATGGGGGAAAAGCATGTTGAATTAGCTCTTATCTTCATCATAGTGTTAAAAGGCTCACTGGTTACAGTCACAGGCCTATATTATTTCCGTAACACGACTGTGTTCGCGAATGAAGATAGGAACAGCAAGGCTGGTGGATGGGTCAGCTTTTGCTGTGCTCTGGCGTGGGGATTCTGTGGATACTTAGTTGCTTATGGACAGAATATCATATGGCTTGATGCGATTATTCTTATGCCACTTATAGCTCTGGCTGTGGAGAAAGTGAATATGGGAGAGTCATATATAAGATATATTCTTCTTCTCACGTTGGTTTTTATATTTAATTTTTATTATGCATTTTATGTATGTATGTTCATAGTTGTATATTATATTCTTCTAGACAGACGAACTTTCGGAGAGCTGCTCAGAAATGGCTTGAAGCTGGCTGGATTGTCTGTGGCTGCAATTATGCTGGCGGGAATAGTGTTGGTTCCTGCTGCACTCAGCATCATAAAAGCTGGTGACACAACACTTAACAGTTCAGATACTTTGGACATGTGGGGAGATTTTGGACATTATATTGTGTCTTTTTTTCCGTTCAAAGAAGTGACAAATGGATATCTGTACAACAACAACAATTATTGCGGAACAATTGTAGTGTTGCTGCTGTTCGTGTTTGTCCTGTCGTCATCGGTGTCACTTAAAGATAAATTGAAGTATGCTGCCGTAGTGTTGATGTTTATGCTTGCGGCCAATTTTCTGCCTCTTAATTATGTGTTCCACGGATTTGTTGTTCCGCATGGAACGGGAAATCGATTTGCGATCATTCTCACATTTGTCATGTTGATGATCGCCTATAGGATACTTACAGATATAGAGTCAGTGAAAACGTATGCAGTTGTTGGAGCCGGAATTGTAGGCGGAGTTGTATTTGCATTGTCATTTACAGATGAAAACATGCTTCAGGTGTTTTACTGTTATGTAGGATTTCTTCTGGTCATGGCAGTCAGCCTTATTGTTATGGTGCTGTTATCTAGAAAGAGCATAAAGAAAACTACAGCACTTGCCATCATAATGGTGCTGTGGGTGGCAGAAATATGCTGCAATATGGTTGTGACCATGAAAGACAAGGCAAATGAAGGAGACATGATTGATAATATACACTTGTCAGAGTGGAATGCACAGTATCAGATGCTTAATACGGATGGAAAATCGCGAAAGACAGCTCTGTTAAATGATAATTATGTGCAAAATTCTGACGTGAACTGGTATTCATCGATGATAAATGGATATTATGTCAATGCGTTTGAGACCATGGGAATGGCACATTTTGATAATGTTGAGTGTGTGTATGATGGCGCGACACCTCTTACAGCTATGATGTACAATGTCAGATATGTTCTGACAAACTCAAAAAATACAAATGGTGGATATCATCCAATATATAGCGGTGAGATATATAGCGTATATGAGGCGGATGAGCTGGCTGACTGGGGCTTTATGACAGGTGAAGGCATAAAAACGTGGAATGCTGATGGAAATGTAGCTGAAAATCAATCCAAGTTCTTGGAATGTGGGTTTGGCGATGAACTGGCTGATCTGAATAGCGAAAATCTTCAGGACACCCTACAGCTTTCTCAGATTATGGAGCTTATTCCGTGGGGGGATATATCCTATGATGTGGCACATGGATTGGGAATGCTGCAGAGATATATGGCGCCTGAGGGTAGATTTATAAACCGTGGACTTACACAGATATTTAATTTTGGAGATTTTAAAGAAACAGGAATTGGTGAATACATATATTCGGGAAACAGTACCCAGTACCATGCGTGCGTACAGCTTCGATTTACAGCTGACAGAGACATGGATCTGTACGTGTACAGTGCAGATAATAGGGATCAGGCAGTTACCACGTATATAGATGGAGAAGAGTCTTCCTCGGTTATGTATACATCGTCAGGGCAGCTTGCTTATGGAGGACATGTGAAAAAGGGACAGAAGGTGAAGGTGTCAGTCATGGGTGGAGCGTCTGTAGGCGAAACAGCACAGAAACAAATACAGCTTTACTGCTTTAATACTGCGTTATTTGATAAAGTGAAGCAGTATATAACAGATGAGACACTTACAGGTGACGGGTTTTCAGGCAACACCTTTAAGGGGCATATAACCGCAAAGAAGGATGGCGTTTTGTATCTGGCGTTCCCGTACAGTGACGGATACACAATATACGTGGACGGCAGAAAGACAGAAAAAATTCTTCTCGGCAAGGGGAATATGGGAGTGGAATTGTCCAGTGGCGAACATGAGATAAAGCTAGAATATCATACGCCGGGATTTGCCCTTGGAATAATCATAAGCTGTGCTGGATTGGTATTTTTAGTACTTATCTGCATGCATGGCAGAAGAAAAAGAAAAGCAGCTGTTAAATAAAGGCAGAAGGTGTGTGTATAGCTGAATATGTATGGCAGTGTATGCGTAGCTGAGCATGTATATAGCTGAGTATGTATAGCAGTGTATGCGTAGCTGAGCATGTATATAGCTGAGTATGTATAGTTGCGTATGCGTAGCTGAGTATATATAGCAGTGTATGAATATAGCTGAGTATGCATAGCTGCGTATGCGTATAGTTGCAGTATGTCCGTGTATGGCAAAAAATAGTTGAAAAATTATTTCATATATTATAAAATGTGACAAGAAGTCTTTATATTTAAGAAAGAAGTTTATATCTTTAAGGAGGATAAGATAGTTATGGCAGAGATGATCTCAGCAGGTGATTTTAGAAACGGCGTTACAATCGAATTCGAGGGAAATATTTATCAGATTATAGAGTTCCAGCATGTTAAGCCAGGAAAGGGTGCAGCTTTCGTAAGAACAAAGCTTAAGAACATCAAGAGTGGCGGTGTTGTAGAGAAGTCATTCCGTCCAACAGAGAAGTGTGAGAAGGCTCATATCGAGAGAAAGGATATGCAGTATCTTTACAATGACGGAGATCTTTACTACTTCATGGATCCAGAGACATATGATCAGATTCCTATCAGCTCAGCTGCTATAGGTGATTCTCTGAAGTTTGTTAAGGAGAACGAGCTCTGTAAGATATGTTCACACAACGGCAACGTATTCGCTGTAGAGCCACCTCTTTTTGTAGAGCTGGTTATCACAGAGTGCGAGCCTGGTGTAAAGGGCGATACAGCTACAGGTGCTACAAAGCCATGTACAGTTGAGACAGGTGCTCAGGTATCAGTACCTCTATTCGTAAACGAGGGCGACACTATCAAGATCGACACACGTACAGGTGAGTATCTTTCAAGAGTATAGGTTTGCATCCAGTAACAATATTATAGAACGACTATCAGAAGACCAGATATGGCAATTGCTGTATCTGGCCTTTTTGTGTTGACGATCATAATGCAAAGAGAAACAAGTTTCTATCTGTTGTAGTTTGTACTTTTTCGGTGAAACCAAGTCATTTCCGGATAAAATTATCCTGAAGTGGCTTGTTTTTGCTTGTTTAGGATAATTCTCTCTAAAATTATCCTAGAAAGACTGAAAAACGGACTTTCAGGATAATTTTATACCTCAGCACAGGAAAAAAGTCCTTCAGGGGACAAAACGACTACCGGGACAGCAGATTGAAGTCTATCCTCAGATATTCGGTTCTAAATTCCATGCTCCCTGAATATATAGTCTATGTAGGCATATCAGTAGAATTATCAAAAGAGGGATGATGTATGTGCGGAGAAGAAATATTGCGTCTGCTGCCTATTCGCATCAGATGCATGGTGGAAAAGCTTCATCTTGATTATGGGCGATTGTGGGAGATAAGGCTCAGGGTAAACAGTCCGTTTATTCTTAGGTATGAGGATAGCGAGATATATGTTGATTCCAGAGGATTTAAGACCGGTGAGGCAGAAAAAGCTTATATCGTGACAGCCAGGGATGTCACGGATACGCTGGAATGTGTGTGTAATCATTCATTGTATGCGTATGAGGATGAGATAAGGCAGGGATTCGTGACTGTGTGTGGTGGACACAGAGTCGGTGTGGCTGGAAAGATCATACTTGATGGAAATCGTATAAAATGTATAAGACACATATCATTTTTAAACATAAGGGTTGCACATGAGATCAAAGGGTGCAGTTCCAAGGTAATGCAGTACATAGAACATGATGGAAGGATTCTGAATACGCTTATAGTGTCGGCTCCGTGTCACGGCAAGACGACTCTGCTAAGAGACATCATAAGGGTTGTGTCAAACAGAGGGACTACTGTTGGGGTAGTGGATGAGCGTTCAGAAATAGCAGCTTGTTATAAGGGCGTGCCGCAGAATGACGTGGGAATAAGAACAGATGTACTGGATTGCTGTCCCAAGGCAGCAGGGATGATGATGCTTGTGAGGACCATGGCTCCGGAGCTTATAGCGGTCGACGAGATAGGTGGCCCTGCCGATGTCGATGCCATATTTGGTGTTGTGAATTGTGGGTGCAGGCTTCTTGCAACGGCACATGGATACTCAATAGATGATGTGCGCCAGCGTGCAGGTATAAGAAAGCTGGTTGAGAATCGTGTGTTTGAGAGATACGTGGTGCTTGGAGGGACAAGAGCAGGGCAGGTGTCTGATATATTTGACGGACAGGGTAACAGGCTGTGTTGGTGCGAGTGACAGGCTGATTTATGAAAAGAATTTGTTAAACGGTTTACAGATGGGGGCATATGCTTAAGGCTATGGGATGTTTTTTTATTATATATGCATCATTTATGACTGGACATGCAGTGGGAAACTATCACACGAGGATGGTAAAGGAGATGGAAGAGCTGATTTTGTTGATGCACATAATCAGAGATCAGATCATATATGAGGGTACAGAGATTCCGGAGCTGCTGGAGACATGCGAGAAGAGAGCTTATGGGGGCGTGAAAATATGGCTTCGCCATCTGTCACGTGCCATTGCCGATTGCAGAGATAAGTCATTTGCGGAAATCTGGCAGGAATCTATGGGGGTGCTGACTGACCAGACAGCTCTGCGGGAAGATACAGTGGATGAGGTGAGAAGATTTGGAACTATATTGGGGGACATGGATGTGGAAGCTCAGGTGTCAAGGATGAATCTTATAGAGAATATTGTAGAAGACAGATATGAGAAAGAGAGAAATAGAAATGGGGGGATAAGAAGGTTGTCAGGTTCTCTCGGATTACTGGGGGGATTATTTATTGTTATAATGCTATTTTGAATTGCAGATGGCAGACGTTGTAGAGGAGAAAAACTATGACAATTCAGATTCTGTTGAAAATAGGCGCAGTGGGCATCCTGGTGGCGCTTCTGAATCAGGTCCTCAAGCATTCCGGAAAAGAAGAGCATGCATATCTGCTCAATCTTGCAGGACTTATCATAGTGTTGTCATGGATAATTCCGTATATAAGGGAATTGTTCAATGAGATAATGGAGCTGGTCAATCTTGGACAGTGAATGTCGAGAGGTGGAATTAAAGAATGAATCTGATAGCAGTGGCAATGATATCGGTGATCATAGTGCTTATGGCTATAAAGATAAAGGATATGGATGCAGGGTACGGAGTGCTCCTATCCATAGCTGGAGGTGTTATGGTTATGTATTTTGTTATAAGCCGGTTCAGGCAGCTTGCAGACTATCTGGACAGGCTTACTTCATATGTAACCGTAAACATAACATACATTGATGTGATTCTCAAAATGATAGGTTTGGCATATGTGTGCCAGTTCTCAAGTGATATATGCAAGGATGCCGGATATAACGCTATAGCCTCGCAGGTGGAGATGGCCGGAAAGCTGTCTTTGATATTGCTTAGTATGCCGGTGCTTATGAGTGTGATAGATCTGGTGGTGAAGATTGTTGAGGGGTAGATGTGCTGTCAGATGGCTGTTGATGGGAGTTATGGTCATGGTGATCATATCGGTTACATTTTACCAGGTAAAGGCGGAAGGCAATGATGGAGATGACGAGAGTAATAGATACAGCTGGGAACAGGATGGACAGGCTTATGATATGAGTGGGCTTGACGAGATTCTGAAGGAGAAATACTCGATAAGTTTCAGTGGAATATTTAATCAGTTGAGAAATGGTGATTGGGATGGAGTGTGTAGTTCCTTGGGGCAGGCCATTGTGGACAATCTGGTATATGAAGTCAGGACAAACAGAGTGATCCTGATTCAGATCATAGCAGTCATTGTGCTTGGAAGTACATTTGCACAGATATCAGGGAACATAGGAGAGTATGTTAAGGAAAATGGTTTTATGATCACATATATGGTGTTAGTCTCTCTTCTGCTCGGCGATTTCGTTATTGTTCAGAATGTGGTGACGGACACAATAGGTGAAGTGACCGAATTTATGAAGGCTTTCTATCCGATGTATGTATCATCTGTTCTGTATGTGGGGGGACCAGAAAGTGCCATGTACTCACAATCCATACTCATCCTTGTTATATACATATGTCAGGCCGGGATAATCAATGTCATACTTCCCCTTATAAAATGCAGCGGTCTGGTTGCAGTTATGAACAATCTCAGCAAGGAGGATAATTTCTCAAGGCTTGCCAGTCTCATGAAAAAGATCGCAAACTGGGGCCTTGGAACAATGTTTGCAGTGGTGACCGGGATAAATGTGGTGAAAAGCATGATCGCACCATCCATTGACCGGGTGTCCAGAAATGGAATATTGCGGACAATTGGTAAAATGTCAGGGATGTCATCGGTAAGTGCTGTGCTAAGCGTGATGATAAGCACGGGCGAGTTTATAAAAAATTGCATGGGAATGGCATGCACTATAATTATAGTCATACTTGCGGCGATCCCAATGATCAAGATACTTGTAATAGTATTTACATTGAGGTGTATAGCAGCCGTGGTGCAGCCGGTGGGAGATCGGAGGTATGCCGATGGAGTTGCGATAATGGCATCTACAGCTGAGCTTATGTTAAAAGCATGTGGTATAAGCGTTATGATGTTTGTGATAAGCATAGCTATCATGACTATGAATATAACAGCGTAGCCAATGCATAAGTCTGTTGAATGAACAATGCGACATGCATACAACCTGTGTATATATGAAGACAAAAATGCAAAATAGAGGGGCATAGTGCATATATGTTGAAAGAGTGGATCACCAACATAATAGTATGTAGTATATTGTTTTCTATTCTACTGTACCTTGTGCCGGATCCAAAGATGAAGAGATATATACAGACGGCAGTTGGATTGGTCATGATGATAGTTGTTATTTCACCGGTTATAAGATGGCTGGACAGTGATGGACGCATAGAATTTAATATGTATACAGAGGCAGTGCAGCAGGCCTTTGATGAGACAGACACTGGCGTATATGTGGATCTCATGGAGAATGTGGTTCAGAATTTTCTCATGGATAAATATGGGATCGGATCGGAGGTCAGGATTGTTTTGTCTTCCGACATGGAGATAGATGCGATGGATATAAGTATTCAGGAAGCTTCACAGCAGGGAGATGCTGTTGCAGATGGTTCAGATATGGGGGAGATGAAAAGCGGTGGGGCTGTAAAAGAGACTGTCAAAGAAACTGTCAAAGAAATATTGGCACAGGAGTATGGCGTGCCACCGGACAGGATTTCAGTGAAATAGGAGAAGCTGAATATGTGACAGAATGATCAAAAGACAGGCAGGAGCAGATTTAAGTCAAATGTGAGAGGAAGATGAAATGAATATTAAGGCGATACTAAAAAGCGGCAACAATAGGATATATAAGTTGCTGCTTATTTTGATTGCGGGAATATGTATGCTGATAATAGTATGGCCAACCGGCAGAAATTCTGTTCAGAAGAATGAGGATAGTAACGTGGCAGATTCTTATGGGACGAACCTTGGCGGAGCATCAGGTACCCAGAGTGACGGGGACACAGCAGAGTCAGGTGGTGATGAAGCTTACATGCGGGAAACTTCAGAATATACGAAAATCCTGGAGAGCCGGCTGACCAATGTGCTTGAGAGTATGGGGGGGATTTCTGATGTCAGTGTGATGATAACCGTGAAGGACAATGGGCAGAGGATAGCTCTTAAAGATAGGAACACAAGTCAGAGTGAAGGTTCTGATTCGAGCCAGACCTCAGTCACGGAGGGGACGGTGTTGGAAAAAACAGGGGATAGCAATATCCCATATGTCACAAAGTATGTACAACCGGAGATTGAGGGGGTAGTAGTGTGCTGCAATGGGGCGGAAAATGCTGAAATTGCTTTGAAGATAACAAATGCAGTTCAGGCATTATTTGACGTTCCCACGCATAAGATTGTGATATTAGAAGCAAATTAATGTGGAGGGCTCTATGAAGAGAGTGAGTGGCAAGAACAGACTTGCGATAATTGCGCTTGCAGTTATGATCGGTGTAGCCGGTTATATGAGTTTTGCAGATGCAGAAAAGGACAAAGCCGCAAAGGATAAAAATAAAGATCAGGTAGAAGTTATCAGTTATGATGAGATAGCCGGCGATGAAGCAGCTGTCAGATCAGACAGTGCGGATGCGTCAGGGAGTACAGAGAAAATTGCAGAAAGCGGTGAGGTTTCCACAGCGGATGGGGAGGTTTCAGAGAATATGGAACTCAATGGATCTGAAGATGAGATCGGTGATGCGGTACTCACCAGCGCCAGTGCGGGTGTGAGCAGCAATATGGCAGCAGTAAAGCTCACAAGAGAACAGAGCAGGTCAAAGAGCAGAGAGACTCTCATGGATATCATAGGAGATGAGGCTCTCAGTGATGAGGCGAAGAAAGAAGCTGCAGATACATATGTCAAGCTGAATGATACTATAGAGATGGAGTCAGATATAGAGACTGTCCTGGCGGCAAAGGGATATGCGGATGTGGTAGTAACTATCGGTGAGAATACAGTGGATGTGACTTTAGGTGTATCGGAACTTGATGAGATAGATAAGGCACAGATAGAGGACATAGTAACCCGAAAAACCGGTTATAATATCAGTGATGTAGCGATATCTGTGATGGGAAGCAAGTAAATACTGTAAAATCTCATATACTTGCAAAATAGCTGTTGGGATATTATAATATATGCTATATATGGCTGAAAGTCTGCCCTTCGTGGAAAGAAGGGCAGACCGGACAGATAATCCGGGAGGTATGAAGAGAATGAGTGATACAGTACAGAACGGCGTAACAGCGGATGATAAAAAAAATGATAAAATGAACGATGCAGTTAAAGCCGCAGTAAATGAAGGCGTTGTTCAGAACGATAATGTTCAGGACGGTTCATACAATATCGAGGAGAATAATTCTCTTGGAAAAGTACAGATAGCAGACGATGTTGTGGCTATCATTGCAGGGCTTGCGGCAGGAGAGGTTGAAGGCGTGTACAGACTCCCTGGAAGTATCTCAGATGAATTTGCCTCAAAGCTTGGAAGAAAAAATCCGGCAAAGGGTGTCAAGGTGGAGCTGCTTCCTGGAAAGGTTAAGGTTGAGTTGTCTATAGAGGTGCTGTATGAATACAGTATTCCATCAGTATCAGGTCAGGTTCAGGATAAAGTAAAACAGGCGATAGAGACTATGACCGGACTTTCAGTTGAGCAGGTCAATATAAGAATCGCAGGCGTTCGTGTCGGTGACTCGAAATAAACATATAGAAATGCACATAGAAATACACATAGAAATGCACGCATAAATGCATATAGAGATGCACATATAAATACACAGCGGATTAGATATTGGAGAAAAAATATGACGAGAAGAGAGATTAGAGACAAGATATTCAAGATTGTATTTACAGCAGAGTTCAACACTTCAGATGAAATGGAAGACCAGCTTCAGCTTGCATTTGATACTGAGATGCCAGGTGATGAGGAAGACGATCCTTTGCTGTATGTATCAGTATCAGATAAGGACAGAGCTTATATAACAGATAAGGTGATGGATATACTTGCTCATAAGGAGGCCATAGACAGCACTATATCTGAGATATCAGAGGGCTGGAAGCTTCAGCGTATAGGCAAGGAGGAGCTTGCCATACTCAGACTAGGAGTTTACGAAGTTGTGTATGATGAAACTATACCAGAAAAGGTAGCAATAAACGAGGCGGTTGAACTTGCAAAAAAGTATTGTGATGTTTCTGCCAGCAAGTTTATCAATGCACTTCTTGCGAAACTTGTAAATAAGGAAAATAGCAGTAATGAAGTCGGCAGAACAGGGAATAAGGAAATCGCAGATAAGGACGACGCAGATAAGGAAGACGCAGATAATGCCACAGAATAGAATATATACAGTCAAGGAACTCAATGAAGGCATTCAGGGACTCATCAGTGGAGAAGCGTGGCTTGGCAACCTGTGTGTGGAAGGCGAGATTACAGGATTTGGCAGGGACAAGAAGGGTCACTGTTACTTCTCACTGAAGGATGCCAGCGGTGTCATTGCTGCTGTTATGTTTGCCGGAAAGCAGATCAATGGCTTGAGATTTATGCCAAAGAATGGAGACAAGGTTCATGCTTTTGGACGTGTTGATGTATATACTCGTGATGGAAGATATCAGCTCTATGTGGACAGGCTTGTGCGAGTCGGTGCAGGTGAGGTGAATGCTGACCTGCAAAGACTTATATCAAAGCTTGAAGGCATGGGGCTTTTTTCACAGGAGTATAAAAAGCCTATACCGCCATATCCTAGAAAGATAGGCGTGGTTACAGCGGGACACAAGGCAGCCATAAGCGATATATGTAAGGTTGCGAAGACGAGGGATCCGTATGCACAGCTATATTGTTATCCTGCAACTGTACAAGGAAAATATGCTGCTGCGGATATCTCAAGGGGAATTGAGACGCTCGACAGCATGGGGATGGACGTGATAATAGTAGGAAGGGGCGGTGGCTCCGAGGAAGATCTATGGGCATTCAATGAGGAACAGGTGGCCTGGGCTATATTCAATGCTGAGACTCCGATAATCACAGCAACTGGACACGAGATCAACACTACAGTCGCGGATATGGTGGCCGATAGGCGTGAGTCCAATCCGTCTACAGCTGTCATGCATGCACTTCCGGTGGTGAAAGATACTGTGTCAGAATTTGAACAGAGATACCTGTATATCACGACTCTGATGAACAACAGAATAGACAGATATCGCAGGAATATAGATAGCAGTGCGAGACAGATCAGATTGCTCAGCCCGGAGGTACAGCTGGGTGCGAAGAAAGACAGATTGTCCAGAACTTATGAGGCTATGAGATCCAGCATGGGATCAAAGCTCGAACGGGCAAAGGATAAATGTGACAGAACCAGAGACAGTTTAGAAGGCAGCATGGACAGAAAGTATGAGCTGAGGTCGAATGCGCTTGCGGTTATGATGGAGAGATTGAATGGTCTGTCACCTACTGCCAAGCTGGTGAATGGGTTCGGATATATAGCATCAAAATCAGGAAAATCCGTTACATCTGTATCGGATGTCAAACCGGGTGATGAGATACAGATTACAGTACATGATGGTAAGATATCTGCATCGGTGACGGATGTTAAAAATAGCCAGTGATATGGGATGATGATCTAACATTTGCTCAATTATATCAGGAGGAATGTTCAGGTGATCAATAACATTGACATTGGTGATCAAATGTATTTAAACATGCTCATGGAGGAATATATGTCAGAGAATAGGAAGAATACGGATATAGATAAAGATGAAATAGGAAAAGCAGAGGTTGATGACGATCAGACTCTTGGAGATATGTCCATAGAGGATGCATTTGTCAGACTTGATGAGATCACGGCGATACTCGAAAACGCACAGACCGGATTGAAGGAATCTTTGGAAGTGTATGCAGAGGGAGTACAGCTTATAAACAAATGCAGAAATTATCTCTGCGATGTAGAGAAAGAGATGATCATGCTCTCCGGTCAGGGGGATGAATGATGGCAAAAGAGCAGAAGATTGAAGAAAATACAATTTATGATGAGATTAAGAGCAGAGCAGACCGTATAGACGGAATAGTTGCCGGTTATCTGCCTAAAGCTGAGGGCTTCCCAAGAACAGTGTGTGAGGCCATGACTTATTCGGTGGAGGCAGGTGGAAAGCGGCTTAGACCTATGCTGATGGAAGCGGTATTTAGGATGTTTGGCGGTGATTCAGATGTGGTAAAGCCATTTATGGCAGCCATTGAGATGATACATACATATTCACTTATACATGATGATCTTCCGGCTCTTGATAATGATGATTATCGAAGAGGCAGACAGACTTCGCATGTTGTATACGGTGAGGCTATGGCTATTCTTGCTGGAGATGCACTGCTGAACTACGCATATGAGACTGCGTGTAAGGCATTTGCCATGGATGGTGACATTAAAAGAACTGCGGATGCTCTGTGTATACTTGCCAGAAAACCCGGAATATACGGTATGCTTGGCGGTCAGGTTGTAGATGTAGAGATGACAGGAAGATCTATGACAAAGGATCAGCTGGAATATGTCTATGAGAACAAGACGGGCGCTTTGATAGAGGCTTCGATGATGATTGGAGCAGTTCTTGCAGGAGCATCACCTGAAGAGGCGAAATCCATAGAAAATATTGCCTCAGATATCGGAATGGCGTTTCAGGTACAGGATGATATATTGGATGTGTGCGGTGACAGCCAGGTCCTTGGCAAGCCGATTATGAGCGATGAGGAGAACGGTAAGGTAACATATGTGACGATACATGGCATTGAGAGATCCAGACAATATGTCAGAGAGTTATCGGAGAGAGCGGTAAGGGAATTGGAAGAGATAGACGGTGACAGCGAGTTCCTGAGGGAGCTTGTTCTCTGGCTGATCAACAGACAGAAGTAACACGTCTGTACGGGTGTGTTTATGAATATACTAGATAGAATAAATAAAGAGAACGACATAAAGAACATTGACAGTGAGGATCTGCCGAGGCTTGCGGAGGAGATAAGGAAGTTCCTGGTATCCCATGTGAGTGAGACCGGAGGACATCTTGCTCCTAATCTTGGCTGCGTTGAACTCACCATAGCTCTTCACAGGGTGCTTGATTTCCCTGATGATAAGCTTATATGGGATGTGGGTCATCAGTCCTACGTTCACAAGATACTCACAGGAAGAAAAAATGAGATGGGAACTCTCAGACAATTCGGCGGTATGTCAGGTTTTCCAAAGACCAGTGAGAGTCCGTGTGATGCGTTTAATACAGGACACAGTTCAACATCCATATCGGCAGCTCTTGGAATGGCTTGTGCAAGAAGTATCAAAGGAACTGATGAGAAGATAGCAGCAGTTATAGGTGATGGATCGTTCACTGGTGGTATGGTGTATGAGGCTATGAATAATATGGCAGACATAAAGACCAGCTGTCTTGTTGTTCTGAATGACAATAATATGTCCATAGACCAGAATGTTGGAGGTATGTCAACATATCTGAGCAAACTCAGAGTTGGACAGCAGTACAATGACTTCAAAGGCAATGTGGAGAAGATCCTTATGAAGATTCCTGTCGCCGGAGAACATCTGGCAAAGGGGCTTAAGAAATCCAAGGATTCCATAAAACAGATATTGGTACCGGGCATGTTCTTTGAGGAGCTTGGCGTGACATACATAGGTCCAATAGACGGACATGATATAGATATCATGGAGGCAACCTTCAGAAAGGCACTCAAGCTTGACAGACCGATACTTGTTCACGTGAAGACGGTAAAGGGAAAAGGATATGTTCATGCAGAACGCCATCCAAGTTATTTCCATGGCGTTGATCCATTTGACATACAGACGGGACATGTTCTGAAAGAGCAGAAGGCTATGACAAACACCGGGGTGTTTGCCAGAAAGCTTGTGGAGCTTGGGAAAAAAGATGACCGAATTGTGGCGATCACAGCGGCCATGGGAAAAGGAACCGGTGTGTCGGTATTTGCAGAGAAGTTTCCTGACAGGGCTTTTGATGTGGGCATAGCGGAGGAACATGCCGTGACATTTGCTGCGGGAATTGCCTCGGCGGGGCTTGTCCCGGTGGTGGCGATATATTCGTCGTTTCTCCAGAGAGCTTACGATCAGATCCTGCATGATGTGTGTCTTCAGAACCTGCATGTTGTATTTGCGATTGACAGGTCGGGGCTTGTCGGAGCTGATGGAGATACACATCAGGGAATATTTGATACGGCATTCCTGTCACATATTCCGAATATGACACTCATTGCACCGAAAAACAGGTATGAGCTTACACGTGCACTTGAGTGGGCTGTTGATTTTGATGGTCCGGTTGCAATAAAGTATTCAAGAGGAGAGGCTTATTATGGCCTAAGTGAACACAATGCATCATTTGAACTGGGTAAGAGTGAGATCATACACAGAGGACATGGACTTGCACTTATAGCAGTGGGGAATATGGTCAAAGAAACTGAGAAAGTGTATAACAGATATAAAGCCGAGAATACAGATGTGACGTTTGTAAATGCGAGATTTTTGAAGCCGATCGATACCGGGCTTATAGATGACCTGTGCCGGGATCATGACAGTATAGTTGTGGTTGAGGAGGGCATAAAGCATGGCGGATATGGAAGTGCTATAGAAGAATATATTGAAGAGAAAGGACTTCCGCTTAATGTGCATGTATGTGCTATTGATGACAGGTTTGTTCAGCAGGGAACAGTGGATGAACTCAGAGAGATGCTGGGTATAGACGCGGATTCCATATATGACAGGTCACAGAGATTCTGGAATAAAAAAGATCAGAAAGAGAATTAGAAAGATAAAACAGAAAGAAGATCAGAAAGATAAAACCAGAAAGAAGTTCATAAAGATGAATTCGTAAGGCTGGGTTTAGAATTAAATTTTTTAACAGAGATAGACAGCAGACTATATAACAGACAAGAGGATATGAGATGAAGAAGAGACTTGATGTGCTCCTTGTAGAGCAGGGACTTGCCGATTCCCGTGAGAAGGCAAAGGCGATTATCATGTCAGGAATAGTGTATGTTGACAATAACAAAGAAGATAAGGCCGGAACTACATTTGAGGAGACTTCTAAGATAGAGGTCAGGGGAAATACCTTGAAGTACGTCAGTAGAGGCGGACTCAAGCTTGAGAAAGCTATGAACAATTTCGGAGTGACTCTTGATGGTAAAGTGTGTATGGACGTGGGAGCATCCACAGGTGGGTTCACTGACTGTATGCTCCAAAATGGCGCGGTCAAGGTGTATTCTGTAGACGTGGGACACGGCCAGCTTGCATGGAAGCTGAGGAATGATGACAGGGTTGTCTGCATGGAGAAGACGAATATAAGGTATGTTACACCTGATGACATTGATGATGTTATTGAATTTGCGTCGATAGATGTATCATTTATATCACTTACAAAGGTGCTTCCTGCGGTGAGAGAGCTTTTGACACAGGATGGAGAGATTGTGTGCCTGATAAAGCCGCAGTTTGAGGCAGGACGTGAAAAAGTAGGAAAGAAGGGCGTAGTCCGCGAGCTGTCAACCCATGTGGAGGTAGTAGAGATGATAGTGGATTATGCAAGGGCAAATGGATTCCGCACCCTTCATCTGAGTTATTCACCTATAAAGGGACCTGAGGGGAATATTGAATATCTGCTACACATAACAAAGGATGAAAACCGGGATAATGAAGAATTTGATATCAAGGCTCTGGTGGAGGAGTCACACAGTGCGCTCAGTAAATAAAAAATGATACTATTTAGATTTTACAGGGGGTTAGGACTATATGAATTCAATATATATCTTATATAATCCTGATAAAGAAGATGAATCCGGTGTGCTGCCGGGACTCTGTGGATATATTCGAGCCCGTGGCGGCAGATATGAAACTATAGATTGTTATAGCTTCAGTGCTCTGGGCAAGGAACAGGTGAGCGAGGTCCTTGAAGGTTATGAGTGTATCATTGTCCTTGGTGGTGATGGTACTTTGCTCAATGCGGCATCTGCTGCAAGTCATGTAGATATACCTTTATTTGGAATTAATCTGGGGACTGTCGGGTTTCTCACAGAGGGCGAGGTTACCAATTGGAGAGAGATAATAGACAGACTTTTTGCTGATGATTTTGATATACAGGAACGAATGATGATAAAAGGTTCCATAAAAAAAAGCATTTGCGGATCAGTTAGCGTCAGTGATACTTTGAGTTCTGATAATACCTCGGGGCATTCATCAGGTGTGTTCAGGAAAAGAGCACTCAATGATATAGTCATAAGCAGAGCAGGTTTTTCCAGACTGATAGGTCTTGACGTATACGTGAATGGCAGTTTTTTGAATGCATATGAAGGGGATGGAATTATTATTTCCACGCCGACAGGCTCAACGGGTTATAATCTGTCTGCCGGAGGACCGATAGTTGATCCGATGGCGAAGCTTATGATAATCACTCCGGTATGCCCACATTCACTCACGTCCAAGAGCATAGTACTCCCAAGTGATGCAAAGGTGTCCATCGCCATTGCTAAAAAGAGAAAGACACAGGACACAGAGGCAATCGTGTCGTTTGATGGGGGAAATGATTATGAGCTCTCGGCGGGCGATGTACTTGACATATGTACATCCCAGAGAACAACAAAGCTTATAAAGGCTAGTGATGTGAATTTCTACGAGATACTTAGAAATAAACTTGGAAGTAAGTAGTGCAGTTTGAATCTAAGTGGATGTGCACTTCGTACTATTCAGGATGCTGCTTGTTGGCGGAATGGAGATCAACATGAAACAGAAAAGACAGGCAATGATATTGTCCATAATAGAACAGCATGATATAGAGACTCAGGATGAACTGCTGGAAAAATTGGCTGAAGCGGGATTTAATACCACTCAGGCAACTATATCGAGAGATATAAGGGAAATAAATCTTACCAAGGTTGCCGTGGCTGGCGGCAGACAGAAGTATACTCTGGGTAAGAGCGTGAATCACGAGTCCATAGAATCATATAGAAAGGTACTTTCGGCCGGAATACTGTCCATGGTTCCTGCGGAGAATCTGATAGTGATAAAGACTGTATCCGGAATGGCTATGGCGGTTGCCGCGGCTTTAGACAATGTGGAGATCAATGGATTGCTTGGAAGCATAGCCGGTGATGACACTATATTTCTGGCGGTCAGAAGCCGGGAGATGACAGATTCTGTGATGAAGACTATAGATCGGATGCAGAGATGACAGATTCTGTGATGAAAACTATAGGTCGGATGCAGAGATGATATAAGACGGAATGACAGCTTCCGTGTATATATGATATGTGTGGAGAATTCTGTGTAAAATACAGGAGGAGACAATGCTACTTAATGTACATATAAAGAATATTGCGCTTATAGACGACGCAAATGTTAATTTTACAGACAACCTTAATATACTGACAGGAGAGACCGGTGCCGGTAAATCTATCATAATGGGAGCCCTAAAGATAGGTATGGGAGACAAGCTTCCGAAGGACATAGTGAGAGAAGCAGACAAGGAAGGTTTCTGTCAGCTGCTTTTTCTTGTGGATGATGAGCAGGTACAGGATCAGATAAGGGCGCTTGGGGTAGAGCCATCTGAGGATGGAGAAATACTCATCACAAGAAGAATACTTAATTCAAGAACGATAAATACTATAAATGATATGGCTGTTACAGCGGCAAAACTCAGAGAGGTTTCGGCTCTTTTGATAGATATGCACACACAGCATCAGCAGCAGAGCCTTTTAAAAAAGGCTGAACATATGAAGCTTCTGGATAAATTTGGAAGGAACTCTATTGATCCTTTAAAAGATAATGTTGCCAGACTTCATGCAGAATATGTGTCTCTGGTCAAGCAGATGGAAAGTCTTTCGATGGATGAAGCCGAGAGAAGCCGCAGAGCTGAATTCCTAAAGTATCAGATAGCAGAGATCGAGTCGGCAAATGTAAAGCCGGGTGAGGATGATGACATAGAGCATCAGTATAACCGCATGGTTAATTTCAGAGATATCGTTGCATCGGCTTCAGAGGTTTATAGTGTGACCGGCTATGAGAATTCTTCCTCAGCGGGAAATGAGATAGGTCGTGTGCTTGGTAACCTGAAGGGTATAAAGGAACTGGATGATGAGATCGACGGCCTGTATGGGCAGCTTGAGAACATAGATGCGTTGCTCAATGACTTTAACGTTGAGCTCAGCAACTATATGCAGAGCATGAATTTTGACGATTCGGAATTCAGAGAGGTTGAGTCCAGACTAGATGTAATAAATGACATAAAAGGCAAATATGGCAGTACTATAGATGATGTGAACCGTTATCTTGAGGATAGCAAGGCAGAATATGAGAAGCTAGCGGAGTATGATGAATATATAGCAGATTTGTCGGGAAAGATAGACAAAGCAAAGACAGCCATGCTCGACGCGGCAGAGAAGTTGTCCGATGAACGAAAGCGACAGGCAGAGCTTATGTGCAAGGAGATCAGGTCAGCGCTTGCAGATCTGAGTTTCATGGAAGTGAATTTCGATATGGTGTTTGACAGGCTTGCGGAATGCACATCAAATGGCATAGACGACTGCTATTTTGTCATATCAACTAATGTGGGAGAAAAGATGCGTCCACTTTACGATGTGGCATCAGGTGGTGAGTTGTCACGAATCATGCTGGCGGTCAAGTCATGCATGGCAGCAGAGGACAACATCGGTACACTTGTGTTTGATGAGATCGATGTGGGAATCAGTGGGCGTGCAGCTCAGGCAGTCGCTGAAAAAATGGCATTAATATCCAGAAGACATCAGGTGATAAGTATTACCCATCTTCCTCAGATTGCAGCTATGGCCGACAGCCATTATCTTATAGAGAAATCCGCCGATGCCGGCAAGACGGTCACAAGAATCGTGCGACTTTCCGAGACTGAATCTGTTGCAGAGATAGCCAGACTGCTTGGTGGTGCGACTATCACTGACGCAGTCATGAGCAACGCTCTCGAGATGAAACAAATGGCAGAAAAGACAAAAAAATACTGATATAAACTTAATCCATACTCAACATAATAAGAGTAACAGCAAATGCTGTTGCTCTTATTTTTTTATCGCACGGGGGACGGAGGTGCCTGACCCCACGGGGACGGAGGTACCTGACCCCATCAGGGCCCCAATCAGATGATGTTGATTATAGGAGGAATGGATTATGAAAAATTGTAAAAAAGTAGTCATGTGGGCGATAATTGCAGATCTGTTGCTCCTTGGAGTATTGTTTGTACTGTGTGGTGTGGCGGACAGGCAGAGAAATTATGATGGGCTTCAGGCACAGAAAAATTCTACTTATAATGAGAATAATACAAGCAAAAAATCAACTTCAAATGATATTTATAGTGGATCCGTCGGCAAAGATATCAATACCAATCTTACAATGGAAGATGGCACAACTGGCTTAATACAAAAACGTGAAGTATTTGGCAGGGATATCTATGATCGTGCGGTAATTCCATCCGGTGAGGCTATGGGAATATACATGAAGACAGATGGAGTTATGGTGGTTGATGTGTGCAGCTTTAAAAACTTAGAAGGGAACACTTGCTGTCCGGCAGACGGGATCTTGCAGACCGGGGATTATATCATAGATATAGCCGGAACACCCGTGTCAAAAAGATCAGAACTTTTGCAGGTAGTTTCAGAAAGCGATGGGAAAGCTGTAGATATAATGTATGTGAGAGATGGCGAAAAATATGAATCGGAAATAATACCGCAGAAAAACGAAAATGGCAATTATCTTCTGGGAGCCTGGGTAAAGGATGATGTATCTGGGATAGGCACGATAACTTTTATAGATGATACACGCTTTATGGCACTCGGGCACAGCATATCCGATGTAGATACAGGCCTTATGATGAGATGCAGTACCGGTGGAATGTATACAACAAACATAACCAATATCAGCAAATCATACTCGGAGCAGCCAGGTCGTCTACAGGGTAATATTGCATATAGAAAAGCGCTGGTTGGCATTATCGATGGAAACAGCTCAAGCGGTATATATGGGCATTTGGATGCATCGTATTGCAGTTCAAAATATGGAGATGCAGAGAAAATGTATATAGCCAGGGGCGGAGATGTATCCAGGGGAGAGGCATATATATATTCCAGATTGGATGGAATCCTAAAGAAGTATAAGATTGAAATTGAAATTGTTGATAAGAAGGCAAATGATAAAAATATAGAATTCCATGTGACAGACGATGAATTGCTGGACCTCACAGGAGGAGTTGTGCAGGGAATGTCAGGCTCTCCAATCATTCAAAATGGCAAGATCATCGGTGCAGTCACTCATGTATTTGTAGATGATCCGACCAGAGGTTATGGTATTTTCATAGAGAATATGCTGGAGAAGTGAAAATGTATATTTTCATAAGAACATAGTGAAGGAATATTATTTATAGCATAAATTTGGCATGAATTTGGATGGGAAGTTTGGTGGTATATGACAATTCTCAATCTTGATATATGGTAAGATATCGTAGAATGGGGGCGTTGTCTTTGTGAGCTTGATTTCAGGTGAACAATCTGTTGTTTGGTGCGAGCGACTTTGAGGGGCGTTGTCTTTGTGAGTTAGATTTTAGGCGAACAATCCACAGCTTGGCGTGAATGACCTTGAGGGCCGTTGTCTTCATGAGCTAGATTTTAGGGCGTGAGGGATAAAATTATCCTTAAATAGGAAAAAAATGCTCTCAAGGTATAAAAAGAAAGCTCTTTGTATCTTGCGTTGAAAAAATAGCAAATTAAGGATAAAATTGTATCAGGTTCGTAAAATAAAAACAAAAATAGAAAAACGAAACGTTATAATAACGGAGCTATATGGAGATGACTAAAGCAATATAAAAAACAGATGGTACATTGAGTAAACAGACAATATAATTAGACAGCCGGTGAAGCCCGGATAAGAAGTCCGGTAAGGAGAGCGGCTATACTAAGAAAGCGGAATGACAGGGGGGAAGACTTATAAAAGTATCAAAGATTTCATTGTGTCATACATTGAAAAATTATAAAAAAGAGAATATATTCCCGGATATTTTGGCGGGAATAATCATAGCAGCGGTGTCAATTCCAATATCCATGGGATATGCACAGATAGCAGGACTCCCGGCGGTGTATGGACTTTACGGTTCGGTGCTGCCGATAATAGTTTTTGGATTGTTGTCTACATCAAGACAGTTTATCTTCGGAGTTGATGCTGCACCGGCGGCGCTGGTGGGGGCCGCGCTGGTCACTATGGGGATAACTCCCGGAACTGAGGATGCGATGCGGATAGTTCCCGTGATAACATTTTTTACGGCAATCTGGCTGCTGGCTTTTTTCTTGTTCAAGGCGGGAAAACTGGTAAACTACATATCAACCCCTGTCATGGGAGGATTTATATCCGGAATATGCGCAACGATCATATTGATGCAGATACCAAAACTTTACGGTGCCGGGGCGGGAACCGGAGAGTTTTTTGAGCTATTTGAACATATAGCCACAACTGTGAAGGCTGCAAATGTTCCATCTATAGTTATGGGAGTCATAGCACTTATCATACTTTTGATATCGAGAAGAGTGATACCAAAGTTCCCAATGGCGATATGCGTGATGGCGGCGGGCGCGATAATGTCCTGTTTTATCGATATGGATCAATATGGAATTGTTTGCCTATCCAAGGTTAGCAGAGACCTTCCATCGTTGATCGTTCCGCAGATAGACATGAGAATGCTCCCGAATATCCTCACGGTAAGCATGTCGGTGGCTGTGGTCATTATGGCGGAGACCCTGCTGGCGGAGAATAACTTTGCTCAGAAGAATCGATATAAGATAGACGACAATCAGGAGCTTCTGGCATTTGGTGTAGCAAATCTGGCTGCAGCATTTACTGGCTGTTGTCCGATAAATGGTTCGGTTTCCAGAACGACAATGAATGAACAGTATGGAGGCAGGACGCAGCTCACTGGAATAGTGGCGGGAGTTGTAATGATAGTCATATTGTTATGCGGAACAGGATTCATAGGCTATCTGCCGGTGCCGGTACTTACGGCTATTGTGATATCAGCGCTTTATAGCGCAATGGAGTTTGATCTGGCGGCGAAATTGTGGAAGGTGAGCAAAAGCGAATTCTACATATTCTGTGGCGCATTTCTTGGAGTATTGATCCTGGGAACCATCAATGGCGTACTGGTGGGGATGATCTTATCATTTGTGGCTGTTATAAAAAGGGCGGCAGACCCGCCGAGGAACTTCCTGGGGCTCGTTCCTGGACATAGTGAATTCCTTGCACTTGAAAAATTTAAACATGCCTATCCGATACAACATGCAGTGATTTACAGATTTAGCAGCAATCTGTTTTTTGCAAATATAGCGACATTCCAGAAGGATATAATGGATGCGGTCAAGAAAGGTACAGATGACGATACAAAGGCTATAATTGTAGATGCATCAGCCATAGGAAGCGTAGATGTCACAGCGGCCAAGACTCTGCGGATAATGTATGATACCCTGGCCGATATGGGGATAAAGTTATACATAACTGAACATATAGGACAGCTCAATGTTCAGCTGAGGAAGCTGGGACTTGGTGATATGATAGAAAATGGCAGCGTCAGACAGACGATGGAACGTGCTTTGGCTGATTGCGGGTTAACGAGTCCATATCCCTTGGTCGGAGTGCATAACAGCTATCATGACATAAAACGAAAGCGAACTGATACGATGGTTCAGGAGCTTGTGTGGGCGTTCGGTGACGATGCAGAAGATGTCATAGAAAGGCACATACAGGAATCCATAAGAAGCATGAAGAATGGCGCGGATATGGATCAGATAATGTCGGGATTCTGGAGTCAGATGGATATTCAGGATGAAGATGAATGGCTTGAACACATGGAGTCACATATTGAGGAGATAGTCAGAGTGACCGGTGAGGATGAAAACAAGATAGCGGAGCACATAGAGATAAGACGAAGACAGTTGTATGACAGGCTGGAGGAGGAACATCCGGAATTCGTAGAACGCTATAAGGCAAGGAGAGCCAGAATGGACGAGAGACTCAAGAAACATAATCCGGCAGCATATAAGGTCGTCATGAAATTGCGTGAAAGAGAGTAACTGCTGTTTTATGAGGCAATATGATGTCAGATAATGCATACAATTTGTAAAAATTATAAAATCCCTGCGCTTTTATGACGGCGCAGGGATTTCTTTTGTCCTGCGATGTTGAATCAAGCAGTCATTCATCAAGATGCTGTCGTAACTTGCGATGTTCTATATATTCCCAATAAATGGTGGATTATATATAATAAAACAAGTGAAAAAAGCAGTAAAGCGAAAGGAGTATAGCATGAGTCATGTTAAGGTTATGATTATAAAACATGACAAAAGAGAAATTGAACAGCTGAGGAACATAATAAGTAATTGTAAAGATTATGAATATGTCGGGTGCTGTGAAAAAGGAGAAAATGTAGTAAGACAGATATCAGATATCAAACCTGATGTAGTAATAGCAGATGAGGTGATAGCGGGAACAGATATTCCGGAAATCGTTGATGGACTTAACAAAGGCAAAAATACAAAGAATGTTAAGATAGTCGTTTGTTCATCTAGAAAGCACAAAAAATATTTGGAATTTTTATTTTCAATGATTGAAGATAAAGCTGTACTCAGAGTGCTGGAATATCCGTATGAGGAGAAAAAAGTCAGAGATGTTATTGATGAGGCATTAAAAGGCCGGGGAAATAGCACGGATCAACTGTTCAGACAAGACGGTTCTGTTGAGAATGAGATACTGGAGACAACAGTGACAAACATCATTCATGAGATAGGTGTGCCGGCACATATAAAGGGATATCAATATCTGCGCAGCGCGATAATCATAGCAGTAGGTGATATGGACATTCTCAATTCCATAACAAAACAGTTGTATCCAACCATAGCAGAGATGTATGGGACTACGGCGTCGAGGGTGGAGAGAGCTATAAGACATGCCATTGAGGTAGCATGGAGCAGGGGCAGAGTAGAGACAATAAATGAGCTTTTTGGATATACAGTCAGTGCGGGAAAAGGTAAACCCACAAATTCAGAATTTGTTGCCCTTATTGCTGATAAAATAAGGCTCGATTCAAAAATGCGAAATGCCGGTTAATATGTATGCAAATATTGTCAAATGATATGATATCGAAAATGATATCAAAACAACTTGACAAACGGTATCATATTTTATATTATTCTAGGTGAAACAGGATTAGCGCTAGAACCTGGATAATCTTATACACAACAAGGGAGATATTATGGGAAACAAAGGGTTTGATATAGTAATAGCTGACGGCGACAGCATGCAGATAGCAAAACAGATCGCCGCATACGCATCAAGGGATGAGATGAGGGTAGTTGATATGGTCAGTACAGGAGATGAGGCGATAGAATCGATCAAGATCAACAAGCCAGACATAGTGATTCTTGATATATGTCTTACAGGCATCGATGGGCTGGGTGTCATGGAGCATATAAGTGAACTTCCCGAGTACAAAGATACAACATTTGTCGTGCTGACATCAGTGTCATCGCAGAGACTGATAAGATGTGCCTTTGAGATGGGCGCCACTTATTACATATTGAAGCCTTACAACCCGATTCAGCTGGTTGCAAGACTCAGGCAGATGTATATTAAAAAACATGAGAGCACCACAGATATTACGGACAACCTGACATGCCTCACGGAGAAGAATCTTAATCACAGAATAGACAATACCATAGAAAGCGATGTGACAGATATCATAAGAGACATAGGCATTCCGGCAAATATTAAGGGATATCAGTATATAAGAGAGGGGATCATCATGGCGGTGCATGATGTGAATATGCTCAATTATATAACAAAGCTCTTATATCCGACCATCGCAAAGAAATATAAGACCACATCATCCAGCGTGGAGAGAGCCATAAGACATGCCATAGAAGTGGCGTGGAGCAGAGGCCAGATCGATACCATCAACGATCTGTTTGGGTATACAGTGAATGCAGGCAAGGGAAAACCAACTAATTCAGAGTTCATTGCGTTGATCGCGGACAAGCTCAGGATAGAATATAAGAAAAGAGCTTAAAGCTCCAGACGTGTAATCTGAAGGCGGTTTGATGACAGCTTGATGTCAGTAAGAAGGTGATTTAATAGTAGATTGAGGGCAGTTTGATGATAGGTTAATGGCATAGTCAGGGTTGAAGAACTTCTATTGGTAATGTATAATAACATAGGTACAATGAAGAGCAGGATACGCAAAAGTACCCTGCTCTTTATGTATGCGCCGGAGATGGTGGAAACACTGCGTAATATTATTACGTCAAAGAACAGAAGATACTATTATAATAGGTGGTTGAGATATGATAGAGACAGTTGTTTCAGCAAATATGCTGATCGGAGAAGTTATGAGGGTGAAGAAGAATCACCTTGCACCGGACTTTCCAACGGGAAAGGAGAAAAGACTGTGTATTGTTTCGGGTATTCATGGGGATGAGGTTGCCGGACAGTACATTTGCTATGAGCTTATAAGAAGGATAAAGAAAGATTTTGATAAGCTGACGGGAATAGTCGATGTGTACCCATTTATCAATCCTATGGGTCTTGAGGCTCAGTACAGGGACGTACCTGTATTTGATATTGATATGAATACACTGTTCCCAGGTTCAAAGGATGGAACCGTGGGTGAGTATACTGCGGCAAAGATCATGAAGGATATAGAGGGCGCTGATATATGTATTGATGTACATTCAAGCAGTGTGTATATCAAGGAGATTCCTCAGGTGAGAGTAAATTCCGATGTGGCATCCGATGTGGCACCATATGCAGCATGCATGAATGTCGATGTTGTGTGGATACATCCGTCATCCACCGTCATGGAGGGAAGTCTTGCGCATGCGTTGAACGAGGCAGGCGTTAAGAGTATGGTGGTAGAGTCAGGAGTTGCCCTTAAGATAGACTATGACTACTCCAATCAGATAGTGGATGGCCTGTTCTCCCTTATGAAGAAGATGGGGATATGGCAAGGTGAAGTTGAAGTTAAGCACAAGCCAAAATTCGCAAAGGACACGGATGTGGAATTCGTCAATGCGGAGAGCAGCGGCATATTCCTTCCTGTTGCAAAGCATTCAGAGTATATCCAGCAGGGTGAGATAATAGGCAGGATAGTGAATGTCCTTACAGGATCTGTCGAGGAGACCATCAGATCTCCGAGAAATGGAATCGTGTTCTCGCTCAGAGAATATCCGGTCATAGAAGAGGGCTCGCTTGTTGCCCGTATATTCGGAGGTGCGCATGAATAAAGAAATCATATATTCGATGAATACAGCCTACAGAGGCGAATATGAGATACAGGGATTCTCATATGGAAGCGGGGAGAAGACCGCATGTATAGTTGGCGCGATGCGGGGAAATGAATTTCAGCAGCTTTACATATGTTCTCTTCTTGCGAAGAAACTCAGTGAGCTTGAGGCCAGGGGAGCCATAGTGTCTGGAAAGCAGATACTGCTCATTCCGTCTCTCAACTACAGCTCATTTAATGTCGGTAAAAAATACTGGATAACAGATAATTCAGATATAAACAGGTCTTTCCCGGGTAATCCCGAGGGTCCGGCGACAAGCCGTATAGCGGCTGCGGTCATGGAGAAGGTCACTGGTTATGCATACGGAATACAGTTTGCAAGCTTTTACATGGATGGTGAGTTCATTCCACATGTCCGCATGGTTGAGACGGGCAGACAGAGCAACAGTCTTGCAAACCAGTTTGGTATGCCGTATGTACTTACAGCGGAGCCTCGTTCATATGACGGGGCGACGCTGAATTACAACTGGCAGATGCGCGGAACAGATGCGTTTTCGGTGTATTCGGGTGTCACTGACACGATCAATGGTGAGAGTGCAAGCCAGGCGGTATCATCAGTGCTCAGATTCCTGACACGTATGGGCGTGATAAGGTATAACTGTCATGCCGGCTACATATCGACGATCCTTGATGAGGAGGATCTTCTCAGCATCAGATCAGAGCATGCGGCGGGCTTTTTCAAGAAGCTTGTGGAGCCGGGAGATGAGGTGGTGAGAGGCGACATCATAGCCAACATCATCAATCCGATGACAGGAGAGAATACAACGGATATATATGCACCTACTGATGGAATCATATTCTACTGCCAGAATTCGCCGATGATATATCAGAATTCGGTGATATTTAAGATGATACGAAGGCTGCATAACTAAGATAGGATAGACATGGTAAAATTTACAGAAGAATACGTATTGTATTTCTTTATAAAACTAGACTTTATAAAACTCTAATAAAATAATAAATTTATATTGAAAAAAACAGAATAATTGGTGTATTATACAAAAATTTGTAAACTGATACAAAAACACTACAAAAAAATCAAGATAGATGCTATTATAAAATAATTGAGATAAAAGGGCGGAAGATATTTTCGCCTGCATGAAAAACGCTTTTACTATGGAGGTATGACATGAGTAAGGTCAAGAGAGTGTATGTTGAGAAAAAGCCTGACTATGCGGTCAAGGCAAAGGAACTTCACGAAGAGATTAAGAACTACCTGGGAATCAAAGCTGAGTATGTAAGAGTCCTTGTCAGATATGACATTGAGAATATATCCGATGAGACTTACAGCAAGGCACTTGAGACAGTATTTGCAGAGCCACCGGTAGATGTCATCTATGAGGGTGAGCCAGAGCTTGCAGCTACGGACAAGGTATTCTCAGTAGAGGCACTTCCTGGTCAGTTCGATCAGAGGGCGGATTCAGCAGAGCAGTGTGTAAAGCTTCTTGCAGAGGATGAGGAGCCGGTTATCAAGACTGCTACAACATATGTACTTTCAGGCGACGTGACAGACGAGCAGCTTAAGGCTGTCATGGATTACTGTGTAAACCCTGTTGATTCAAGAATATGCGGCATGGAGATACCTGAGACTCTCGTAACTGAGTTCCCAGAGCCAGCCGATGTTCATATATTTGACGGATTCAAAGATATGGCAGAGACCGATCTGAAGGAGCTTTATGACTCACTCGGACTTGCCATGACATTCAAGGATTTCCTTCACATCCAGAACTACTTCAAGGGTGAGGAGAAGAGAGATCCATCCATGACTGAGATCAGGGTTCTCGACACATACTGGTCAGATCACTGCCGTCATACAACATTCTCAACAGAGCTCACAGATGTAGAGTTCGATGATGGAGATTACAAGGATCTTCTTGAGAAGACATTCGATGCGTACAGAGCAGAGATGAAGGAGATGTACAAGGACAGAGATGACAAGTTCGTATGTCTCATGGATATAGCCCTGATGGGTATGAAGCAGCTCAAGGCAGCAGGAAAGCTCGATGATATGGAAGTGTCAGATGAGATCAATGCATGTTCAATAGTTGTTCCTGTAGTAGTAGACGGAGTAGAGGAAGAGTGGCTCGTATTCTTCAAGAACGAGACACACAACCATCCTACAGAGATAGAGCCATTCGGTGGTGCAGCAACATGTCTGGGTGGAGCTATCAGAGATCCACTCTCAGGAAGAGGTTATGTATACCAGGCTATGAGAGTTACAGGTGCAGCTGATCCTACAAAGTCCCTCAAGGACACTATGGAGGGCAAGCTTCCACAACGTAAGATCGTCACAACAGCTGCTCGTGGATACAGCTCATATGGTAACCAGATCGGTCTTGCAACAGGTCTTGTAAATGAGATATATCATCCTGATTATGTTGCAAAGAGAATGGAGATCGGAGCAGTCATGGGTGCAGCTCCAAGACGTGCAGTAAAGCGTCTCACATCTGATCCGGGAGATGTCATCATCCTTCTCGGTGGACGTACAGGCCGTGACGGATGTGGCGGAGCTACAGGTTCATCCAAGGCCCACACATCACACTCACTTGAGACATGTGGTGCAGAGGTTCAGAAGGGTAACCCACCTACAGAGAGAAAGATACAGAGACTCTTCAGAAGAGAAGAGGTCTCATCTATTATAAAGAAGTGTAACGACTTCGGTGCCGGCGGTGTGTCAGTTGCCATCGGTGAGCTGGCAGACGGACTTGTGGTAGACCTTGACAAGGTGCCAAAGAAGTACGCAGGACTTGACGGTACAGAACTTGCAATATCAGAGTCACAGGAGCGTATGGCTATAGTGGTTGATCCTAAGGATGTTGATACTATGCTCGGATACGCAGAGGAGGAGAACCTTGAGGCTGTAGTAGTTGCAAAGGTTACAGAGGAGCCTAGACTGGTACTCAATTGGAGAGGCAAGGACATTGTAAATATCTCCCGTGCATTCCTCAATACAAATGGTGCTCATCAGGAGACAGAGGTTAAGGTTGAGGTGCCAAGCAAGGCAGACAATTACTTTGACTCAGTTAAGGAGCCACAGGATATCAAGAAAGCATGGCTTGATACATTGTCAGATCTCAATGTATGTTCACAGAAGGGACTTGTTGAGATGTTCGACAGCTCTATCGGAGCCGGAACAGTAACTATGCCATACGGTGGTAAGTATCAGCTGACACCTACCCAGACCATGATAGCAAAGCTTCCTGTACTCAAGGGTAAGACAGACACTATCACCATGATGAGCTACGGATTCGATCCATATCTCTCAAGCTGGAGCCCATATCACGGTTCTGTATATGCGGTAGTTACATCGGCAGCCAAGATCGCTGCAGCAGGTGGAGATGTGAGCAAGATCAGACTCACATTCCAGGAGTACTTCAAGAGACTTGGTACAGACCCATACAGATGGGGACAGCCATTGGCTGCACTTCTCGGTGCATATGATGTACAGATAGGACTTGGACTTCCATCTATCGGCGGTAAGGACAGTATGTCAGGTACATTCAACGATATAGACGTACCTCCAACACTTGTATCATTTGCAGTTGATGTGGCAAGTTACATGGATGTTGTGACACCTGAGCTCAAGAAGGCTGGAAATGTACTGGTTGAGATGGATATAGATAAGGATGAGAACGACATACCTGTATATGAGAATGTTCTCTACATGTATGATCTCCTCAACAAGAAGATAAAAGAGGGCAAGATCCAGTCTGCATATGCAGTAGGATTTGGCGGTATCATAGAGGCTGTCAGCAAGATGGCATTTGGAAATAAGCTCGGCGTTGAGCTTGAGGATACAGTTAGCAAGAGAGATCTGGTAGCCAAGAATTACGGCTCCATCATCCTTGAGGTCAAGAAGTCAGATCTTGATCAGCTCGGCATTCCTGTTAAGAAGATCGGTAAGGTCACAAAGGAGCCTGTATTTACATACAAGGATGTCACCATCACTATGGATGAGGCTCTTGCAGCATGGACAAAGACTCTTGAGAAGGTATTCCCAACAGAGTCAAATGTACCACAGACAGAGATTAAGACAGGACTTTTCGATGCCAAGACAGTTTACACATCAAGGAACAAGGTTGCAAAGCCAAAGGTATTCATACCGGTATTCCCTGGTACAAACTGTGAGTATGATTCAGCAAAGGCATTTGAGAGAGCTGGCGCAGACGTACAGACGATAGTATTCAGAAATATGACAGCACAGGGAATCAGAGATTCTGTTGACGCATTTGCAAAGGCAATCAGCGATTCACAGATCATCATGTTCCCAGGTGGATTCTCAGCAGGTGATGAGCCTGACGGATCAGGTAAGTTCATCGCAACTGCATTCCGTAATGCAAAGATCTCAGAGGAAGTCATGAAGCTCCTGAACGAGAGAGACGGACTTGCACTCGGTATCTGTAACGGATTCCAGGCACTCATCAAGCTCGGACTTGTGCCTTACGGCGAGATCAGACCACAGACAGATGACTCACCTACACTGACGATGAACAGCATCGGTCGTCATCAGTCCAAGATGGTATATACAAAGGTCGTTACTAACAAGAGCCCATGGCTGAAGAAGGCAGAGCTCGGCGGAGTATACACAATTCCTATCTCACACGGTGAGGGACGTTTCGTTGCAAGCAAGGAGTGGTGTGAGAAGCTCTTTGCAAATGGACAGGTTGCAACACAGTATGTCGATATGAACGGCAATCCAACCATGGATGAGTACTACAATGTCAACGGCTCATACTACGCAATCGAGGGTATCACAAGCCCTGACGGACGTGTCCTCGGTAAGATGGGTCACTCAGAGCGTATCGGACAGGCTGTAGCTGTGAACGTATATGGCGATCAGAACCAGAAGATATTCGAGAGTGGTGTGGAGTACTTTAAGTAAGATATAATATATATTCATGCTGTGACTTGAAGTGACACATGACTGAATGATGAGTTAGAATAGACGGGGACAGGTGAGATGATGAACTTGTTCCCGTTTTTTAGTAGGGTTGAATGCCTGAAAAAATAAGTTGTCGGGGGAAATAGAATTGGTTTATAATACGGATCACACATTTGCGGTGTGCGCATATAAAGAGTCACCATATCTGGAGAAATGCATCAGATCACTTGTGGAGCAGACTGTAAAGACGAATATAGCTGTATATACATCGACACCGAATGCATACATAAGAGGCATAGCAGAGAAATATGGCGTGCCTGTGTATGTGAACGAGAATACAGGACAGGGGATACAGGCAGATTGGAACTTTGCATATAACAATGCAAAGACAAGGTATGTGACGGTTGCCCATCAGGATGATGTGTATGACAGAAACTATGTGAAGGCATTATTAAAGTGTGCAAGATATTATGATGATTGGAGTATATTCTATGTGGATTATACTCCAGTTAAGAATGGTAACTATAGCAAACGAGACGTAAACAGCCGTATAAGGAGATTCCTGAGATGGCCTGTGAAGAATAAGGATAAGGCTGATAGGATCTGGAGAAAGAAAATGAGTCTGTGTCTTGGCAACACTATAGTGTGTCCGCTTGTAACTTATAATAAGGGCCGTCTCGGAGACAGTGTATTCACTTCTGACTATGACTTCAACCTTGACTGGGATACTTTTTATAAGCTGGCATGTATGCCTGGAAGGTTTCTGTATGTAGATAAAGTGCTTGGACACTACAGAGTGCATGATGGTGCAACCAGCAAAGAATTCATAGTCGATCACCGCAGAGAGCGGGAGGACAGGAGTATGTTCGAGAAGTTCTGGCCGAAATGGATTGCAAGACTTATTATGGTGTTTTATAAACTTGCATACAGGACGTATGGATAGTGTAGTAAGAACTGACATACAGAATGTGTGGATAGGGCAGACAATATGAATTGGCACACAGAAAGCGTGGATAGGGCAAGACGATATGAACTGATATACAGAATACGTAGATAGAGCCTGTATGGTCAGATATTATAGTTAGATATGAAAAAGGTGGAGCAGGATATGAGAGTGTGTGACATATCATTTTCCACCTTTTTTATTTGTCTTTGTTTATATTAGTTCACTTTGTACACATTGATCCTGTGGTAGTTGAGACCATCACAGCCAATGTATGTGAGGTCATTGACAAATGATAGATCCTTGCACTTTTTCAGCACAGTCTTCAGATCAAATCTAGGATCTGTTTCTTCTTCCGGTACGGATGAAGGTGACAGTTCATTTGCTATATATGCCGGACTTAGATTGTCTATAATAATATCGTTATTTTCAATATCAGCGGATGTACTGCTCATTCTGGTCATATCAATCAGAATATATGTATCACCGTCCAGCTTATGATTATCAATCTTTTCAAGCTGGTTATCCAAGTCATAGTCTGCCGTGAGGAAAGCTTCGTTGCAGTCTATCAGTTTATCTGCATACTGTACGAGCATCCATTTGGCTGCGGAGATTATGATGAAGTTGGAATCCTTACTGATATCTTCCAGTTTCATGGTTGTAGGGCACTCCATAAAGTACGTACAGGTTATTCTGCCAGATGATATGGTTGACGCTGCAAGTACAAGTGCCAGAACTATTGATATCACAACCTGCCTGTTTCTAAATATAAGTGTACATATGCGCCAGAAGGCAAGTACAAATACCACCATTGCGGCTGGAAGACAGGCAAATATGTATCTGTCACCGGTGTCGCCAAGACCATACAGGTCGGCGATATATGCTGCAGCAAGGCAAGTGATAAGTACACTGCATACAAGTGATAATGTCACGAAGTTGAATGTCCTGAAGAATGTAAGGATACCATTCTTTATCCTGCCACAGAGTTTTATGAACCATGCGTCCTTTCGGAAAAGGAATGCCATAAAAGCTGCCACGATTATGAGTACAAATATTGCGCATGAAATGTATATTCCAATGTAGCTTTTATAGCCGGAGAATATCTCGTATCCAAAAAGTTCCTTGTTCACATGGGCAAGAGCAAGTCTGAACTGGAATGGTACGGGCATATATCTTGTACTGCTGTTTACAACTGTCCCAGCTGCCTGAGAGCTTCCCTGACCAATGCTGATTCCGAGAGATCCCAGCATGCTCGTAAATGTCTTAGGAAAGATGACTATAGACAATATGATTCCGCAGGCTGCCGCAAGAATGTATTTCCACAGAGTCCTGAAATCTTTCTTTACACACCAGCATATGCAGAAGATAAGTGTGGTGGCAAATGCATATGGTAGGAAAAAGTTGTCTGTAAGTGCTCCGATAAGCGCAGTCACACCTATCAGGATGTAACTTGACACATTGTGCCTCTTTTCTTCATTGTAATACAATTTTGCATTCAGATATGAATATATAGTTGCAACTGCAGCCACACACAGGTACATTCTCACAAACATGGTCATGTTGAGCATTCCAAGTGAAAATGTGGAGAATAATACTCCGATGAGGCTGACGGCTTCTGATTTTGTTATCAGAAGAAGTAATTTATATATAAAGATTGACAATATGATATATGCGGCCATGTTGATGATAAAACCTATGACGAACATATATTTCCCTGGGAAAAATGAGCACAAAAAATGCAGAAGCATAAAGTAAAGTGGGGGGTGTGTGTCACATGACATGTTATAGTACACCGATCCAAATGCGAAACGCTCACCTTTCTGTACCGTAAGGTAGTCTCTGAAAACCTCATTTGTGATCCATGTGTCAACGTTCCGATATTCAGATGTGTCATCGGAATATTGTATGTATGGTTCATAGTAGCTGTTCGCCAGACCAAATGACCAGGTTTCATCCGAGTGGGCGCCTTGTTTTTGAACGAAAAAACCGTAGCTGAAACGGCATATTCCAGCAGCTATAATTAGTGCCAGAAATATATAACTAAGTTTTGTTGTAGTTTTTTTATTTCCCATGATTGCTCCTTTTGTGATTCTTGTGGATTATGTGACTGCAGCAGGTGATATAAGTTGATAAATATGTCATATCTGCTATAATTATATCATTATGCACAGTTCTGTTTTGATTATTTGTATGTATCAGACAATCACTATAAAATATAACATAGAATGCCTACAGTTTCAATTGTGCATAAGCAGACAAAGGTTATATAGATCAAAGGGAAAAGAGTAATATATGGCGGATATTTTATACATAGTGATACCTTGCTTCAATGAGGAAGAGGTGCTCACAGAGACGACAAAGAGACTGACTGAAAAGATGCGTAAGATGATGGAATCCGGAAAGATAGCTGACTCAAGCCGGATACTTTATGTTGATGATGGATCGACAGACAGTACTTGGCATCTTATAGACAGACTGTATATGGACAATGGGTTGGTGACAGGCATAAAGCTTTCAAGGAATAAAGGACACCAGAATGCCCTTCTTGCAGGACTTTTTGAGGCGGCGGATCACGCAGACATGATAGTGTCCATGGATTCGGATCTGCAGGATGATATAGATGTGTTGGACAGCTTTGTTGACGAATACTATAACGGTAGTGAGATCGTGTATGGAGTGAGAAAATCCAGAAAAAAGGATTCGTGGTTCAAGCGCACGACAGCGGTTGCGTTCTATAAGCTTATGAGAGCGATGGGGGTAGAAATTGTCTATAATCATGCTGATTACAGGCTTATGAGTAAGAGAGCGGTTGATGAGTTAAAAAACTATAAGGAAGTCAATCTTTTCCTCAGGGGCATCATCCCGCTTATCGGATTTGAGACATCGACAGTGGAATATGACAGAGGAGAAAGGTTTGCGGGAAAAAGCAAATATCCTCTGAAGAAGATGATATATTTTGCGATAGACGGTATTACATCCACTAGTGTAAGGCCGATAAGGATGATCACGATGTTTGGCCTGTTGTGTATCCTGTTCAGTATAATATATGGAATATATGTTCTTATAGGACATGCATCAGGCGGGACAGTACAGGGCTGGACAACGTCTGTCCTTCTCATATGTTTCTTTGGCGGAGCTCAGATTATGTGTACTGGAATTGTCGGAGAGTATGTCGGTAAGATATATCTTGAGACAAAGGCGAGACCGAGGTTTATCATTGAGGAGAAGCTGACGGACGAATCTAAGAACAAATCTAAGAACAAATAGCGGTAAAATAATAAATATGGTGTAGGAAAACAAAATATGATATATGTTATTACACATAAGAACTTTAAAAAAGTGATCACAGATAACTTCTATAAAACACTTCTAGTCGGAGCGTATGGGAATAGTGCTGATGGATGTGATGAGAAAGATAACACAGGAGATAATATATCCCTAAAGAATCCAAGTTATTGTGAACTGACAGGATTATACTGGATATGGAAAAATACATGTGATGATATAGTTGGAGTATGTCATTATAGAAGATACTTTGCCGATTCGTTTATACCGGATAAAAAGAAGCTGCTATCGGGTGAAGATGTAAAAAGATATATGAAAGATTTTGATATCATCCTGCCTCATAAAAGATTCTTTGACGGTAAGAATGCCCTTGAGTTTTATGGTAAATATCATAATATAGAAGATTGGCAGAGAATGGTGGAAGTTGTGGGGAATCTGTATCCTGAGTATATACCGGACATAGAGTGGTTTGGAAAGGAGAAGAAGGGCTATTGTTATAATATGTTTATAACAACTAGAGAAAATATGTATCTCTACTGCAAGTGGCTGTTCTCAATATTGTTTGAACTTGAGAAAGATACAAATACAACAACATATACGAAATATAACTCGAGAATATATGGTTTTCTTTCTGAAAGAATGTTGAATATATGGTTGCACCATAATAATCTGAAAATTTGTGAAAAGAATGTATATAATCCGGAATTTTTTCCAATGGTTTGGAATCAAGCCAGAGGTTGGATTCTGCGTAAACTAAAGAGAGAAAAGAAATAACGTTATATGTAGGAGACAAATTAGCATATGTGTAATTCAAAGGTTACAATAATAATTCCGGTATATAATGGAGCTGATACTATATCAAGGACAATAGATAGTCTTATAGCGCAGACATATGGTGACTGGATTGCATTGGTGATAAATGATGGATCTACCGACGGAACGAATGATATCCTGATGCAGTATAAGAACAGATATCCGTCAAAGATAAAAGTGGTTTGCCAGAAGAATATAGGACAGGCAGAGACTAGAAATCATGCTGTGAAGATGGCGGCCGGAAAATATGTGATGTTTGTTGATGCGGATGACTATTTGGACCCCGACTATGTGGGAACATATGTGAAAGAAGCTGAAAAGGGTGAATATGACTGCGTCATAGGAGGCTTCAGGCGGGAAGATAATAAAGGAAATATTATAAAAAAATTTGTGCCATCAAGTAGGTGGCTTATGTATTCACATATGGTGCCGTGGGCCAGAATATTTAAGAGACAATTTTTACTGGATAACGATATTGAGTTTTTGAATATCTCGATAGGAGAGGATTCATATTTTAATTTTAAGGTGTTATGTGCTACCGATAATATAAAGTGCATAGATAATATGGGGTATGTCTGGTATGTAAATAATGACAGCATAAGTTTCAGCAGGCATAAGGGATTTTCTGTAACTGATGAGATAGTTACTTTATTAAATAGTCTGGCTGAGATATTGGATATGAACGACGTGCTAGTTCAGGCATGGCTTGTAAGGTATGTAGTCTGGTACTTACTTTTTTCTGGAAAGAATACCGATAGAAGTGATTTTATCTGTACAGATGATAAGTTATTTGCATGGTTGAAATTGCATAATGTGAGACTTAAGTTCCCAGTGAAAGGTGTTACGGATGGAGAGACGTTAAAAATAAGGTTTTGTGTCCGGGCATATTTGGTGATAAGAAGGCTGGGATTATTAAAAATATTTGCAAAACTATATTGCAGATAGTTAATGCTAGGAGAGAACAATTGATCGAAAGTGTAAAAGTGAGCATTATAGTTCCTGTTTATAATGTGGAAAATGAGCTTGATAGATGTGTTGCCAGTCTGATAAATCAAACGTATCAAAATATTGAGATACTGCTAGTAGATGATGGAAGTCCGGGTGCATGTCCAAAAATGTGTGATGAATATGCCAAAAAAGACAAGAGGATTATTGTGATACATAAGCCGAATGGGGGATTGTCATCGGCAAGAAATACTGGATTAAAAAGAGCTTCAGGTAAATATGTTTTATTTGTTGATTCGGATGATTATATAGAAACTGATTCATGTGAAAAGTTTTTGACATTTGCGAAAGATGATGTTGATCTGGTGGTTGGAGCAGGCAGGATGATAAAAGGAAAAGATGAGATCCTGCTGAGACACAGTAATATACGTGAAAGGGAAAAGTACAGTGCCAGGGATTTTACTATCAAATCAATAAAGCATTCAGAATGGAATTCATATGCATGTTTAAGTCTATATGACAGAGAATTTCTTATTAAAAATGACCTTTTTTTTAGAGAAGGCATAATATTTGAGGATATGCAGATTTTGCCAGAGATATATTTGAAGGCTGGTAATATAGTGTATATGGATTATGCATTTTATAATTATGTAGTAAGAGATGGTTCTATAATGACATCTGGAAATGTCGAAAATAAAAGACGGACATGTGTAGAAATCTTAGAAGAGTGGTACATTACGATGAGTAATGTCATGGATAGAAGATACAGGAGATACCTGTATGGAGCTTTGGTGAACTTTTATTTATGGTCTTGCAGAAGTATTGGTTTTTGCAAATGGAACATAAAAAATGTAAACTTTGTTTTTTCTATCAGGTATGCCGTAGGCATAAAGGAAAAATTGAAGGTGATAATGT
The DNA here is from genome assembly GCA_902461735.1 of uncultured Coprococcus sp. GTDB lineage: Bacteria > Bacillota > Clostridia > Lachnospirales > Lachnospiraceae > Coprococcus. The sequence continues at coordinate 177,946 of CABPYV010000002.1, forward strand.
TTCAGTTCCTGCCGAAATTATATCTGAAATTCAAAGTATAATAACAATTGATATACGAATATTTTACACATGAAAGATGGATAACCAGATGAAAGAAAGTACTAACGATGAAAAAATTGGTGTAAGCGTCATATGCAACACATATAATCATGAAAAATATATTGCAAAGACGCTTAACAGTATATTAGAACAAAGAACTGAATTTGTAATAGAGGTATTAGTGCATGATGATGCCTCAACTGATAAAACTGCTGATATTATACGGGATTTTCAATACAGATTCCCTGATATAATCAAACCTGTTTATCAGAAAAAAAATCAGTATTCCATGGGAGTGGATATAATACAGAGGTATCAGTTTCCAAGAGTTAAAGGAAAATATTTTGCATTTTGTGAGGGAGATGATTATTGGAATGATCCATATAAATTGCAAAAACAATATGATGAATTGGAATTACACGTTGACATAGATATATGTGCACATGCATCGTATGTTTTAAACAGCAGTAAAAAAATCCGTATGAATGATATTGTTCCTGCAGCGAAAAATACCATATTTTCTATGTCTGAAGTAATCAGAGGTGGTGGAGGTTTTGTTGCAACAAATTCGCTGCTTATGAGGGCAAGTCTGTTGGATGAGCAGCCTGACTTTTTTAAAAAATGTAGTCTGGATTATTCTATTCAGATGTATGGGGCGTTAAAAGGTGGAATGTTGTATCTTTCAGATAAAATGTCTACATACAGATATATGATTGCAGGGTCATGGTCGGACAGAACAGAAAAGGATACGGTTTATAAAGAGAATCAGCTAAACATAGTTATGAGTCTTTTGCGAGGCGTGGATGAATATACAGAGCATCAATATAGCCAAGATATAAGTATGGTGATGAGCAAGGAAAGATATAATTTTTTGATGGAGACGGGATCTTATAGAATGGCAAGACATGAACAAAAACAGTATTTTAAAACAGTTTGTTCAGCTAAGGATAAAATATATAATTATTGTATGGATTATTGCCCCTGGTTTGTAATATTAGTACAGCGTATATCTAAAAAGAGTTTCAGAGAGTACGGTAAATAGATAGATGAAAAATAAAAGCGAAAATAATAGTACGATTGCAAATTTTATATGGCGTTTTACAGAGCGGACAGCTGCGCAGCTAGTTACATTTGTAGTGTCGATAATACTGGCTAGAATTTTATCACCGGAATATTACGGAACAATAGCTCTTGTCACGGTATTTACAACTATATTACAGGTGTTTGTAGACAGCGGGCTGGGCATCGCGCTGATCCAGAAAAAGGATGCTGATGATCTGGATTTTTCATCGGTGTTTTTTTTTAATATGTTTATGTGTGTAGTTCTGTATATAGTAATGTATATTGCATCGCCATACATCGCAGCTTTTTATAATGATAAAGGACTTACACCAATCATAAGATTTATAAGTTTAACGATAATAATATCTGGTGTTAAGGGAATACAGCAGGCTTATGTGTCACGCAATATGTTGTTTAAGCGGTTCTTTTTTTCAACTATAGGAGGAACAATTGCATCGGCAATAATAGGTATCATACTTGCATATAGAGGGTATGGAGTATGGGCTCTGGCTATCCAGCAGGTATCCAACACAGCCATTGATACATTGATTCTCTGGCTGACAGTGAAGTGGAAACCTAAATTTATGTTTTCTTTTCAGAGATTGAAAAGATTGTTGAGATTTGGCTGGAAGTTATTGGTATCTGCACTTTTAGATACTATTTATGGTAATCTGCGGAATTTGATCATAGGTAAGAAGTACACTTCAGCAGATCTGGCTTATTTTGATCAAGGAGACAAACTTCCAAAGGCGATAGTGACCAATATCAATGTGTCCATAGACAGTGTGTTGCTGCCGACTATGTCCAAGATGCAGGATAAAACAGAAGCGGTGCGAACGCTGACGAGGCGTGCTATCAGGATAAGTGTATATATTGTGGCACCACTTATGATTGGATTTGCCTGTTGCGCTGATTCTCTGGTCAGACTTGTGCTGACGGATAAATGGCTTCCATGTGTACCGTTTATCAGAATATTGAGTGTGTCATATCTGTTCTGGCCTATTCACACCGCCAATTTGAATGCGATCAAGGCTGTAGGAAGAAGTGATATTTTCCTTAAACTCGAAGTGATAAAAAAGGCGGTCGGGCTTGCACTGCTTTTGTCGACTATGTGGTTTGGCGTAAAGATAATGGCATATGGTCTGATTGTAGAGTGTCTGCTTGGATTGATAGTTAATACTTGGCCGAATAAGAAACTTTTACATTATGGTTATATAGATCAGATGAGGGACATAGCTCCGTCTGTACTGCTTTCGATGGCCATGGGAGTGGCAGTTTATTGTGTAGGCTTGATCTCTATGCCTGAAATTGTAAAAGTGGTTGCACAGATCACTTTGGGGATTGTGATATATGTGGCAGGATCTGGAATTTTTCGCATGAAGGAATTTGAGTATTTGATAAAGAAATTAAGGAAGAAATAGATGAAGAAATTGATGATATTAGGGGGAAGCCGGTATATAGTTCCTGTTATAAAGAAGGCACAGGAGTTGGGAATATATGTTATTACATGTGATTATCTGCCGGACAATGATGCACACAGATTTTCTGATGAATATGTGAATCTGAGTGTGATCGATAAAGATAGTGTGCTTGATTTTGCACAAAAGATTGGTATAGATGGAATAATATCATTTGCATGCGATCCGGGAGTGGTAACTGCTGCATATGTGGCGGAGAAAATGCATCTTCCTTTTCAGTGTTCGTATGAGTCTGCGAGGATATTGCAGGACAAGGGGCTGTTTCGAAAATTTCTCATGACACATGAGTTTAATTGCCCTAAAGCGTACACGTATGTCGGGGAAATGCCGTCAAGAGCAGATCTGGGTAAATTTAAGTGGCCGGTTATTGTGAAACCTACGGACTCTGCCGGAAGCAAAGGAGTCACTAAGGTGGACAGATATGAAGATATCCAGAGTGCGGTGGAGACAGCTTTGGAATATTCTCACAGTGATTCATATATAGTTGAGGAGTTTTTGACATTTGAAGGCTATCACTCAAGCGCTGACCTTTTTACGGAGGATGGCACACTTACTTTTGTGACGTATTCAGACCAGTTGTTTGACAGTGGGGCAAGTAATCCGTATACCCCTGCATATATTATATGGCCGACATCCATGAAGAAGAAGTATCAGGATGAATTGACATCAGAATTGCAGAGACTTATGACTCTATTAAAGGTTGGTACAGGAATATATAATGTGGAAACCTGCGTGGCAGATGGCAGACCATATATTATGGAGGTGTCTCCCAGAGGAGGTGGCTGTAAGATAGCAGAGCTTCAAAGACTGGCGTATGGTGTTGATTTGATAGAGAATGAGATACGTATGGCAGTGGGAATGCCGCTTACCGGTATACATGGATCGGAATGTGATGGGGTCTGGTGTGAGATGGTTGTGCATTCAAGATCTGGGAATCCTGGTGTGCTGAGTGGAATATCAATCGATAAAGAGGTTGAAGAAAAGTATGTAAAGGTGCAGGATCTCTCGGTAAAAGCTGGAGATAAAATAAAGCCTTTTTCAGGTGCAAATATGTCTATGGGAGATGTGTTCCTGAGATTTGATAGCAGACAAAAACTGGATGAAGTTATACAGCATTCAAAAGAGTGGCTTGATATAAAAGTGAAAGAGAGAGCAATATGAGAGAGATGGGCGGCTATATAGAACTTGATACATATCGGGGAACGATGATGTATGATAATGCGATAAAGCTCAATTGCGGGCGCAATGCGCTGTGGTATATTCTGAAGGCCAGGAATATTAAGAAGATATTGATGCCATATTTTATGTGCAGTTCCTGTGACAGGATATTTGATGAGCAGGATGTGATGGTCAGAAAGTATTCCGTAGATCTGAATTTCCTGCCATGGGACATAGAAAGGGAAAATGATGAATGGTTGTATATCGTCAATTATTATGGCCAATTGTCAGAAGATCAGATATTGACATTTGGGGATAAAATAATTGTGGACAATTCGCAGGCATATTTTTCGAAACCGATAGAGGGCGTTGACACATTTTATTCCTGCAGGAAATTTTTTGGAGTCGCAGATGGGGCGATGCTCTTTACGGACAAAACAATGTCTGTAGAAGAACAGGATGAGTCATTTTCACGGGCAGGTTTTCTGCTTGGAAGATATGAGAGACCAGCGGGGGAGTTTTATTCGGAGTATGTCAGGAACAATGAAAGTTTTGCATGTGAACCGATAAAAAGGATGTCGGCACTTACTGAGAATCTGCTTCGAGGTATAGATTACAAGTATGTCATGAACAGACGCAGTGATAACTTCATGATATTGCACAGTAAGCTTAAGGATATAAATATGCTTTCATTAAAAGTTCCAGAGGGAGCATTTATGTACCCGTTGATGGTTGACAATGCATCAAAACTCAGAACTGCTCTCATAAACGAAAAGATATATATTCCTACACTGTGGCAGAATGTTATCGATGAATGTGTGGAAGGAACAACTGATCATATGTTGGCGGCGAATATAATCCCACTTCCGGTGGATCAGAGATATGATGATGAAGATATGGAATATGTAGCAGAGATGGTAATAAGCATGAATCTGAACGCCTCAAGAATTATTTCATCGCCTTGAGAAAGTTCCATGACGAAATAGTTAAGTTTGGCAATATATCCCAGTTGAGTAGTTAAACTACAGGAAAAATCAAAAGTCTATAGTATCTGAATTGCATTGGACCACAATATTAAATGAAAGAAAATGTATTATGATTAACTTCATAATCATAGTACAAGAAAAAAATGAAGATAAAAGAGATTAGTAATATTTTCTTTAAAGAAATAGAATGTGCACGTTTACAGGGTAAAAAAATATATATTCTTGGGGCTGGTTCAGGCGCTGGAATATTAGTAAACGGACTAAAGAAACTAGGTGTATTTGCGTATATTACTGGGTTTGTTATTGATAACTGTCATGATGATGGTGAAATATATAAATTCGACAAAACTGTTATGGATACAAGCAAATTGAATGATGAAACAGACAAGCCTTTGGTGATATTATCGATTCGTGGATATAATGAAATAAAAAAAGAAAAATAGAGAAATATGCAAATGTGATAGATGAGGATATTATGTCTCTGTGGACGCTGGATGGGGAAGAATTATTTACACGTGAGTATTATGATAATAATAAGGCAGCATTTATAGAAACATATAATCTTCTGAGTGACGAAAAATCGAGGAATTGTTTAGAGGTATATATAAATTCTAAGATAAGTGGGAAATATGATTATTTGGCTAAAATATGGGAAGAAAATCAGTATTTTGCAGAGAATCTTATCGATATATGAGGCGTCAATTCGTGGATAGATTGTGGGGCATATGATGGTGACAGCTATATTTCATTTGCAGAAAATTATAAAGAAATTACAGGAAACGACTTTTCTGGAAAAGTTACATTATATGAATCAGATAAAAATAATTATGACCTACTGATTGAAAATATGAACAAATATAAAACAGTTAGTTCAAAGTGTGTAAATAAGGGGATTTGGAAGGAGAAGACTACACTGATGTTTGATACTGGTGATACGACCTCAAGCTGTTTTGATGACGGTGGAAGTGTGGCTGTTGATGTTGATAGTCTTGATGATCAGCACAGGAATGAAAGAGTAGATTTTATTAAGATGGATATTGAAGGAAGTGAACTCATGGCGTTACAGGGAGGAAAGACGGTTATAGAAAATAATCAGCCTGCGCTTGCAGTATGTGTTTATCATAAAAGAGAAGATTTGATAACAATTCCACAATATATTCATAAGCTTAATCCTAATTATAAATTATACCTTAGAGCTTATAAGCGGTGGAGTCAGGAACTTGTATTATATGCAGTTGAAAGATAGTGGGTGAAAAGATGAAAAAAGTGTTAATGCTAACGGCAAAAGAAACTGAAATTCCATTTATTTTGCAGGCAAAGATGTTGGGATATTATGTTATTACAACGGGAAACGCTCCGGAACAGGTCGGACATAAATATGGGGATCAATATATACCATTTGACTATTCTGACTTTGAAGGAATAACTCAGATGGCGAAAGATATAGAAGTAGATGCAGTTATGAGCGGTTGCTCGGATAACTGTGTTCTGACAGCCGCATATATATGTGATCATCTGGGCCTGAAGGGACATGATTCATTTGAGACAACAGAGATTATTCATAGAAAGGATAAGTTTAAAAAATTTGCGTTGGAGAATAGGGTAAAGACACCTTTGGCCAGGTGGTTTGACTCAAAAGAAACTGCATATAAATACTCGGATAATGGATTCCCGGTTATTATAAAACCCAGCGATATGGCAGGAGGAAAAGGGGTAAGCGTAGCACGTAATTTAGATGAGCTGATAGCTGCTGTAGATCGTGCATTTGAAGTATCCAGGGACAAAAAAATCGTGATAGAGCCGTATATAGAGGGATCACTTCACTCACTGCATGTTTTTATTGTTGATGAGAGGGTCAGGTCGTATGGTACGGCAAATGATTATTCATATAAAAACAAATATATGACAAGTTATGGCATATTCCCTGCAGATGATTGGAAGACTGCAACAGAAGCTTTAATACCAGAGATAAATAGAATAGCAAAGATACTTCATTTGGTAGATGGACAGATGGATATACAGTATATTATGGGGGCAGATGGACCGTGGATTGTAGAGATGATGAGAAGATTTCCGGGAAATCATACGACATCAGTAATAGCTAATTCAATTGGCATAGATTGGAGAGAATGGATATGTCGTGCTGAGTTAGGTGAGTCTGTGAAAGGCATGCCAAGTGCTGTACACCCTCAGAAATATTATGGATATTATGCGCTTATGGCAGATCATAATGGTCGCTATGATGGCATGGATATAGATCCCCTGATAAGAAAGTATGTAATACAGATTGATGAGTGGCATTCGAAGGGGTATGAAATAGAAGACTATATGTATGACAAAATGGCGCTTATTCAATTTTATTTTGATACCGAAAGTGAAAGACAATTTTATTTGCCGCAAATTTGTAATCTGATAAAAGTTAAATACAGCTAATATGGAGGATAAGGGATGAATGAAAAAGGGGAAATATGTATTGGAATGGTAGGGACAGGAAGAGCAACAGAGTTACATATGAATGCTCTTCAGCGTTACACGGAGGTGCCGTTGTGTTACAAGTGTATTGTTGGAAGACGACAGGAAAGATTAGAGTTATACAAAAAACGGTATGGATTTTTGAATACCAGTCTTGAGCTGGAAGACTTACTGGATGATCCGGAGATAGATGTTATAGATATATGTACGCCGCCATATGTTCATGATGATATGATCACAGCGGTATTAAAATCTGGAAAACATGTTATATGTGAAAAGCCCTTAAGCGGTTATTTTGGTAAAGCAGGCGATAAAGAACCAATAGGCGACAATGTTTCTAAAGCACATATGTATGAAGAATTGTTAAAGTCGTTAGATAGACTCCGTGATCTGGTCAATAAATCTGGTAAGAAGTTTATGTATGCAGAGAACTTTGTATATGCACCGGCTATAGTTAAAGCTGCTGAGATAATAAGAAAGAAGAAATCTAAAATACTATTTGCAAAAGGTGAGGAATCATTAAAGGGATCAAGTTCTCCTGTTGCAGGAGAATGGTCTAAAACGGGTGGTGGAACATTTATACGAACAGGCGCACATCCACTTTCGGCAATATTATGGTTGAAAAAAGTGGAGGCAGAAACATATGGAAAAGATATTTGTGTAAAAACAGTTTTTGCAGACATGGGGCGTATTACACCGCAGCTTACTGAATATGAACACAGACATATAGCGGCAACTCCTATTGATGTTGAGGATTGTGCAACAGTTATTATTACGTTTAGTGATAACACGAGGGCTGTTATTATGGCTAATGATATGCTTTTAGGTGGTTCTAAGAATTATGTAGAATTGTATTGTAATGATGCGGTTATAAACTGTAAGATGACTATGTCAGATATGATGGAAACATATTTCCTTGATGAAGATAGACTGGATGATGTATATATTTCGGAGATGCTGCCATCAAAGATAGGTTGGAATAAGCCTTTTTTGGAGGACGAGATTATAAGGGGATATACTGATGAGATGAGAGACTTTATAGAGTCGATATATTATGATAGGGAACCTAAATCCTCATTTGATCTGGCTTATGATACAGCAAAGATCATATATGCGGCGTATAAATCGGCAGAACTTGGAGTTGCAGTAAAACCATAAATGCGAAAGAAAAGAGAAAATATGAATAAGAAAATATTAGTCACCCGTTCATCCATGCCGGGCATGGATGAATATGTGCAGGAGATACGATCACTGTGGGATACACATTGGATTACAAATATGGGACAAAAACATATTGAGTTGCAAAATGCATTGAAAAAGTATATGAACGTTGACAACGTTGAACTCCTTGTAAACGGACACATGGCACTAGAGATGACACTTCAAGCTATGAATTTACAGGGGGAGGTGATAACGACTCCTTTTACATTTGCATCTACAACCCATGCGATAGTCAGAAATGGCCTTGAGCCGGTTTTCTGCGATATAGACCCTGTTACATATACGATGGATGCCACCAAGATAGAAGATCTTATAACTGACAGGACATGTGCGATAATGCCAGTTCATGTATATGGCAATATATGTGATATAGATGAGATACAGAGAATTGCGCACAAATATGAACTGAAAGTGATATATGATGCTGCCCATGCGTTCGGTGAGACATATAAAGGTGAGAGTGTTGGCAGTTTTGGTGATGCCTCATGCTTTAGTTTTCATGCGACGAAGGTGTTCAATACCATAGAGGGTGGGGCAGTGTGTTACCGTGACAAAGAGCTCGGTGCAAGACTATATGAACTTAAAAATTTCGGTATACACGGTCCTGAGGACGTGGATGCTGTTGGTGCAAATGCAAAGATGAACGAATTCTGCGCAGCTATGGGAATATGTAATCTGAGGCACATTGATTCGGAGATTGGCAAGAGAAAAGTTGTTTATGACAGATATATGGAAAGACTTGCGGGAGTTAATGGCTTACAGTTAAACAGCAGACAGCCGGATGTGACATATAACTATTCTTATTTTCCGGTTCTGTTTGATGAGAGAACATTTGGAGCGAGCAGAAATGAAGTGTTTGACAGACTTGCGAATGATGGCATATGTGCGAGAAAGTATTTCTATCCGCTTACAAATACATTTGCATGTTTTCATAATAAATATGATGTGGATGATACCCCTGTTGCAAGGAGTGTTGCAAACAGAGTTTTGACACTGCCGCTCTATGCAGATCTGAGTTTAGACGATGTTGATAGAATATGCGATGTTATATTAGATTGTAAGGCGTAAACGTAAAATGGATAAATTAGTTGTATTAATTCTCTGCTACAATGAAGAAAGAACAAGAAAAAACAATATCGAAGGTGGTAACTGATTTCAAGGAGACTTTGCAATCACGGCGGTTGTCATTTGACAGGGGAGATGATAGTTTTGGAACAAAGCTTTTGGGGGTGTTTGACATGACGTTCAAAGAAACTGATAAGAAAGTATGGGAAAGTTCGTGAGAGATGACTTCCTCATGGACGGAGAGTATGAACATATTTAATAAAATGGAGGCGAGGATTAATGAGGAGTGGTATAGGAATAAAGCCAATAAATCTTGGAGTACAGGATTTTGTAAAACTCCGGGAAGAGGACTGCTTCCTCATTGACAAAACGGAATTCATCAGGGAGTAGTGGGAAGGCCGTGATGATGTGACCTTGATCACCAGACCGAGACGTTTTGGAAAGACCTTGAATGCCTGATCAGTATGCTGCAGACTCGTTAAAGATCCTGAGTCTGTTTCTTTACAGATATTATGGAAAGAAGATCATAATACTTCTCGATGAATATGACATACCCATGCAGGAGGCGTATCTTAATGGATACTGGGAGGAGTTTACTGGATTTGTCAGACAGTTTTTTAACAGTATATTTAAGACAAATCCATACATGTATAGAGCTGTTATGACAGGCATAACAAGGATAAGCAAGGAGAGTATATTTTCTGATCTTAACAATATTTCGGTGATCACGACTACATCAGAAGAGTATGCGGACTGCTTTGGATTTACAGAGCTGGAGGTATTCAGTGCACTTGATTTGGCAGGTCTTTCAGACATGAAGGGAAAGGTAAAAGCCTTGTATGATGCCGAACTGATGTCAGAAAACATAACGACAACGCAGATATATCATTATGGATTTGCATTTGATGGTAAAAACGTGCTTATCAAATGCAAGAGTATGTAATTGATAATTGATCACACCCCCACCCACTCCATAAACTTCCTCATAGCCGTGCTCTGATTTCTAACTCCCGAGTAAGCGAATCCAACAGTTCTGCTTGGAATAGGAGAGTCAAGCGGAAGCTCGGTGATGTCGCCTGAGTCCAGCTGTTCCTGGGCGAATTCGCGGACCACGCTGGCAACGCCCATACCGATGGCGGCGAAGTCGATGAGGAGATCCATGTTGTTGATCTCCAGGACCTGGCTGCAGCTGATGCCATGGGAGCGTAGATATTCGTCCACATGGGTACGGGTTACATTGGCCTCCTCGAGAACCATGAGATTGGAATTCTCAAGGATGTCAACGGTTGATATATTGGAGATATCGGTGTTAATTGAATTAAAAATAGTGTTAGAAGCAGAGGTGCCGGATGAATGTCTGGTGTCTCTGCTTTTTTCATCATGATTCGGAACTGGAGCATCCTCACCTGTGGCATGGGTTAGGCCTGAGCTTAGCAGAGGGATGAAGTTGCCTTTGATATTGTTTGGAAGATCATCAGCGAAACTATAGTGAGCCTTGTCATTTGCACGCTCGTAGAAGTTGTCAAGATATTCGGGGCTTGCCACAAATACGTCGTGGATCTCCCTGACAGGAGAATAGACTATCCCCTTTGGAAGTTCGGTGTTGCAGATGAGACCTATATCGATATCCTCGTTTCGGAGCAGCTTGATGGTGTTGATCGTTGAATGGCAGTCGATGCTGAACTTGATATTTGGATTTTCTCTTATGAAGTCCTTCAGGTAGTCCAAGAGTATGTGCTTGCACAGCGATGTGCTCACACCGATCCTTATGTGTCCGATCCCAAGTTCTTTGTAGTTCTTCAGATTTTCCTCGCCCATGTTCAGTGAATCGAAAGCCCTCTCCACATACTCGTAGAGCACCTGTCCCTCCTCCGTCAGTACCACGCCCCTTGAGCTTCTGGAAAAGAGGGCAGTGCCAAGCTCTGCTTCAAGCTTGGATATTGATTTGCTGATCGCTGGTTGGCTGATGTAGAGCTGGCTTGCAGCCTTGCTGATATTTCCGGTCTTTGCTACTGTATGAAATATGACGTAATTGTTCAGATTACTTATCATGACATTCCTCCAAGTTATAATAATTATTCTTTTTATATATTGTAATTATATCTGGATGAGTGATATTATCAAGAGTAAGAATTTGTATTTAGAAACAAATGATAGGAGGACTATACATATGGGTATGACCATGACTCAGAAGATTTTAGCTGCTCATGCAGGACTGCCATCAGTTGAAGCAGGACAGCTTATCGAGGCAGATTTGGATTTAGTATTAGGAAACGATGTAACAACACCGGTTGCAATTCACGAGATGGAGAAGTTCAACAAGAAGGAAGTATTTGACAAGAAGAAGATAGCACTTGTCATGGATCACTTCACACCAAACAAGGATATCAAGAGTGCAGAGCACTGTAAGTGTGTAAGACAGTTCTCGGCGGCAAATGAGATTGAGAATTATTTTGACGTTGGAGCAATGGGTATCGAGCATGCGCTCCTTCCAGAGAAAGGACTTATCGTAGCAGGAGAGACATGTATCGGTGCAGACTCACATACATGTACATACGGAGCACTCGGCGCATTCTCAACAGGTGTCGGAAGTACAGATATGGCAGCAGGAATGGTGACAGGCAAGGCTTGGTTCAAGGTTCCATCAGCCATCAAGTTCAACATCGTTGGAGAGAAGGCAAAGTGGATCAGCGGTAAGGATGTCATCCTTCACATAATCGGTATGATCGGCGTTGACGGAGCACTTTACAAGTCTATGGAGTTCGTTGGCGAGGGTATCAAGAACCTTACTATGGACGACAGATTTACAATTGCAAACATGGCCATCGAGGCTGGTGCCAAGAACGGTATATTCCCTGTAGATGAGCTTACAGAGGAGTACATGAAGGAGCACAGCACAAAGTCATATACAAAGTATGAGGCAGACGAGGACGCTGTATATGATGCAGAGTATACCATCGACCTGTCACAGCTTAAGCCGACAGTTGCTTTCCCTCATCTCCCAGAGAACACCAGGACCATCGATGAGGTTGGCGATATAAAGATCGATCAGGTAGTCATCGGTTCATGTACAAATGGACGTATCTCAGATATGAGAATAGCAGCCGATATCATCAAGGGAAGAAAGGTTGCCGACGGTGTCAGAGTCATCGTCATCCCTGGAACACAGGATATCTACCTTCAGTGTATTGAGGAAGGTCTCATGACTATATTTGTCAAGGCTGGAGCAGTGGTTTCAACTCCTACATGCGGACCATGTCTCGGAGGACATATGGGTGTCATGGCAGCAGGAGAGAGAGCTGTATCAACAACAAACCGTAACTTCGTAGGACGTATGGGTCACGTTGACTCAGAGGTATATCTTGCCAGCCCGGCTGTAGCAGCTGCATCAGCGATCACAGGTAAGATCAGCAGCCCTGACGAACTTGGTTTGTAATAAAAAACATAGAATATGAAGAAGTTTGCTAAGCATGCTAAAGCACCCCAAAGGTCAGGCTTGCATGATTTAGCAAATTTCTATAGAGATAAAGGAGATAGACTATGAAAGCACATGGAACAGTACACAAATATGGTGACAACGTAGATACAGATGTAATCATCCCTGCAAGATATCTGAATTCATCAGACCCTGCAGAGCTTGCAAAGAGCTGTATGGAAGATATAGATAAGGATTTCGTTAAGCGCGTAAAACCGGGCGACATCATGGTGGCAAGAAAGAACTTCGGCTGTGGATCTTCAAGAGAGCACGCACCTATAGCCATCAAGGCTTCAGGAATAAGCTGTGTCATCGCAGAGACATTTGCCAGAATCTTCTATAGGAATGCCATCAATATCGGACTTCCTATCATCGAGTGCCCTGAGGCAGCTGAGGCTATCCAGGCAGGCGACGATGTGGAGATCGATTTTGACAGCGGTATGATCTATGACAGAACCCAGGGAACAGAGTTTAAAGGACAGGCATTCCCTCCGTTCATGCAGGAGATCATCAAGAGTGAGGGACTCATCAACTACATAAATAGCAAGAATTAATAATCGAAAGAAGGAATAAGAAAATGCAGTGTAATTTAGCCGTAATAAAAGGCGACGGTATCGGCCCTGAGGTAGTCACAGAGGCTATGAAGGTTCTTGATACAGTCGGAGAGAAGTTCGGACATACATTTGACTATGAGCAGATTCTCATGGGTGGATGTTCAATAGACGCAACTGGTGTGCCGCTCACAGACGAGGCAGTGGCAGTTGCAAAGTCAAAGGATGCTGTTCTTCTCGGTTCGATAGGAGGAAATACATCCACATCACCATGGTATAAGCTCCCTCCAAATCTCCGCCCGGAGGCAGGACTGTTAAAGATCAGAAAGGAGCTTGGCCTCTTCGCAAACCTGCGTCCGGCCAATCTCTACGATGAGCTGAAGGAGGCTTGCCCACTCAAGGCTGAGATCGCAGAGCGCGGATTTGACATGATGATGATGAGAGAACTCACCGGTGGTCTCTACTTTGGCGAGAGACACACAGAGGAGGTTGGCGGAGTCATGACGGCCGTTGATACCCTCACATACAATGAGAACGAGATCAGAAGAATTGCAATTAAGGCATTTGACATAGCTATGAAGAGAAGAAAGAAAGTCACATCCGTTGACAAGGCAAATGTTCTTGATTCTTCGAGACTTTGGAGAAAGGTCGTTGAGGAAGTGGCAAAGGATTACCCTGAGGTTGAGCTTGAGCACATGCTCGTAGACAACTGTGCAATGCAGCTTGTAAAGGATCCGGCACAGTTCGACGTGGTCCTCACAGAGAACATGTTCGGTGACATCCTTTCAGACGAGGCGTCCATGATCTCAGGTTCTATCGGAATGCTTTCATCAGCATCACTTAACGAGACAAAGTTCGGTATGTATGAGCCATCAGGCGGATCAGCACCTGACATAGCAGGACAGAACAAGGCAAATCCAATAGCAACCATCCTGTCAGCAGCCATGATGCTCAGATACACATTTGACCTTGACAAGGAGGCAGATGTGGTGGAGAACGCTGTAAAGCAGGTGCTCAAGGACGGTTACAGAACCATAGATATCCACTCAGAGGGAACACAGCTCGTAAGCTGTTCCGAGATGGGTGATCTTATCTGTGAGAGAATCTAACGGCCAACAAGATATACCACAAGCGGACATACGAGAGAGAGCGCTCCGCGGTGGTATATTGAAGAAGATGTATATATAAAATGTAGGAAATTATAAATAAATTTGACATTCACAGCGAGTGGTTCGATGATATACAGAAAAGCGGAGTGTGTTTCAGATATACCACAAGCGGACATTTGAACCCGCCGGTACTAGAATCCACTCGCGTGATGGGAAAGGAAAAAAGATGAAGAGTGATAATGTTAGGGTTGGAATGCAGCAGGCGCCACACAGATCTCTGTTCAACGCACTGGGCATGACAAAGGAAGAGATGGAGAGACCTTTAGTAGGTATCGTATGTTCATACAATGAGATAGTTCCAGGTCACATGAACCTGGATAAGATAGCACAGGCAGTAAAGATGGGAGTTGCCATGGCAGGTGGTACACCTGTTATGTTCCCAGCAATCGCTGTATGTGACGGTATAGCAATGGGACATATCGGAATGAAGTATTCACTGGTTACAAGAGATCTGATCGCAGACTCAACGGAGGCTATGGCTATAGCTCATCAGTTTGACGCACTGGTTATGATCCCTAACTGTGACAAGAACGTTCCTGGACTTCTCATGGCAGCAGCCAGAGTAAATGTTCCAACAGTATTTGTATCTGGCGGTCCTATGCTCGCCGGACACGTAAAGGGAAATAAGACAAGTCTTTCAAGCATGTTTGAGGCTGTTGGTTCATATGCAGCCGGAACTATGACAGAGGAAGATGTATACGAGTATGAGTGCAAGACATGTCCTACATGCGGATCATGTTCAGGTATGTACACAGCAAACTCAATGAACTGTCTTACAGAGGCACTTGGAATGGGACTTCCAGGAAACGGAACTATTCCAGCCGTTTATTCAGAGAGACTTAAGCTTGCAAAGCATGCAGGTATGGCGGTCATGGATATGTACAGAAAGGGCATCAAGCCTAGAGATATCATCACAAAGGAGTCCATCATCAACGCTCTTACAGTTGATATGGCACTTGGATGTTCAACCAACTCCATGCTCCACCTTCCAGCCATCGCACATGAGATCGGCTTCGACTTCGATATCTCATTTGCAAATGAGATCAGCGCGAAGACACCAAATCTGTGCCACCTTGCTCCAGCAGGTCACACATACATGGAGGATCTCAATGAGGCCGGCGGTGTGTATGCGGTTATCAAGCAGCTTGCTGATGCGGGTCTCATCAACAAGGACTGCATGACAGTTACAGGTAAGACAATAGGAGAGGCTGTTGCAGGCAGTGTTAATAAGAATCCGGAGGTCATCAGACCTATGGACAATCCATATTCAGTTACAGGTGGTCTGGCAGTGCTTAAGGGTAACCTTGCACCGGACGGCTCTGTAGTAAAGCGTTCAGCAGTTGTGCCTGAGATGCTGGCTCACAAGGGCCCTGCAAGGGTATTTGACTGTGAGGAGGACGCGATCGCAGCTATCAAGGGTGGTAAGATCGTAGAGGGTGACGTAGTAGTCATCAGATACGAGGGACCAAAGGGAGGCCCTGGTATGAGAGAGATGCTCAATCCT
Source organism: uncultured Coprococcus sp. (assembly GCA_902461735.1). Taxonomy (GTDB): domain Bacteria; phylum Bacillota; class Clostridia; order Lachnospirales; family Lachnospiraceae; genus Coprococcus. Next base: position 194,126 of record CABPYV010000002.1, read on the forward strand.
ACATCAGCAATAGCAGGTATGGGACTTGGCTCATCAGTAGCTCTTATCACAGACGGAAGATTCTCAGGAGCAAGCCGTGGAGCATCCATCGGACATGTATCACCTGAGGCTGCTGTGGGCGGACCTATCGCACTTGTTGAGGAAGGCGATATGATCGAGATCGATATCAACAACCTCAGCATCAAGCTTGATGTGTCAGACGAGGAGCTTGCAAAGAGAAAGGCTGCATGGACACCAAGAGAGCCAAAGGTTACAACGGGCTATCTTGCAAGATACGCAGCAATGGTTACATCAGGTAACAGAGGTGCTGTGCTTGAGGTGCCAAAGAACTAGATGATGATTGTGAAATTCAATTATGTAGACTAAAACATCTCAGAAGTTCATGATCTACATGTTTCACAATTATTTCTACGATATGAGAGAAAAGAAGGAGAAGATAATAATGTCAAAGATATCAGGTTCTGAAATTGTTATAGAGTGCCTTAAAGAACAGGGCGTTGACACCGTGTTCGGTTATCCGGGAGGAACTATCCTCAACGTATATGATGCCCTCTACAAGCACCAGGATGAGATCAACCATGTGCTCACATCACATGAGCAGGGCGCTGCCCATGCAGCAGATGGATATGCCAGAGCTACAGGCAAGGTTGGAGTGTGTATGGCCACATCAGGTCCGGGTGCCACTAATCTCGTAACAGGTATAGCCACAGCATACATGGATTCAATTCCTGTTGTAGCTATCACAGCAAATGTAGGTGTGAACATGCTCGGTAAGGACAGCTTTCAGGAGATAGACATTGCAGGTGTTGTTATGCCGATCACCAAGCACAGCTTTATTGTAAAGCACATAGATGATCTTGCGCCAACTATCAGACGTGCATTCAAGATCGCAAAGAGCGGCAGACCAGGACCTGTACTTGTGGATATAACAAAGGATGTAACTGCAGCGGAGACAGAGTATACACCTGAGACACCAGAGGTTATTGAGAGAAAGACAGACACCATCCGCGAGGAGGATGTGAACAAGGTCATTGAGATGATCAAGGTTTCAAGAAGACCATTTATCATGGCAGGTGGCGGATGCATTATCTCTGGCGCGTCAGCAGAACTTGCAGAATTTGCAGATAAGGTGGATGCACCTGTGTGCGATACGCTTATGGGTAAGGGTGCATTTGACGGAAGAAGTGAGAGATACACAGGCATGATCGGTATGCACGGAACCAAGGTGTCCAACCTCGGTTTGTCAAGGGCAGATCTCGTGATCGTTGTGGGAGCCAGATTCTCAGACCGAGTTATCGGAAATGCATCCAAGTTTGCGCCAAATGCGAAGATCATACATATAGATATAGATGCAGCCGAGATAGATAAGAACATCCCTACAAATGCCAGCATAGTCGGCGATGCAAAGGAAGTTCTGGAGATACTCAACGGCAAGCTTGCAACACAGTCGAACAAGACGTGGATGTCTGAGATCGAAGACCTCAAGAAGCAGAACCCAGATGTGTACAGCTTTGACACATTGAACGGTCCTGCAGCGATTAAGAAGATATATGAGCTGACAAATGGCGATGCAATCATCACGACGGATGTTGGACAGCATCAGATGTGGGCTGCCCAAAACTATACCTTCAAGGAGCCAAGAACATTCCTGTCATCAGGTGGCCTTGGAACCATGGGTTACGGTGTTGGTGCTGCGATCGGAGCAAAGTACGGCAGACCTGATAAGGTTGTCATCAACATAGCCGGTGATGGATGTTTCAGAATGAACCTGAACGAGATAGCAACAGCAGCAAGATACAACGTTCCTATCATTCAGGTAGTCTTGAACAATCATGTGCTCGGAATGGTAAGACAGTGGCAGACACTGTTCTATGACCACAGATATTCCAACACGGTGCTTGACGATTCAGTAGATTTCGTCAAAGTCGCAGAGGGACTTGGTGCAATGGGAATCAGAGCCAACACTCTTGATGAGTTTGAGGCAGCGATGAAGACAGCACTTACAGCAGGCAGACCGGTAGTAATAGATGTAACAATAGCAGGAGATGACAAGGTATGGCCAATGGTAGCACCTGGTGCAGCCATCGACACCTGTTTCTCAGAAGACGATATGTAATATATACGCCGACACAAGATGAAAAGACACCATATTTGTGTGGATACATACATAAATATGGTGCCTTTATATATAATCCCCACTTGCCGACAGGCGAAAAGAGTGCTATAGTACAGGGATATAAGCGATAATAAAGTTAAATTACTTGAAAACATAAGATTTTGAACCGAAAAACTTGAAAATCGCAAGCGACAATTAAAAAGAAGGAGAGATAACAAAAATGGCAAGAGTGTACAACTTTTCAGCAGGCCCTTCAGTTCTTCCTGAGGTGGTATTAAAAGAGGCAGCAGAAGAAATGCTTGATTACAAGGGAACAGGCATGAGCGTAATGGAGATGAGCCATCGATCTAAAGCCTTTGACAATATCATCAAAGAGGCAGAGAAGGATCTCAGAGATCTCATGAATATACCTGACAACTACAAGGTGCTTTTCCTTCAGGGAGGAGCTTCACAGCAGTTCGCAGCAATTCCAATGAATCTCATGAAGAATGGTGTAGCAGATTACATCATCACTGGTCAGTGGGCAAAGAAAGCATACGAAGAAGCAAAGAAATATGGAAAGGCAGTTGCAGTTGCATCATCAGCTGACAAGACTTTCTCATATATTCCAGATTGTTCAGATCTTCCAATCGATGACGATGCTGATTATGTATACATTTGTCATAATAATACTATATATGGAACAACATATCACACATTGCCTAACACAAAGGGTAAGATCCTTGTGGCAGATATGTCATCAGACATTCTCTCACAGCCTGTGAATGTTGAGGATTATGGCATGATCTACTTCGGAGTACAGAAGAATGTTGGTCCTGCCGGTGTGGTAGTAGCCATCATCCGTGAGGATCTCATAAGAGATGATGTAATGCCATTTACACCAACCATGCTCAAGTACAAGACTCAGGCAGATGCTGATTCACTCTACAACACACCTCCATGCTACGGTATCTATATCTGTGGCAAGGTATTCAAGTGGGTTAAGGAGATGGGCGGACTTGAGGCAATGAAGATCCACAATGAGAAGAAGGCTAAGATCCTCTACGATTTCCTTGATAGTTCAGAGCTTTTCAAGGGAACTGTTGTAAAAGAAGACCGTTCACTTATGAATGTACCATTTGTAACAGGTGACGCTGATCTCGATGCCAAGTTTGTCAAGGAGGCAACAGAGGCTGGATTTGTCAACCTCAAGGGTCACAGAACAGTCGGTGGTATGAGAGCGTCTATCTACAATGCAATGCCTATCGAAGGTGTTGAGAAACTTGTAGAGTTCATGAAGAAGTTTGAGGCAGAGAATAAGTAATATTAACTATTATATAGTAGCATACAAAAAAGATAGTGACGGGTGATCGTAAAGTCTGCAGTATATGATCATACAATTGCCGGTGTCACAGAAAAAGGGAGAAAAAGACATGTCAGTAAAGATTAATTGCTTAAATCCTATCGCAGCATGCGGTATGGAGCTTTTACCTGATACATATGAAGTAACAGATAATTTTGCAGAGGCAGATGCGGTTCTCGTTAGAAGTGCATCCATGCATGACCTTGAGCTGTCAGACAGCCTTCTGGCAGTAGCCCGCGCAGGTGCAGGCGTCAACAATATTCCGCTTGATAAGTGCGCTGAAAAGGGTATCGTAGTATTCAACACACCAGGTGCAAATGCAAACGGTGTTAAGGAGCTTGTTGTGGCAGCGCTCCTCATGGCTTCAAGAGACCTTGTTGGCGGTTATAACTGGGTCAAGGACAATGCCGCTGAGGCAGATATCGCCAAGATGGTGGAGAAGCAGAAGAAGAATTACGCAGGTAACGAGATCCTCGGCAAGAAGCTTGGTGTAATCGGACTTGGTGCCATCGGAGCAAAGGTTGCAAATGTTGCGCTTAAGCTCGGTATGCAGGTATATGGATATGATCCATATGTGTCAGTAGACGCCGCATGGGGACTTTCAAAGGATGTAAAGCACATCACAAATGTAGAGGATATCTACAGAGATTGTGATTATATAACAGTTCATGTTCCGGCACTTGACAGCACAAAGGGCATGATCAACGCAGATGCATTTGCCATGATGAAGGACGGCGTGAAGATCCTCAACTTTGCAAGAGATGTACTGGTTAACGATGAGGATATGAAGGCTGCACTTGACTCGGGCAAGGTAGCAAAGTATATGACAGATTTCCCGAACCCAGCTATAGCAGGTTACAAGAATGTTGTAGCATTCCCGCACCTTGGAGCATCTACAGCAGAGTCAGAGGACAATTGCGCAGTTATGGCATGTAAGGAGATCAAGGCATACATCAACAATGGTAACATCAAGAACTCAGTAAACTATCCAAATGTCAACATGGGAGAGTGCAGTGATGTAGCCAGAGTTACTATCTGCCACAAGAACATCCCTAATATGCTCACACAGTTCACAGGAGTATTCGCCAAGAAGGGTGGCAATGTATCAGGAATGATCAGCAAGGCAAAAGGCGATTATGCATACTCTATCCTTGATATCGGTGTAGAGCCAACTGCGGATGACATCGCAGAACTCTCAGCAATCGAGGGCGTAGTAAAGGTCAGAGTTATAAAATAAATAATATAAAGTAGAACGAAGTAATTCTCGAGTATCGAGCAATATACTGGATTTTACCTAAAACAGGCAATTGCCGTCATTAAAAAGATAGGAGAGAAGAAAGATGAGTGACAAGTTAAAGGTAGGTATTCTTGGCGCAACAGGTATGGTAGGTCAGAGATTTATCTCACTTCTTGAGAACCACCCTTGGTTTGAGGTTGTTACAGTTGCAGCCAGCCCAAGAAGTGCAGGCAAGACATATGAAGAGGCAGTAGGTGACAGATGGAAGATGGATACACCGATGCCTGAGGCAGTTAAGAAGCTTGTGGTATACAATGTCAATGAGGTGGAGAAGGTCGCTGCCACAGTTGATTTCGTATTTTCAGCAGTTGATATGACAAAGGATGAGATCAAGGCTATCGAGGAGGCTTATGCCAAGACTGAGACTCCTGTAGTTTCGAATAACTCAGCTCACAGATGGACTCCTGATGTTCCTATGATGGTTCCAGAGATCAATGCAGATCATGCAGAGGTCATTGAGTTCCAGAAGAAGAGACTTGGAACAGAGAGAGGATTTGTTGCAGTTAAGCCTAACTGCTCAATCCAGAGCTACGCACCTGTACTTACAGCATGGATGCCATTTGAACCATATGAGGTGATCGTAAGCACATATCAGGCAATCTCAGGAGCAGGTAAGACATTCAAGGATTGGCCTGAGATGCTTGGCAACATCATCCCATATATCGGCGGTGAGGAAGAGAAGTCAGAGAAGGAGCCACTCAGGATCTGGGGTAAGGTAGACAAGGAGAATGGTGTGATTGTTCCTGCAGAAGGAATCACTATCACAAGCCAGTGTATCAGAGTTCCTGTTCTCAACGGACATACAGCAACTGTATTTGTAAAGTTCAGAAAGAACCCTACAAAGGAGCAGCTCATCGAGGCTATGACAAGCTTCAAGGGCGCACCTCAGGAGTTGAACCTTCCAAGCGCACCAAAGCAGTTCATCCAGTATCTCGAGGAAGACAACAGACCACAGGTATCTTTGGATGTTGACTTTGAGAACGGTATGGGCATCAGCGTTGGACGTCTCCGTGAGGATTCAGTATATGACTGGAAGTTCGTTGGTCTTTCCCATAACACTGTAAGAGGCGCTGCAGGTGGAGCAGTTCTCTGCGCAGAACTTCTGAAGGCAAAGGGATATATCACAAAGAAATAAATTTCTCGCGGTATAAAATCTGATAATTTATAAATATTTGACAGGATTAAGCCTGTTTAGCCGACATTGACATGATTTGTGTCAACCGCTGGCTGAACAGGCTCATTTTGGCTAATATATTGTTGACAGTGCACAAATAGTTGTAATAAAATTGTTATATCTATAAATGTGTATATGCGTGAGATGTATGAACACCGCATACATAATAAGGGAGGTAGAATATGAGAAAAGGGAGAAAGTGGCTGCCTGCAGTGCTGAGTGCGGCCATGGTACTTCAGCCGCTTGCTGGTATTGGATCGATAACAGCGATGGCTGCAGATGGTGTAAATATTGATGACACATTTAGGAATGATTCAATATTTAAGAAGTATGTATCAAATAATTTTGATACAAATAGCGATGGATATCTTGATGCAGATGAGATTTCTGCAGTCAGAAGTATAGATATTCATGATATTGACAGTAAAGCTGAATATGGTAGAAAAGCAGTACAGAATGTAGATGGTATAGAGGTATTCACTAACCTGACAGAAATCAACTGTAGCGGTCAGGGTATAAAGAACATGGATATACAGAATCTTACAAAGCTGGAATATCTGGATGTATCAAACAACATGATGAGTGATCTTACACTTCCGGTTGTTGCTGATGATCTGGCATATCTGGATATAAGTGGAAATGACATTACTAGACTCACTTCGCTTTCAAATTATGACAATCTTACACATCTTGATGCTAGCGGAACAAATCTTGAGAGCGTGGATGTAAGGAGTATGAAAGGACTTACATATCTAAGTGTGAGTGGACTTTCTCTTAAAACTCTTGATTTGTCAGAGAATATGCAGCTTAAGACGTTACGTTGTCAGGCTATGTCGGGATTATCCACTTTGGACGTATCTGACCACACTGCACTTGAGAGCCTTTATTGTGACGCTACAGCAAGTTCGATAAAGGGATCAATAACAAAACTTGATGTTTCTGGTGATACATCGCTTATCAGCCTTAATTGTGCATCTAATAACCTTGCTGATCTGGACATCACAGATACACCAAATCTTACAATATTGGATTGTTCGGAGACAAGACTTCAGTCTCTGGATATAGCTAATAACAGTAAATTGACAAGTCTTACAGTTGATGGTACACCACTTGGTACGTTAGATATTTCTAGTAATACGGCCTTGAGTACTTTATCTGCATCAGGGATTGGACTTCAAGATGTGAACATAAGTTCCAATGCAGCATTGAAGTATGTGAATTTGAATTCAAATGATCTCAAATCTATAGATATATCAAGTAATGCGGCACTTGAGACACTGTATCTTAGCGATAACATACTTGAGAGTATAGATTTATCAAAAAATGTTAATCTTCGTGATCTGACATTGGACAGGAACAGACTTGTCTGTATAGATGTTTCAGACTGTACTAAACTTTTTAATTCGGAAGAAGGCGGATCATTTAGCTGTATAGGTAATAGCAGAGATATAACACTTGACAAGCCAAATTATGATTTTGATTTAACTAAATATAATAGTCTATATAACTTCCACAGAGCTTACAATGATAGTGAGATAAAAGTTTGGAACGAAACTAAGGAACAATTTGAGTATGGTAGAAAGAATACTACTATTGGATATGCCGGACTTGCGCTGGGTGAAGAAAACGGAGCGATATACACTGTAACAGGTGGTACAATAAATAATTATAGCCTTAATGCAGATCTAGATTCCACTGAGATAAAATATCAATATTATTGTGGTTATGGAACAAGAAAAGTTAATTTCACACTTAATATTCTGAATCCTTTAACAGTTCAGGTATATTATTCAGTAAATGGCAAGTTTACACAGGCTGGTAGTTCTACACTGAATTGTGTGGTAGGAAGTACAACTAAACTTGTTGCAAGGGATAAGGATGGCAATCTTCATGAGAATATAACATGGAGCTCAAATAACAGCAGAGTAGTATCAGTTAATAACTTAGGAGAGGTTACATGTAAGGGAAGCGGAACAGCACAGATAACTACAAACCTCAACGGAAGACCTGTTGGATACATCAATATAGAATGCCATAATCCTGTAAATAGAATGAGTTTTATTGACAGAGATAATAAGAATGATGATGGAACAGATATAGCTTATGGGGATAATTCTGTGATTGATCTTGAGTGTGGAAGATATGCTGGTATTAGTACGAAGAATCTGACAGCTAAATTCTACAATACAGATGGTGTTGTAGCTCCCAAATTTTCAGGATATACATGTGTTATATCTGATTCTAAGGATAACTGTGACAATGAATCGAACTCTGTGGTTTCGTTTAGAAATGGACAGTTAGCATCAGTAGGTCCTGGTATTGCATATCTTCACTTTACCTCCAAGGATAATCCGGAAACCAAGATGGTTATCCAGGTAAATGTCATTCAGAGGGCAGACAGCATCCAGGTATCACAGAGAACACTTTCGATGATTGCAGGCAGGACAGCGACTCTTACAGCGTCAATCAGCCCGGCAGCTACAGCTAATCAGAATGTAACATGGGTATCAGGTGATGACAATATAGTTTCTGTAGATGAGAATGGAAAACTTACAGCACATAAGGCAGGAACAGTGGACATAACCTGTATAGCTGCTGATAATCCTGATGTACTCAAGAGTAAATGTACAGTTACTGTACTTGAGGCAGTGGCTGGAGTTACTATGGATAGAACTGAGTGCACACTCACACTTCCGAATGACAGATCAATTCAGCTTAGCGTGAAGATTGATGCAGATGATGAGACAAAATATACACAGAAATGGGTTTCCTCTGATCCAGAGGTTGCCAGAGTGGCTAGTAATGGTTATGTAACAGCTATTAAGCGTGGTACAGCAGTTATTACCTGCTATCTTTCAGATGATCTTTTTGCTAGTTGTGAGGTTACAGTAAACCAGAGTGTTACAAATGTAGAACTTAATGTTGAGAAGAATGTACTTATAGTAGGTGAAAAGATGCAGGCTGTCACGAAGGTAACGCCTGAAGATGCAAATAACAAGCAGCTTATATGGTCGTCAAGTGATGATAGTGTCGCTACAGTTGATCAGGATGGAAATATAACAGCTGTAGATAAAGGATATGTTACAATAACAGCAACGCCAGCTGATGGAAGCGGAAGATATCGTTCGATAGGACTCCAGGTTAGAAAACTGGTATCAGATGTAAATCTTGAGAAAAAATCTTTGATAACATACGTTGGAAGAGCAACAAGCATGGAAGTGAGTGTTACACCAGAGGATGCAAGTGATGGAAATCTTATATGGGAGTCAAGTGATGTAGGCATAGCTACAGTTAGTGGTGGACGAACAATGGTATCTGTCACAGGTGTTAAGCCTGGTGAAGCGACAATCACAGCAAAGACTAAAGACGGAAGCGATATAGCAAGAAGTTTTACTGTGACAGTATATCAGCAGATTACAGGAATAACTTTCAAAGAGGCAAGAAAAGATGTCAAGGTAGGTGCTAAGTTTAAAAATACATATACAATTCAGCCTGCCACAGCGAACAGTAAGGCGATTACATGGTCAACATCAGACAAGTCAGTTGCAATAGTAGCTGCAGACGGTACAGTAAAAGCTGTGGGTAGAGGTATGGCTGTTATATCGGCAGTACCATCTGATGGAGTAGGCGCTCGCGCTACATATGTTGTCAACGTAATTCAGCCGGTAACAAAAATAGCTTTGACAGCAACCAAGTTGTCTCTTGCAAAGGGAGCTACATACTCATTGGCTGCAACAGTTTACCCTGCTAATGCCAACGATATGAATGTTACATGGAAGTCGTCAAATTCAAAGATTGTAAAGGTAACAAATGGATATCTTACAGCGGTCGCAAAGGGTACAGCTACTATCACTTGTATGGCTAAAGACGGTAGTGGAAAATATGCAACTTGTACAGTAAAGGTAGTACAGCCTGCAACCTCAATAAAGTTAGGTGTATATCAGAAGACTATGTTGAAGGGATCAACATATACACTGAAATATGCAGTTGGTCCTGCATCAGCAAGCAATAAGAAGGTGGTATGGTCTTCATCAAATAAAAAGGTTGCAACAGTGACTGCAGCTGGTGTAGTTAAAGCAGTCGGAAAAGGAACAGCGGTAATCACATGTAAGACAGCTGATGGCACAAATCTTACAGCTTCATGTACAATTACATCGATAGTTCGAGTCTCCCGTGTTAAGCTCAACAAGACATCAGTAGCTGTAAAACGAGGGGGAAGAGTTGCACTTAAGGCTACAGTTGCTCCTACAATAGCGAATAACAGAGCGGTTGCATGGACATCTTCAAATAAGTCCATTGCCACAGTTGCAGCTAATGGTGTTGTAACTGGAAAGAAGAAAGGTAAGGCTGTCATAACCTGCAAAGCTAAGGATGGTAGTGGCAAGTATGCAAGATGTACAGTTGTCGTAAAGTAAACGTATATAGCTTATTGCTAAAATACTGACAATAAAAGATCTAAACATAAAATATTTAAAATAAGACCTGCTATATAATCATGTTTGCATTTGGCTTGATATATAGCGGGTCTTATTCCGTGTAAACAGGAACACGGGGACAGGCACCTCCGTCCCCGATGGGGGTCAGGGGGGACAGGTACCTCCGTCCCCGATGGGTGTCGTATGCCGTTCTTTATTTTTATTTAACGTTAAAAAATGTTGTAAGCAAATGGCAATTGTGATAAACTATTAGAAAAATTGATTTCATAATAAGATTTCATTTAAGATGGAGGAATTTATAGATATGAAGAAGAAGCTTATATTAGTAACATCACCACCAGCATGTGGAAAGACATTTATTTCAAAGCAGGTTGCCAAGGCACTTCACAACTGTGTTTACCTTGATAAGGATACATTGATCGTGCTTTCAAAGCAGATATTTGTGGTTGCCGGACAGGAGTATAATCGTTCTTCGGATTTCTTCCAGAAAGAGATCAGAGATTACGAGTATTACTGTGTTCTTGATCTCGCATTTGAGGCGCTGGATTACAATGATACAGTGCTTATCAATGCACCTTTTACAGAGGAGATCAGAGATGATGAGTACCTTGCAAATCTTCGTGCAAAGCTTGCTGAGAAAGATGCAGAGCTTTTCGTTATCTGGGTTAATACAAGAAAAGATGTATGTCATGAGAGAATGATCAAGAGAGCTTCAGACAGAGATACATGGAAACTTGAGCATTGGGATGAGTATATTAACAGCCAGAACTTCAATCCACCTACAAACATCAAGGATCTTTTCATATTTGAGAATTCGTCAGATGAGGAATATGAGGATTCGCTCAAGAAGGTTGTCAAAGCTGTAAGGGGTTGATCAGACTGGGCGACTGAAGGGATGAATGTTACGATCCCTAAAACACAATAAAATATTATGACAGGAGTAGAGAATATGGCAACAATCAGAAGTTTTAGAGCCTATAGACCGAGACGAGATGTTGCGGGCAGAGTTGCTGCCTTGCCATACGATGTGTATAACCGTCAGGAAGCAGAGATAGAGGTCAAGCGTGAACCATTATCATTTTTGAAAGTGGACAGAGCTGAGACGTCCTTTGGACCAGATGTTGATACATATGCTCCATGTGTATATGATAAGGCTGGTCAGCTGCTTCAGGACATGATAGATGATGGAACATATATCATGGAGCGCAGACCAGTCTATTATATTTATGAGCTTATCATGGATGGCAGACATCAGACTGGACTTGTGGCATGTGCGTCTATAGACGATTATATGAATGGGGTTATAAAGAAGCACGAGAATACCCGTGAGGACAAAGAGATAGACAGAATAAAACACGTAGAGGCGTGTGGGGCTCAGACAGGCCCGATATTCCTTGCATACAGATCAGTAGACAAGGTTAACGCGATTATAGACAGGGTCAAGGACGGAGAGAAATTATATGGATTTACATCTCCAGACGGAATCACACATAATGTATGGATCATAGATAAACAGAATGACATAGACACGATCAAGGATGCTTTCGAAAATGTAAATGATATCTATATCGCTGACGGTCATCACAGAGCTGCATCAGCTGTCAAAGCAGGCCTTCATATGAGAGAGAAGAATCCGGGATATACAGGAGATGAAGAATTCAACTATTTCCTTTCCGTGCTTTTTCCTCATGATCAGCTCATGATCATGCCATATAATCGAGCTGTAAATGACCTAAACGGACTTAGCAGAGAAGGTTTTATGGACAAAATATCAGAAGTGTTCAATGTAACAGCAAGTGACATCCCTGTTGATCCACAGATTAAGGGACAGGTTGGAATGTACATTGATGGCAGCTGGTACAAATTGGATGTCAAGGATGGTGTGGTGCCGGATGATGTGGTTGGAAGGCTGGATGTGTCGGTGCTTCAGGATAACGTTCTTGCCCCGATCCTCGGTATACAGGATCCAAGAACGGATCAGAGAATAAAATTTATAGGCGGAATCAGAGGACTTTCAGAACTTGAGAGACTTGTGGATGGAGGAATGGCAGTTGCATTTTCAATGTATCCGACATCCATTACAGAACTGTTCGACATTGCTGATGCCGGACTCCTCATGCCGCCTAAGTCCACATGGTTTGAGCCTAAGCTCAGAAGCGGGATTTTTATACATGCCATTGATGGAAGATAGTTCAACAGACAGGAGAAGGATATATGAACATATTTGTATTAAAGTCGGATGAAGTAGCATCTATAACCAGAGCTACCCACGGTAATCCGCACCACATTCTTGGAATGCACCCATGCCTGAGGGATTGCTATGTAAATGCATACTTGCCTGGGGCCAGTGCAGTAGCTGTGGTTGATGGAGAACAAGAGTATCCGATGCAGGAGATTGGGACGCAGGGATTCTTTTCTGTAAAGATTACAGATAGAGAACCATTTTCCTACAGACTTAAGGTGACAAGAAAGATATGGGGTGAGTCTGGGGAAGAGGATGAGACAAAGACAGTGTATGATCCGTATTCATTTGAATGCAGTGTAGATCTGTCTATGGTTATGAAGGTAGTGGAAGGTGAAGATGATATAGAGTCGGGATTTCATGTCAAGGAGCTGTTTGGTGCAAGAAAGACAGAGGTGAATGGAGTTCCGGGTGTATCGTTTTGTATGAATATGCCAGGGGCAGTCCGTGTGAGTGTGGTTGGCGATTTTAACAACTGGGATGGCAGAGTCAACCCTATGAGGAGAATTGACTACACTGATATATATGAACTTTTTATTCCGGGTGATCTTGCGGATACGAGATACAAGTTTGAGGCATTATATAGAGATGGCAACATAGACATATTTGCAGATCCGTATGCAGTTGCCTATGAGGTAGCACCGGGGAATGCCTCGATACTGACTGAGCTGGAATATAAATGGAGCGATGCAGCGTATATGAACAGCAGGAAGGATACTGGAGCTGTAAATATATATGAGGTTCACATGCCTACATGGAAATCCATCGCAGATGAGGGCAGACTCACATATGCGGAATTTGGTAAAGATATAGCTGCATATGCGAAAAATATGGGGTATAACTATATTCAGTTTATGCCGCTTATGGAGTATGGCGATGACAATGGCTGGGGATACGATACTGTAGGAATGTTTGCGCCGACATCACGATATGGAACGCCGGTTGATTTCATGGCGATGGTGGACCATCTTCACAGCAAAGGTATTGGTGTGATCATGGATATGGTGACTGTGGATGATATAGATTGTCTGTCGTATTGGATAGATACTTATCATCTGGATGGAATCAGACTGGAAGATCAGGAAGTTGTAAATGAATTCAAAAATGTCACATGTGATAAGTATTCAGATGTATTGGTTGACCTTGGATGGAACACGGAGGCTGTCACGAGAGTGACGGATTATATGATGATTCCGCCTGCCTCCAGGGGAAGTTTTAAGGATTATACATGTGGCGTAACTTTTAACGAGAATGACAAGTCTGTCTGGGCGCTCAGCCATGATGAGGTAGCGGGGCAGAGAGGCAGCTATGCAGCCAAGATGCCTGGTGGATATGAGGACAAATATGCTGACCTTAGGGTTTTGTTTGGACTTGTGATGACACTGCCTGGCAGAAAACTTACATTCATGGGACAGGAACTCGGCGGTTTTTGCAGTTTTGATGGCAGGAGCCCTATAGATTGGTCTGTACTCGAATTCGATGCCAACAGTTATTTCCAGAAATATATAAAAGAGATAAACAAGCTTTATAATACAAGAGAGGTTCTCCATGGATCTGGAGCCGGGGATGTAGAGTTTAACGAGTCAGGGCAGGTCATGTCATTTGCAAGACGTGGTATGAGACAGGCAGAACAGACATCAAATGCTTCGGATGACTCACTGTATATAGTGTGCAATTTTGGACTTAAGGATGTTGAAGAATATGAATTGCCTGTTTTTTCAGGGGGAAAATATAAAGAAGTTTTCTCAAGCGATAATCAGAAGTTTGGCGGCGAGGGAAATAATAATAAAGGTTACCGTACCGCTGAGAATGGAGTGGTAAAGGTGGCTGCACCGGCATTGTCATTTGCGGTATTTGCACGTGTAGGCAGCAGGCAGTAAGCGTGAATAACGCGGACATAACAGACAGATTAGGAGGCTCGAATTGATGGCATTTCATGATACTTTGGTCTATATGGCAGCAGCTGCCACCACAGAGAATGTGGTGGATGACGCAGTGAAAGAAGCTACGAATCAGGTAAGTATTATAGGACAGTATATTCAGAAATTGACTGACTGGTGTATGTCAAAACTTGGCAGCATAGTTGTGGCAGTTATATTTATGGTAGTATGTTTTAAACTGGTGAAGCTGCTGCTTAGGATACTTAGGAAAAGCTTCGAGAAGTCAAAGCTTGATCCGAGCGTTGCCGGATTTTTTATATCGGCGGTCAAGATTATCCTGAATGTGCTCATAGTGCTCACGGCGGCGAGCATCGTGGGTTTTCAGATCACTTCATTTATAACCATACTTGGTACGGCGGGCGTTACACTTGGACTTGCACTTCAGGGAAGTCTGTCGAACCTTGCAGGTGGCCTGCTGATACTTATACTGAAACCGTTCAGAGTTGGAGACTATATAGTGGAGAACAATACTCACTGTGAGGGAACAGTTGTGTCCATAGATATATTCTATACAAGATTGATAACAGTGGATAACAAATCGGTTGTCATACCGAATGGCAATATATCCAATACGTCCCTTATAAATGTGACTGAGCATGATATGAGAAGAGTGGAGATACCTTTTTCAGTTTCGTATGACTCGGATATGGAGAAGGTCAAAAGGGTCACAATTGAGACCATCAAGGATGTGGATGGTTTCCTCAAGGATGAGCAGGTTATTTTCTATATAGACGAGTTTGCTGACAGCGGGATAAATATGTATGTAAAGTTTTATGCGACGATAGAGAAATTTTTTGATGCCAAGTGGGACGCCATGTGGAAGCTTAAGAAAGCATTTGACGAGAATGATATAGAGATTCCGTATAATCAGATGGATGTTCATTTGAAGCAAGAGAAAAAGTAGGAATATAAGTAATAGTATACTGACTATGTTATGGATTGGGTCATCTTGCAAAAAAAAATACTATCGAGTATAATCATAAGGATGTATTGATATCAAAACTGTGTAGAGGGATGATTCGGATACACAGTCTTAATATAAATTTGTTTAAGGAGTGATTGAAATGACGAAGATTGATATTATCTCAGGTTTCCTTGGAGCCGGTAAGACAACGTTGATCAAGAAACTTATTGAGCAGGCATTTAAGGGCGAGAAACTGGTTCTTATAGAGAACGAGTTTGGAGAGATCGGAATCGATGGAGGTTTCCTCAAAGATGCCGGTGTTCAGATCACAGAGATGAACTCAGGTTGTATCTGTTGTTCGTTGGTAGGAGATTTCGGTACCGCGCTTAAGCAGGTTATCACAGACTACACACCTGACAGGATCATCATAGAGCCTTCAGGAGTTGGCAAGCTGTCAGATGTCATCAAGGCGGTAAAGGATGTTTCATCTGATCTTGATGTGGAGCTTGACAGCTACACAACAGTTGCGGATGTGTCAAAGGTTAAGATCTACATGAAGAATTTTGGCGAGTTCTTCAACAACCAGATAGAGAGTGCAAATACTATCATTCTGAGCAGAACACAGACAACTACACAGGACAAGATAGAGAAAGCTGTTGCCATGATCAGAGAGAAGAATGATCATGCAACAATCATCACAACTCCATGGGATGAGCTTGATGGAGCTGCTATCCGAGAGGCTATGCAGAACTATAAGTCTCTTGAGGAGACAATGATGGATGAGGCAAAGAGCGGTCATGATCACGATCATGGAGATGACTGCACGTGCGGATGCCATGATCACGAGCATCATCACGATCATGAGCATGAACACGGAGACGACTGCACATGCGGATGTCACGACCACGACCATGATGACCATGAGCACGATCACGAGCATCATCACGATCACGATCATGATCACGAGCATCATCACGATCACGGAGATGAGTGTACATGTGGGTGTCACGACCATGATCATCACCATCATCATGCAGATGAAGTATTTACAAGCTGGGGTAAGGAGACTCCTCATAAGTACAACGAGGACAAGCTTAGAGAGATTCTTGACACTCTGGCAGATACAGAGAAGTACGGTGTTATTCTCCGAGCAAAGGGTATAGTACCTAGTGATGCAGGTGACTGGCTGTACTTCGATCTTGTACCAGGTGAGTTCGAGATCAGAAAGGGCAAGGCAGATATCACTGGTAAGCTCTGCGTAATAGGAAGCAAGCTGAAGGAAGACGACCTTGCGCAGCTGTTCGAGGTATAAATAAGGAGTTAATATGATGGGACGTCAGAATAAAGAGATACCTGTATATGTGTTCATGGGATTCCTCGAGAGTGGCAAGACTACATTTGCCAAAGAGACCTTGATGGATAGAGGATTTACAGGCGGAGCAAAGACACTTCTTCTTGTGTGCGAAGATGGAGAGGAAGAGTATGACATTGATGCTCTGAAAAAGGCGAATATATATACAGAGTTTATAGAGGAAGATCAGCTTACTACAGACCATCTGCTCGATCTTCAGGACAAATACAATCCTGAGCAGGTCATGATAGAGTACAATGGTATGTGGAAACTTGACAAGATATTCGAGATAAGAGTGCCAAAGGGATGGACAGTTGTTCAGGTCATCTCATTTGTGAACGCTGAGACATATGACGTGTATTCACAGAATATGAAGGCGACTATGGTAGAGCAGTTCAACAGTGCAGACATGGTCATCTTCAACAGATGCGATGAGAACTCCAAGATTCCTGAGTGGAGGAGATCCATCAAGGCGGTGAACAGGAGAGCGCAGATCATCTTCGAGATGAAGGATGGCTCAGTGGCACCGGAAACAAACGAGCCAGAGGATCTTCCATATGATGTAAGTGCGGATGTGATAGAACTTCCGGATGATGATTTTGGAATCTGGTATGTAGATGCATCTGACATGAAGGAGAGATACGACGGCAAGAAGATACATTTCAAGGCTATGGTGTTCAGACCAAAACAGTATGGAAATAATGCATTTGTTCCGGGAAGATTTGCAATGACCTGTTGCGTTGAGGATATCCAGTTTGTCGGATTTAAGTGTTACTATCAGGGCGCAAAGAATCTTGTGGACAGACAGTGGGTCGATGTAACAGCCAAGATAGGATATGAGTATTATCCTGATTTCGACGGCGAAGGACCGGTGCTCACGGCGGAGAAAATTACTCTTACAAGCGCACCAAAGGAAGAGGTCGTTTATTTTAGCTAAAGACATATCTTGGCAAAAAGATAATAAATTAACCGCATATATATCAGCATGATATGTATGCGGTTTTGTTATGTTTTGAGGGAGAAATATGAGTGTAGAACATGACTGTATATATAAATCAAGCCTTACGAAAGTGTAAGTTGCGTAATCAGGTTGCACAATTTATTATATGCATAGTGGTTTAGATGTAAGATCTGAAAAATATGAATGGAACGGAAGGACAGCATATGTTCAGAACAAAGTTGGTATGTGTATGTGTAGCAGTTATGGCTTTTCTGGTGGCATTTGCCCCGGTATCAGTGAGCGCTGCCGGTATTCAGAATATGAATGAAATTAATAGAGATATTATGGCTGAGGCAGCATACAATGGACTTGTGGCGGATGTGTCAGCTGATAAAGGTACATATTCAACTGAGATTGCGAACGAAGTCGAATATTCAGAGTCTGAAACAGAAACTGAAGTGCCGGTAGATGGAAGTTCGTATGGCAAAATCGAGCAGAATATAATACAAAAGAATCCGGATATTCAGGTGAAACTGGATTATGGCGTGGATGGATATGCTGTGTATGATGCGGGTTGTCAGGTTATGCTTGATATACATAGTGATATAGATATGACGGGGTATGTGACAGTGACGCCGAGCTATGATGAGAGTTACGATGATCAGTCGGTAAAGTATTCTCAGAAGATTGACTGGGATGCTGGGAGCGATAATGAGCTGAGATTCTACGTAAACGAGCTTGGATATGGAAGGCTGCTCATTCAGATAAAGGATGAGAGCGGTACTGTTGTTTACTCGGAGAGTGATATGTTGAGCGTATCGGGCTATGAGACCACCATCACGGTAGGGGTCATCTCTGATGCTCAGGCTGCATTCGATAATCTAGATGATGTCAGAGTGAGAAATCAGACGGATAGTGTGGATGTTAAAAGACTTTGCATTAGACCTGAAGCATTTCCAGACTCTGCGCAAGGCTTAGATGTGGTTAATTATATTTTGATAGATGATTTTGACACCTCGAGGTTGTCTGCGGATCAGATGGAAGCTCTTCAGGAATGGGTTCTTGATGGTGGCACACTTATATTGTCACTGGGCGGTAACGCAGAGAAGATATTGAGTGGATTTGACACAGATTTTATAAATTACACTCTTGACGGTAAGACTGAAAAGGACATTGATGTATGGTTAGATAAGGATGATCATCTGCAATTCAAGAAGACTGCTATAGCTGATATATCGGTTGAAGGCACTCAGACCTATGATGTTTTGGCAGGGGCTGCTGATCTGGATAGCGGATTCGGAAAGGTGATCATTCTTCCGTATGCTCTTAGTTCAGATTCCATAATTAAGGAAAGTAGTAAACTTCAGCTTATAGAACAGATACTTAAAATTGGGAGTACAGATAAGATCAATGGTATGGTTCAGGGAGCATTCTATGACAATTGCCTAAGCTATGGGATAACGAATGCGATAAACAACAATAAAAAGAAGACAGTTTCACCGGTTATATTGATCGTTATATTGGTTATATATCTGATAGTGTGTGGTCCTGTAACGTATGTGATCTTGAAAAAAAAGCACAGACGAGAGTGGATATGGATCATAGTTCCTGCCTGGGCCGTTGTAGGAACACTTGCAATATATATAGTGAGTACAAAGTATAGGGTCACGAAACCGTTGGAGCTGACATTTACCGCAGCTGATATAAGCGACAACATTATGAGACAGAATGCGTATACATATATAATTGGATCAAAGGCTGGCAGATATTCAGTTGATGTGGACAATAAATACAGCAATGTAAGAGTTTTGGATAATATGTATATGAATACTTCAGATTCACAGGCCATGGACGTGGAGCGGATTGCCGATGACTCAGGGGTGAAGATGAAGTTTAATACCCATGTTCCATTTGACGGACTGAGCCTGGAAGCGACCAGCGTGTCTGGAAACGACATAGGCCGGTTTGGTGGTTCACTGAAACTTTACACGGATGGACTGGAAGGAACCGTGGAGAACAACACATCATATGCTATGACGGATGTTGTGGTTATGACGGATGGATATTATTTTTGTCTGGACAGTCTGAGTGCCGGGGCATCAGTTAATATAACAAAAATGCAGAACAGACGTATGGTAAAGGGAATATCTTACGACTGTATGAAGAGTTATTATATGAGTAAATTCGGAACGGATTATTCAATGGACAGAGATGCAGATATTATGATGTCCAGAAATTATTATATGATTCTCAAGATGGGAATGTACTCATCAGCGCAGTCCGATAAGGGCAGAGTTGTTATGTGGGCAACGGTTGACAGAAATTCAGATGTCAGCAGCAATGAGGAATCGGAGAAGTACGGCAGCTATATTGTATATGATACGCACATGTTGGATTATGAAGATGTCGATGGCGCATATTACAGCAATATATATACACGGGATGTTAATAGGTTTGAACAGTCAGATTATGACACCAATGATCTAATGATGTACTCGGATCAGGTTGATGTTGATGTGAAGTTCCAAGACGGTGACAACATTTTCTGCCTTACGAAACAGTCAACAGGCAAGGATGCTGCAACGTCAAACGTTGTTGTTGAGGCTTATAATTATGGCACAGGTGAATACGACACGATATTTGCAAATGGATCTTCAGAGCTGAATGGCGAACGTTTGAAATTATATCTTCAGAATTCGGAGATCAGGCTGCGGTTTATTGCGCCTCATCAGGGAAAGGAATATACAGAAATATATCTTCCGCGTATAAGCGCGAGGGGAGGTGGCCAATAACAAATGGTAGATATAATTAATCTGACTAAATATTATGACCGCTTCATAGCTCTTGACAATGTAAACTTGCATATAGACAAAGGCGAGATATTTGGCTTTGTAGGTCCTAATGGAGCTGGGAAGACCACTACCATGAAGATTATGTGCGGCTTGATCAAGGCTACATCAGGAAAAATAATGATAAACGGTGTGGATGCACTAAAAAAGACGTCTGATGTGAGACGGATGATAGGATATGTTCCAGATTTCTTTGGCGTGTATGATAATTTCAGGGTTATAGAATATATGGAATTCTATGCATCTATGTATGGAATGTCCCGCCGTGAGGCTGATGTGGCAGCAGATAGGCTTTTGGAACTTGTTGATCTGTCAGATAAGCGGGAAGAGTTCGTAGATGGACTGTCCAGGGGTATGAAGCAGAGACTGTGTGTTGCCAGAGCACTCATACATGACCCGGAGTTATTGATACTCGATGAACCTAATTCTGGTCTGGATCCAAGAGCCAGAGTAGAGATGAGAAATATCATGAAAGATCTTCGTGAACTTGGAAAGACTGTGGTTATAAGCTCTCACATACTTCCGGAGCTCTCAGAAATGTGTACGAGTATTGGAATAATCGATCATGGCAGGATAGTAACAAGTGGAAAAGTAAATGATGTCATGGCACAGGAAAATACTGGGGCTCCAGTGAAGATCAGAGGCTATATGTTAGGTCTTAGTGAACGCGAGTCGTTAGAACGTATATCTGTTATTATCAGAGAACGGTTCAGTGTTGATAGAATATCCGAGAGTGGCGGAGAATTGATTGTTTATTACCATGGAGACAGAGAGAGCGATGCAGAGCTTCTCAGGAGTCTGGTGGATAATGGAGTGCATGTACATCAGTTTGTTCGAGAGAGGGAGAATCTTGAATCACTGTTTCTTGAGATTACGGGAGGTGATGAAGATGTCAAAAAGAATGTCTATTAATCCTATACTCAAGAAAGATATACTGGTAAATTCAAGAACACCTAAGATGATCATATCAATCACCTTGATAAATTGTCTTTTTACTTTAATTGCGGCAACAGCATTTGCTATGTCATCTGGATCCGGATACCAGATGTATTATTCATATATCGTAAAATTGTTTCCGATACTAGGCGGGTGCGAGTTGGGAATTATCAGTATGGTTCTTCCTGTTATGACATCCACATCCATTTCGGGAGAGCGGGAAAGACAGACTCTTGAGCTCATGCTTACCACGCCAGTCAAGCCATCACAGATAGTGTTAGGAAAGCTGGCATCGGCTATGGCAACAACATTTATGTACATGATTGCAACACTGCCATTCCTTGCGGTGTCATTTGTTGTGGGAGGTCTTGGATGGAAAGCCCTTCTGGAGTTTATAGGTGTGGTTGTTTATGTTGACATATATATAGGAAGTTTCGGAATGTTCTATTCGTGTGTACGGAGAACTTCGGTGTCAGCAGCTATATCAACCATTATAACAGTTGTGGCAATTGTAATCATCACGTATCTTGGCGGAAGAGTACTTTTGTCTGCAATGTATATGACAGATAGCATTGATATATATAAAGCATATCAGGCAGGGGTAATGACCTGCTATACCATAAACCCATTTGTGTGGATATTGGATTTTGCACAGCAGACATTCTATGCAGAAACTGTGCTGCCATCTCTTGAGCAGGCTGGCAGATATACGGTGTTCATGCATGACCATATTACATTGGTATCGGTGATTATTAATATGGCTGTAGCGAGTGTAATGCTGAGGCTTGCCTCGATTAAACTTCGTTCCGGACAACGAAATGGAAAACACTCAGGCAAACAACTCTCCAAAAAGGAAATTGACTTGTAGTATGAGATAGGATATTCTCATTTATATGATATGTGCTCATTGTGGAGAGGCTGTCCAAAAGGACAGGAAGGAGCACGCAAGTTTATGTATAGTAAAGTATTAAGTGGCCTTGTTCAAGGCATTGAAGGAACACTTATATCTGTAGAGACAGATATACACGATGGTCTCCCGATGATGAATATGGTTGGATATTTGTCTGCCTGTGTTCGGGAGGCCGGGGAACGTGTGAGAACGTCACTTCGCAATTCTAACTTCAGTCTTCCGCCGAAGAGGATAACAGTCAATCTGTTTCCGGCGGATATCAGAAAAGAGGGAACGGCATTCGATCTTCCCATCGCAGCTGGAATATTGACTTCCATGGGAGTCATTCCACAAGAATCCATAGAGAATGTACTTATATTAGGTGAGCTGGGGCTTGATGGACACGTAGGTCCTGTAGATGGGGTACTTGCCATTGTTCATCATGCTTATAAAAATGGAATAGAGAAATGCATAGTGCCGGCAGAAAATTCAAAGGAGGCGGCAATAATAAAAGGCATGACAGTGATCCCTGTCACAGATCTTATGGAGATGGTAGACTATCTCTGTGGAATAAGAGTTATTGAACCTGAATATGTTGATGTAGATGATCTGCTTGGGTGCAAAGAAGATGAATGTGACTGCGATTTTGCAGACGTGAAAGGACATGAAAGCTTAAAAAGAGGAGTGGAGATTGCAGCTGCAGGAATGCACAATATACTCATGACTGGACCGGCTGGTGCAGGAAAGTCTATGATAGCCAGAAGAATCCCGACTATACTGCCTAAGCTTACACTGGATGAGAGTATTGAGATAACGAAAGTGTATAGTGTGGCAGGTCTCTTGAATGGTGGGAATTCTATAATTAACAGACGTCCATTCAGATCTCCGCATCATACGATATCACTTCATGCGATGTCTGGGGGCGGAAGAGATCCACGCCCCGGGGAGATAAGTCTGGCTCATGGGGGTGTGTTATTTCTGGATGAGCTCCCTGAGTTCAATAGAAATGTACTTGAAGTTATGAGACAGCCTCTCGAGGAGGGAGTGGTCAACATATCGAGGCTGAATGGAATGTACAGATTCCCTGCGGATTTTATGTTGGTTGCGGCAAGAAATCCATGCCCATGCGGGCAGTATCCGGACATGAATAAATGTACATGTACGGTGAATCAGATCCGTAATTATAATGCGAGGATAAGTAAACCCTTGTTGGATAGAATAGATATAAATGTAGAAGTGAGAAAGGTTCAGTACAATGAACTGTTTGACGATGCTGCCGGTGCATCTTCTGAAGAAATGAGAGAGCAGGTACAGCGCGCTCAGAAGACACAATTGGAAAGATACAAGAATGATGGTATCAGGTTTAATTCGCAGATGGATTCAAGGTTGTGCGAAAAATACATTCCGCTTGGAAAAGATGAAAAGGAATTTATGAAATATTGTTTTTCCGAACTGAGCATGACTGCCAGAGGAGGTTACAGGCTGCTTAAGATTGCAAGGACTATAGCTGACATAGATGGTGATGCTGAGGTGAAAACTAGTCATTTGCAGGAGGCTGCCTATTTCAGAAATTCTGACGAAGGGGGTGCCATCTGATGATAAGTGATGAACTTCTTTATCTGTGGTATGGGACAATATCTAGAATGGTGCATACACAGAAGATGGATATAGTGATGAGATTCGGAGGACTCAGAGGGCTGTGGGAAGCTTCAGAGAGGGAACTGCATGGTAAGCTCACAGATATTCAGACGCATGCGGTGCTTGAGAACAGGACGGAGAAATCCTTGATTGATTATAAAAAAAGACTGCTGGAAAGAGATATAACGTATGTATACCCTGGACATGAATGTTATCCTTTCAGATTGTACGATATACCGGATCCGCCGATGCTGCTGTTTGTGGCAGGAGATGTGACTTTGCTTAGGGATATGAAGACTGCATTGGCTGTTGTCGGTGCCAGAAAGGCTTCGGTGTATGGCAAGACTGTGACAGACCGGATAGTTGGATGTGCCGCCGCAGCCGGGGTAACTATAGTGAGCGGTATGGCTCTGGGCATAGATGGCGCTGCTCACCGAGCGGCACTTACAGCAGGGGGACGAACAGTTGCTGTGTTGGGAAGTGGTATAAATGTACCTTATCCGAGGGAGAACTATGACATTTATCATGATATTGTTAAAGGTGGTGGAGTGGTGGTGTCAGAGAGCGGCTTAGATGTAGCTCCTGAGGCATTTCGTTTCCCTTATAGGAACAGAATAATAAGCGGCATGTCTGATGGTGTGTTTGTTGTTGAGGCGAGAGAAAAGAGTGGTTCACTTATAACCGCCGATCAAGCTCTTGAGCAGGGACGTGATGTCTACGCCCTTCCTGGCAGGATCACGGACGCTGCAAGTGCAGGCTGTAATAATCTCATTCGACTGGGAGCCCTGTGCGTGACGTCGCCGTCTGATATACTGGATGAACTGGGAGTCTGTATGCCGGAGCAAAAGTTTATAAACAAAAATTTACTTGCGCCAAAAGAGAAAAAAGTGTATAGTTGTGTACGTTTGGAATCGAGGCATGTGGATGACATATGTCTGGATGCCGGAATAGGAGTGTCTGAGGCAGCTCAGATACTGTTTAAACTAGAGCAGAAGAAGCTGATAAAGCAGTTGGTAAGAAATTATTATTGCAGGGCTTGATTGGGTAAATACAGCTCTGTACGGCTTCCTGACTATATAAAAATATCGAGGAAAGGAAATTACCATGGCAAAGAATCTTGTTATTGTTGAGTCTCCGGCCAAGGCTAAGACTATCAAAAAGTTTTTGGGGTCAAATTATGAGGTCATAGCATCGAATGGTCATGTCAGAGATCTGCCTAAAAGTCAGATGGGAATAGATGTTGATAATGATTTTGAGCCAAAGTATATCACTATACGAGGAAAAGGTGATATTCTTGCGGCACTCAGAAAAGCTGTGAAGAGGGCAGATAAGATATATCTCGCGACTGACCCGGATCGTGAGGGAGAGGCGATATCTTATCATCTTATGAAAGCACTCAAGCTTGAGGATAAGGATTATAAGCGAATTACATTCAATGAGATCACAAAGAATGCGGTTAAGAATTCCATAAAGCAGGCTCGTGATATAGATATGAATCTGGTTGATGCGCAGCAGGCCAGAAGAGTCCTTGACAGACTGGTTGGCTATAAGATAAGTCCGGTTCTCTGGGCAAAGATAAAGAGAGGACTCTCTGCTGGGCGAGTTCAATCTGTTGCACTTAAACTTGTGTGTGACAGAGAAAAGGAGATCAATGAATTTATTCCGCAGGAGTATTGGACACTGGATGCGAATCTGACAGCAGGCAAGATGAAGAAGCCAATTACTTTCAAATTCACAGGTGATGGTACCAATAAGGAAGAGATATCCGGAAGATCAGCGCTCGATAGCATAATGAAGGATCTCGATGGTGGAGAGTATGTTGTGAGATCCATCAAGGAGAGCGAGAGAAACAAGAAAGCGCCACTTCCGTTTACAACCAGTACACTTCAGCAGGAAGCATCGTCAAAACTGAATTTTGCAACATCCAAGACTATGAGGATCGCGCAGCAGTTATACGAGGGCGTGGATATAAAGGGACGAGGAACTATCGGTCTCATAACATATCTGAGAACAGATTCAACCAGAATATCAGAGGAGGCTGTTGCGGCAGCGGATTCATATATATCAGAAAATTTTGGTGAGAAGTATATAGGCGATTCGAATGGCCGTGCAAAGACTGACAAGAAGATACAGGATGCCCACGAGGCGATACGTCCTACAGATGTGACACTTTCTCCGGTCATGGTCAAGGATCAGATATCGAGAGATCAGTTCAGGTTATATCAGCTCATATATAACAGATTCCTTGCAAGTCAGATGGCAGGGGCCGTATATTCTGTGAAGAACGTCAAGGTAAGCTGTGGTAATGCGGTTTTTCAGACATCAGCATCAAAGATCTCGTTTGACGGATTTCTTGCAGTCTATAATCTGGACAATGACAGAGGAGAGAATGTTGCGGGAATCAACAATCTGGCAGAGGGAGATGTGTTGAAGCTTGACAGCCTTGAGGAGAAGCAGCACTTTACACAGCCTCCTGCACGATATACAGAGGCTCTGCTTGTAAAGACCCTTGAGGAGTTGGGAATAGGACGACCAAGTACTTATGCACCGACGATCTCAACGATTCTTGCGAGACGATATATAACAAAGGAACAGAAGAAGCTTTATGTGACAGCGCTCGGTGATGCGGTCAATCAGAGTATGGAGCAGGCGTTCCCGGTCATAATTGATGTGAACTTTACAGCCAATATGGAATCGCTTCTAGATAATATAGGTGAGGGTAAGGTGGATTGGAAGGTTGTAGTCAGAAACTTTTATCCTGATCTTGATGAGGCAGTAAAGAAAGCAGAAGCAGAACTTGAATCCATAAAGATAGAAGATGAGGTGTCGGATGAGGTCTGTGACGTGTGTGGACGTAACATGGTAGTAAAGTATGGACCTCATGGCAAGTTCCTTGCATGCCCGGGCTTCCCAGAGTGCAGATCTACAAAGCCGTTCTATGAGAAGATAGGTGTTGCCTGTCCGAAGTGCGGTGCCGATGTGGTGATCAAAGCAACACGAAAGGGCAGAAGATACTATGGATGCATAAAGGCTCCAGAGTGCGATTTCATGTCATGGGCGATGCCTAGCAATGAGAAGTGCCCTGAGTGTGGCAATTATATGGTGGTCAAGGGCAATAAGCTTGTGTGCTCGAATCAGGAGTGTGGATATACCTGTA
The DNA here is from genome assembly GCA_902461735.1 of uncultured Coprococcus sp. GTDB lineage: Bacteria > Bacillota > Clostridia > Lachnospirales > Lachnospiraceae > Coprococcus. The sequence continues at coordinate 221,337 of CABPYV010000002.1, forward strand.
ACAATAAAGCAGCTGAGAAGACAGAATAACGAAAATGTGAATACATGTCCTGTGGATGACCCGGAGACTGGTTGTCCACAGGATTTTTTGTTGTCAGTCATTTGCTACAATTGTTTGAAAATTTATTTATGCGCTTAGTTGTCATAATTATGAAAATTGTGTCGAAGATCATGGACACCACAATATATAGTGGCAAAAAAATCCAGTAAAATCAACACTTTCTTAAATTTTTATTTTCATAGCAACTTAACATAAAATAGTCTTGTTATGAGTAATTTGTTGTGATAGAATTTCAAATAGTCATAAAAATTCGCGCAAAAGATACTTTTTTTTACATAATTCTATTGTTGCGACTGATCAATTTGTATAAGGAGGATAACTCATGAGCGTACAATTGTTAGATAAGACTCGTAAAATCAACAAGTTATTACACAACAATAATTCACATAAGGTTGTGTTTAATGATATTTGCGATGTACTCAGTGATATATTGTCATCGAATGTTATGGTCATAAGCAAAAAAGGAAAGATTCTTGGTCTTAAGAACAGGGATGATATCCCGGAAATACATGAATTGATAGAGGGGAAAGTCGGAAGTCTTATAGATGGTATGCTCAATGAGAGACTTCTGCTTGTACTTTCGACAAAGGAGAATGTCAATCTAACCACGTTGGGATTTGACGGACAGAATATAGATAAATATCATGGCTTGCTCCTTCCGATAGACATAGCTGGAGAGAGACTCGGAACACTGTTTCTGTACAGGCTGGGTATAGAGTATGATATCGATGATATTATATTGGGAGAGTATGGTACTACAGTTGTAGGACTGGAGATGATGCGAGCTCTGAACGAGGAGAACGCAGAAGAGAATCGTAAGATTGCGATAGTGAGATCTGCGATAAATACACTTTCTTTCTCAGAACTTCAGGCTATAAAACATATCTTCTCGGAACTTGAGGGTGAGGAAGGTATACTTGTTGCGAGCAAAGTGGCAGATAGGGTGGGAATAACCAGATCAGTTATAGTGAATGCGCTCAGAAAGTTTGAGAGTGCTGGAGTTATAGAGGCGAGATCATCAGGAATGAAAGGCACATATATCAAGGTTTTGAACGATGTTGTGTTTGAAGAGTTGAAGAATTCGTAAAAGCAGATATCCTGCTTTATTATAAAACTATTTTAAGAATTACGAAAAGGAGAGAAAATATGATACCGGCAATAGTGACACTTGTAATAGGCTTGGCGATTGTAATAGTCAGCTTCTTTCTCAGCGATGGAAAGAAAGAGGATGAGACGGAAGGTGCCCTTGCAGACAGCAGGGAGAAACTGGAAAAACAGCTTGATGAATATTGTGATCTTCTCGTTGAAAAAAAGAAGAATGACCTGAAGAAACAGGGTGATGAAGTAAAAAATGATATGAAGAAGGGCCTTGATGATGTTAAGAATTCTTCTAAGAAAGAGCTTGAAGAGATTAAAGCAGCGAGCAGGAAGGAGCTTGACGAATACAGAGAGAGCACAAAAAAGGATATAGATGATTTTAGAAACTTGACAGATAAAAGTGTATATGACATGACAACTGAGGCTGCTCAGAAGATAGATAAGGCTATGGAGGATTATAAGACGGATCTTGCAGCTGCCAAGGACAGGATGAAGATCGAGCTTGAGGCCTGCTCGTCACAGCTTTCTGAAAAGGCCAAGAAGCAGATGATAGACTACATCAATCAGAGCCTTACAGAGGCATATGAGGCCTATGATCCTGAAGATACAAGTGAGAAAGAGCCTATAACATATGAGGAAGAATATGTTGCCGTTCCGGAGACAGAGACAGTAGGGACAGCAAAAACATCAGATACGACAGAGACAACAGATATGTCAGATATATCAGATATATCAGAGATATCAGAGCCGGCTGAGCCTGCGGATACATCAGACACGGCTGGGTCAGCAGAGACAACAGATATATCAGAGCCATCAGAGCCGGCTGAGTCTACGGATACATCAGAGCCGACTGAGTCAGTAGAGATAGCTGAGCTGGCAGAGACAGAAGATATTGAATATGCAGCAGAGACGGGAAAAACTGAAGAAAAAGAAAATTCAGAGGAATTAGTTCAGTCGGGTGAGCCACAGGAAATTGTTGTAGCGATAGAAGAACATCAGGTTACAGACAGTGCCTTTACTGTTGTAGAGGCAGAGAATCCGGAAAAGATGGCTGCTGATATTGAAGATGGCAGTGTAGTGCCGGTTCCACAGAGAAACAGAAATAACAGATCAAAAAAGAAAAAAAAGAGAAAAGCATCACAGAATAAGCCTCTTGATATATGGGATGAGGGTGTTGATACAGAGACACAGGTGGCTGAACTTCACAAAAAAGGACTCAGTATTATGGAGATTGCAAATAAACTCGGAATAGGTGTTGGTGAAGCTAAGATTATGATAGACAAGATCAATGAGACAAAAAAGACAAATGAAACTGATGGACAGTAAGATGTTCATGGAGGTAGGAAATGTATAAGAAGAGTTTTTTTAGAGGCCTTGGAACTGGATTGATCGTCGGTGCTCTTACCGTTACCGTTGCGTTTAATTTTGACAATGCTGGGAAAAATGATTCAGGACAGGGCAGTCAGGCAAATGTTATACAGCAGGAAACATCTGGAACTACAGAGAAAACGCCAGATCAATCCAATGATACAGAAGATAAAGGTACAACAGAGAAAAACACCACAGAGAAAAATACCACAGAGAAAAGCACCACAGAGAAATCATCATCAGCCAATGATGGCACAGATAACGGAAAATCCGATGTTAATGGTAAGGGTGATGTGTACTCAGGCGGCAGTAAGGATGGAACTTCATCTTCTGGTTCGTCAGATAACAGTAAGGATGGAACTTCATCTTCTGATTCGTCAGATAACAGTAAAGATGGAACCTCATCGTCCGATTCGCCAGATAACAGTGCTGGGGACAATGGGGGACTGAGTAACAATACACAGAGAGTCCCATCTTCAAAGGATAACGGATATACAGAGGATAAGAATTCCCAGACAGAAGGCGCGTCATCAACAGATAAAAATTCTGACAAGACAGAGCCAACCACAGAGGCTTCAACAGAGGCTTCAACAGAGGCTGTCAAGGCAAGTGCTATAAAATACGATAATGGTGGTGGTGAGATCACATTTGGATCAAATACATCTGCATATGAGATATGCCAGCTGCTTGCTCAGATAGGTCTCAGGGATGCCGATGAATATTATGACTGGCTTCTCAGATCCGGATATTCAGCGAGCCTTGTGCCGGGTACCTATACATTCAGTGGAAATGAGACAAATGGCGGTATAGTATGGATACTTTTGGGCAATCAGTAAAAATAATAAATAAACTCAAAATATTTGGTCAATAAATTTCAAATATTTCAAAAAAAGTGCTTGAACGCACTTTTTTTGTGTGTTACAATGTCGATTGCGTGAGTGCGCATAACAAATATACATGCTGGTTGATAGTTGGCGTGGTGCCTGTGCTCGGGTGGTCCAAAGAGTTGATGCCGGCAGAAGATTTTAACCATGGAGGTAGAAAAAATGAGCGTTATTTCAATGAAGCAGTTATTAGAGGCAGGTGTACATTTCGGACACCAGACAAGAAGATGGAACCCTAAGATGAAGCCATACATCTACACAGAGCGTAATGGTATCTACATCATCGATCTTCAGAAGTCAGTAGGAATGGTTGACGATGCTTACAATGCAATTGGTGATTGCGTTGCAAACGGTGGAACTATCCTTTTCGTTGGTACAAAGAAGCAGGCTCAGGACTCAATCAAGAGCGAGGCAGAGCGTTGTGGTATGTACTATGTAAATGAGAGATGGCTTGGAGGTATGCTTACAAACTTCAAGACTATCCAGACAAGAATTGCTACTCTTAAGAAATACGAAGAGATGGAGCAGGATGGTACATTTGATGTTCTTCCTAAGAAGGAAGTTATCCAGATCAAGAAAGAGATGGAGAAGCTTGAGAAGAACCTTGGCGGTATCAAGGACATGAAGAGAATCCCAGATATGATCTTTGTTGTTGATCCTAAGAAGGAGAGAATCTGTATCCAGGAGGCTCAGTCACTTGGAATTAAGCTTGTTGGTATCGCTGATACAAACTGTGATCCAGAGGAGCTTGATTATGTAATTCCTGGTAACGATGATGCTATCAGAGCTGTAAAGCTTATCGTTTCAAAGATGGCAGACGCTGTTATCGAGGCTCAGCAGGGCGTTGACGCTGATTCAGTAGAAGAGGCAGAGGCTGAGGAGGCTACAGAGGAGTAATCTGTAGTTGATCATAATTGATTACAAGTAATAAATGATTATAAAAAGTAACGGGGTAATATAATAAAAAGTATTATCCCGTGACTTTTAAAGAGACATATACGGGCTGAAAGGCTTTAATAAAATGACATAAACATGATTATGAGAATGTCAATATTCAAATTTGGAGGTAGAAAAAGATGGCAATTACAGCAGCTCAGGTTAAAGAGTTAAGAGAGCTTACAGGTGCTGGTATGATGGATTGCAAGAAGGCACTTGCAGAGACTGATGGTAATATGGAAGCAGCAGTAGATGTACTTCGTAAGAGCGGTGCGGTTAAGGCTGAGAAGAAAGCAAGCAGAATCGCAGCAGAGGGTATCTGCCGTGCAGCAGTTAATGATACAACAGGTGTTGTTGTAGAGGTTAACTCAGAGACAGACTTTGTTGCTAAGAATGAGATATTCCAGACATTTGTTCAGCAGATAGCTGATCAGGCACTTGCTTCATCACTCGTTGGTGGCAAGGATGGCGAGGATGTTGAGGCACTTCTTGGTGAGAACGGACTTAAGGAAGAGCTTGTTGACAAGACTGCTACGATCGGAGAGAAGTTATCATTCCGTAGATTTGAGAAGGTTACAGGCGATGTAGTTGTTGATTACTTACATGGCAATGGTAGAATAGGTGTTATCGTAGCTGGCAACGGCGCAAGCGATGACGCTGCAAAGGAAGCACTTAAGAATGTGGCAATGCAGATCGCAGCTATGAACCCACAGTACATCAGCAGAGCAGACATCTCAGCAGACGCTATGGCTAAGCTCAAGGAGATCACAGTTGACAGTGCACTCAATGCACCTGATACACTTCCAAAGCCAATCCTTAACAAGCTGATCGCAAAGGCTGTTGATGGCGTATGGAGCGCTGAGGATGTAGCTATTTACGAAGAGAAGAAGAGTAATATGAACTTCTTATTCAACTTCCTTTCAAAGGAGGCTAAGGCACAGCTTGCAGAGCTTGCTATGGCTGATAAGGACGCAATCGTTGCAGACAAGATATTCAATGGCCTTGTTGAGGGACGTATCTCAAAGCAGGTTAAGGAGATCAGCCTTCTTGATCAGGTATATGTAAAGGCTGAGGATGGAAAGCAGACAGTTGCTAAGTACCTTGAGTCAGTAAACAAGGATCTCAAGATTGCCAAGTTCGTTCGTTTCGAGGTTGGCGAGGGAATGGAGAAGAAAAACGAGGATTTTGCAGCTGAGGTTGCAAAGCAGATGAACGTTTAATCCGTTCTGTGATTTGAATATATAATAAGAATGATTGCCTTACGGTTAGCTTCAGAGTTGACCGTAAGGCTTTTTGTTTGTGTTTTTAAATTTTCATATATTATTGATTTCTTTATCGCCTGTTTATGTTGAAATGCTGTACCTCGTAAAATATAATTGCAATGAATGTGATACTGAAGAAAGGGACAGGGATAAGTACAGTATGTATAGGCGGACTGCACAGGCCATTGTGGATGCCCTGAGAGTTTAAGTTTGATTTAAGTTTTGTACTTATAATATGGATTATAAGGATGGCTTAAGCATATGCTGTCTGACAATAAAGTGAAACGGAGATGAAAATATGAGATTGCTTCTTGCGGAGGATGAGAAGGCTCTTTCAAGTGCCCTTCAGGTGATATTGAAACATAATAATTATTCTGTTGATGCGGTATACAATGGGCAGGATGCCTATGATTATATTGTGGCGGGGGTATACGATGGAGTTATACTGGATGTCATGATGCCAAAGATGGATGGATTTACAGTGCTGTCCAAGATCAGATCGGAGGGCTGTGATGTGCCTGTTATAATGCTCACTGCAAAGTCGGAGACGGATGATAAGATCAACGGACTTGATCTCGGTGCTGATGATTACCTTGCAAAGCCATTTGAGATGAAGGAGCTGCTTGCGAGGATACGCGCCATAACCAGAAGAAAGAGCGAGGCTGTAAGCACCGATATGACATATGGTGACTGTACGTTGAACAGCCTTAACTATGAACTCAGTTCTGGCGGCGGAAGTGTCAAACTGCAGAATAAAGAATATCAGATCATGGAGCTTCTCATGGCAAATCAGAAATCCATAATATCTTCAGAGCTCATGATGGAGAAGATATGGGGATATGACACCGATACTGAGATAAGCGTAGTGTGGGTAAATATATCATATCTCAGAAAAAAACTGGGACAGATAGGCTCTAAGGTGTCGATAAAGGCAGTCCGAAATCAGGGATACACACTGGAATATTCTGAGTAAAATTAGAGCTTATGCGTAGGTGAAAAGGGGATAGGATATGATAAAAAATCTTAGAAAGAGGTTTATATTTGCGGCGATGGCGTCTACATTTGGCGTTCTGTTTGTAATAATGAGTATATTGAACGTTGCCAATTATGTCCGTATGGTTTCGAGGGCTGATGACACACTGGAGGAACTTGCGGATAACAATGGACAGTTTGACAGCAGAGATTTTATGAAGGAACTGATGCCAGATCATAAAGATGGGAAGTTGCCCTCGAACTCAGGAGAGTCGGATGAAAATGTGACCGCAAACCAGGATGGATCCGAAAATATCCAGCCGCCCACAACCCCGGGTAAGAAGCGTGGTGACAAATTCTCACCGGAAACACCATTTCAGACCAGATATTTTTCGGTGGTCGTGTCGAACGGGATGGTGGTTTCTTACAGTCTCGATAATATAGCGGCAGTTGATGAGTCCGAGGCAGAATCGTATGCTGATCAGATAATTGATGACGGTATTGATAAAGGGTTCATAGATATATACAGATATATGGTGGTGGACTGCGATGATGAGACAGGTGGAAGCAGGATAATATTTGTGGACTGCCGTCAGGAGATTGAGTCTTTCAAGAATACGCTGGTGTACAGTGTTGGAGTTTCATTGCTGGGATTTCTTGCGGTATTCACGCTGGTGCATTTCTGGTCGAAGAAGATATTCAAGCCAGTGGCTGAGAGTTATGAGAAACAGAAGAGGTTTATCACTGACGCGAGCCATGAGATCAAGACACCCCTTACCATCATAGATGCCAATACAGAGGTTATAGAGATGATGAATGGCGAGAGTGAGTGGACCCAGAACACCAGAGATCAGGTCAAGAGACTTACGTCACTAACAAATCAGATGGTTGCTCTATCTAGACTTGATGAAAATCCGGAGCCTAAGGAGATGACCGAATTTAATCTTTCGGATGTAGCGTATGAGGTTATTGACCATTTTGTTGCGTTGTCAGAGGTGACGGGTAAAAAGATTAACATGGAGATTCAGGATGGAATAACCTACAAAGGTGATGAGAATTCAATCAGACAGCTTATAAGTATACTTGTTGATAATGCAATGAAATACGCTGTACAGACTGAATCAATAGATATATCACTTAAGAGAGACGGACGGAAGATTAGATTTATGCTTCGAAATCTTACAGATGGAATGCAGGAAGGCGCTCAGGATATTTTGTTTGAGAGATTCTATAGACCCGACAGTTCAAGAAATTCAGAGACAGGAGGTTCTGGAATAGGCCTCTCACTTGCAAAGTCGATTGTTGAGGTGCATAAAGGAAAAATAACTGCAAAGTGCGACGGTGAAGGATATATTACATTCATGGTAACGCTTTGACGACAGGGTAAGCTTATCACATGGATAAGCGGATCTATGACGATGGTAGATCAAGTCATTTTCCTGTGGCGACAGAGGTGATAGATACATTTGGCGTGAGTTAAGACGATGGTAGATCGAGCTATTTTCCTTTTTGCTTTGATAAACTGCTATTTAGGAGAAAATTTTCCTGAAACCATATAAAAACAATGTTTCAGGAAAAAAATCTCAAACTTTATAATTTTTTAAATATAAAATGACATTTCCAGGATAAAATTATCCTTTATTACAGCAAATCTACCAATATAGGAAAATCCGGACATATCCAAGGAGTTCTGAAACAGTAGAAACTAGATATCCTTCAAGAAATTCCAAATAAATCGATACATGGGGCAAAAAGCCCCATTTCAGTATTTTCTATAAAGCTGATTTCCAATTGTGCATATTAAAAAAAACATAATACAACATTATTAAGTTGCGCACGAAAATGTACACAAATTGCGCTTATATTGCGCAGACGCATATACATAATGTACAATTAAAATAGAAAAATATTGGTTATAAGCGACATAGTAACTATAAAACAAATATGTTAAGATAATAACATGATGAACAAACGGTTGCGCAACTGTTGCACGCAGATACAGCGAATCATATGCGCTTAAAGTGTCTGCACATTAACTAACATTTTTTAGGAGGGCTTATATGAGAAAAATGAGAATTGTAAAGCAGGTTGGCTGCGCAATTCTCGCAGGAGCGCTTGTGATAGGGCAGATCTTTGGATCGGGAGCATCACTTATAACAGCGAAAGCTGCGGAGAGTTGGGTAGATACACAGAAGATCACAAACGGTGATTTTGAAACAGGAGACAGCAGTGGATGGGCATTGGAGAGTGGTTCAGGAGCTGAGCTTGAAGTGAAAAATGGTGGCAGCAATGTCAACAGTACATATTATCTGAATATCTGGGCTTCAGATCAGGCTGATGTCAGCATAAAACAGACAGTAAGCTCTGTTTCAGCAGGAACTTATAAGCTTGGATTTGATGTCGAGGGTGACGCTCAGGATACAGGACTTACAGTTTCTGTTGCGGGAATCGAAGAAAGTGTAGGAGTCACATCAGGCTGGGATGTATGGACAACCCATGAGACAGAAGAGTTTGTTATAGAGGATACAACAGATGTTGAGATATCATTTGCTGGAAATCTTGCCAAAGGATATTGGGGAAAGCTGGACAATATAAAGCTTTACAAGCTTACAGATGACTCAGATGTAGTAGAGCCTGTAGAGGCTGGAATATATGTTGACCGTGTGTCAGATCTTACTTACACAGACTTAAATGGTCAGAAACAGTCTTTCATAGAGGGCGTTGATGTGTCATCATATGTATCACTGAAGAACAGCGGTGTAAAGTACTATGATTTTGATGGCAACGAACTCGATGATATTGGATACTTCAAGTTCCTTGCAAGCTGCGGTATCAACTATGTGCGTGTTCGTGTATGGAATGATCCATATGACGCAGAGGGAAATGGCTACGGCGGTGGTGATAACGACCTTGAGACAGCAAAGAAGATCGGCCAGTACGCAACAGCAGCAGGAATGAAACTCCTTGTGGATTTCCACTACTCAGATTTCTGGGCTGACCCAGGTAAGCAGCAGGTGCCAAAGGCATGGGCAGACTTTACTCTTGATGAGAAGGTTGCTGCTGTCAAATCATATACATCAGAGAGTCTCAAGACACTTCGTGATGCCGGTGTTGACGTGGGTATGGTTCAGATCGGAAATGAGACGACAAATGGAATATGTGGTGAGTCATCCACGAACTGGGAGAATATGGCTAAGATATTCAATGCTGGAAGTGAGGCAGTGAGAGACATAGACAAGAATATCCTTGTTGCTATACATTTCACCAATCCTGAGAGAAGTGGTAATTACGCAAATTTTGCGAAGAAACTTAACACATACAATGTAGATTACGATGTATTTGCATCATCGTATTATCCTGTATGGCACGGCACACTTGACAACCTCACATCGGTTCTAAAGAATGTGGCAGACACATACGGAAAGCTGGTCATGGTAGCAGAGACATCATGGGCATACACTCTCGATGATGGTGACGGTCATGACAACACAGTCAGAAAGGGTGTAAATGACTCGACAACTTATGATATATCTGTTCAGGGTCAGGCAAATGAGATCAGCTCAGTTATCAAGGCTGTAAAGAATACAGGTTCATCAGGAATCGGTGTATTCTACTGGGAGCCAGCATGGCTGCCTGTAAATGTATATGACTCATCTGCTGACAATGCTGCAGATATCCTCGTAGCCAACAAGACAGCTTGGGAGCAGTATGGTTCAGGCTGGGCATCATCCTACGCGGGAGAGTATGATGCAGCTGATGCAGGAAAGTGGTATGGTGGTTCAGCGGTTGACAATCAGGCGTTGTTCGATTTCGCAGGACATCCACTTGAGTCCCTCAAGACTTTTGCATATGTTCACACAGGAACAAAGACTAAGAGAGAGGTAGTGTCAATATCAGTTGATGATGTTGAGGTTGTGATAACAGATGTTGAGAATGTGGTTCTCCCAACAACTGCTGCGGTAAAGTACAATGATGGCAATTCAGAGAGCGCAGACATCACATGGGAGGATGGAGCACTCGAGAAGATCAAGAATTACGGTGCAGGAACATGTACTGTAAACGGAACTATCACAGTAAACGATGAGGAAGTAGGCGTTAGCTGCAATGTATCTATATTAAAAGAAAATATCCTTGTAAATCCTGGATTTGAGTCAGGAAACGAGGGATGGACCATCGCTGATACAAGCAAGGGATTTGCAATCAAGACAAAGGAAGATTTTAGAAACGGTGCTTATTGTGGTCACTACTACAATTCATCAGATTTCACATATGATGTATATCAGATCATCACACTTGAGCCGGGAGAGTATGTGTTCAGCGCATATCTTCAGGGCGGTGCAAATGGAGATAACGACGTGTATGAGGTGTATGCAAAAGCTGGAGATACAGAACTCGCATCCGCACCTGCAGTCCCACAGGGCTGGAAGATCTGGCAGCATCCACAGATCAGATTCACAGTAAATGAGACTACCGAAGTTATGGTTGGAATGAGAGCGACAGCGACAGGTGGTGCTTGGGGAACATGGGATGACGCATATCTGTACAAAGATGCGGATATAACACCGACACCAGATCCAGATCCAACACCGGATCCAGATCCAACACCGGACCCAGATCCAACACCGGACCCAGATCCAACACCAGGCCCAGATCCAACACCGGACCCAGATCCAATACCAGACCCAGATCCAATACCAGACCCAATACCAGATGTGACAAAGAGCGGACTTATCACAGAGGATGGCGTTACATATTACTACAAAAAAGGCGTAGTTCAGGAGAATTACACAGGATTTGTAAAGAGTAATAACAAAGAGTATTATGTTAAGTCCGGAGTTGTTCAGGCTGCATACACAGGCCTTGTAAAGAGCAGCAGGACAGGAAAGACATGGCTTGTAAGACGTGGTATTGCATATCAGACTTACACAGGATTTTACAAGAATGCCCAGGGTCAGCAGTGTTACATCTATAAGGGCAGATTTGTGAATGAGAAAACTGGAATTGTAAAGAGCCTTAAAACAGGAAAATACTTCTACGTCAGAAGGGGAATTGCTCAGCTTGGATATACAGGCTTTGTAAAGAATCCTTCAACAGGACATAGTTGTTATGTGTCAAAAGGTGTAGTGCCGCATACCAAGACTGGAATTGTGAAGAGTCCAAAGACAGGAATCAAGTATTACATCAAGAAGGGCGTAGTTGCCGAAAAAGTAACCGGCACAATAAAGATTTCAGGAGTAAAGTACAAGATCGTAAAGGGTGTTGTCAAAGGTATTGTGAAATAATAATAATAAAAAATGAAAATTAAAAGTGACGCGTAAATGACAAGCGTTGCGAAAGAGCGTCTTCAGCTAATGAGGGATAAAATCCAAGATAGCTATGAAGACGCTTTTTTGTGAAAAAATTTATAGAAAATTTATGATTTTTAAAAAATAGTTGAAAAAATATCAATTATTGATATAGAATAGATGGGTATTTGTTTATATTATACTATAAAGAGAAAAGGAGAGTAAATCATGGACAAATTCTTCAAAATCTCAGAGCGTGGGTCTACGATTAAGACCGAGATCATGGCAGGTCTCACAACATTCTTTGCCATGGCTTATATCGTTCTGGTCAATCCAAATCAGGTAGCAGGAGAGGGTAGCAATGGATGGCTGGCGGGGGAAGTTCCGGATATGGCTGGCGAGCTCGGTACAGTATGGAATGCTGTATTCATAGCATCTATTTTAGTTGCCATAGTGGGAACACTCCTCATGGCGTTCTTTGCAGACATGCCATTTGCACAGGCTTGTGGAATGGGACTTAACTCATTCTTCTGTACTATATTTGTAGCTGGTGCTGCATTTGCAGGCGTGAGTGTTATCAGAGGCTATCAGGCGGGTCTGGTAATAGTATTTGTATCAGGTCTTGTATTCCTGATCCTTTCAGTGACGGGACTTAGAAAGTATATTGCGGTGGCAATGCCAGAGTGTCTGAAGAAGTCTATACCAGCTGGTATCGGTTTGTTCATAGCTCTTATCGGACTGAAGAACGCAACACTTATTCAGGACAATCCATACACATTTGTGCAGTTCTTTGATTTCCACGGTGTTATCACAAGTGCTGGAAGCGCAAAGGAGGCAATCGCGCAGATAGCTCCTCCAGTAGTTGCATTTGTTGGATTTATAATCATTGCGATTCTTGCAAAACTCAATGTAAAGGGTAATATTATCATAGGTATCCTTGCATCAACAGTTTTATATTATGTTATGATGCTTCAGGCACCTAACTTTGATTTCTCATCAATAGGACAGTCATTCAAGGATTTCGGTTCAGTCGGATTCCTCGGCGTATTTAAGGGACAGGCATGGAAGGATGCATTCTCAGCAGAGTATATCGGCGGTGTATTCTCAGCAATCATGCTTGTTGTAAGCTTCTGTCTGGTAGATATGTTTGATACAATCGGAACTCTTTACGGTGCAGCTTCCCAGGCTAACATGCTTGATGAGAAGGGTGATCCAATGAAGCTTGATGAGTGTATGATGTGTGATTCTATCGGTACTGTATCAGGAGCTCTTCTTGGTACATCAACATGTACAACATTCGTAGAGTCAGCATCAGGTATCGCAGCAGGTGGTAGAACAGGTCTTACAAGTTTAGTTACAGCACTTTGTTTTGCAGTATGTCTGTTCCTCAGCCCAGTTGCAAATATTATTCCATCATGTGCAACTGCTCCAGCTCTTATATTTGTAGGCGTTCTTATGGCTAAGAACTTTGCAAAGGTTGATATGGAAGATATGCGTTCAGCAGTTCCTGCATTCGTAACATTCCTCATGATGCCACTGACATACTCAATTTCAAATGGTATTGGACTTGGAGCAATAACATATGTACTTATCACACTGTTCACAGGCAAGTACAAGAAGCAGGATATCGTTGTAACGATCATCGCACTGTTGTTCATAGTAAAATTCGTTTCGGTTACTATGTAACAGGTGGATAAACATCTGGTTATGCCAATGATAAATAATAACAATCGGTGAATCCGGTTACATTATAAAAGACGGAGTTTCCTGACAGCGGGAGACTCCGTTTTATAGTGCAGTTTTTCACACGATAAAACGACATACCAGTATTCTTTTTTATTTAAGAAGATAAGAAGATTTGATATAATGGCTTCAGGACGTCTGGTCAGACAGACGTCCAGCTGCGGTATATGGACAGGGATGAAACGCAAAAAGAAAAAAGAAACAAAAAAGAAGAAAGAAAAAGGAGAGTAAAAGTATGATGAGAAAGAAGATTGCGGTTGCAGCCATCGCGGGAATAATGGCTGTGTCAACTATGGCAGTGCCTGTGTTGAATGTTTCAGCAGCACAGGAGACAGTGACAGAGAGTGAGGCAGAGAGTGCAGCGGTCAGTTTTCAGAAACTTCCTGTAACGGTGCTGAGTGATATGGATGATTATGATCTGAAGGCTGAGCTCACGTGGGGGATCAAATGGAATGCAAAAGCATCAGATGCAAACAGCTGCGTGAGATATGGGCAGTTCACTATTCCACAGGACAGTTATGTGAGGATCAAGACATCAACAGAGGGTAAAAGACCTGATATTGGATGGGATGAAGATTATTATATATATGGCAATGCATCGATGGGAACAGCTATCATTACACATAGCGCGGCCGGAAGCGACGATTTCTATGAGATGAAGGCTGGTACATATTACATCAAAATGGAGGGACTCTTCTCATATTCTACAAAGAGTGCTTCCAACACAGAGAAGATGATCATAGGATGTATAGCCAAAGAGAATGCAGTCAAGCTGACTCAGACACCTAATAAAACAAAGACAGCAGCTGTCATAAAGGTTGATGAGAAGATGATGGCAAATGGCAAGGGCTCCATCAAGATAGCAAAGGGAAACAATGAAAATGTAATAGACTGGGGAAATTATAGTAGCGAATACACAGATATTTCAAGTACAGCTAGTTATACGGTAAAAGAAAATGGCTGGTATGTTGTACAGGTTACAGCCGAATCACATGCTACATGGGGTAAAGATGTATATGCCTATAGGAGAATAAAGGTTAATTGCATAGATACTACAAAGCCGGTTATTTCAGGTGTTAAGAATAATGTATTATACAATAAGTCTGTAAAGATTGCGTTCAGTGACAACAAAGGCGGAAGCGGTATCAAAGCTGCAACATTGAATGGAAAGAGCATCAAGAGTGGTACAGTGGTCACAAAAGATGGTAAATACACATTAAAGGTTACAGACAAAGTTGGCAATGCATCATCTGTAGTATTTGGTATTGATAAGACAAAGCCAATAGTCTCAGGCGTTAAGAATAATGGTATTTATAATAAGAATGTAAAGCTTACATTTAGTGACAACAAGGGTGGATTTGGTCTGAGGACTGCAACATTGAATGGAAAGAATGTCAAGAATGGTGCGGTAGTAACCAAGGCAGGAAAATATACATTAAGGGTTGCTGACAAAGCGGGAAATGTTACATCTGCAGTGTTTATCATTGATAAGACAAAGCCAATTGTATCCGGCGTTAAGCACAATCAGATTTATAAGAAGTCAGTGAAGATTACACTCAAGGACAATAAGGGCGGAAGCGGACTCTATAAGGCAACATTAAATGGTAAGTCTATAAAGTCAGTTGTGACAGTCACAAAGCCTGGAAAGTATACACTCAAGGTGAAAGATAAGGCAGGAAATCTTACAACTGTTGTATTTGCGATTAAGAAATAATCGAAGAATAGAACCGGGGTATGATAAAAGTCGGATCTAAAAAACAAACAATCCAGTATAAATATCTTAGAGATAAATAGAAGAGATAAATAGAAGTTAAATCTCCACAATGTACATAAGATAGTAATATATATCCTGTACATTTGTGGAGATTTTTGATTTGCCAAAGTTATGATTTTGTAGTATCATACCAACTGTGTACCAGTAGCCAATCGGATACGGCAATGGCCTCCGGAGCCATGACGGGCGGTTCGACTCCGCCCTGGTACGCTTTTTTATTTGAGCAGGATGTAATTGGACAGCTTATATGATGTTGAGTTATATAAGTATATTTGTATAGAATTTTTATATTGTTTATATATATAAGGAAGAATGACAGATATGAAAAATGAGAAAAAGGATAAAGACAAAGTATATAATGAAAAAGATGAAAATCTGAATGAGTTGGATGATGTAGAAAGTGATGCAGAATCTGCGGATGATCTTGAGGAAGATGAATCTGAGGATGACCAGGAAGAAAGCGGTGCTGCTGATGATTCATTATCAGATGACGGTGATAAAGATCGTGAGGAAGATGAATTGACAGATGATCAGGATGACTCTGACGAATATGAGGATGTAAGTGATCTGTCAGATGAATCAGACGATGATAGTGGCACTGCGGTTGAAGAAAAAACTGAGAATGCTGCCCCGAAGAAAGTCAGACTTTACGAGGATTACGTTATAGATGATCCGGAGGATATGGATGAAGCTCCTGATACAGGAGATATGTTTGACGATGACTACGACATAGATATGCCGGTCAGTAGCAGACGCCGTAATATGAAAAGCAACAGAATCTATGGCCCATCGGGAAAGATGCTGGCATGGCTGTGGGGATTATTTGTGGTTCTTTTGTGCGCATACATATATGTGTTTCATATAAACACAACAATATTTGCAGATGACATTACAGGCCGCGATAATTCAGTGAATATAGAGGTTCCAGCTGGAGCAAATTACAGCCTGTGTACCATAGACGAGATCGATCAGCTGGTGAGCAATTATCTGCTTGCAAGAACGAATGCAGATCAGACCACACTGCAGAGACTGGTTACAGATCCGTCAGAATTTGACGATATGAGCAGTATAAAGATTGCTGCACAGTATATAACAGCTTACAATCGTACAACCTGCTATATGGTGCCGGGAAAGACTGCTGATGCGTACATCATATATGCATTGTCCAATCTTACAATAAAAGATGTGAACAGTGAACCGCTTGATATCAGGTCGTTCTATGTGGTGAAGCAGACAGATGGAAGTTACAAGATAGATAATTCCCAATTGTCAGATGATGAGAACAAATATATACAGGAAGTAACAGCTTCAAAATATATACAGGATATGTATCAGTATGTAAAGGAGAATACGGACTATCTCTTAAAACACGATGATACATTCAAGAAGTTCCAAAATATGTATAATTAAAATATGCCGGATATGCAAACGAGACAGAAAAGAGCTCGTGCGTGTCCGGCATTATTTATGTGTGGAGAGTTCACATTACTTTTTGGATAATCAGATCATATTGCCTCGGATGAATCAATATCCTCTGTGTCGATCACGACACCCCTTGTTGGAACAGGAGTTGAGAATACGATCTGGGTTTCAGTACTTCCGAATCTCTGGAGCTGACCAATGAATGAATCCAGATCCATGGTGTTAGGGAAACATACTTTCATGAGCATAGAATGTGCTCCGGTCACACAGTTGCACTCAAGTACATTTGGACAGGCCTCCACGAAAGGATAGAATGTCGGTTTCTGCTTTGGGTCGAGAGCCATGTGGATGAAGGCTGTTATATGATAGCCAAGGGCCTCGTGGTCTACACTTGCGTGGTAGCCGGTGATGATACCGGCCTTTTCTAATCTTTCGATTCTTGCTGAAACTGCCGGCGAAGAAAGGAAGACCTTGTTGGCCAGATATTTGAGTGGTGTTCTTGCATTGCTCTGTAAAAGATGAATTATTTTTCTGTCGATGTTATCCATATCAAACACTTCCTTTTTCTAATAGAATTTAACCGAATTGCTTTTTAAAACGTTATTTAGCAAACTATGAGAAAAATGTTTCCGGAGTTCCTCAAGTTGTTGTGGCAGGCGTCAATGTTCCGCGTGAGTATGGAAATTGATGGCTGTCCACAAAATAAAAAAGGTGTGTTCCCTAAGAATATTTCTTAGAAACACACCTTTGCGTTTGTTTCACTATACATTAGATGATAAAAGAAATCAAGTGTTTTTGTATAAAATTTTAACCGGATTTTAGTTTGAACTTTACAAAGAACTTTACAAAGATATATGAACAGCGGATTTAAACAGTTCACAAATGATGGATTAAATGGTATGATTTAGTGTGGTTGAGCATTGTAGGACTGAATTGTATGGCTGAATTACAGATGATTAGAAAAAGAGTACTACAGATGAGAAGAGAAATACAGATTTAAATTGCATTGGTGATCGTTCAGCATATATGAAAAGAGAAATATGGCTTTAAAGAGAGATTCAGATGTGAAGAAAATGCATGCGAAAAAGATATATGTAAAAAAGATATATGTGAAAATGCAATTTAAGTAATGAAGTATATAATAAAAATATTATAAGATAGGTGAAAAAGATGTCAGAAGGAATAAGACTTAACAAATATCTCAGCGAGGCGGGCGTGTGCTCAAGGCGCGCTGCGGATACACATATAGAGAATGGAAAGGTTACGATCAACGGAGAGACTGCAGTCATGGGTCAGAAGGTCATGCCCGGGGATGTGGTGACATTCATGGGCAGGAAGGTTCAGCAGAAGGATAGGACAGTGATCCTTGCATATAATAAGCCGATAGGACTTACCTGTACAGCAAGCAAGGAGGATCCCGACAATATATTTGATCACATAGATTATCCGATCAGACTTCAGTACGTGGGAAGGCTGGACAAGGACTCCCAGGGGCTGCTTCTTCTGACAAATGATGGAGACCTGTCAAATGCCATCCAGAAGTCGGTGAACAACCACGAGAAGGAGTACAGGGTTCGTGTGAACCGGGAAATAACTGAGGACTTCATCAGGAAGATGTCGGATGGAGTGCCAATACTTGATACGGTGACGAAGAAGTGCAAGGTGCGAAAGATAGATGACAGGTCATTTGTGATAGTGCTGACACAGGGGCTCAACAGACAGATCAGGCGAATGTGCGATGCACTGGGTTACAGGGTAGTGAACCTGAAGAGGGTCAGAGTCTGCAACGTGAAGCTTGGCAATATGAGACCTGGAGAACTCAGGGAGCTCAGCCGCGAGGAAGAGGCAGAACTTAGACGGATCGTGGGGATGTAGCAGAGCGCGTTTTATATTGTGATAGGAAGATTGTATATAGGATTTTTTTAGGCAGTATCTGCCGGGGGTGTGTATGGAAAATAATAATCATAATGCTAACGATAATGCCAAGATAGCCAGAATCAAAGAACTTGTAAAGCAGCTCAATGATGCTGCAAAGAAATATTATATGGAAGATACAGAGATCATGAGCAACCTGGAATATGATGCTCTGTACGATGAGCTGAGCGCTCTGGAGAAAGAGACCGGAATGGTCATGAGCAACAGTCCGACAGTCAAGGTAGGATATGAGGTTGTAAGTGAGCTGCCGAAGGAGGCTCACGAGCACCCAATGCTTTCACTTGATAAGACGAAGGATGTAGGTGCTCTTGCGTCATGGCTTGGCGGGCAGAAGGGTGTCATATCATGGAAGATGGACGGACTCACCGTTGTTCTTACATATGAGAACGGAGAGATGATAAAAGCTGTCACCCGCGGAAATGGTGAGATAGGAGAGGTTATCACGAACAATGCGAAGGTATTTGCAAATGTACCTCATCACATTCCGTACAAGGGCAAGCTGACGATCAGAGGCGAGGCTGTCATCAAATACTCGGATTTCAATGCGATAAATGAGAAGATAACGGATGCGGAGTCTAAGTACAAGAACCCGCGAAATCTGTGCAGTGGTTCAGTTAGACAGCTCGATAACAAGATAACAAAAGAGAGAAATGTACATTTCTTTGCATTTAACTTAGTGGACGGTGAGGATGTGGACTTCCACAATTCATTCAAATATCAGCTTGACTGGTTGGAGCAGCAGGGCTTTACCGTGGTAGAACACTACCTGACTGATTCGGCAGCACTCCCGGATAAGGTGAGGGAATTTTCTGAGAAGATAACGGAGAATGACTTCCCATCGGATGGTCTGGTACTCATGCTGGATGATCTGGCATACGGAAGAAGCCTCGGAACCACAGCAAAGTTCCCGCGAAATGCCATGGCATTTAAATGGGCGGATGAGGAGGCAATCACCCATCTACGCTATGTGGAGTGGAGTCCATCAAGAACCGGACTCATCAACCCGGTTGCTGTATTTGATCCGGTGGAGCTCGAGGGAACCACAGTCAGCCGTGCCAGCATACACAATGTCAGCATACTGAAGTCATTGGCGCTGGGCGAGGGCGATGAGATTGCTGTGTACAAGGCGAATATGATCATTCCACAGATCGCGAGGAACCTCACAATGAGTGGAAATGTGGTCATACCGGCTGCTTGTCCGGCATGTGGCGGTGAGACTGAGATCGTGAGGGAGGAAGGTGGTGCTGCGTCAGGAGTTGAGACTCTGTACTGTACAAACCAGTTCTGCCCTGCTAAGAAACTCAAGTCATTCTCACACTACGTGTCAAGAAATGCGTTGAACATAGACGGACTCTCAGAGGCAACTATAGAGAAGTTCATAGATGAGAAGATACTGGAGGAGCTTCCCGACCTGTATAAGCTTGAGGCTCACAGAGACCATATAGTGGAACTCGAGGGATTTGGCGAGAAGTCATACAACAAGCTTGTGGCTGCGGTGGATGCTTCTAGACAGACAAATATGTGGCGTCTTGTCAATGGCCTTGGCATTGCAAATGTCGGAGAAGCGACAGCCAAGCTCATGGCAAAACATTTTGCAAATGATATGGATGCCATGAAGAAGGCAGATGTGTCAGCATACGTTGAGATAGACGGAATCGGTCAGGTTATAGCAGAGGATATAGTCAGATACTTTGAAAATGAGAAGAATTGTGCTATCATAGATAGGTTGATGGCTGAGCTTACGTTTGTGGATGAGGCTTCTGATACGGAGCAGGATCTGGCGGGCAAGGTGTTCGTCATAACCGGTTCGCTCATCCATTTTGACAACAGAAATCAGCTCAAGGAACTGATAGAGAGCAGAGGAGGTCAGGTTACAGGTTCTGTATCTGCCAAGACCTCATATCTTATAAATAACGATGTGAATTCCACATCATCCAAGAACAAGAAGGCGAAAAGCCTTGATGTGCCTATCATATCTGAGGAGGATTTCTTAGAATTGATTGGACAGTAGGGTAACTGCGGTAGATTACTTGGTGTGTGCTGCTGCATGTTTGCTTGTATAAGTAGTAAATGGAAAGGAATGAATAGAGATGCCGATAAGAATAGATGATGATCTGCCGGTTAAGAAAACATTGGAGGACGAGAACATATTTGTCATGGGAACAGGAAGGGCGCACAGCCAGGACATAAGACCCCTTGACATCCTGATACTCAACCTCATGCCGCTGAAGGAGGACACAGAGCTGCAGCTCATGCGAAGCCTGTCAAACACCCCACTTCAGGTGAACATCACGCTTCTTAGAACCATGTCCTACGAGTCCAAGAACGTGACAAAGGGACACCTTGACAGATTCTACGAGGATTTTGACAGCGTAAAGAACCGCAAATGGGACGGTTTCATCATAACCGGAGCACCTGTTGAAAAGATGGAATTTGAGAATGTTGACTACTGGGATGAACTCCGCGAGATCATGGATTGGTCCGAGACAAATGTCACATCGACCATGCACATCTGTTGGGGCGCCCAGGCAGGACTCTACTACAGATATGGTGTGCAGAAGTTCGACCTTCCGCAGAAACTGTCCGGCATATACGAACATCACACCTTCCACAAGAGAACACCGCTTGTCCGCGGTTTTGACGATGTATTTTACGTGCCACATTCAAGATACACGGGCGTATCCAAGGAGGACATTGTAAACAATGAGCACCTTGAGATCGTAGCCGAGTCAGACGTGGCTGGCCCATACCTCATAATCGGTGACGGCGGCAAGAACATATTTGTCACAGGACATCCTGAGTATGACGTGCTGACCCTTGACCAGGAGTACCACAGAGACCTCGCCAAGGGCCTGAATCCACAGATCCCAGTGAACTATTACCCGGACAACGACCCGGAGAAGAAACCAGTGAAGAAGTGGAGATGCCACGCGAATACTTTGTATGCGAATTGGCTGAACTACTATGTTTATCAGCTCACACCGTATAAGTGGGATTGATAAAGCCCTTCAGACCGCATAAAACCTGAGGTTTTAAGCCAAATGCGTTACATAGCAATAAAATCATAAATGTATGTAAAATGATGTGATTTTCTGTAATTTTATGATTTTGTGGCGATTAATTGGTGTTTTTTCAAAATGCAGATGGTGTTTTTTTAAACGGCGCTAGGCAGAAGATATTAAATATAAAATTAAAACACAGCACTATGTAGATGAGTGGGAGTTATCTATATGGTGCTGTGTTTTTCGTTGTAATTTCTTAATCTATAGTATTTAGAAAGGCGAGTAATGCCTCTCTTTGCACAGAGTTGAGTCTATATATTCTGGTTGACAGTGGATCATTGATTAGAACCTTATTATCATCATCAAAAAAATCCCTTAATGAAATGTCAAGTGCTTTGCACAATTGGAAAAGAACTTCTATTATCACCGTAAGCAATCCGTGCAGAATGCCGGAGAAGCAATATTATAATTCAAGGAGGACGAGCCGGAGGGCAGACCCATCGGCATTTGGGGACAGCGACACCTGAGGTATATCCGCAAGCACAAGGTCAGCTTGTATGCCGAGCTGCTGACCACCGGCAAGCTGAACGATTACCTTGCAGACCTCAATGAGCAGGCGGAAGCAATGTTTTCTCGGCTGGTAAAACAGTTTTCCGAAAAAGAGGGCGTAACGGAAGCCCTCAAAGCGGAAAATCAAATGCTGTGGGTGCAGAGGATGAACAACA
>CABPYV010000003.1:0-226748 GCA_902461735.1 uncultured Coprococcus sp.
TATTCACAAATCTTATATCAGTTTTTAACGTTTACACAAAACTTGAAACGGTCTCTAAAAACAAGACTTTCAGACCTCTTGTACATGCAGCGTATTCGCCATTTTCGATACGCCACATGTATACAGAAGGCTGGAAGTCTTTTTATATGTCAAGGACAATGGCATATTTTCTCAACCAGTGATCAATCTGGAGAAGATACGCCATCATTTGAGGGCCTGCCATGAGCTGACCGAACCAAGGTCTGCCGTAATCCTTTGGCGCATTTATGAAATTTTTCACATATTCTCTGTCGATGAGAGGCAGAAGAGGACTTTCCGGATCATTTAGCACGCAGAGAAGCCTCTTTGCAAGCTCCTGTTCATAATGAGGGTCATATGACTTTGGATATGGGCTTTTCTTTCTGTACATGATCTCGTGCGGTACGTAATCCTTCATGGCTTCTCTCAGAAGCTTTTTCTCACAGCCTTCGGAATATTTGTACTCCCATGGAACGTTAAATACATAATCAAGTATTCGTGGATCTGCAAATGGAACTCTCGCTTCAAGTCCGCTTGCCATGCTTGTTCTGTCCATTCGGTCAAGCAATGTCTGCATGAACATCCTGATATTCAGATAAGATATCTGCCTGCGCCGCTTTTCTGTATCGGATTCCCCCGGGAGAAGATTGATCTCGGATAGGAGAGAATTGTACAGTGATGACACATATCCCGGTATATCAAGACTATCTCTGAGGTCCGGCGACAGTACGGAGAGCCTTGGCGACAGATCCTTCATCCATGGAAATGTGTCTGAAGATAGCAGTTCATCCCTGTAAAACCAAGGGTAGCCTCCGAATATCTCGTCTGCACATTCCCCGGTCAATACTACTTTGTATTCATTTGCCACAAGTGAGCAGAAGTAGAGAAGGGAAGAATCCACATCCGCCATGGTTGGCATATCCCTGGATTCTACGGATGTGTAGAGGTAATCTGCAAGATCACTATAGTTACAAGTTAGATATGTGTGGTCTGAATTTATGTGCGAGACCATCATGTCGACATATGGACGATCCTGCTCCGGCTGGAATGCATTTGACTTGAAATATTTGGAATTATCTTTGAAATCAAATGAGAAAGTGTGCAGCTTTTTCCCCTGCTCCCTGAGTTTTGCGGCGCATACGCTGCTGACTATTGATGAGTCTATACCTCCGGAGAGAAAAGTGCACACAGGAACATCTGATACAATCTGTTTTTCTATACTGTCCTTAACAAGATATCGAACTTTTTCCACTGTGTCCTCGTAGCTGTCCGTGTGTGGTGTGCTTGTGATGCGGTAATATGTGAAATCCGTAATGCCGTATGCTGAGAATTTCATAAAATGTCCCGGTTTCACTTCATCTATGTTCTTGAACACACCACAGCCGGGAGTTTTGGACGGACCAATTCCAAACACTTCACACAGTCCATTTGCATCTATGACAGGTCGTATGCCCGGATAGCATAGTATCCCTTTTATCTCCGATGCAAATACAAGAGTTCTGTCGTCTGCCACCGAGTAATACAGTGGCTTGACGCCGAAGTGGTCTCTGTACAGATATATTGTCTGGATATGCTCATCATATATTGCAAATGCAAATATACCGTTCAATCTATGTACAAAGTCCGGACCATAATGCAGAAAACAGTTGAGTATGACCTCTGTATCCGATGTTGTGTCAAATGTATATCCAAGGGCGAGCAGCTCTGATTTCAGCTCCTTCGTGTTGTAGATCTCGCCGTTGTACACTATGTATACAGTATTTTCTCCGATTGTCTTTTTCATGGGCTGTTCGCCTCTTGCCACGTCACGTATGGACAGTCTGGTGTGAGCAAGCCCGCAGCGGGATGACAGCACTGTATTCTGTGCATCCGGACCTCTGTGAGCAAGTGCCTTATTCATGTCGTTCAATATGTATGAGTATCGTTCATGTTCGGTATTGAAATCCCTGTTGGAGTTATAGAATCCTGCGATGGAACACATATATTTACCTCTTTTTGTGGTATCTATATATTATATTGGGAAGTTGATTTTATAGAACTTTTAGATGATTAGTGGTTGTAGAATAATTAAATAGCAGATATAATTTGTATATGATTTTATATGAACGCTTATTTATGCGCTTGGAGAGGCACATTTAGGAGGTGTATAAAATGAAGATACTTAAAAATAAGACTATAACGGACAATTTTATTTTGGGCGCTGTACTATGAACAATGTTAAAAGCAATAAGAAATTGAGACGCGAATTTATGACATTGCGGAACATCCTGAGATGGACGAGGATGATCTTGCAGGACATATAGCATATTGGCTTGATCTGGACTGATAATTTGAAGATATATGTATGTAAAGTAAAGTGCATGAATCAAATGGTTCATGCACTTTATTTTGTTATATCACACCACAGGTGTAATGCAGAATAAAGCATGCGTTGATATAATTGAATACACTGTCATGTTATGATTATTGCAACAATTGAGCTTGGAGTTTATAGAAGACATATCCTTAAGAAACTATACAGAAAGAGGAAATCTACCGTGAAAAATACAATAATACAGACTAATAAAAAATACCTTCCGGGACTGTTAAATATTGCGGTTCCGATCATGCTTAGCAATCTGATATCTCAGCTCCAGATGCTTATAGACAGAATATTCTTAGGGCACGTAAACAGCATGTACATGAGTGCACTTGGCAATGTGACTTCACCGATGTGGACCACCATGTCGTTTTGTTTCTCCATCGTGACAGGAGCGTCTATACTGATAAGTCAGAGCGTTGGTGCAGGAGATACCGAACACATAGAGGAATACTCCGGTGCCATGGTGAAATACAATAATATCATACCGATACTGTTATTTTTCTTCTGGACATTCTGCGCTGAATTTGTATTCAGACTCATGGGTGTGTCAGACGGCCTGATGCCGATGTGTCTTGATTATTCCAGGTATTATGCGCCCGTATTTCTTATAACAGGACTGGGCGGTGCATTCAGCGTCATACTCCAGACATCAAACTATACCAAACCACTTGTTGTATATGGAATATTAAGATCTGGTGTAAATATACTCCTTGACTGGGTTATGATATTTGGAAGATTTGGGTTTCCAGCCATGGGGATAAAGGGTGCAGCCATAGCGACGACAATAGCGGAGTACTCTGGACTTATATTTGCAGTGATATTCGTGGTATCAAGCAAGAAACTTAACACTAAACCATCTATGAAATGGGTAGTAAAGGCACATATAAAGCCGTATCTTTTGTCAGCAAAGCTGGGAGTGAACACAGCTCTTGAGGATTTTGCATGGAATCTTGGCAATCTGCTGCTTATAAGGATTCTCAACGCCATAAATGAGATGGCTGCCGGAATTTATTCCATCATATTCAGTGTTGAAGTCCTGGCGGTTGTCATCATTGGAGCGATAGGAAACGGTACAATGACACTAACCGGTGAGGCAAAAGGAAACAATGATCTGGGTAAATACAAGGGTGTATGTGTCTGTGCGTATGGCTTGTGTATAGTAGTTGGAATCATCACACTCGGTGTCTGTCTTGCGTTTCCACAGCAGATCATATCACTTTTCACCAACGACAAGAGTATAATTGCATCGTGTGGGATATATTTGATCTTTATCAGCATCAATCTGTTCGCAAAATCAGCAAACATAGTTGTTGGCAATGCGATCAGGGGCAGTGGCAACACGATATGGATGCTCATAACACAGCTGTTTGGCACGGTGTGGGTGGTTTCTGTGGCGCTTTTGTTTGTGTTTGTCCTTAAGCTTGGAATAGCAGGCGTCTTTCTTGCAGTCATAGTGGACGAGATCGTTAGATCATTTATCAATCTCGGCAAATATCTGAGGATAGTGAAGAACTGGGAAAGCACAGACTGAGGTAAAAAGGCTGAATTAGCTAAACAGTGAGTGCGACATTTAGTGGCATATATAATTTAGAATAGGCGTATCAGAAAAATAAAGTCTTATATGAAAGGGGAATATGATTTGATTTTAGAAACTGATAGATTATTATTACGTCACTGGCAGGAGAGTGACGCAGATATATTATTTGAATATGCAAGTGACCCTGATGTGGGACCTATAGCTGGCTGGCCTGTGCATGAGAGCAGGGAGTACAGCCTTGATGTGATACGGAATGTATTTAATGGGCCGGAGTGTTATGCTGTGTGTCTGAAGGACAGCGGTCTGGTTGTCGGTGCCATCGAATTACTGTTAAATGGAAGGACAGATATGACAGATCGCGATGACGAATGTGAACTTGGATACTGGATAGGAAAGCCTCACTGGGGCAACGAATACGCACCGGAGGCGGCCAGGAGACTCATAGAACATGGATTCCTTGATCTGGGCATGAGAACAATATGGTGCGGTTACTACGATGGCAATTCTAAGTCCTGCATAGTACAGGAAAAGCTTGGATTTGTGTTTCATCATACCTGTGATGAAGTGGACGTGCCTCTTTTGAATGAAGTCCGGATAGGACATACGAATATTCTGACGAGAAAACATTGGCTGTCTGGAAAGATGAAGAATGCACTGTATGATCAGCTGGCCAGGGATTATTGCTGTGATGCGGCCGATATATATTCCAGTGACAATATATTCTCTGAATACAGACAGATAGCAGGGCAGAGGCAGTTCAAAGGACAGGAAAAGTGCCCGCTCAAAATAGTTGTGGTAAATGGCAAGTTGTTATTTACCGGTCGTAGAGAGATTGTAGATGAATGCAGAAAACGCTATGAGAATGCATCTGGCAAATGGTTCATGGATATAGAGAAATTTCGTGAGCTTGACAGTATTCTTTCCAGATACGGATGTAAATTGAAATCTGCTCACCCATTTTACCTTCCGACGGAACTGAGCGAACAGGCAGTGAGAAAAGATACTACAGATAAACTGATTGATTCGAAGTTTAAAGAAGATTTTAACCTTGTCAGGTATACGGGGGATGAAATCCTGCAATTCAAAGGAGATGACAGATGGGATGAAGCTTTCTGTTTTGATGATAACACACCTGATGTGCTAGCTGTGGCTGCTGTATCAGATGGTGAGATTATTGGTATGGCTGGCGCAAGCGCTGACAGTGACGACTTCTGGCAGATTGGTATAAATGTTGTTCAAGATGCTGAGGGAAGACATGTGGGTACATCGCTGGTATCTGAACTGACCAAGGATATACTCAGATGTGGTAAAATTCCATATTATGGAACTGGCATGTCCCATATAGTCTCCCAGAGAGTTGCCGCTGCGGCAGGTTATGATGTGTTCTGGTTTGAACTGCTGACGGGCAAGTAAAAGAATCGTTGACACATCTTCATGTTAATGATAAAATAATCACATCTAAGGGTCGTAAAACGACCGGAAAATAGTCAAATGCTATGACGAGGAGGAGTACATACATCCCCCCGATCAACAGAGAGAAGACGGTGGTGAGAGTCTTCATCAGGAATGTGTGGAAGGTAGCCTTCGAGCAGTGGATTGAAAGATTGCAGCATATATTTGTCAGCTGTTGTCGAGTAGGTTTCAACGGTTTTCCCCGTTACAGGAATAAGATATTGATAATGATTACAGTGATAATTTATTATAGTATCTGATGAGTGCAGACATTTGTCTGAATTTAGGTGGTACCACGGATATGAACATATTCGCCCTAAGCGTAAAACAGTTGCGCTTAGGGCTTTTTCTATGCAAGGGGTGCATATATACATCCCGAGGCGTAAGTTTAGATTATCATGAACTTTACAGGAGGTATAAGATATGGAGATCAATGGAGCAAAGATGTTTGTAAAAGCGTTGCAGGAAGAGGGAGTAGACACTCTGTTCGCATACCCTGGTGGAACAGCGATAGACCTGTTTGATGCGTTGTATGATGCAGAAGGTATTGATATGATACTTCCAAGACACGAGCAGGCACTTGTTCATGCAGCGGACGGATATGCACGTTCAACAGGAAGAGTTGGAGTGTGTCTGGTAACAAGCGGTCCGGGTGCGACAAACCTTGTAACAGGAATTGCCACAGCCAACTACGACAGCGTGCCACTGGTATGTTTTACAGGACAGGTTCCGTTGAACCTTATTGGAAATGATGCTTTTCAGGAGGTCGATATAGTTGGAATCACAAGAAGCATATGCAAGTACGCAGTCACAGTAAGAAAGAGAGAGGATCTTGCAAGGATCATTAAAAATGCTTTTTACATAGCAAGAACCGGAAAGCCGGGTCCTGTAGTTGTTGATATTCCTAAGGATATACAGCTTGCCATGGGAAGTGACGAGTATCCATCAGAGGTAAATATCAGAGGTTACAAGCCTTCAGAGGGCGTACATGTCGGACAGATCAAGAGAGCCCTTGCGGAGCTTAAGAATGCAAAGAAGCCTGTGTTCCTTTGTGGCGGTGGTGTAAATATCGCCCATGCAAGAAAAGAGATGCAGCAGCTTGCGGAGAAGACAGGTATCCCTGTAGTCACAACCATCATGGGAAAAGGTGCGATACCTACAGATCATCCACTGTATGTAGGTAACATCGGTATGCATGGTAACTTGGCATCCAACAAAGCTATCATGGAGAGTGATGTTCTCTTCTCCATCGGATGTAGATTCAATGATAGAATAACAGGTACTATAGATACATTTGCCAAGAATGCCAAGATCATACATGTTGATATAGATGCAGCGTCCATATCAAGAAATATAAAAGTTGATATACCTATAGTTGCAGATGCAAAGGTTGCAATATCCAAGATGCTTGAATACGCTGAGCCTCTTGATATCAAAGACTGGGTAGATGACATTATGAATGTCAAGGCTGAGTATCCTATCAACATGAACAGATATGATGGTGTGACCCCTGAGGCTATCATCAGAACCATAAACGATATGTACAGCAATCTCATCATCACAACTGACGTTGGACAGAACCAGCTCTGGACAACGCAGTACATTGATATAGACGAGAACAAGCAGCTCTTAACTTCCGGAGGTCTTGGAACCATGGGTTATGGATTCCCTGCCGCTATAGGCGCAAAGCTTGGCAACATGGATAAGGATGTAATATGCATCTCAGGAGATGGCGGAGTTCAGATGAACATTCAGGAGATGGCTACGGCTGTTGCACTTGAGCTTCCTGTTACCCTCTGTATACTTAACAACGGCTACCTTGGCAACGTTCGTCAGTGGCAGGAGCTGTTCTTCAACAAGAGATACAGCAGCACATGTCTCAGATACAGAAGAAGATGCAACAGAGATTGTCAGAATCCGGACAAGTGCTGTCCAAAGTATTCGCCTGACTTTGTAAAACTGGCAGAGAGTTATGATGCAAAGGGTATCAGAGTCACTAAGCCGGAGGAGATAAGACCTGCATTTGAGGCTGCAAAGGCCAATACAAACGGACCTACAGTTATAGAGTTCTTCATAGATCCTACAGCTAATGTATTTCCTATGGTTCCTGGTGGAAAATCACTGAATGACATGATACTTGACTGCTGATATTGATAAATTTATTTTATATCGGTAATAGAATGTACATATATAGATTTGTATATTATCCAAATGAAAGGGGTATATAGAATGAGCGTAAAGAAGAGATGGATATGCCTGTTCGTAGAAAACGAAGTAGGTGTACTTGCAAGAATTTCAGGTTTGTTTTCAAGCAAATCATACAATATAGATACAATAACTGTCGGTGTTACTGAGGACGAGACCATATCAAGAATGACCATAGGTTTCACCAGTGATGATCGAACATTTGAGCAGGTGAAAAAGCAGCTCAACAGAAGTGTCGAGGTTATCAAGGTAGTTGACTACACTGATATAGCCATTCACAACAACGAGATCTTATATGTCAAGGTCAACAGCTGTTCAAATGAGGATAAGGATGAAGTGTTCAGAATTGCAAATGCATTTGGATACAAGATCGCTGACTACAATAAGAAATCAGTGCTTGTTGAGTGTGTTCAGACAGATGCAAAGAACGACAATGCAATAAAACTGTTCAAAGAGAGTTTTCCTAACAGAATAGAGGTTGTAAGAGGCGGAAGTGTAGCTGTCGAGGCTATAAGTATGTCAGACAGATAAAGCCGTATCATAGAGAGCAGTGCTTGATATGTTTTAGAGTGTGAAAGGAAAATAATGTAAGATGAAATTTGTGATACAGCGTGTTAATCACGCCTCTGTAGAGGTGGACGGAAAAATTATCGGCAACATAGGCAAGGGACTTCTGGTCTTTGTGGGTGTGTATGATTCTGACACCAGAGAGATCGCTGACAAAATGATAAATAAGCTTGTGAAGATGAGAATATTTGCCGATGAAAACGATAAGACGAATCTCGATATAAACAGTGTTGACGGACAATTACTGATCGTTTCACAATTTACACTGTGTGCTGATTGCAAAAAGGGAAACAGACCGTCGTTTATAGGTGCAGGGGCACCGGATATGGCAAATGAGATGTATGAATACATAATAACAAGATGCCGCGAACATGTAGCTGTGGTTGAACATGGGGAATTTGGAGCAGATATGAAAGTTGATTTGTCTAATGACGGTCCATTTACCATATTATTGGACAGCAGGGAACTGTAATTTATTGTCAGATTGATAAAAAAGCTGCATTATATTGGGAAAATTTTATAAAATCCCACAATATTGTTGAAAAAATGAATATTTGTTAATATAATTACAAGTGGAGTTTCTATAATCAATAAAATATAACCATAGAAAGTTCAATTAAACTAAAAAGGAGAACTATACAATGATGACAAAGGATCAGATTGAATCTAAAACCTTTAAAAAAGGACTTTTTGGATATAATAAGGATGAAGTTAACAGCTTTTTGCGTACGATGGCTGAGGAGTATGGAGATCTTCAGACAAAGTATGCAGCACTTGAGTCAGAGAACGAGGTTTCAAAAAAGAGCCTTATGGAGAACAGTGTAAAGATTTATGAACTTGAAAAGCAGCTTGAACAGGCAGCTCCTGGTTCAAAGAAGGAAGCCAACGCAGCAAACGCAGAGGCAAACAAGATCATCAATGATGCAAAGAAGAAAGCCAATGAGGTAATTGCAAATGCAAAGGCTGAACTTGCAAAGCTTAAGGATGAGATGGAGGCACTCAAGAGCGGATCAAGTGCTAAAGTTGCTGAGGCTGCAGAAAAGGTTGAGGCTGCAGTTGAGGCGGATCCTATTACAAAGCTCAAGATGAAGTCTCAGGGTGGAGATGCACCACAGAAACTTAAGATGACACCAAAGCCAGCTCAGACTGCAGAGCCGAAACCCGCAGCATTCACAGGTAAGAGTGCTCAGGCTGCTCAGGAAGAGGAAGAAGAGGAGCTTATCGTAGGCGAAGTAGAAGAGGGCGTAAATCGTAATCAGGTTCTCATCGGTGACGGTGACGAAGGTGATGATGATTTCGAGTTCTTATAAAAGAATCTATAAAGGAATCTGATCATTAAAAAACATACGGTCGGGATGGATACATTATAAAGCAAAAAGGGAGTTTTATATATGACTTATTCAGAATGCGCAGACCATATCGGAGGTATTCTGGGAAAGATCGACTGGAATGACGTAGAAGATTGCAGTCTGCAGTTTAATATCATAGGCTCAGATAATGGGGGATTTTATATAATCATAAGGGATCATGAGGCTGATATTAAGGTGATTGGCAGTGGGAAAAACGACGAAACGGACAAATATGGAGATTCATATGAAAATACATATGGACATACATATAACGTAAAGATAGTTGTAACGGCGCCTGTGTTGTCCAGACTTCTCATGAAAGTGATTGATCCGATATATGCATACACGACAGGCAAATTCAAAATGATGGGTGAAGTCGCACTTGGAAGAAAAGTTCTTATCAAGCTGTGCGATGTTCGCGATACAAAATCAATATAATAAAAGATCATATCAGCAACTCTTGATATTAGAGTATTGTTGATATGATCTTTTTTGTTTATACGTCTCGTAAATTAAATCTTATATAAAATCTTAGAGGAGCTCTGCGACTTCCTTGAGAAGCCTCTCTGTCTTGTCCCATCCGAGGCAAGGATCTGTTATAGATTTACCATAACATCCACCATCTACAGGCTGATTGCCGTCCTCTATATAACTTTCAACCATTACACCCTTTACAAGATTTTTAATCTCAGGATCATAATTTCTGCTATGGATTATTTCCTTGACAATTCTAGGCTGTTCAATGAACTTTTTACCTGAGTTGTTGTGGTTAGCATCAACTATACATGCATGATTGACAAGGTCGAACTTCTTGTATGTGTCAGCGAGAAGTCGAAGATCCTCGTAATGGTAGTTTGATATAGACTGGCCATGTTTGTTGAGTGCACCGCGGAGAATGCAATGGGTGAGAGGATTGCCATCTGTGTGAGCCTCCCATCCTGAGTACAGGAATGTGTGATGATGCTGCCCTGCTATACATGAATTCATCATAACATTGTAATCACCACTTGTAGGGTTCTTCATACCTACAGGTACATCCATACCGCTTGCTGTCAGTCTATGCTGCTGATCCTCAACAGAACGTGCTCCGATGGCAACGTAGGAGAGGATATCGTCGACATACTGCCAGTTCTCTGAGTAAAGCATCTCATCGGCAGCGGTAAGACCGGTCTCCTTTATCGCTCTGATGTGCATCTTACGGATGGCATAGAGTCCTTCAAGCATATCTGATGCCTTTGTAGGATCAGGCTGATGGAGCATTCCCTTGTATCCGTCCCCTGTTGTTCTCGGCTTGTTTGTATATATACGTGGGATAACCAATATTTTATCCTTAACCTCATCGGCAACCTTTGCAAGACGACTCTGGTAATCACATACAGCATCCTCATTGTCCGCTGAACAAGGTCCGATGATAAATATAAATCGGTCATCATCGCCTACGAAAATTTTTCTGATCTCTTCATCTCTTCTGGCTTTGATGGCTTTCAATTCGCTTGAAAGAGGGTATAGTTCCTTGATCTCATCGCCAGTCGGTACTCTTTTAACTAATTTCATACTCATGAAACATGTCCTCCTTATTTTCTAATCTTAGATTATATCAGAAAAAAAATATAAAATAAAGAAATATATATGTTTATAGACTTTTATAGAATATTGATAACATATGTGGGAATATAATAATGATAACAAAAATAAAGGATGAAAAGATGTTTGTCCTTAGAAAAATCGTAAAAAATCGTGTAGTATTATTTGCATGTAGTATTCTGATGTGCATTGGAACACTATGTCCATGTTTTCAGGCAGATGCCATTACTATCCTAAGACAACAGACCGGCGAGAGCGCTCAAGTTGATATTAAATCCCCAAGTGCAATTCTTATAGAGGCCGAATCGGGTCAGGTACTGTTTGAAAAAAACAGTGACATAGCTATGGCTCCGGCTTCTGTTACAAAAATTATGACTTTGCTTCTTGCATTTGAGGCTTTAGACAAAGGAGATTTTTCATTGGAAGACAAGGTGGTTGTAAGTAAGCATGCAGCATCTATGGGCGGATCTCAGTGCTTTTTTGAAGATGGAGAAGAACAGACAGTAGAAGATATGATAAAATGTATAATAATCGCATCAGGAAACGACGCGGCTGTTGCCATGGCCGAAAAGATAGCGGGTTCAGAACAGGCATTTGTTGATATGATGAATGATAAAGCAAAGAAAATCGGAATGAAAAATGCTTCGTTTAAAAATGCATGTGGTCTTGATGTTGAGGGGCACAAAATGTCTGCGCGTGATATATCCATCATGTCGCGTGAACTTATCGTTAAACATCCTGAAATATTTGATTATTCGACTATATGGATGGACTCTATAATACATAAAACTGCGCGGGGAGAAAGTAGATTTGATCTGGTAAACACTAATAAATTTCTTAATATGTATACTGGAGCAACGGGACTTAAGACGGGGTACACAAGTACAGCGAAGTATTGTATGTCGGCAACTGCTGAAAGGGATGGTATTCAACTTATAGCAGTCATAATGGGCGGAGAGACCAAGGATATTAGAAATGACGATGCCTGTCAGCTTCTGGATTACGGATACTCGAAATGTCATAAATACTGCGATTCTGATGTTATCAAAGAAAAGAAAATAAGTATAGACAAAGGCACCTCAGATTATGTTAAAATAAAAAACGTATCTAAATTCGAGAGCATTTTACTTGGTTCAGAGTCGGAAGAAATAGTAAATAAAAAGATAAAACTTCAAGAAAATCTAACTGCTCCGGTAAAAAAAGGAGATGAACTTGGAGAAATATGTTATTATGCCGGAGAAAGATATATTGGAAAGGTCACTTTATATGCGGGTGAGAATGTTGACCGAATGGATATAGGGTATGCGGTAAAAACCGTAATGAAAAAGTTTTTGCCAAAAACAAGATGAAAAAACAAAACGAAATAATAAAACGAAAAAACAAAAATGAAATAAAAGGATAAAGGATAGTAATATGAAAGTATTTCTTATTATTGTAGCAGTGCTGTGTCTTGTTACATTAGTAAATGTTATTATTGAGAGCTGGCGAGAAAATAAAAAAATATCATTTTCCACTTATAGAATAAATGATAAGAGACTGCAAAAAGATGTGAAAATTGTCATGATATCAGATCTGCATAATGCCTCTTATGGAGAACATAATCAAAAATTGATCCATGCAATAGAGTCAATAGATCCTGATATTGTGCTTGTGGCAGGTGATGTCATAGTTGGAAAACCGGGCATATCCGTGGATATAGGAATCGAATTTCTTAATGCGCTTGGGGAACGTTTTCCGGTCTATGTTGGAAAAGGAAATCACGAGATGAGAGCATCTCTATATAGCAAATATGGTGATATGTGGATTGATCTATATGAACATACCTGCGATAAAGTTAATTGGCTTATAAATGACAGTGTATTTATAAAGGAATACAATATTACGATACACGGACTCGATCTGAAACCGGAATACTACAGAAGATTTAAAAAGCTTCATATGGATGATGCGTATCTAAAAAGTGAACTTGGGGTTCCGGACAGCAGAAGATATAACATACTGATCGGTCATGATCCTGATTATTTTCCAGAATATGCCAAAT
Organism: uncultured Coprococcus sp.; assembly: GCA_902461735.1. GTDB lineage: Bacteria > Bacillota > Clostridia > Lachnospirales > Lachnospiraceae > Coprococcus. The sequence goes on from CABPYV010000003.1 coordinate 13,116, forward strand.
GGGGAGCCGACCTCACTGTGTCTGGGCATGTACATGGCGGTTTGATCATATTGCCATGCTTGGGTGGACTGATATCTCCTATGATAAGATTTTTTCCTAAATACTATAAGGGAGATTACTCTATGGAAAACAGCCATATGATAGTAAGTGCGGGACTCGGACTGCATACCCTGAAAATCAGAGTGAATAATCAGCCTGATTTGGTAACGATCAATCTGGTAAAATAATTTTGATATTATCAAATTGTGACAACTGATGTAGATTATTAAAATTATTTAATAGTTGCAATAATTAAAGATACACTATAATATTATCTGTACTGGATTGAATTCTCTTTTATAATTTATGAGGGCTGGAGAGTAATGTAATGGGCAAGGGATTTGACGAAGAGTTTGATAAAGAATTAGATAAAGAATTAGATAATGAATCTGATAAAGAGTTTGACAAAGAACTTGATGAGAAAATTGATGATGATTCCGATGAAAAAAAAGAAGAATATATTGATAATGGATCTGAAAATACCTCTGATGACTCTACTGCAGCAACGATTACATTGTCAAATAATTTTCCAACTGATGCGATTGTCCCTGATACAGCTGATGGAGAAAGCGATATCGGCTACATATACGGTGACGGTGATACAGATGATGAAAATGGTGAGGGTGATACCGTGGAGACTAAGAAAAAACATAAGATATTGAGAATAACGGGAATTATATCTGCAGTAGTTCTGGTGTGCACATATGTTACGGTTTCAATATGGTTCATGTTTCATTATAATTACAGGACATATATCAATGGCAATGATTATTCATTCTATACTCTTGATGAGGTTGATCAGTTTATAGGGGAATATATATCGGATTACTCACTCACATTAAAGCTGCGTGATGATAGCGAATATGAGATTGAGCCTGATGATATAGGGCTTGTGATAAGTCCGAATGTAACAGCTAAAAAGATCATCAGCGAGCAGAATGGTTTTTTGTGGCCATATTATATGTGCATAAGAAAAGACTATGAGTTATATTACACAGCTGATTATGATAAGAACAAGCTGGAAGAACTTCTTAAGAACTGTGATTTTACTCAGGAAGAGAATATGCAAAAGCCTGTTGATGCATCTGTTGTTATAAAAGATGGAAAATCAACTATTATTCCAGAAAATGAGGGAAATTATATTGATTTTTCAGAATTATGCAGTATAATAGATGAGGCGCTTGCTAAAGGCGATAAGATTGTTGACTTAGATGAGACTGATGTATATGAGAAACCTGACATTACATCAGACAGTGAAGAGATCGTTTCAGAACAGGCAAGGCTTGAAAAGTTACTTTCCATGAAGGTCACATACAAGATAGATGAGGTTTCATGGGAACTTACAAGCGAAGATTACGGTGACTGGATTACCAATATATCTGCCGACAAGATTGAATTTGATAAAGACAAGATTCATGAATATGTTCAGAACATGGCCGACAGATATGATACATATGATGTTCCCCGAAATTTCAGAACTCATGATGGCAGGACGGTAACTCTTGACAATACATGGTATGGCTGGCTGATAGATGTTGACAGCGAGACAGATGAACTTTATACGGTGTTAGAAGCCGGCGAGTCGGTGGAACGAGTGCCAGAGCTGGATTGTTATGCAGCGGTTTACCACGATGGTGGTGATGATATAGGAGACACATATATTGAGTGTGATTTTGGTCAGCAGCATATATATGTGTATGTTGACGGTGAACTGGTTATGGATTCTGATTGCGTGACAGGTAGTCTTGCTAATTCAGGTAAGTTCAGAACACCAGGCGGCGTATATACGATTTTATATACTAAGTCTCCGGCGGTTCTTATAGGAGATGATTATGAAACTCCTGTGAAGTACTGGATGCCATTCATAGGTGAACTTGGAATCGGATTCCATGATGCAACATGGCGTAGCGCTTTTGGCGGAGATATCTATAAGTCCGGCGGGTCACATGGATGTGTAAATCTTCCGTTATCTGCAGCAGAACAGTTGTTTAATATAGCATATGAGGGTATGCCCGTTGTCTGCTATTATTAATAAATTGGAGATGTACCCAAGAGGTTGAAGGGTCCGCACTCGAAATGCGGTAGGTCGGGCAACCGGCGCAAGGGTTCAAATCCCTTCATCTCCGTTATCATTTACATTTTACATTTAAGAAAAAGAGAGTATGCAAGCTCTCTTTTTTCTTTTGTGTCAAATACTTCATTGTGAAATTAACATGTTTATGTTACTATTTAACAGTTAAACTATAGGCTATATCGGTATTATGAATTTGGTGGTGATATATTATGAGAAACGGAACGATTACTTATAATGATATAAAAGCCGCAGCGGATTATGTGAGAAGCCGTTTGGAGGTTATTCCTGAAACGGCGATCATACTTGGAAGTGGACTGGGATATATGGCTGAGGATCTGAAGCCTTCGGTTGTTATTGAATATGCTGATATTCCAAAGTTTCCAAGATCGACTGTAGAAGGTCACAGGGGTAGATTGGTGTCTGGTAATATGGCAGGAAAGGATGTCCTTCTTATGCAGGGGCGCGTTCATTACTATGAGGGATATAGCATGGATCAGGTTGTTATGCCCGTAAGACTTTTGGAGCTGCTGGGCGTGAAAAACCTTGTTTTGACAAATGCATCAGGCGGGATATCAGATTTTCTTAATGTTGGAGATATAATGGTTATAGAAGATCATATTTCTTCATTTGTTAAATCGCCACTTATATATGATGACTTTGACAAATTTGGAGTTAGATTTCCGGATATGACACATGTGTATGATGCAGAATTTGTAGAAATCTTGAAAGAGTGTTATGCCGGGCTAAACATACCATATAAATCTGGCGTATATATTCAGGTTACAGGTCCACAGTATGAGACACCTGCTGAAATACGAATGTATAAGTTGCTTGGCGCAGATGCAGTGGGTATGAGTACTGTATGTGAGGCCATTGCGGCCAGGCATATGGGGATGCGCATCGCAGGGCTTTCGTCTGTATGCAACAAAGCTGCCGGACTAGGAAAAGAATTATCTCACGAAGATATAATTGTGGCAGGAGATGCTGCATCTGAAAAACTTCAAAAGATAATTGAAAAATTTTTATGCAAAATATAAAAAATATAATTATTATGCAAATTTATAACAAGATATTATATGAGGAGATATGATCATGGATGTGATTCTTTACACAGACGGGGCGGCCAGAGGAAATCCGAATGGTCCGGGTGGATATGGCGCCGTAATTCAATATATAGATTCAACTGGTAAGCTCCACGAGAGAGAATACAGTCAGGGATATATACAGACAACCAACAACCGTATGGAATTGATGGCGGCTATAGTCGGTCTTGAGGCACTTATAAAGCCATGTAATGTGAAGTTGTATTCAGATTCCCAGTATCTTTGCAATGCGTTTAATCAGCATTGGGTAGATGGGTGGATAAAAAAAGGCTGGCGACGTGGCAAAAACGAACCTGTTAAGAATCGTGATCTGTGGGAACGCCTGCTTGCGGCGAAAACACCACATAATGTCGAGTTTATATGGGTTAAGGGTCATGCGGGCAATCCCGGAAATGAACGCTGTGATGTTCTGGCGACAACTGCAGCTGACGGCCCGGGAAAGATAGTTGATGAAGGTCTTGAATAAGGATATTTATATAAAGATATAGAGCAAGGAGAGTACAAATGAATAAGGCAGAATTTCGAAAGCTGTTTGATGAAAAGATACTTATACTGGATGGTGCAACCGGAACGAATCTGATGAATGCCGGAATGCCGTTAGGGGTATGTCCTGAAAAATGGATATTGGAGCATCAGCAGATTATGATAGATCTGCAGACAGAATACCTTCATGCCGGTACAGATATTTTGTATGCGCCAACATTTACGTGTAACAGAATAAAATTGAATGAATATGGTCTTGCAGATGCTCTTGTTGATATGAATAAAAAGCTTGTAGCTTTGTCGAAAACTGCCGTTTCTGCAGCAGGACATGGTCTTGTGGCGGGAGACATAACCATGACAGGAGAAATGCTTTACCCGATGGGAAAGTTACAGTTCGAAGAACTGGTTGACGTATATAAAGAACAGATACAGGTTCTCGATGAAAGCGGATGCGATCTGCTGGTTGTGGAGACAATGATGAGTCTTGCGGAGACAAGGGCTGCTGTTATAGCGGCAAATGAAGTGTCGGAGCTTCCGATTATCGCAAGTCTCACGTTTAATGAAGATGGCCGTACACTCTATGGAACAGATCCGATCACAGCGGTGAATGTGTTGCAGAATCTTGGCGTTGCTGCTATAGGTGTGAATTGTTCGACAGGCCCTGACAAGATGGTTGAACTTGTAAGGCAGATGAAAAGCATAGCTTTTGTACCGGTATTTGCAAAGCCAAATGCCGGAATGCCGGAGCTTATAGATGATAAGAGCGTGTATCGTATGACTCCGGATGAGTTCGCTCAGGATATGAAGATGATCATAGAGGCTGGAGCCGGAATGGTTGGCGGATGCTGCGGAACAAGACCTGATCATATCAAAGCCTTAGCTGACATGGCCAAGACGATGCCTATTCCTGAGATAAGCACCGAACACAAAAGATGTATTTCGTCGGAGCGATCATCTCTGATCATAGATCTAGACGCACCGTTCAAGGTGGTTGGAGAAAGAATCAATCCTACAGGAAAGAAGAAACTGCAGGCCGAGCTGCGCGAGGGATCTCTGGAACTCGTTATGAATATGGCTGAGGAGCAGGTCGAAAAGGGAGCATCTATTCTGGATATCAATGTTGGAATGAATGGAATTGATGAGCGGGAGATGATGCTTAAGGTTGTATATCAAGTGTCGCAGGCAGTGAATCTTCCGTTGTGTCTGGATTCCAGCTCGCCTGAGGTTCTCGAGGCTGCGCTCAGGATATATCCGGGACGAGCGCTTGTCAATTCGGTATCGCTTGAGAAAGTAAAAATGGAACAGATCCTTCCACTTGTCCGAAAATACGGAGCAATGTTTATACTGTTGCCTCTATCTGACAAAGGACTACCTGAGAACACTAAGGAGAAAGAAGATATAATTAACACTGTTCTCAATACAGCTTATAGTATGGGATTTACTAAAAACGATGTTGTGGTTGATGGCCTTGTAGCCACTGTCGGAGCCCAGAAAGATGCGGCTGTAAATTGTCTGAAAACCATCAACTACTGTTATAACAATGGGCTTGCAACAATATGTGGATTATCCAACATCTCGTTTGGACTTCCGGAAAGGATGTTTGTAAATACAGCATTTCTTACAATGGCGATTGAGAGAGGACTCACGATGGCCATTGCTAATCCGTCGCAGACCATGCTCATGAATGCGGCGTATGCATCTGATATGCTGCTATTTAAGGATGAGAGTGACGTAAGATATATTGAAAATGTAAAACCGTTGGAACTTGCCACACCGGGGGGTGCGGTGCAGGGCGGAAAAGCTGGTTCAGACCTTGAAGGAAAGAGCTCGATCTACATCGATGTTTTGAAAGGAAATAAACGTGCGATACTCGACGATGTAAATAAGGCACTTGAAGCAGGAGCAGATCCCCAGCATATCATAGATAATGATCTTATAGGTGCGATCAATGAGGTTGGAAAATTATTTGAAAAGAAGAAATACTTCCTTCCACAGTTGATTTCCAGTGCGGAGACCATGGAGATGGCGATCGGGGTTATCAGTCCGCTGGTTCTGCGAGACAAGGATAGTTCAGATATGCCTACTATTGTAGTGGCTACTGTGGAGGGCGATATCCATGATATAGGAAAGAATCTTGTCGTTCTGATGTTGAGAAACTATGGATTCAATGTCATAGATCTTGGCAAAGATGTTCCGTGCGATGTAATAATCAAGTCCGCCAAGGATAACAATGCAAGCATAATAGGACTTTCGGCACTTATGACCACGACTATGGTGAAGATGAAAGACGTGGTGGAAGCTGTAAAAGAAAATGGCCTTTCGTGTAAAGTAATAATCGGCGGAGCTGTTATCACTGAGAGCTATGCAGAAGAGATAGGCGCTGATGGATATTCTGAGGATGCAGCCAACTGTGTACTGGTTGTGAAGCAGCTTCTGGGCATAGAATAAGCATGGCAGACACATTAAATAAATAAAGCCGATAAAGCTATAGACAATATAACTTTTGGATTTTTATAGAATTAACATTAAAAATTTCACTTGCGATTGGTGCACCTGTTGATCATGCAAATAATAAATATTCATAAAATAATGACAAAATGCATCATAATTAATTGACAATATTTGAGTTTGTAACTATAATGATTTAGAACATTTAAAGATACAAGTTGAAAGGTGGTACTTATAGATGGGTAATATTGTTTTGTCACTGCTTGTTGACAATACATCAGGAGTTTTGAGCAGAGTGTCAGGACTGTTCAGTAGAAGAGGTTATAACATTGACAGTGTGACTGTAGGAGAGACTGAGAATCCTGCTTATTCCAGAATGACTGTTGCGGTGAGCGGCGATGAGGCAAGTCTTATTCAGATTAAGAAGCAGCTTAACAAACTTGAGGATGTCGTTGATATTGTTGAACTTGAGCCTGGTAAGTCAGTATGTAGAGAGCTTGTACTTATAAAAGTAAAGGCATCACCTTCTGAGAGAAAAGACATTATATCAGTAGCTGACATATTCAGAGCTAATATAGTTGATGTTTCAAAGGATTCGGTTATTATAGAACTTACAGGAACGACAACCAAATGCGAGGCTTTTCTCAGACTTCTCGATGGTCATGAGATAGTTGAACTCGTCAGAACAGGTCTCACTGGACTTATAAGGGGGTAGCGAGACTTATAAACAGATATGTAATTATCAGTATTGATGATTGATATTGATTGATATTGATAGTTAATATAAAAGTCATTTTACACATATTTAGGAGGATAAAAAAATGGCAGAAGCAAAGATTTATTATCAGCAGGATTGCAATCTTTCATTACTTGATGGAAAGACAATAGCAATCATCGGATATGGTAGTCAGGGACATGCACATGCTCTTAACGCTAAGGAGTCAGGATGCAATGTCATCATTGGACTTTATGAAGGAAGTAAGTCATGGGCTAAGGCTGAGGCACAGGGATTTAAGGTATACACAGCTGCTGAGGCTGCAAAGCAGGCTGATATAATTATGATTCTTATCAACGATGAGTTACAGGCAGATATGTACAAGAAAGATATCGAGCCAAACCTTGAGCCAGGCAATATGCTTATGTTCGCTCATGGTTTCAACATTCACTTCGGTTGTATCAAGCCACCAAAGGATGTAGATGTAACAATGATCGCGCCAAAGGCACCAGGACATACAGTACGTTCAGAGTATCAGGCAGGAAAGGGTACACCTTGTCTTGTTGCTGTAGAGCAGGATGCTACAGGAAAGGCACTTGACATCGCACTTGCATATGCACTTGCAATTGGCGGAGCAAGAGCTGGTGTTCTTGAGACAACATTCAGAACAGAGACAGAGACAGACCTCTTTGGTGAGCAGGCAGTTCTTTGTGGTGGTGTTTGTGCACTTATGCAGGCTGGTTTCGAGACTCTCTGTGAGGCTGGTTACGATCCAAGAAATGCTTACTTCGAGTGTATCCATGAGATGAAGCTTATCGTAGACCTTATCTACCAGTCAGGTTTCGCTGGAATGAGATATTCAATTTCTAACACAGCTGAGTACGGCGACTATGTAACAGGTCCTAAGATCGTTACAGCTGAGACAAAGAAGGCTATGAAGCAGATCCTTAAGGACATCCAGGATGGTACATTTGCTAAGGAATTCCTTCTTGATATGTCACCAGCAGGACGTCAGGTACACTTCAAGGCTATGAGAAAGCTTGCTTCAGAGCATCCATCAGAGAAGGTTGGAGAGCAGATCAGAGCACTTTACAGCTGGAACAACGAGTCAGACAAGCTTATCAACAACTAATAAGCATTCACGTCTGTTAATTAAATGAATTATAATTCCCGGTTTTAACTATTTATAGTTAAAGCCGGGTTTCTTTTTTACTTTATATAGCTTTTGTGGTACTATATTACAGAAGTATAGATAGTGTGGGTTATATAAATATTTTATCTGTATTACGTTATGTTTTATCAGGAGGTTTATAGAACATGGGAAAACAGCTTACACAAAAGGATATAGAAAAGATTGAACAGGAAATTGAATATAGAAAATGTGTTGTCCGCAAAGAAAAGCTTGAAGCGGTGAAAGAAGCGAGAGCTCAGGGCGATCTAAGTGAAAATTTTGAGTATTATGCCGCGAAAAAAGACAAAAATGCCAATGAAAGAAGAATCAGGTATCTGGACAGACTTGTAAGGACTGCGGATATAATCGAAGATAATTCTTCTGATGATGAAGTTGGGATAGATAATACTGTTACTGTATATTTTGAGGACGATGATGAGGAAGAAACATACAGAGTCGTCACGAGTGTCCGGGCAGATATATTAGAAGGACTTGTCAGCAATGTTTCTCCGATAGGTAAAGCGGTGCTTGGGCACAAAGTTGGAGACCGGGTTCAGGTCATACCGGAAAAGGGTGATCCGTACTTTATCGTGATCAGAAAAATTGAGAATACTCATGATGATGGATCTTTTGAAATAAACTAAGTTGAAAACAGATTAGCAGGGAATATTATGAATTGTTTGGAAGCACAGTCAAAAATTATGGCATTCATAGAAAATAAGCTGCCTGATGATGAACTCAGGGAGTTTATTAAGCATGTCCGTTCCTGCCCTAATTGTTATGAGGAGTTGGATATATATTACACGCTGATCATAGGTATGAAGCAGCTTGATGAGTCGGACAATATATCAACCGATTTTAAAAATGCTTTGGACAGACATCTCGATGAGGAGATGGGCAGACTTACTGTAGTGAAGCGAATTGCCAATTCTACTATTTTGGTCGTTATCGCCCTTATTGTTGCCGGATTGATATGGATGTATAGCAGTGCTCTTGATAAGGTGTACAATTATGAACAGACATCAAAGTTGAATGAACAGAGTTCGTACTATTATCAGGATTTCTTTGAATCAAGGCTTTTGAATGATGAAAAGTATGATGAAAGCGATATAGATAAACATTATAATGAGAATGATTCTCAAACTGACAGTGCAATAGATTTTATGAAAAGAGTTCACAAGTATAATTTAAGTCATAAGGGAATGGACAGCCTATAATCCGAAAACAATATATTTGAAAATAATGGAGGACAAACCTATGCCTGACCAGAACAAAAAAATATTAATAATAGATGGACACAGTATTCTCAATAGAGCCTTTTATGGACTCCCCGATCTCACTAATTATGAGGGGGTTCATACAAATGCTGTGCTTGGATTTTTAAACATCATCTTCAAAATAATGGATGAGGAAAAACCGACTAATATGTGTGTTGCATTTGACGTTAAGCAGCCGACATTCAGACACCTTATGTATAAAGAATATAAGGGGACAAGAAAGCCTATGCCAGATGAACTCAGGGAGCAGGTTCCACTCATAAAAGAGGTTCTTGTGTCGATGAATATTACCATCATAGAAAAGGGCGGATATGAGGCTGATGATATCATAGGTACATTGTCACGAATAGCCGACGGACAGGGATATTCTGTTGTAATAGTATCAGGGGATAGAGATTTGCTTCAGCTTGCAACAGACAATATACTAGTTCGTATTCCAAAGACAAAGGCTGGCGGCACAACTATAGAGAATTATTATGCCTCAGATGTACATGAATTATATGGTGTTACGCCGGTGCAATTCATTGATATGAAAGGACTTATGGGTGATACGTCTGATAATATACCTGGAGTTCCTGGTATAGGAGAGAAGACTGCTGGAAAGATCATTCAGGAGTGGGGATCAGTAGACAATGCCATAGCACATATAGACGATATAAAACCGCCAAAGGCTCAGAAGAACCTGAGGGAATTTGCTGATCAGGCGAGAATGTCTAGAGAACTTGCTACGATAAAGCTTGACTGTGAACTGGATTTCAGCCTGACAGACACTGCGATTTCCGATGTATTCAATGATGATTCCTACAATATAATGAAAAGGCTTGAATTTAAGAGCCTATTGAAGAGATTTGACTCCAAACCTGATACAAAAGAGCTCAAGCCTGAGATAAAAGTAGTGAACACGGAGGGCGAGCTTGATCAGATAAAGAAAGAAATCTTATTCTCAGGAAAAATGGGCTTATATGTTATCAGCCATGACAATATCCTGTATGGTTACGCTGTAGCCACAGATGCCCAAAAGGTATATGTCATAAATACAATATCAGGAAAATCGACTGATCCTGCTACACAAATGATTCAGGCAATAAAAGAACATGGAATCACTATATGTGTATGTGATCTAAAGGTCTGCCTGAATGATCTTGAATTCGTGGAAAAGGATAGCAATGTGCTGGATGCAGGACTTGCTGCATACCTGTTGAACCCACTGGAGAATTCTTACAATTTCGATGATATATCCAGGGAATATCTGGGTATAATACTCCAGTCTGAAAAAGAATTGATTGGTAAAGAAGAATTAAATATGTTCACATTTGTAAGTGATAATTTTCTTGATCTGTTTGCTTACAAGGCAGTTGTTCCGCTTCTTGCCATTGAGACACTTAAGGATAGGCTTAAAAAGTCCGGTATGTATGATCTTTATATGAATGTGGAACTGCCAACGGTTTACACTCTCCATGATATGGAAAAAAGGGGAGTACGTGTTGACAGGACAGCTCTTGAGGAATACAGCCAAAAGTTGGAATCGCGCATACAGGAATTACATGATTCGATCATAGAGTATGCCGGCAAGGATTTTAATATCAATTCTCCTAAGCAGCTTGGACCTGTTCTCTTTGAAGATATGGCTCTTCCGGGCGGAAAAAAGACTAAGACTGGATATTCTACCAGCGCAGATGTGCTTGAAAAGATAAAGAATGTCCACCCTATCATAAATGACATTCTTGAATACAGACAGCTCACCAAGTTGAATTCTACCTATGCAATTGGTCTGGGAAGTTTTATAGCTGATGATGGAAGAATACACGGAACATTTAATCAGACGATAACTGCAACCGGAAGAATAAGCTCTACAGAGCCTAATCTCCAGAACATACCTATGCGTATGGAACTTGGCAGACTGATAAGAAAGGCATTTATCCCAAAGGAAGGATATGTATTTGTTGACGCCGATTATTCACAGGTCGAACTGAGAGTACTTGCTCATTTGTCAGATGATAAGGTTATGAAAAATGCATTCCAGAACAATATAGATATTCACTCAACTACTGCATCAGAGGTGTTCGGTGTTCCTATAGATGCGGTTACTCCTCTGCAGAGAAGACATGCAAAGGCTGTAAATTTTGGAATAGTGTATGGTATAAGTGCATTTGGTCTTTCGGAGGATCTTGGAATATCTAGAAAAGAGGCCTCTGATTTTATAGCAAAATATTATGACACTTACAAGAGCATAAAAGAATATCTTGATGAGCAGGTGGCATTTGCCAAGGAAAACGGATATGTAAAGACTATGTTTGGCAGGATAAGACCTATACCCGAATTAAAGTCATCCAATTTTATGCAGAGAAGCTTCGGTGAGAGGGTCGCCATGAATTCCCCTATTCAGGGTTCTGCAGCTGATATAATCAAGATAGCCATGTTACATGTTAATATGAAATTGAAGGAACTTGGTCTTAAATCCCAGCTTATACTTCAGATACATGATGAATTGCTTATAGAGACTGCTGAGGATGAGGTGGAGACGGTGAAGAAGATTCTTGTTGACGAGATGATGCATGCTGCTGATATGTCGGTACCTCTTGAAGTCGGTGTGGCATCAGGCAAGGATTGGTATGAGGCAAAATAATACAGGAGTATACAAATGAAGATTATAGGTATAACCGGTGGGATTGGTTCAGGCAAGACTGCGGTACTTAATATATTAAAAGAGGATTATGGTGCGTTTGTCATGGAGGCTGATGCCCTTGCTCATCATCTTATGGAGCCGGGACAGATATCATATAAGGATATTGTAGATGAGTTCGGAACGGACATTCTGACTAAAGATGGAATCATTGACAGACAGAAACTTGGACAGATCGTATTTAATGATGAGTCCAAACTGCACACATTAAATTTCATAACACATCCTAATGTAAAAAAATCTATTTTGGATTCAATAAATGAGCAGCGAGACGGAGGATGCTGTCTGTATGTTCTTGAGGCGGCACTTCTCATTCAGGATGGATATCTTGATATATGTGACGAGATGTGGTTTGTCTATGCAGATATAGAAAAGAGAATAGAAAGACTCTGCAAATTCAGGAATTTCACGCGGGAGCGGGCACTCGATGTGATAAGATCTCAGGCTTCTGATGATTACTATCAGACAAATTGTACAAAAAAAATAGACAATTCAGGAGATATAAATGAATTGCGGAAACAGATAGGCTTGGCTGTGAAAATGTAACGACGATACAACGTCTTCATGTTTGGCTAATATCACGGATTGTACGAATAAAAAGACAATTTTTTTGGCTATTTCTATTGAGAATAATGATATAATGCGTTAAAATTTCAGTATGTGTGTTTTCATTATTTTAAAGGGGGACATAAACATGAAGTTTATCGATCAGTTAAAAGAACGAGCTAAAAAGAACAAGAAAAAGATCGTATTGCCTGAGACAACAGACATGAGAACCATCGAGGCAGCCGGCAAGGTATTGGCAGAGGGCATAGCGGACATTATTCTTGTAGGCGACAAAGAAGAAATCATCGGAAGAGCAGGAGATATAGATCTTAGCAAAGCATCATTTGTAGATCCACAGAATTATGAGAAGTTTGACGAATACGTTGATGCATTTGTTGATATGAGAAGAAAGAAAGGTCTGACACCTGCAAGGGCGAAGGAATTATTGCTCACAAACCCATTGTACTTCGGATGTATGATGGTTAAACAGGATGATGCAGATGGCATGGTCGCAGGTGCGATAAATGCATCAGCCGATGTTTTGAGAGCAGCTCTTCAGACACTTAAGACAGCGCCGGGTACAAGAATTGTATCTGCATTTTTCCTGGTTGTTGTTCCTAATTGTGAATATGGAGCAAACGGAGCATTTGTATTCTCTGACGCAGGATTAAATCAGAGCCCATCAGCATCAGAGCTCGCTGATATAGCTGAACAGTCAGCAAAGTCATTCCAGCTCCTTGTACAGGAAGAGCCAGTGGTTGCCATGCTTTCACATTCAACAAAGGGCAGCGCAAAGCATCCTGATGTAGACAAGGTTATAGAGGCTACCGAGATTGTAAATGCAGAGTTCCCTGATCTGTTATGTGATGGAGAGCTTCAGTCAGATGCAGCTCTCGTACCTGAAGTTGCAGCTTCAAAAGCTCCGGGAAGCAAGGTGGCAGGTCATGCGAATGTACTTGTATTTCCAGATCTTGATGCGGCAAATATCGGTTATAAGCTTGTACAAAGACTTGCAAAGGCAGATGCGTACGGTCCGGTAACACAGGGTATCGCAAAACCTGTAAACGACCTCTCAAGAGGATGTGTGGCAGATGACATCGTTGGTGTTGTCGCTATTACAGCTATCCAGGCTCAGGCTCAGGAAGCCGGTCTTATGAAGGTCACTCCAAAAGAAAGATAGGAAAAGATAGATAGAAAAAGCTAGATAGAAAAAAATAGATAGAAAAAGAAAGAAAAAGACGGAAAATGCAAGTGATAGAAAATGCAAGAGAATTGTTATGAGATTGCATTAGGATTGCGTTAATTGTCAGATTTACTGTAATTACATACAAATAAAAGAGATATGGTCGGTTCATGATACTTTACGATTTTTTATTATGGTGACTGTATCTCTTTTATTTGTGTCAGACATGATTTTTATATGAACATTGGTCTGATATTTTATATTGAAAAAATCAATCATTCATATATACTTAAATATAGGATTAAATGAAAGAAAATATCTGAACACAGGAGGTATTAGAGATGAAAGTTCTCGTAATTAATTGTGGAAGTTCATCATTAAAGTATCAGCTCATCGACTCTGATACAGAAGCAGTTATTGCAAAAGGTTTATGCGAAAGAATAGGCATTGATGGACGACTTACTCATCAGACCATGGGAAAGGATAAATATACTGTGGATGTTCCGATGCCTGAACATAATGCTGCGGTAAAATATGTACTTGATGCACTTCTTGATCAGGAAAAAGGAGCGATAACTTCACTTTCTGAGATAGATGCGGTTGGACACAGAATCGTTCACGGCGGTGAGAAATTCGCCAATTCTGTAGTGATATCAGATGAGGTCATGGAGGCTATAGAAGAGTGTAATGATCTGGCTCCTCTTCACAACCCAGCCAACCTTATCGGTATCAGGGCATGTCAGTCCCATATGCCTGGTGTACCTATGGTGGCTGTATTTGACACAGCATTTCATCAGACTATGCCAGATAAAGCTTACACATATGCTATTCCTTATGAATATTATGAGAACTATAAAATAAGAAGATATGGTTTCCACGGAACCAGCCATAGTTTCGTATCCAAAAGGCTTGCTGAGCTTATCGGCAAAGACATAAAGGATACTAAGATGATCATATGTCATCTTGGCAATGGTTCAAGTATCACAGCGGTAGATGGCGGCAAATCTGTCGACACTTCCATGGGACTTACACCTCTTGCAGGACTTCCTATGGGAACAAGAAGCGGCGATATAGATCCAGCTATACTGGAGTTCATCGCAGGCAAGGAAGGCAAGTCTGTGGAAGAGATCACAACAATACTTAATAAAAAGTCAGGAGTATCCGGCCTTTCAGGTGTATCAAGTGATTTCAGAGATCTTGATGCTGGAATGAAGAATGGCAATGACAGATGTCGTCTTGCACTTGACGTATTCTGCTACAGCGTAAAGAAATATATCGGTGCTTATGCTGCAGCTATGGGCGGTCTTGATGCAATAGCATTTACAGCTGGAATAGGTGAAAATAACCCATATGTCAGAAGAATGGCAACTACAGGACTAGAGTTCATGGGGATAGATATCGATGAAGAGAAGAACGAGGTCCGTGGAGACGAGACAAAGATTTCGACTGATTCTTCAAAGATTCAGGTATGGGTTGTTCCTACTAATGAGGAGCTTGCGATAGCACGTGAGACTGTTGAATTGGTATCGAAATAATTTATCATGATACAAGATGACTGTCATCAGAAATTGTATGAAATTTATATATATTTTTCGATGATTTTTTTACACTTTGTTGTTGACAATAAATGTACACATATGTATAATAGCAGATGTGCGATTTTTAGGAGATATTATGTTAATTGATTTATCTGAGATTTTATCCACTGAAGGATTGACTAAAAGCGTAGAAGTTCATATTGGCTTTGACAGTTTCCAATTTAAGGGAATGGATTATCGTATTGGACAGGCTGATGATTTTTCACTTGAGCTGATCAATGATGGTAAGAACAAAGTAAAGGTATGTGGCAGTACTGATATTGTCATGGAACTTGTATGTGATAGATGTTTGGAGGGATTCGAAAGAACCTTTCATGTAGACATCAATACAATTATTGATACTTCCGTTTTGAATTCTGATAAGGTAGATGAGATAGATGAGTTAAGCTATTTTGAAGACTGTAATATCGATATGGACGCACTTTTGAAAAAGGAGCTGATGGGTTTAGTTCCAATACAGATTCTTTGCAGAGAAGATTGCAAGGGACTATGTAAGGTGTGTGGAACGAATCTGAATCATGGTACATGTAACTGTGATGATTTTGTTCCTGATCCTAGATTATCAGTTTTTGATAACATCTTAAAGAATTGAGGAGGTGTGAATAATGTCAATTTGTCCAAAGAATAAAAGCTCAAAGGCAAGAAGAGATAAGAGAAGAGCTAACTGGAAGATGTCTGCACCAGCATTAGTTAAGTGCAGCAAGTGTGGCGAGTTAATGGTTCCACACAGAGTTTGTAAGAACTGCGGTTCATACAACAAGAAAGAGATTATCTCAGTTGCTGAGTAAGTAAATGTGCTATAGAATCAAGGGATTGAGCAATTTTTGCTCAATCCCATTCTATATGAATAGTCCGAATTTAGTCCAATTGATTTATGCATTCATATGCGTTTTACTTGGTAATTTCAAGTATAATTTGATCAACTTGAGCGTAAAAAGCCCACAGCAGTTTTGAATTATCTGCTGTGGGCTTTTTGTATGTTCTGCCATTTGACTTGACATCTGTGGGAACGAGGTACATGACCCTAGTATATAGAATTTTTATTCTATGTACCATGTTTTTATTTTTGTTTTGGTAATCATTTGACTTTGACTTTATGGAAATATATAATGACTTTGTGTGTTTATGCCCTTTTTTAGATCTATGTGCAGGGCATGGAGCATCATATATAAATACGAAACAATTTGTTTGTGATAATTGATATACAAAAAGGAGAATCAGATATGGGAGACACAAGAATAGTTGTAGATGCTATGGGTGGAGATTATGCACCTGAATGGATAATCAGAGGTGCTGTTGAGGCTGTAAATGAAGGCGCAAAAGCTCATATAATACTTACCGGTAAGGAGGCTGTGATAAAGGGAGAACTTGCCAAGTATACATACGACACTTCCAAGATAGAGATAAAGAACTGCACAGAGGAGATAACCTGTCATGATGCACCAGTACAGGCTATCAGAAGCAAAAAAGATTCATCACTCACAGTCGGAATGAACATGGTTAAAAACGGCGAGGCTGATGCTATCATATCAGCTGGAAGCTCAGGTGCTATACTTGCCGGAGGCCAGCTCATTGTAGGAAGATCAAAGGGGGTTAAGAGATCACCTCTTGCACCACTCATCCCTACAACCAAGGGATATTCACTGCTCATAGACTGTGGCGCGAATGTTGATGCAAGACCAGAACATCTCGTTCAGTTTGCCAAGATGGGTACAGTATATATGGAGAATATCGAAAAGATCGAAAAGCCCCGCGTTGCGATAGTCAATATCGGTGATGAGGAGGAGAAGGGAAATGCCCTTGTAAAAGAGACGTATCCACTTCTCAAAGAGTGCAAGGATATCAATTTCATAGGAAGTATAGAGGCTCGTGAGATACCAAACGGTGCAGCGGATGTCATCGTGTGTGAGGCATTTGTGGGAAATGTCATCTTGAAACTCTATGAGGGTCTTGCAAAGATGCTTCTCGGTGAGATCAAAAAGGCCGTTATGTCTTCATTTAAATCTAAGATAGGCGGAGCGCTGATAAAGGGTTCACTCGGCGAACTCAAAGAAAGATTCAATGCCAAGACAAAGGGTGGAGCACCTCTCTTAGGTCTCAAAGGCCTGGTGGTAAAGATTCATGGTAACTCACACAACGAAGAGGTTAAGAGTGCTATATTCCAGTGTATAAGTTTCAGTGAGACCGGTGTAAATGCCAAGATTGCTGAAAAGATCAGCGAGGAACAGGCATAATGGCAGGCATGAATAGAAATTATGATGAACTTGAAAAAAAGATCGGATACCAGTTTAAAGATATAAATTTGCTGATCACAGCATTGACACACACATCATTTGCAAATGAGTTAAAGGTGAACAAGACAGATTCCTATGAGAGGCTTGAGTTCCTTGGAGACGCGATCCTTGAATATATAGTGAGCGAATATCTGTTTCTCAAGAGAAAAGAGTACGAGGAGGGAAGGCTCACAAAACTTAGGGCGAGTCTGGTATGTGAATTTACCCTCTCTCAGATATCTGAGAGTCTTGACTACGGAGATTATGTCCGTCTCAGCAAGGGGGAGGAACTGACCGGAGGTAGAAAGAGAAAATCAATATTGTGTGATCTCTTTGAGTCAGTCCTTGGCGCCATGTACCTTGATGGGGGGATTGAACCGGCAAAAAGGTTTGTACACCGATTTCTCCTTGATGATGTTGAGACCAAATCCCTCTTTTATGATGCAAAATCAACGCTTCAGGAATTCTGCCAGAAGCATGGCAGGCAGCTTTGCTATGAACTTATAGAGGAGCGAGGTCCGGAACACAACAAGATATTTGTATCGGATGCAGTTATCAATGGCAAAGTCACGGCCAGAGGTGAGGGACCCAACAAAAAGACCTCAGAACAGATGGCCGCCTATAAGACATTGTTACAATTTAGAAAAAAGCAGGATTAACATATGTATTTGAAGAGTATAGAGGTAAATGGCTTCAAGTCATTTGCCAATAAGATAGTTTTTAAATTTAATCATGGCATCACATGTATTGTCGGTCCTAACGGTTCCGGTAAGAGTAATGTCGCCGATGCTGTCAGATGGGTTCTCGGAGAACAGAGTGCCAAGAGCCTTCGAGGTTCAAAGATGGAGGATGTCATTTTCTCCGGAACACAGCTCCGTAAGCCTCAGGGATCCGCATATGTTGCAATAACCCTTGACAACAGCGACCATAGTCTTCCTATAGATTACGGCGAAGTTACTGTTGCCAGAAGAGTATACCGTTCAGGCGAATCGGAATACCTCATAAATGGAACAGTGAGCAGACTAAAAGATGTATATTCCCTGTTCTTTGACACAGGTATTGGAAAAGAGGGATATTCCATCATCGGACAGGGTCAGATTGAAAAAATCCTCAATGGTAAACCAGAAGAGCGGCGAGAGCTATTTGATGAAGCGGCTGGAATTGTGAAATTCAAGAAAAATAAGGCTGCAACAGAAAAAGCCCTTGCAGATGAGAGAGACAATCTGAGCCGAGTGAATGATATCCTGAAGGAACTTGAAAAACAGGTTGGCCCACTCAAGGAGCAGTCCGAGACTGCAAGAAAGTATCTTGCATTCAAATCCGAACTCAAGAATCTTGATGTCAATGCATTTCTTCTTGAAATAGAGAAGCTTAGGTCTGAGCTTGAACGTGATCAGGAAAGACTCAGGATAGTAAACGATGATATAGATGAGAATAAGCAGGTTTATGAGCAGACAAAGGAAGAGTATGAGCAGATTGAAAATACTATTGAACAGCTGAATTCTGTCATAGAAGCTGCCAAGAATGAGATACATGAGAACAGACTTGCCAAGGAACGTGCGGAGGGTGAGATCAATGTTATAAACCAGCAGATCATAACCCTGAAGATGAATGACAAGAATATCCATGAGCAGATAGACAGGATTACCGCGCAGATAGAATCCAGCGAACGAGAGCTGACAGAATATACGTCACAGAAGGACAATCTTGATGATTCAAGTTCTGATGTAGAGACAGCTCTTCGGGATGCAAAGAAGCAGAGTGAGGACATATCAAGATACATAGAGGAATGTCAAAAAGAGATAGAGGACTGCAAAGCTGATATTATAGAATATATGCACGAGAGCGGCAACCTTCAGGCCAAAGTCGGAAGATACGATGCCATGCTTGAGAATATCAACTTTCGAAAGACTCAGCTTAACCAGAGACTTTTACAGTCAAAGAGCGACGATGCAGGAGACAGAAAGGAATTTGAAGATCTGAGCAGTCAGCTTTCCGAACTTGAGGAAAGCGTAAAATGTATACTCGATAATCTGGACAACGCGACCACACAGCTTGAGGACAATCAAAGCCGAAACAAGACCAACAGAGAACTCATACATAACACAAATGAGAAGCTTTCTGCAACCAGATCCAAGATGGAGGCACTCCGCAATATCACTGAACGCTATGACGGCTACGGTAACAGTATCAGACGTGTGATGGAACAGAAACAGCACAATCCTGGAATAATAGGAGTTGTCGCAGATATAATCACGGTTAAACAGCAGTATGAAGTTGCTGTGGAAACTGCTCTCGGTGGCAGTATACAGAATATCGTCACGGAGGATGATTCGACTGCAAAGAGAATGATTTCTTATCTTAAGAGCAACAAACTAGGCCGAGCAACATTTCTTCCACTTAATACGATAACGGATCGCGGTTCTATAAGGAATGAAGTCCTCAAAGAAAAGGGCGTGATAGGTGTTGCATCTGACCTCGTCGAGGTTGACCCAAAGTTCACTATGCTTGCAAGAAATCTTTTAGGCAGGATTGTTGTAGTCGACAATATCGACAACGCACTGGCGGTTGCCAGAAAAAACAATCAATCACTCAGACTGGTTACTATAGAGGGAGAACTCATTAACCCAGGTGGTTCACTTACCGGTGGAGCTTTCAGAAATTCAAGCAACCTTCTTGGACGTAAGAGAGAGCTTGATGAACTCAAAGAACAGATAGAACTGCTCAAAGGCACCGCTGCAAGAGCTGCAAAGCTTGACGAAGAGCTGAAAACATCCAGAGAACAGTTGAGACAGGATGTAGACAATTATAATTCAGAGCTTCAGCAGGCATATCTCAGAAAGAATACTCTTACAATGAGCCTGGATCAGGTGAAAGAAAAACTCGCTGAATCAGAAAAGCTGACGGCATCTATAGAGAAAGAGCTGGCGGAACTCAACAACCAGATAGCTGAGATAAATAACAATAAAGATTCTCTTGCGGACAACAATAAAAAGCATGAGGCTATGAGACTTGAAGCTGAGGCAAGGGTTGACGAACTGGAAAGTCACAGTCAGGAGAACAAGGATAAGCTTGCTGCGGCAAATGCCAAAGTTTCGGAACTTATGATAAAGTTCAATTCCATCAAGCAGAGAGATGATTTTATATCAGAAAATATAAGTCGAATAAATCTTGAACTTGAAAAGCACCGAATTGAGTTGGAGAGTTTCACAAGCCGAGTTGAAACTTCTGTTGCAGAGATAACAGAACTTGAAAACAATATAGAATCAATTAGAAGTAATATAGATGCTAAAACCAGTGCGATATCAGACAATGAGGATAAAGTATCTGAATATTCGGCTAAACGTGAAGAGCTTCAGCAAAGCCACAAAGAATTCTTTGCCAAGCGTGAGGAATTATCCGAGAAGATAGCAGGACTGGAAAAGGATTCTTACAAGCTTACAGCAATAATAGAAAAAAGCAGTGAGAAATCTGATGAACTCAGCAGCTACATGTGGGAAGAATATGAGATAACTTACAGTGCTGCAAAGGAACTCAGAGACGAAAAACTACCAGAGCTCCCAGCACTCAAGAAAGAAATAACTGCCGTTAAGGCTAAGATCAAGTCCCTCGGTGATGTAAATGTAAATGCCATCGATGATTATAAGGAAGTGTCTGAGAGATATGAATTCCTAAAGGCACAACACGACGATATCGTAAGCGCCGAGACGAATCTTGTAAATATCATTGCTGAGCTTGAAAAAAACATGCAGCAACAGTTTGCAGAGAAATTTAAAGAGATACAGATCATGTTTGATAAGGTATTCAAGGAGCTTTTTGGTGGTGGACGTGGTGCTCTCGAACTTGTAGATTCAGACGATCTTCTTGAGACAGGAATAAGGATAATTGCACAGCCGCCAGGAAAGAAGCTTCAGAACATGATGCAGCTATCCGGTGGAGAAAAATCGCTCACAGCCATAGCTTTGCTCTTTGCGATACAGAGCCTTAAGCCTTCCCCATTCTGTCTTCTGGATGAGATAGAGGCTGCTCTTGATGATTCAAATGTAAGAAGATTTGCCCAGTATCTAAACAGGCTCACAAAGGATACACAGTTCATAGTTATATCTCACAGAAAGGGTACTATGGAGGCCGCTGATATACTTTACGGTATTACAATGCAGGAGAAGGGTGTCTCGACACTTGTATCTGTAAATCTGATAGAGAATGATCTGGACAAGTAACAATCTAGATAATAACAATAAAAATACAAAAAGTTATTTACATTATATGTTAATGGGACAGGAGGTATGATATGGCTGAAGAAATAAGCAACGTAGAAAATAGCGATAAGAAGAGCAAAAAAGAAAAAAAGGGATTCTTTGCAAGACTGAAAGAGGGACTTACAAAGACCAGAAATAGCATTGTGGAAAGTTTTGCAGATGTTTTTGGCGCTTCCCATATAGATGATGACTTTTATGAGAATTTGGAAGAAACATTCATTATGGCTGATATGGGGTATGAGACAACAGAAAAAGTTATCGAAGATCTTAAGCAAAGAGTCGAGAATTCGCATATAAAGGAGCCTGCGGCCTGCAAGGAACTGGTTATCAATATCATCAGGGATCAGATGTCTGTAGATGAGACCGCGTATGACTTTGAGGACAAAAAATCAGTAGTACTTGTTATAGGTGTAAACGGAGTTGGAAAGACGACAACCATAGGAAAGCTTGCTGCGCAGTATAGACAGAGGGGCAAGAGAGTCCTCATGGCTGCCGCTGATACATTCAGAGCTGCAGCGATCGATCAGCTCAAGACATGGGCTGACAGAGCACAGGTCGATATAATATCACACAACGAAGGTGCAGATCCTGCTGCCGTTGTGTATGACGCCGTGGCTGCTGCAAAGGCAAGGAATACCGATATTCTTCTTGTCGATACAGCCGGAAGACTTCACAACAAGAAAAATCTCATGGATGAGCTTGCCAAGATGAGAAGGATAATCACCCGCGACTATCCTGAGGCGAATGTCGAAGCACTCATCGTCCTCGATGGAACAACAGGACAGAACGCTCTTGAACAGGCAAGACAGTTCAGCAATGTGACCGAGCTTGACGGTATCGTCATAACAAAGCTTGACGGTACGGCAAAGGGCGGTATTGCTATAGCTATACAGGCAGAGCTTGACGTTCCTGTAAAATTCATTGGTGTTGGAGAAAAGATTGGAGATCTCCAGAGATTTGATCCTCAGGCGTATGTAAATGCTTTGTTTGCTGATTTTGATGAGGATCGTTCAGCGATAGATATGCTCATTGATGAGGAAGAGTAATCAGCTTTTAATTATAAAATATGGAAATAACATATAAGGAGACATTTTTAAATGGCAGAAGAGAAGACTACCGACAAACTGACACTTGCAAAATTTGAGGAGGCATATGAACTTGTCCAGAAAGTTGTACTTCCAACAAAGCTTATATACAGTGATTATTTCAGTGGCATAACAGGAAATAAAGTATATTTCAAGCCGGAAAACCTTCAGAAGACTGGAGCTTACAAAATCAGAGGAGCTTACTATAAGATAAGCACACTCTCTGATGAGGAGAGACAGAAAGGGTTGATCACAGCTTCCGCAGGAAATCATGCTCAGGGCGTGGCGTACGCTGCAAAGGCATATGGTGTAAAGGCAACTATAGTTATGCCTTCATCCACACCGCTTATAAAGGTAAACAGAACCAAATCGTATGGTGCAGAGGTTATATTATACGGAGATGTCTACGACGAGTCATGTGCATATGCACTTGAGCTTGCAGAGGACAAGGGATATACATTTATCCATCCATTTGACGATCTTGATGTTGCTACAGGTCAGGGTTCTGTAGCTATGGAGATCATAAAGGAACTCCCATTTGTGGATTACATACTCGTTCCTATCGGAGGAGGCGGTCTGGCAACAGGAGTTTCAACTCTTGCCAAGATGATGAATCCTAACATAAAGGTTATCGGTGTTGAACCAGCAGGTGCGAACTGTATGCAGGTATCTCTTAAGAATAAGAAGGTTACAACCCTTCCGTATGTAGATACGATAGCAGATGGTACAGCCGTAAAGACACCTGGAAGCAAGATATTCCCATATATCCAGAAGAATATAGATGACATAATAACTGTCGAGGACAATGAGCTTATCGTTTCATTCCTCGACATGCTAGAAAATCACAAGCTTTTGGTTGAGAACTCCGGTCTGCTCACGGTTGCTGCTCTCAAGCACCTTGACGTAAAAGGTGCAAAGGTTGTAAGCATATTGTCAGGTGGCAACATGGATATGATCACATTTGCATCACTGGTACAGCATGGTCTTATTGCAAGAAGCAGGATATTTACAGTTTCAACACTTCTTCCTGATAAGCCGGGTGCGCTTATGAATATCTCAAAAGTAATTGCTGATCTTCAGGGAAATGTGATCAAGCTTGAACACAATCAGTTTGTTTCTATCAACAGAAATTCGGCTGTTGAGCTTGTCATAACCATGGAGGCATTTGGACCTGAGCACAAGCAGCTTATCATAAATACACTTGCCGATAAGGGTTACAAGCCAAAGGAAGTAATGACAAAGGGAATATATAATTAATTTGGATAACAAGGATAATAAAGATAACAAAGAAATCAAGAAAATTACATTAACAGTAAATAAAAATAAAACTATCAGGTGCAGACATGGCGACAATCTTTTTAAGGTGCTCAGTAGTGCTGGCTATGTCTTCAGCGGGAACTGCGGAGGACGAGGGACATGTCAACGCTGTATGGTGGATATAACGGATGAAGGCACTGTAAAAAGCTGCAGATACACAGTGACACGCGATATTGCGGTCACTGTTTGCAGTGATGGCATACCAATACTTACTTCATATGCACAAGAAAATGACTCTAACGACATACCTGCAAAGACGGATGTGACGTTAGAGAATGACAAGCAGGTTGACTCTGCCACGCAGAAAAATCGTCTTGGAGCTGCAATTGACCTCGGTACGACAACCATTGCAATGGAGTTGGTCGACATGACAAATGGAGTCACGGTAGATAGACGAGGATTCATGAATCCTCAGATAGAATATGGCAGTGATGTAATATCAAGAATCAGGGTTGGTTCGACTGACGATGGCCTACTCAAGCTCAGAAAAGCAGTGGTTCACAAACTTGCGTGCGGCTTACATGATATGGCTGATGGTACTGAAGGTATATCACGTGTGGTCGTATCTGGCAACACGACTATGAACGCAATCTTGGAAGGGTATACTCTTGACAATCTAGGTCATGCACCATTTATCATCAGCAATTCTGATGCTGAAACAATGTCCGGCAAAGATTTCTTTGGTGTAATATCAAGTGACGAAGCTTCAGTTGATGACTTTTCAAGTGATGACGCTTTTCCTGATATAAGTGTCACATGTCTGCCTAACCTTAGTGCGTTTGTCGGGGCTGATGCGCTGTGTGGAGCTTTAGTTTGCGGTATAGACAGATCAGATTCATATCAGCTCTTTGCAGATCTTGGAACAAACGGAGAACTGATCCTGGCAAAACAGGGGATTGGATACGCAACTTCCTGTGCATGCGGCCCTGCATTTGAAGGAATGCTGAAAAGGGGAACAGCTGCGCCGACAACCGCTTTCGATCTGCTTGACAGACTCAATATGCTACATATCGTAAGTGATGACGGCGTACTTGCAGATCAATATCTGGAGAATGGATACAGACTTGCCGGTGGCGTGGTCATTGATATGGATATGATAAGGAACTTCCTGCTCGCCAAAGCAGCGATATGTGCAGGTATTGAATCCCTTATGGATATTGCAGGTATATGTGACCAGGATATTTCAAAAGTATATCTTGCCGGTGGATTTGGCTGTAGTCTGAGGATATCCAGCGCTGTGAGTTTAGGCCTATTTCCCGAAAGTTTTCAGGAAAAAGCAGAATTTGCCGGCAACACATCACTTCATGGTGCACATAAGTGCTTGATTGATGAGACTTTTATTGATAGAATATATGAGTTTAAAGAGACTCTTACTGCGATCAATCTCGGAGAATTTGAGGGATTTGACAGGAGATATTACAGTCACATGGATCTGAGATCGTGGAGCCCGGATAACAATAAATAATATATAATACACAGATAAGAAGAACATGATATGAAATTACTAAGCATAGCAAGCGGCAGCAGTGGAAACTGCTATTACGTTGGAAATGACAGTACACACCTTCTCGTTGATGCAGGCATAAGCTGCAAGAGAGTTGAGACAGCTTTAAAGGATGAAGGACTTAAACCTTCGGAGCTGGACGGAGTTTTGGTAACTCACGAACATATAGACCATGTAAAAGGGATAGGTGTACTTGCGAGAAAACACGGTGTGCCTATATATGCCACGTCCGGAACCATCGCAGAGATGAAGAACATGTCATCACTTGGAAACATAGATGAGGGTCTGTTCCATGAGGTTCGGCCAGATGAGAAGATATCCATAAAAGACATAACTATAGATCCTTCGTCAATCTGGCATGATGCTGCGGATCCTGTATGTTACAGCCTGTACGGTGATGGTAAAAAGGTGTCCATAGCAACAGATATGGGCAATTTCAATGATTATATAGTAAATAAACTTGACAACTCAGATATAATGGTAGTTGAAGCAAACCATGATGTGCGAATGCTTGAGGCAGGACCATATCCATACTATCTAAAGAGACGTATACTCGGAAACTACGGGCATCTGTCAAATGAACTGTCAGGACAGCTCATTTACAAACTTTTAAATAACCATGTAAGAGGGATCCTACTGGGGCATCTGAGCAAGGAAAACAATTTTGAAGAACTGGCATACGAAACAGTAAGGCTGGAACTTGAGAACAATTCATTTACAAATGATGTAAGGGAATTTGGTCTGGCTGTTGCCAAAAGGGATGTGCCTATGGCCGCGATAGAGGCATGAAGGCACTTTAAGGAGTAAAAAGGATGAGTCTGCAGAGACAGATATCATCATCAACAAGGAGGATAAATGAAATGAAGAAGAGAATCATAACTGTAGTAGGTAAGGATAGCGTGGGAATCACAGCCAAGGTATGTGTATATCTGGCAAACAACCAGATCAATATTCTGGATATATCACAGACTATAGTTGCAGGGTATTTCAACATGATGATGGTGGTTGACACTCAGGAGTCATCAAAATCAACAGAGCTCATCGCTTCAGAGCTTGGTCAGATCGGAGACGAGATCGGAGTTCAGATAAAAGTACAGCACGAGAAGATATTTGAGACAATGCACAGAATCTAATAATACACAGTCTGACAGACGGAAAAGAGGATATACATGATTAGCATAAATGAAGTAATTGAGACCAATAAGATGATCTCAGACATGAATCTGGATGTTCGTACCATCACAATGGGTATCAGTCTTTTGGATTGTGTAGGTACAGATGTGGACGATACATGTACAAAGATATATAACAAGATAACAACATATGCCAAGGATCTTGTGTCTACAGGTCAGGAGATATCAAGAAGATATGGCATTCCTATAGTTAATAAGCGAGTGTCTGTAACACCTATCGCGCTTGTGGGTGGTTCAGTCTGCAAGACAAGCAGCGATTTTGTCAAGATAGCAAAGGCTCTCGACAAGGCAGCAGACACTATAGGTGTCAACTTTATCGGTGGATATTCCGCACTTGTAAACAAGGGGATGACACCTGCGGACGAGCTTCTCATTCGTTCCATCCCAGAGGCACTTTCAACAACAGGAAAAGTCTGCAGTTCAATAAATGTAGGCTCAACCAAGACAGGTATTGATATGGATGCAGTAAAGCTTCTCGGCGAAATGATCAAGAAGACTGCAGAGCTCACAAAGGATAATGACTCCATTGGATGTGCAAAGCTTGTTGTTTTCTGCAACGCTCCGGATGACAATCCATTCATGGCTGGAGCATTTCACGGTGTGACAGAGGGAGACTGTGTTATCAATGTAGGCGTCAGCGGCCCGGGAGTTGTAAAAAAGGCTCTCGAGAAAGTTAGAGGTGAGAACTTTGAAGTTCTCTGTGAGACTATCAAGAAAACAGCATTCAAGGTCACCCGTGTTGGACAGCTTGTTGCCAAGGAGGCATCCAAGATGCTTGGTGTGCCATTCGGTATAGTTGACCTGTCACTTGCACCTACACCTGCGGTTGGTGACAGCGTGGGAGAGATCCTTGAGGAGATTGGTCTTGAGTATGCCGGAGCACCTGGAACAACAGCAGCACTTGCGCTTCTCAACGATCAGGTAAAGAAGGGTGGAGTTATGGCTTCATCATATGTAGGCGGACTTTCAGGAGCATTTATACCTGTATCTGAGGATCAGAGAATGATCGATGCCGTATCAGCAGGAGCTCTCACTCTTGAAAAGCTTGAGGCTATGACATGTGTATGTTCCGTAGGTCTTGATATGATAGCAATACCAGGTGACACATCACCTGCAACTATCTCAGGAATCATAGCTGACGAGATGGCTCTCGGTATGATAAACCAGAAGACTACAGCGGTCAGACTTATCCCTGTCATCGGAAAGGGTCTTGGGGATCAGGCCGAGTTTGGAGGACTTCTCGGATATGCACCTATCATGCCGGTAAACAGATTTGCGTGTGATAAGTTTGTCAACAGAGGTGGACGTATCCCTGCACCTATTCACAGCTTCAAGAACTAATTCTGATCGTGTATGGATATTGCGTATATGGATTATGGATATTTCATACGCATATCGATATAATAGATATAAACAGTGGATGCGCACGGAACTTCCGTATTTCGTGCGCATCTCTTTTACTGTAACTGAAAAAAGAACTGAAAAAATGTAAAAAATTGCTTAAGGAAATTATTTATGAGAAAATTAGCTTTACCCGATGAGATACTGATGAAAGTTGAAAAACCTGCAAGATATATAGGCGGTGAATACAACAGCGTTATCAAGGACAAGAATAAGATAGATGTTCGTTTCTGTATGTGCTTTCCTGATGTGTATGAGATTGGAATGTCACATCTCGGAATACAGATACTATATGACATGTTCAATCGAAGGGAAGATACATGGTGTGAGAGAGTGTACTCACCATGGCCGGATCTTGACGCCGAAATGAGAGAACATTCTATACCTCTGTTTGCCCTGGAGTCACAGGATCCCATAAAAGACTTTGATTTTCTGGGAATTACACTACAATATGAGATGTGTTACACGAACATTCTTCAGGTGCTTGATCTCTCAGGTATTCCTCTGCGCACAAGGGATCGTAAAAAAGGGGATACACTTGTAATTGGTGGAGGCCCATGCTCCTATAACCCTGAACCTATTGCAGACTTTTTTGATATATTCTATATGGGTGAAGGAGAAGTATCATACGACGAGCTGCTTGAACTTTACAAGGTCTATAAGCACTCTGACATGACAAGACAAGAATTTCTCATAAAAGTGTCAAATATACCTGGGCTTTATGTACCGGAGCTCTATGAGGTGACATATCACGAAGATGGAACGATAGCCTTTTTCGGTCCCAAATTCGATGGTGTCCCAGCAACTGTTACAAAGACTGTTGTTATGGATCACAGCAAGGTGACATATCCGGAAAAGCCGGTCGTATCATTTATGAAGCTCACTCAGGACAGAGTTGTACTGGAGATCATGCGAGGATGTATAAGGGGCTGCCGTTTCTGTCAGGCGGGAATGATATATAGACCGACAAGACCAAAGAATGTAGATATGCTAAAAGGCTATGCCGAAAACATGCTGGCAAGTACCGGTCATGAGGAGATCACCTTCAGCAGTCTATCGTCCAGTGATTATGAAAATCTTCCTGAACTTACGGACTGCCTCATCGAGAAGATGGACAATGAGCACGTAAATATCTCGCTACCATCTCTGCGTATAGATGCTTTCTCACTTGATGTTATGAGCAAAATCCAGGATGTCAAGAAGAGTTCCCTCACATTTGCGCCGGAGGCAGGAACTCAGAGACTCAGGAACGTTATAAACAAGGGATTGACCAAGGAAGATATCATGAATGGTGCCCTGAAGGCATTCAAGGGTGGCTGGGATAAGGTAAAACTTTACTTTATGATGGGACTTCCTACGGAGACATATGATGATATTGCCGGGATTGCGGATCTGTCCGAGGAGATCACAGAGCTGTTCTTCGCAAATATACCTAGAGAAGAACGAAATGGCAGAGTGATGGTCACAGCTTCTGCATCATACTTTGTGCCAAAGCCATTTACACCATTTCAGTGGGCTCCGATGATAAGACCTGAGGAATTCGTGAAGCGAGCTTACTTCGTGAAAGATAGATTCCGCGAAGAGAAAAACCATAAGAGCCTTAAATTCCAGTACCACGAGGCAGACATAACCATACTTGAAGGACTTCTAGCAAGAGGGGACAGGAAACTCTGTGACGTCATATACGATGTATACAGATCAGGACAGATATTTGATGCATGGACAGAGTTTTTTAAAAAGGAAAAATGGGACAATGCCATGGCTAAGCATGGTTTGGACATTGACTTTTACACATACAGAGACAGAAGTGTGGATGAGATCCTTCCGTGGGATTTCATAGATATCGGGGTCACCAGGAGATTTCTTGAGAGAGAATGGGAGAATGCCCAGAATGAGAAGGTGACTCCTAACTGCAGACAGCAGTGCTCTGGATGTGGAGCAGCAAGATTTGGAGGAGGTGTTTGCTTTGAAAATAAGAATTAAATACTCCAAGCTTGGCAATCTGAAATTTATAGGCCATCTTGATGTTATGAGATATTTTCAAAAAGAGATAAGGAGAGCCGGTCTTGATGTAAGCTATTCAAAAGGATATTCCCCTCACCAGATCATCTCATTTGCGGCACCTCTTGCCATGGGGATAACATCTGACGGTGAATACTTTGACGGTGAATTCGAATCAGTCACAACATCAGAGGATATGATCGATGCTCTGAATGCCGTCTCTGTCGATGAAATGCGTGTAACAGAGTGCGTTCTTCTTCCGGATGACGCTAAAAATTCTATGTCAGTTGTGTCTGCGTCGGACTATGTGATCACATTTGAGGAAAAGTGTTCCATTGAATTTGAAGAAAAGGCAAAATTGCTTGGCAGTGTGAAGGATTTCATGGAACAAAAAGAGATCGTGATACTAAAAAAGACCAAGAAAAGCGAACGTGAGGAGAATATTAAACCGGGAATCATGGACTGTGAACTTAGAGATGACTCCATATACATGCTTCTCTCGACAGGAAGCGAATATAATCTGAAGCCGGAGCTTGTCATGCAGGCACTCTATTCGTATTCTGGCATTGAACATAACCAGTTTCATTACCATATACACAGGCTTGAAACATACATGGATTCCCCTAAGGGCGGTATCATGCCACTTTATCAGGCTGGAACGCCATTTTGACACCAGTCGATAATCCACTATTTGACACATGCAGGAATATATTTCATATATGATCAGTCATATTTGAAATTTCAAAAAATTATGATATTAAATATGTAAATTATGAGAAAACTTGTTGTCACACACTATGAAAATAAAATACTTCAGGCTACTATCCACGAAGGAAAGGTTACAGATCTGAATCTGTCTGAATATGCTACCGTTCTCGGCAACATATATGTGGGAAAGGTTACAAATATAGTAGACAATATAAATGCTTGTTTTATCGACTACGGAGACAAGCTTCCATGCTATTATAGCCTCGATGATAATGACATCATATATGCAGATGGAAGGGATCATTCAAAGCTAAGAATTGGTGACGAAGTGGTCGTACAGATCAGCAGGGATGCTGTCAAGACGAAGAATCCGGTGGGATCTTCCGAACTTACCCTCAGGGGCGATTACTCTGTAGTCCACACAGGAAGTCAGATTGGCGTGTCTGGAAAAATAAACAGCAAAAAACTCAGGGATGATCTGAAGAAACTGGCAAGGGAAACTCTTCCTGAAAGCATGGGGTGTATCATCAGAACAAATGCTGCAGACACAGACCCTGACATCATAAAAAAAGAGTTGAATGACCTTGTCGGCAGACTCGCACAGATTCTAAGAGCCGCCACCACAAGAAAATGTTTTTCATGTCTGTTCAGGAATCCACCCGAATACATAGAAAATATTACTTTGATCGGAAGTCAGAAGATTGATGAGTTTGTGACCGATGATCCGGATATATTTAACGCATTTCGTGAGTACTCTGACAAAAAAGGACTTAGTGATATAAATGCAGTTTTGTATTCAGATGATAGCTGCCCACTTTCGGCGATATATAATCTAAAAAAAGAAGTTGAGGGTGCACTTAAAGAAAGGGTATGGCTCAAATCGGGGGCTTATCTCATAATCCAACAGACAGAAGCCATGGTGGTTGTGGATGTCAACACAGGTAAATCTGTCTCAGGAAAGGATATGGCTCAACATATGCTTAAGGTTAACACTGAAGCAGCAATTGAGACCTGCAGACAATTAAGACTCAGAAATCTGTCCGGGATCATAGTCATTGATTTTATCAATATGAAAAATCCTGATGATATTTACAAGATTCGCGATGTACTCATAAAAGAGCTGTCAGATGATCCGATTCCGGCAAAATACGTCGATATAACAAAACTAGGGCTTATCGAACTTACAAGAAAGAAACTTAAAAGACCGCTACATGAAATGTTTCTTTAGTGGTTAGGTTTCTTTGAGAAGAAAAATTAAGTAAAAAAAATTTTTGGGGAAATTATTGTAAAAAATATTGTAAAAATATATCAGAAAATTATTGACAAATAACCACCCCAATGGTAGATTATATGAGTATGCCGCACAGTTAGGTATAAGTGTGTCAACAGACACCACCAAAACTGGCGAGTTTGATTAAGGAGGTATTAACCATGTACGCAATTATAGCAACAGGCGGTAAGCAGTACAAGGTAGCTGAAGGAGACGTGATCAAGGTTGAGAAGCTCGCAGCAGAGGCTGGAAGCGAAGTAACATTTGATGATGTTATCTTAGTAAGCACTGATTCAGACGTTAAGTGTGGAGATGCAGTTGCTAATGCATCTGTAACAGCATCAGTAGTTGGTGAAGGTAAGTCTAAGAAAGTTATTGTTTACAAGTACAAGAGAAAGACTGGCTATCACAAGAAGAATGGTCACAGACAGTCATATACTAAGGTTGAGATCAAGAAGATCAACGCTTAATTATTGATTGTATCGATTATAAGACATGATTGATGTAGTTATTTATCAGAACAGCAATTCGGATTATGTAGGATTTAAGACGAATGGACATGCCGGTTATGATGATCCGGGACATGATATCGTATGCAGTGCAGTGTCTGCCATTGCGATAACCATTTTGAACTCTATTGAAGAACTTTCAGATGTGAATTTCACATTAGATTGCGATCAGGAGAGTGGCAATATGAATTTCATGTTTAAGGAGTCACCTGATATCAAAGCACAGACTCTGATACAGGCATTTGTCATCGGTATATCAGGAATTGAAGAATCCTATGGCGATTATATTTGTATGACCTTTAAGGAGGTGTAATTGACATGATGAAGATGGAACTTCAGTTTTTCGCTCATAAGAAAGGTGTAGGTTCTACAAAGAACGGCAGAGACTCAGAGTCCAAGAGACTTGGTGCTAAGAGAGCTGACGGTCAGTTCGTAAAGGCTGGTAACATCCTTTACAGACAGCGTGGAACAAAGATTCACCCAGGTCTTAACGTTGGTATCGGCGGAGATGACACACTGTTCGCTACAGCTGATGGTATCGTTAGATTTGAGAGAAAGGGTAGAGACAAGAAGCAGGTTTCTATCTATCCAGTAGTTAACGAGTAATATTGGATATATATAAGTAATACTATCAAGAGACTGGAGTAATTTTTATTATTCCAGTCTTTTTTTACAGACAAAAGTGCAGATATAGGGTATACTATGAAATAGTGTGCAGATGTATCTGTAGAACTTGACACAGACAATTAAGACATTAAATTAAGATATTGAATTAAGACACGGAATATTCGGTAGAGAATATCTGACACAGAAAGGCGGTATTGTATGTTTGCCGATAGAGCCAGAATATATGTGAGATCAGGTAAGGGCGGTGACGGACACGTTTCATTTCGAAGAGAAAAATACGTGCCAA
Organism: uncultured Coprococcus sp.; assembly: GCA_902461735.1. Lineage (GTDB taxonomy): Bacteria > Bacillota > Clostridia > Lachnospirales > Lachnospiraceae > Coprococcus. The sequence goes on from CABPYV010000003.1 coordinate 46,869, forward strand.
ACGGCGGTCCTGACGGCGGAGATGGGGGCAATGGCGGAGACGTCATATTTGTTGTCGACGAGGGAATGAATACGCTCACTAATTATAGACACGTAACCAAATACAGAGCCGGAGACGGAGAAGAAGGTGGCAAGAAGAACTGCCACGGCAGCAACGGTGCCGACATAGTACTCAAGGTTCCACCTGGAACTGTTGTAAAGGATTCAGAAACAGGAAAGGTCATACTTGATATGGCATATAAGAAAGAACCTGTAGTATTTTTAAAGGGCGGACACGGTGGCCGTGGAAACAGAACGTACGTTACTTCCACCATGCAGGCTCCAAAGTATGCCCAGCCAGGACAGCCTGCCAAGGAGCTGATCGTTGACCTGGAGCTTAAGTGCATCGCGGATGTTGGTCTTGTGGGATATCCAAGTGTTGGAAAGTCCACATTCCTTGCCAGAGTGACAAATGCCCGTCCAAAGATAGCGGCATATCACTTTACGACGCTTGTTCCAAATCTTGGAGTTGTGGATCTCGGTGACAAGAATGGATTTGTTATCGCAGATATCCCAGGAATCATAGAGGGCGCATCGGAGGGAACAGGTCTTGGTCTGCAGTTTCTCAGACATATAGAGAGAACAAAGGTTATAATCCATATCGTTGATGCAGCCTCAGTTGACGGCAGAGATCCTATAAACGACATACATGTCATCAATGAGGAGCTCAAGAAATACAACAAAGACATAGAGAACAGACCACAGGTCATAGCAGCAAATAAAGTCGATCTGCTCGATGATATTGGATATGAGACAGTTATAGAGATGTTGAAGGAGGAATTTCCGGAGGATCAGGGATATAAGATATTCCCTATATCTGCAGTGTCAGGAAAGGGCATAAATGAACTCCTGTGGTATGTCAACGATCTTGTCAAGGCATCGCCGCGAGAGATTATTGAATTTGAGCCTGAGATAGACCTGTCCATGCAGGATGATCCAGAGCTTCCATTTGAGGTCAGAAAGTCGGACGAGGAGGAAGGCGTATACATCGTTGAGGGTCCTCGCATTGAGAAGATGCTCGGTTACACCAACCTTGAATCTGAAAAGGGATTTGACTTCTTCCAAAAGTTTCTCAAGGACAACGGAATTCTTACACAGCTTGAGGAACTTGGCTGTGTTGACGGAGATACAGTCAGAATGTATTTCCTTGAATTTGACTATTACAAGTAAAATAAGAAAAGGAGATGGCTGCTTTAGTGGCAGTCAGATATGATAAATGAACAGCAAACAGAGAGCATATTTAAAGGGGCTGGCACAGACTACACAGCCTATACTCAACATAGGAAAGTCATCACTCACACCTGAATTTACAGCATCGGTAGCTGAGGCTCTTGAAGCAAGAGAGCTTATAAAGATCTCAGTTTTAAAGAACTGCCTCGATGATCCAAGAGAGATAGCTTCCATGCTCAGTGAGAGGACTCATTCAGAAGTCGTACAGGTCATCGGAAGGAAGATTGTTCTGTACAAGGAATCAAAGGAACGTAAGAAAATAGAACTTCCATAAGAGATTCATAAGAGATTCAATAAGATATCAGATCATATTGCATTGTTTTGCATTATATTTGGAATTAGTAGGAGAGTTTTATGGATACACGGTTTTCTAAGCACATCGGTATATTGGGGGGGACTTTCAATCCCATACACAACGGACATATCGAACTTGGAGTACAGGCTTTGTCTCAGTTCGATTTGGATAAGGTTCTTGTTATGCCGAATAATAAACCTGCATACAAGGACACGCCATCTGAGATATCTGCCGATCATCGTGTAAATATGATAAAACTTGCAATATCAGATATACCGGGACTTGAATATTCGGACTTCGAAATTAAACGTCCTGGAATAACCTATACTGCAGATACTCTTGTAGCTCTTAATTCATTACATCCTGATGTTCACTGGTATTTTATAATGGGCGGTGACTCGGTCATGTATTTTGAAAAATGGTGCAGACCAGATGTCATAGCTCGTCTGGCGACCCTTATCGTCACCACAAGAAGTGATACTTCAGCTGAGACCATTGCTGGCAAGATAGCAGATCTCAAATCCATATATCCTTATGCGGATATACTTACCGAGACAATTCACGAATATGATGTTTCTTCAAGCCAGATAAGGGCGAACGTTAAAACAGGGCTTCCTATTGATGGGGACGTGCCTGTAGCCGTAAAAGATTATATATTTCAGAATCATTTGTATGAGACAGGAGAGAGAGCATGAACAGACTTGAGATGAGAGATAGACTTCAGAATAAACTTACAAAGAAACGTTTCGAACACTCTCTTGGAGTGGAGTATGTATCAGGATGCCTGGCAATGATTCACGGTGCCAATATTGAAAAAGCCCTCACTGCAGGGTTGTTACACGACTGCGCAAAATGTCTGTCGCCAGAAGACAAAATAGCCAAGTGTAAAAAGTATGGACTTTCTATCAGTGAGGTCGAATTTGAAAACCCAGAGCTCCTTCACGCAAAACTTGGAGCTCTGTACGCCCGTGAAAAATATGATGTAGATGATGAGGAGATTCTTTCTGCCATAGAATTTCACACAACCGGCAAGCCTGCCATGTCACTTCTTGAGAAGATCGTGTTCGTTGCGGATTATATCGAACCGAACAGAAAGGTGCTTCCAGAAATCGAACAGATTCGCCGGGAGGCTTTTTCTGATATTGATGTATCTGTGGTTCATATACTCAGAAATACTCTAAGCTATCTGAGCAGTGGAAACTGTGGCAGCACCGATGAAATGTCCGTCATGACATATAACTACTATGTCAGCCAAATAGATGAGAATAACGCAATATAACGGCATATAAAGCGTAAATTATAGGTATATAAACATTCGATCCAGGGAGGAGCCATATGACAGATTCGAAAAATAACTTGACAACAAACTCTAAAAAAGATTCAATGGCCATGCTTAAAATTGCCTATGCAGCGTTGGAGGATAAGAAGGCCTTTGATATCAAGATAATAGATATAAGCAGGATCTCAACATTGTGTGATTATATCGTCATTGCAGACGGTACAAACAAGAAACAGGTTCAGGCACTCTGTGACAATGTTGAGGATAATATGAGAGAAGCAGGATACGTTCACAAGGGAGTGGAGGGATACTCAGAAGGTGGATGGATTTTACTTGATTATTATGATATAATTGTTCATATATTTTCAGAAGAATCCAGAAGATTCTACAACATTGAAAAGATATGGAACGATGGGAAAACAATTTCTTTAGATAGTTTAGACTGATTTATTATTTGGGGATTATAAAATGGAGAGTAACAGACTTTTAAGCGATAATTATATCAAGATCAATCATATTGCGTCCAAATGTATGAGACTATTTGTCATACTCATACTTCTTTACTGGGTTTTCACATACATCGGAGGCCAGTGCAACTTTGTTATTCTATGTTCCTGCATGGGCATTTGTTGTATACTGGCTCTGACACCAACGGTTTTCATTGATATGCTCAAAAACAATCAGGGTAAAAGCATAAAATATGTAGTTATAGCCCTTGCCGTTCTTATATGTACTATACTCAGCACGACATTATCATATACGGCGATGATTGTTTGGATATTTCCAATGCTTGTTGCATCCCTGTATTATAACAAGACTATGGTTTTGTATACAGCTCTTTTGTCTACGCTGGGAGTATTCGGAGCTGATATAGCAAATTATCGTCTATGTGATCTGGTGGTTCCTCCGGTTCATGCTGATTTTGCAGACAATATGATACTCTTTATTGCTCCGTGTGTAATTGCAATATTCCTTATGTCGTTCGTATCATATTTTATAGTATCAAGAAATTCATCTATGTTGAACAATGTTATCGAACATTCTGAGGAGGTTAAGACAAATCAGAAAGAGCTCATATATGCATTTGCAGAACTCTCAGAGAGCAAATCCAAATCAACTGGAGAACATATCAAGAGAGTTGCGAAATACATGGAAGTTCTGGGCAAGGCATCTGGCTTTGACGATGACTATGTAGATATGTTATCGACGGCTGCCATGATGCATGATATAGGCAAGCTGATGATCAGTGAGGAGATTCTCAACAAACCATCAAGGCTTACAGAAGAGGAATTTGCAATCATGAAAAGTCATGTTCTCTACGGAGATGCCCTTTTATCAAAATGTCCTGGACAGATTCTTCAGATTGCAAGGACTATTGCCAAAGAACATCATGAAAAATGGGACGGCTCTGGTTACCTTCATATGAAAGGTGAGGAGATAGCATACATAAGCAGGCTTATGGCTGTCTGTGACGTATTTGATGCACTTACATCAGCCAGATACTATAAGAAAGGCTGGTCAATGGAAGAGGCATATACAGAAATCGTAAGCCAGAGTGGCAAACAATTTGACCCAAAGGTAGTGCTTTTGTTCCAGGCTCACTTTAAAGAATTTAAACAGATAGCAGAACAGAATGCCGATAAACATATCTACTAACTTTATACATCCTTGGATGATAATAAGAGCCTTTTGTATAACAGATCAATCATTATACAAAAGGCTCTTATAAGTTATTACATCTGTCTGAAAAGTCCTATAACTTTTCCAAGAATATCACAGTGCTCAACAATGATAGGATCCATATAATCATTCTCCGGCTGAAGTCTGATATGTCCATTCTCCTTGAAATATCGCTTTACAGTGGCCCCATCCTCTATAAGAGCAACCACAATGTCCCTGTTTGAAGCGGAAGAGCACTGTTCAACTATAAGCAGGTCTCCATCATTTATTCCTATATTGATCATACTTTCGCCTTTAACTCTGAGCATAAAAGTCTGGTTGTTTGTGTTATGTATGTACTCTGGTGGCACTGGAAAATAATCCATAATGTTCTGCGTAGCCAGAATAGGTTGCCCAGCAGCAACCTGACCGACAACGGGTATATTGATAACCTCACGTCTTGAAAGGGCGAAATCTTCATCTATGATTTCTATAGCCCTTGGCTTTGTTGGATCACGTCTTATATATCCGTTCTCCTCTAGAGAGGCGAGATGCGCATGTACGGACGATGTAGACTTAAGTCCCACAGCTTTACATATCTCGCGCACCGAAGGTGGATATCCCTTGCTGAGCTGCTCCTCCTTGATATATTCAAGAATCTCATTCTGTTTATCTGATATCTTTCCTTTTCCCATACGTTTTCCCATGCGAAATCCTCCATTTAATTTAGTGTTATAGTTAATATTCTATTTAATTGTATTTAATTCTATATTCTATCAACCGCAAGAAGCACATTGTACCGGCTGTGGCTATTTAATTCGATATTCTAGTTAATTTAACACTCTAGTTAATCCGCACTCTAATTAATCTAATATTTTCAATATTATAAGTACTATATTATAAGCACTATTTAGTGTTCACAACTATATATCAATACAAATGATACTCATATATATTTTATAATAGCACATATGTTCTGATATTGCAAACTAATGTTCTGGTGGGAGGAAAAATGGACATAGGATAGTGCATAATAAGTCCAGACATGTGAGATGGATCCAATCAAGCAAACATAAAACGACATTTCGTACAAATGTTCGAATAAACTATTGACATAAAAACATGTGTTCGATATAATACAAACACAAGCAAAAACAAACATATGTTCAGGAGGGATTGATTTATGAATAAACTTTTCAATATGATAAGCAGCAAGAAGATAACTATAATAATCACAATCATAGTGATATCAGTATTATATCTGGCCATTACTCACAAAGATGCTTCAGAGGCAGACGCAACCAATGCCAGTACCAAGTATTATACCTGTATAAGCATTGAAGAAGGGGATTCTCTTTGGGATATTGCAGACGAGTATATGACAGATGAATATTCATCTAGGCAAGAATATATTGATGAGATTGTTTCAATCAATAAACTTGATGATGAATCATCTATAACAGCAGGATGCAATCTGGTTATACCTTATTATAAAGTGACTGAGCTTAATTAACGTACAGAATTAAAAGAACAGAATTAAGAACAGAATTTATAAAACAGATCTTAAATAATAGCAAATTATGAGTATGCATACTTAACAGGTGTTGAGCTTGCATACTCAATTTATTATATTGAGAACTTATTCCCTTTTGCCATGAAAACACATGTTTGAAAGTGCAAGAATTTAAACTACATTACGAACAAGACGGTGTTTAATGCTGCAAAATCCAGTATAAAATAGTGAGAAAGTCGCTTTAAGAATAACACTTGAATGAAATAGTATTACTTATTAGATGCATATATCTATTCGCAAAACTCAGGTTTTACGAAAAATATATAGAAAAAACACAGTATGTATGCTATAATCTATATAATATATGACTATATTATATAGGTTCAAGAATGGCCTGACTATAGATATATTAATGCAATATGTATAATGTGCAATATCAATTTTTTTAAAATAATTATTTTACGAGGAGGTTTCATCTATGGCAAAAGCCTATAGCAAACAGATGGACGAAAGCAACCTATTATTGCTCAGAGATGTTTTGTCAGAGCTTCCACAATATGTTGCAATCGCATTTCGTGGAATTGAAAATACAACATCCACTCGAACAAGACTTGGATATGCAAGAGATATAAAAATCTTCTATGAATTTTTGTGTGAACATAACCCATGTTTTAAGGGGAAAACACCTAAAGATATAAAAACTGATGATCTCAGCAGGCTTGAAGCTGAAGACATTGAAGAATATCTTGATGCTATTCGTTTATATGAAAAAAATGGTCGCACATATACGAACGGGGAACAGGCATTAAAGCGCAAATTATCAGCTTTAAGAGTGTTTTTTGCCTATCTATATAAGAATAACCGTATAGATTCCAACGCTGCAGAAAAAGTTGATATGCCCAAGATACATGAGAAAAAGATCATTCGTATGGAACCGAATGAAGTTGCAAACTTTCTTGATAATGTTGAATATGGCGATGGACTGACTGATCGCCAGAAAAAATACCACGAAAAGAATAAAGTGCGGGATCTGGCTCTTTTATCTCTGATGCTCAGCACTGGTATGCGTGTATCTGAATGTGTTGGAATTGATATACACGACATCGACTTTGATAATATGCGCATAAAAATAATAAGAAAAGGCGGAAAAGAAGCATTTGTATATTTCAGTGATGAGGCAAGTGAGGCGCTTATAAATTATCTTGAAGAAAGAAAAAAACTTGTTCCTGCATCTGGACATGAGGACGCCCTCTTTCTCTCATCACAATTAAAGAGGATATCTGTCAGATCCGTAGAGAATATTGTAAAGAAGTACTCTCTCACCTCCGTTCCACTCAAGCATATAACTCCGCATAAGCTGAGAAGTACATTTGGCACTGAGTTGTACCGAGCTACCGATGATATATATCTTGTCGCTGACGTACTTGGACATTCTGATGTCAATACAACGCGTAAGCACTATGCAGACATGGATGAGGACAGAAAAAGACGATACAGAAATGAAGTACAACTGCGTGAAAAACGGCCTATAGTAAATGAAGATTTAGAAAAAACACAAACATTACGAAAACCACAAGACAGCAATACCTCGCAACACAATAACAACAAGCAAAGCAATAAAAAACCGTAAGCAACAGACCCTAATATAAAATTACTTCACAATAATTTACTTATGTTAACAAGGAGTCGAATAAATGAAAACACAAAAGCTTTTATCATATACAAGACGTGCGGTGACTGATTATGATATGATCAGTCCCGGCGACCGCATTGCCATAGGAATATCCGGAGGTAAGGACAGCCTTACGTTATTGTATGCAATGGCCAGACTAAAGAAATTCTACCCTGTTCCATTTGAACTTGAGGCCATAACTGTTGACCTTGGATTTGGAGGTTTTGACACAAGAAAACTCAAGGAATACTGTGAGTCTCTTGATGTTAGGTACACAGTGTGTAAGACTCAGATAGGAGAAATAGTTTTTGATTACAGAAAAGAGCCAAACCCATGCTCTCTCTGCAGCCGTATGAGAAAAGGTGCGTTCAATGACTGTGCTGCAAGTCTTGGATGCAACAAGATTGCTTACGCCCACCATAAAGATGATGTAATAGACAGTTTTCTTATGTCTATGCTCTACGAGGGACGTATACATACATTCTCACCTGTAACACATCTTGATAAATCCGGTGTCACGCTCATCAGACCTCTTATATACGCTCTAGAAGGCGAAATAAGAGCTTTTGCACATGCGAACAATCTTCCGATATGTAAGAACCCATGTCCGGCTGATGGCGTCACAAAGCGTCAGGAAAGCAAGGACATAATAGATGAATTGAAAGTAAGAGTTCCAGATGTAAAAGACAGGATATTTTCTTCGATTGAGGGAGCTGGAATCGATGGATGGTCGAGGCATTAAAAATGTTTATATTTTAATGTCTGCTATATAAATACTGATATAACATAAAAAAGCATGATCATAATGTTCCAGATAACAAAGTAAAAAGAAGTAAAAAGAGGTAATCAGACTTTACGTACAAAATAAAACATATCATAAAGCTGATTACCTCATCAATTTTGAATATAAGTGTGTATCAAATGTCCTATCAATAATTATTCACTATATCGTAGAGCAAATCTATGGTCTTATCTATACCGTACTTAGATGTGTTGATACATATATCATACCCTTTCATCTCACCCCAGCGCTTTGATGTATAATAATTGTAATATGACGCTCTGGCTTTGTCTTCTTTCTTAATCATATCCTTAGCCTTTGACTCACTGATATTAAACTTCTTTGCAATTCTGGCAGCGCGATCATCCATATCTGCATATATGAATACATTAACAACATTGTCCAGATCTCGGAGCGCATAATCTGCGCATCTACCTACAAATACGCATGATCCGTCTTTCTCGGCCAGATTCTTGATCGTGTCAAAAGCTGCAAGAAATACTTTGTGATTTAGTGGGAGCTCTGTAGAACTGCCAAAACCTAGGGAATATGGATCCATGACCAGTGAATATAAGAAGCTGTTTGTAGGTTTTTCATCAAAGCTGTCAAATATCTCTTCACAAATCCCGCTGTCCTTTGCCGCTTCTTTTAGAAGCTCCTTATCATAAAATGGAATATTCATCTTTTCAGCGAGTGCCGCACCTATCTGCTTTCCTCCGCTTCCAAACTGTCTTCCTATAGTAATTATCTTCTTTCCTGCCATAATAACCACTCCCATCTTCTTGTAATACTTATATGTCTAATATACCAATCATATATGATTTATGTACAAAATACTTAAAATCTTATATGTGTTATTATAACATTTATACAATAAAGTGTAAATAAAAAAGTATAGACAATTGTTCACATTTTACATTAATTGTCTATACTAAGATATACATATATAGATTTTATATTTAGAAACACTGTGAACTACCCATTGTCTAAAGCCAATGGGATTGCGATTGCCTTATTTCAATAGGGAATATTTTCAATAAGAATATTTTCAATAGGGAAAACTATCAATATTGTATATCATCGTGGTTTCTTATTATGATCAGTTATCTGAGTTTCACCAAAAGTTCTTTGAAATACTCCGGAAGATCCGCTTTAAATTCAATATACTCACCAGTTGATGGATGGATGAATCCAAGAACTCCCGCATGAAGAGTTTGTCCCTGAAGCTTAAAAGGACATTTCTTTGGACCATATACATCATCACCCAGGATTGGATGCCCGATTGATGCCATATGCACTCGTATCTGATGTGTACGGCCTGTCTCTAGCTGACACTCTATATAAGTGTAGCGTCCTCCAAATCTCTCTAGAACACGGTAATGTGTGACTGCTCTGCGCCCATTCCGTGTGTTGACAGCCATCTTCTTTCTATCCCTTGGACTTCGTCCAATAGGTGCATCAACTGTTCCCTCATTCTGCTGGATGTTGCCATGAACAATAGCATAGTATTTTCTGGTAATACTATGTTCATGTAACTGTTCGGATAATGATCTGTGTGCAGAATCATTTTTACACACTACCAACACCCCGGTAGTATCCATATCTATTCTGTGGACAATACCAGGTCGAAACTCACCATTTATGCCTGACAGCGAATCACCGAAATGATACATAAGACCATTTACAAGAGTACCACCATAGTGTCCTGGTGCAGGATGGACGACCATCCCCTTGGGCTTGTTAACCAATATAATATCATCGTCTTCATAAATAATATCCAAAGGAATATTCTCTGGCGCTATATCTATATTTACCGGATCTGGAACCGATATATCTATCATATCGGCAGATTTTACTTTGTAACTCGGCTTTACTGATTTATTGTTCACTGTTATCAAGCCATCATCAAAAAGTTTTTTTAGAAAAGAACGGGAATAGTCCGCAAAATATTCACTTAACATTTTATCTATTCTTTTGTCAATCCATTCCTCACTGGCATCAATATTATATTCTTCCATGATATTTACATCTCATCTATTCATATTTAAATTTTCTAATTTTATATATCTATATTTTACCTATTTGTAGATCTGTTTGTAGTTTATCTATCTATATTTATCTACTTTATTTTATCTACTTTAGCCTATCAACTATACTTTATCGGCTTTTATATATTCTGCATTTATCGGATTGCTTTATTCTTCTTTTTCGGATGTTTTATTGGCGTTGTTGTGAATAATATCACTGAGTTCGTCATCCTTATATTTAAACATGATCAATATGGCAATAAAAATAAAGCTGCAGGTTACATATATATCAGCCACATTAAAAACAGGGAAATTGATAAGGCAGAAATCAAACATATCCACCACAAAGCCTCTGAAGACCCTGTCTATCATATTGCCGATAGCACCAGATATCAGGAAAATAAGACCGATTCTAAGTGCTAAATATTTGTTGTCCTGTCTTCTTGCAAGCTGTATGTACACATACACAGCACATATAAGAATTGCAATAGTGATAATAAGCAAAAATGGAATTTTGCCTGAAAAACTTCCCCAAGCAGCACCTTGATTCTGTATATATGTAAGCTGAAAAACTTTATCAATCAGTGGTAGACTTTCTCCTACTTTAAATGTTGAGTTTATTATATATTTAACAAACTGGTCGAGGCAAATTAGAATAGCTGAAGCCAGTATTGCAAAAAGAATTCGCTTCTTCATATCATTCATCTCCAAAAACTTCAATTATTTCTATTCAAATCAAAATCAAATCAAAATCAAAAGGCAAAAGCCTTCTTCATATCTTCAGCTGATACATCCATATTGATATATGCATCGCCGATATCATGAAGCAATATGAATTTTATTCTGTCACCAACCATTTTCTTGTCATTGCGTGTATATTCGATAACCTTTTCAGCATCAACCGGATAATCCTTCAACGTAGGGAACCCAAATAGATCAAATGCAGATACTATTTTTTCAAGATCCATCTGTGAAATATCCCCTTTATCCCTGGATATCTTAGCTGCAAGACAACATCCAATTCCTACACACGCTCCATGACTAAGTTTAAGATCAAGATACCGTTCTATGGCGTGCCCCAATGTGTGTCCAAAGTTGAGCAAAGCCCTTTCACCCTTCTCTGTCGGATCATTCTCAACGACCAGACGCTTAATATTGCAGCTTACATGTATCATCTCCATAAGAATATCTGGTTTCTTATCAAGTATAGCTTTTTTATTTAACATAAGCCAATTGAAATATTCTTTATCTTTTATCAGACCGTGTTTGATTATCTCACCCATTCCGGATACAAATTGCTCATCAGATAAGGTATTCAAAGTTGATACATTTATATATACAAGCTTAGGCATATGAAATGCACCTACCATATTCTTATATGAATCAAAATCAACGCCTGTTTTTCCACCTATACTGCTGTCAACCTGAGCCAGAAGGCTTGTTGGAATCTGCACAAAGTCAATCCCTCTAAGATATGTTGCAGCCGTAAATCCTGTAATGTCACCGGTTACTCCACCGCCTAATGCTATAAGCATATCTTTTCTATCAAATCTGGCCTGAATAAGCTTTTCATATATGCATTTTACCGTATCGAGATTTTTGTTCTCCTCACCGGCATCAAAGATAACTGATATAATTTCTTTGCATTTTCCTCTGAGCTGATTCTTTATAGCCTCAAGATACAATGGAGCAACATTACTTTCTGTGACTATACAAACCCTCTTATCAGCAATTCCCTGTCTGGCTAATAAACCAGGCAGGGAATCAAAATCGTTTGCAAAGAAAATGTCATAAATTGGTTCACCATTCTGATGAACTGTAAGTTGATTGTCCATATTAACATTCTCCCTGATATTATTATAATTACAAAGCTAGTTACCAAATGGATTGACAAATGACTTTCCACCAAGATTCTTAGTATATACTGAAGAATCACTGTTTACATTGCCTCCACTTGCGCCTCCTAAAGTGGAATCGCCCATAGCGGAACCACTACCAGATCCCAGTGTTGATTCCTCTCGTCCCTGCGGATCGCCATCATAAGATCCCATGAAGGAATTCATGGCAGCATTCTTGCTTTGTGATGCTTGATATGATTCTGATGACGCACCCTCACGCAGTACTTCATCAAATTCAATTCCCATCTCCTCATTTATAGGATTTTGAGCAAGAAAACTCATATGTGAATCCATAAGTGCCTTGAAAGCACATACATAATCCTTATACTGCTGTTTAATCCCATCTATACTGCCCTCAATACGTTCCAGTTCCTCTCGAGCTTCCTGAACTATATTGTTAGCCTTTATCTTAGCATCATTTTCGATGAGCCTTGCCTTATCAGCGGCATTCTTTGTTGACTCCTCAGCATTCTTCTCAGCAAGCATAAGTGACTTCTGTAATTTAGACTCTGTAGTTCTATAATGAACAAGACTGTCTGTAAGAGTCTTAACCTGATTAGTAAGATCTGCATTAGACTTATATAGCTCAGTATAACTGAGTACTACTTTATCAAAAAAAGCGTCAACATCCTTTTTTGCATATCCCATTCCATGTGCGAATTTTTTCTGTTGTAAATCAACTGGTGTAAGCATATGTATTCCCCCATAAATAACATATATTAATATGTTGCCTTACTAGTAAGATTCTCTCCTCCAAGAGAACCTCCTGCCAATTCCTCCCTTAAATCTCCTGATACATAGGTGCCATTTGGTGTAGCCAGGAAGATATTACCTGAAATAGCCTGAAACAGTCCATTTACTGCATAACTTGCGCCGCCTATGAAATCAGCAATTCTCTGTGCTGTTGGAAGATCGAGATCTTCCATATTGATCACTATAATCTGCCCTCTGTTCAGATGATCTATTATCATCTGAGCATCATCAAACTCATCAGGCTTTATTACAAACACTTCACTGTCATCATATGAATCTCTGTCAGATCTGCTGTTTATTGATACAAGCTTACCGTTACTATTCTGACTGCTTCTAGAAGATTTCTGCCTTGAGGAGTTACCAGATGCTGTTCGTGAATTCTTATATTTATTAAAAGATTTCAATGGAGATGACTTTTCTCTGTCATCTCTTGGTGTAACATCATCCTCATATGACTCATCTCCGTCATAGTCAGCTTCATCATACGGATCATCATATTCATTGTCAAACTCTTCTTCTTCATCAAACATATCATCATCAAAGTCATCGTCATTTGAGTCAGTTATTTTAAAATAGTCAAGAAAACTCTTCTTTGCACTACCCTTTGCCATGATTGTTCTCCTTTAATCTATATATTATAATTTCTGGCACCAAATATTCCAGTGCCAACTCTTACCAATGTTGCTCCTTCTTCGACGGCAACTTCATAGTCGTTTGTCATTCCCATCGACAAGACGCTCATATCAATATTATCAATGCTTTTCGATTGTATGTCAAGAGATAAATCCCTTAATTTACGGAAATAGACTCTATTGTCCTCTGGATCATCAACAAAAGGTGCTATAGTCATAAGTCCCTTCACACGTACATGTTGGAGATCCTTGATCTCATTTATAAGTGGTAATACTTCATCAACTGAGACACCAAATTTGCTCTCTTCCTGAGCCACATTAACTTCAATAAGTACATTAACTGTAACGTTACGCTTCGAAGCCTCTTTTTCAATTGTCTTTGCAAGATTTAGCGAGTCGACAGAATGTATCATACATACCTTATCAACAATATATTTTACTTTATTGGTCTGAAGATGCCCTATCATATGCCAGTTCACAGGCTTTGAAACATTCTCATATTTTTCGACTAATTCCTGTACCTTATTTTCACCAAAATCAATCGCTGATGTATCCCTGATTATTTCCTCAATATCTGACAAGGGCTTCGTCTTACTGACCGCAATTAAAGTGACATCAGCTGGATTTCGTCCAGTTCTTTTACATGCTTCATCAATCTTTCTTCGTACTTCTTCGTAGTTTTCCTTAAGCATCTTTATCATCTCCTATACATATTATCCGGCGTTTTTTTATCAATTAAGCATATCTCCCTCATTCATGGATGATCCATCAAGAAGTATCCTATCATATCTTGATATGCCATATGAAATCCCCGGCTCAACTATAGAGTAGTCATCTCCTGAAACTTTAACAACAATTCGCCTGAATTGCGCTGTTCCCTTTGTCACACAAAGAACACCGTCCATCGTATATCTTGCAGCAGTCGCAACAGAAAATGTTTCATCGGAATCCATTTTCCTCAGAATTGCATTGGCGTCAATCTCAGACATATCAACATAACAAAATCTATCATCCTGAAAATATATAAGCGGACTTATAAGTTCCGGTGAATCATCTCCATTCTTATTGATTTGATTAAAATATATTTGATCTGCGTCATTTGCACCACTTGTGAGAAAATCAACAGGTATCATGTATGCGTCTTTTTTTACAATTGATGACTGTGGGATTTTTAGACCACTCGACTCTTCAAAGCTAAAGTTTATATCTAAAAATCTCTCATTTACATACTGCGCTATGTATTTATTAAAAGAAACTATAATATAATAACTGCCATCCTTTTCGAGCTTTTCATAGTCGGTTGTTAGTGTTCTGCTTGAATCATTTATTGTATATGATATCATTGAATTTTTAGTAACTTTTTCATATTCGTCTTTCGTAAGCAGAATTGCTATCTCCCAGCTCTCATCATCAATAAGCTTACATACCGGACTGCCTGCTTCTATACCTTTTTCACTCTTCAAAGTCTGTTTGGAATAAATGGTTTTATCAAACAGATCTGGAGAGATATCTTTCTTTGTTATGCTCTCATATCCATCCTGATAATATGTGACCAAACCGCTGAATGGGGCCTTTTCTGCATTTAAAAGATTTGATGAAGATGTGCCGCCTGCAAGTTCAAATACTTTTTCTTCATATAATTCCAAAAGCTTATTATCTATACTTGTTTTAAAGCTATACATATCTCCAAAGCTGCTGGATGAAAATCCTGTCTTAAACATCTTTATTTGATTTTTAAGTGTGGAATAATCTTCAGATGATAATATATCTACCCCCTCAGATTGTATAGCTTCCATTGCATTTTGAAATGACCCTGAACTATCCATGGCATATATATTGGCATTTTTTGATACCTTCTGTCCATCTCTTACATAGTAATATGGCATACCAGACACTTTTGAATTTATGAGTGTTTCTTTTCTTATTGCCAGACCAACTGCAGTAAAATCAGTGTCGTATGAGCTCTGCTCAACAGTGAAGATCACTGGAGCTGTACTATTGATAGAATTTATGATCATAATTAATATATATATGAAGACAATGGTAAAAAGAATTGCACCAAATCCTGGAGCTTTAAACTTCGGGATTTGAAGATCCGATAATTTTTTTCTTCTTTTTATGGTTGCCATAAAAAATCTCCTGTCTGTACTGAAAATAATATTGATGTCTTTACATTCTTAAACAAGAAAATGGCTGGCAATATGCATCATGCCAACCATTTTCTGTATACGTTTCTATAGAGCAGCAATCACACAGTCCTTAAAGTTGTCAGGCACTCCATTTACATCTGTTGCCAGACATATAACTATATCTACATTGAACATATCTGAAATATTTTTTATCTCGTCTAACGCCTCTACTATATGTGATTCACCAACATAAGCAACGGTCTTAAAATTATCGATATATATCTTTTCAATATCACTGTTCTGTGAAATTATACCTCTGATAAATCCCATAAATGAATCCAGCTTACTTATACCGTAACTTGTACAGTTGATCATCTTGACACGATTGCTTAATTCATACATGTGCTTATTATTATTATCAAGGAATACTACGGTACCTGAAACAACCTTTACATCATTGTTAACCTTATTGATCAATGCCTTCGTCTTTCCTTTTCCCTTATCTCCTGTAATAATGTGAATCATTTTTGTGCCTCCTGAATATGTATTGTTATATTTATTGAAATTGTACCGAAATCGGACAATTATCATCTGAAAAACAACTACTTGGCAGAATTAATCATATCCGTCATTCCACTATATAACGCCTCTTTACCG
Organism: uncultured Coprococcus sp.; assembly: GCA_902461735.1. Classification (GTDB taxonomy): domain Bacteria; phylum Bacillota; class Clostridia; order Lachnospirales; family Lachnospiraceae; genus Coprococcus. The sequence goes on from CABPYV010000003.1 coordinate 63,432, forward strand.
TCTGCTCCTGCAATAATTGCAACATACTCATGCCCTGTGGAATCATTCTTAAGCTCCATGATCAGACAATTAAGTGCCTCTTCTGTGGTTCCGGTCTTCCAAGAACCTATTGAATAACCTTCTGGCAGATTGATCTCCCCTGACAGATATTCGTTTGTTGGTTCAATCGTCACTATCTGTTCACTACCATCTGCATCAGTATATGTAAAATCATATGTAGATAAAGAGTCTATCATATAGGCAAGGTCGTGTTTGGAAAATTCCTCCAAAATAAGATATAGATCATAAGCTGTCGTATAATGATCATCAGAATGAAGTCCGTGACAATTCTCAAAGTGCGTGTTGGTTGCACCTATCTCACGTGCCTTCTCATTCATCATATCACAGAATGCTGATTCACTTCCGGCAATGAGCTCTGCAAGTATTACTCCACAGTCATTATACGATGTGATCATAAGTCCATACAAAAGGTTTTTTACATTAACTTTGCATCCACCAACCAAGTCACTTGCCATTGCATCCCAGTCATCAAACGTAACCTTTCTATTTAATGTAACTACATCGTCAAGGGATATATCTCCCTTTTCTATACTCTCTATCACAAGAAGCCCCGTCATGATCTTGGTCATACTAGCAGGATATATTCTTTTATGGGCATTATGTGCAATGATCGGTGTCTTAGCTGTATTATCAAGCAGCATTGCGGCATAATAACTATTGTATTTTTCCGCATTTAATTCTTCATTGCTGCCTACTACCGTATACTCCTGTGACATACCACAGCTGCTGTAAAGTGGAAGATTAGGCAACACGCCAATATCAAGCTGTTTACCTGCTTTAAATGTCTTGCTTCCACAGCCTGTCAACAATACAATAGAACACGCCAAAACAAAGGCTGTAAACTTTGTAAGCCCCTTCCTGCGAGAATAATGTCTTAACATGATAAAATAACCTCCGTTATATCAGTAAATACTTATAAGCATATTTACTTATAGAACTCACGCCAGTCGAGATCTCCTCTGTCCAATGCGAGAATCAAAAGCTCAGCCGTTGCAAGATTAGTAGCCAATGGAATGTTATGAGTATCACACAGAGTAAATATATTATTTATATCAGGTTCATGCTTCTTTGGATGAAGAGGATCCCTAAGAAATATGACCATATCTATATCATTGTTCTCTATCTGTGAACCTAACTGCTGCTCTCCTCCAAGATGTCCGGCTATATACTTATGAACAGACAGATTGGTTACCTCCTCTATAAGTCTTCCGGTTGTACCTGTTGCATAAAGTTCATGCTTATTAAGTATCCCTCTATATGCTATACAAAAATTCTGCATAAGCTTCTTTTTGGCATCATGTGCTATCAAACCAATATTCATGGATTTCCTCCTAATACTTTTTCTTTTGCAAATTGACGTTGAGTACCATTCCCATTCCTGCGCTCAGACTGACCAGTGAACTCAGTCCATAGCTGATAAACGGAAGTGGCAATCCGGTATTTGGCAGAATGGATGTTGCAACACCGATGTTGATAAACGCCTGCAAACAAATAAGTGCAGCTATTCCGGTTGCAATATACATTCCTTTTTTATCACTCGAACGCCCAGCAATCCTAATACATTGTAACACTATGAGTAGTAAAATTGCAATAATAATAACACTTCCAATAAAACCTAATTCTTCTCCAACTGCTGAAAAAATAAAATCTGTCTGCTGTTCAGATATAAGATTTGTATCCTTTACTGTTGCAACATCTGTGCTGTTGATACCTTTTCCCATCAACTGTCCGGAACCTATGGCCATAACTGAATTGTTCTGCTGATCCTGTGAGGCTCCGTATTCACTTCCATACATATGTCCAAGTATTCTGCCCCTCTGATATCCGCTTAATATCTGTGGAAGATTTTCCTGCTGTATATACCAGAAAAAGCCTCCAATACAAGGAATGAGTATCAGTACGGCTATTCCTATAATTTTCATAGATAGTCCTGCTATAAAAATTATAATAAACAAAGTGCCACATATACAAAGCGTAGTTGATAAGTCAGGCTCTGCAAATATAAGTCCTATTGGGACAGCCAGGAATGCTGCCAGTTTCAGCAGTGTTTTCAAAGTATTTAAATCATCTGCGTGCTTTTCCAAAAATACAGCAGTACATATGATGAGTATTATCTTTGAAAATTCTGATGGCTGTATTGTAAATGAATCCGAGATAGCAAACCATCTGCTTGCACCGTGCGAATCTGAACCAGATCCAACTACAAGCACCAGACCGAGCAAAGCTATATTTATCCCGTACAAAATCATATAATATTTACATATAAAATTGTAATCTATAAGCGAGACTATGATCATGCCCAATATACATACACCTGCTCCTATGAGCTGTTTAACCAGCTTTGTCTCGTCAACACTTATAATTATTATAGATCCAAATGCCATCGCTGCAATTATCAGCAGCAAAAGCTTAAAATTATAATCATATATACTATACTTTTTCTCATCCTGATCAAGACTGAATTGTTTTAAATTCAATTGCTCTCTCTTCAATAACTTCATATTTGACTGTTCCTTGTCCTATTTCTTGTCCTGTTGTTGTTGTGTATTCCTGTGTGTTATCTGTATTGTTATCTGCCCTTCCCGCAATCGGAATGTACGCGATGAGCATTCTTTCTTTTACATATATATCTATATCCGATTCATCAAGATTTATATATTTTTCCAGTTCATTTTTTATGGTGTTCTTAAGACTATTTATAAAATCCGGATTACATCCAATCCTATCTGATGCGAGCATCGTCACTAGTCGTTCCCTTGCATAGCTTCCTGTATTATATAAATAAACTCTGTTATTCATATCGCCCCCTCCCTTCAAGCTCTCTTTCGCCTGAACAGAGAGCGCAGAGGTCGATTCTTACTGGTGTAATAATCCTGAACTTCAAGGGAATCATCTATTATCTTTTTGCATATATTCATATATGCCTGACCGGACCTGGAATTGGTATTTACCACCGGATCACCCTTGTTGGTTGAAATCACTATATCCTCATCATCAGCTATTATACCGAGCAGATCAACTGCCAGTATATCTACTACGTCGTCAGCAGACATCATATTTCCTCTTTTCACCATATCATATCTGATACGATTGATTATGAGATGTTGTCGTTCAATACCATAAGCTTCAAGCAGGCCTATTATCCTGTCAGCGTCTCTTATGGCTGAAACTTCGGGAGTTGTTACGATAATCGCCCTGTCAGCTGCCGCAATAGCGTTTTTAAATCCTTGCTCTATGCCGGCTGGACAATCAATTATTATGTAATCATATTCTTCCCTTATCTCGTCTATAAGCTTAACTATCTGTTCTGGAGTCACCGCTGTTTTATCTCTCGTCTGGGCACATGGCAGCAGAAATAAATTACTGTGATTTCTGTCTTTGATGAGTGCCTGTTTAAAACGACAATTTCCTTCGATAACATCAATGAGATTATAAACAATTCTATTTTCCAGTCCCAGAACCACATCCAGATTTCTGAGACCTATATCGGTGTCAATCATGACTACCCTGTTCCCAAGCACCGCAAGGCCTGTACCTATATTTGCCGATGTGGTTGTCTTGCCAACGCCACCTTTTCCTGATGTAACAACTATAACTTCACACATAACATAATCCTCCTGAATTTGCCTTCATATGTATGTTATACTTATTGCAGTTCCATCATTCGTAGCCAGAACAGACGAGTTATCATAATTTGTTATATTGGGAAGCAGGGTTTTTACTTTATTTATCTGAAGATACCTGGGTTCCATATGCATGGCAAGCACAAAATACTTTTCACCACCGCCTTTTCCCGCAATTACAGTTCCATAGATGTCTCCAATGACAATTATATTTCCACCTGAAACCACCTTTGCTTCCCTGGCTACATTGCCAATTATAATAACATTTCCTTTTATTTCAAGGGTCTGCTTTTTTCCTATATTTCCAATAAAAATATATGGTATCTCTCTAGCATCACGTCGTATTACAGAATCCACAACATTTTCGTTTGATTGATATGTTGTTTCAATTATTCTGTCATTGTATAAAGCATCATGCCTATCAATTGTGATGTCTGATTTTCTGTCATATATAAACGAAATATTATTCATTTCCATATTATTCAGAAAATCAATTATCTTATATGACTCACTCTCCGAAAGTTTTTTCCCTTTAAAAGCAACCGATACCGATCCTTTTTTTTCAAGGGCTCCCGCGCTTAGACTGAATCTATGGTACAACTCGCTGCAGATTTCATCCATTGACATATGAGCCGGTACATATACAGCAATGCCGGATTTATCTGCTTTGATAGATAATCGTGTGATTTTACCCTCCATATCATCCGCTCCTGTCAAAGTAACTTCTTTCTCACAGGTTCTGTGATATATCTTTTGCAGATTAATCTGAGATCTGGTTGTTTCCAGTTATTCCTACAGTGTTCAGCTTCTCCGGATCGTACATATAAGCATACACCATTCCAGCAAGCTCCTCTGCATTTCCTGATGTACAACCGTGAGGAATTACACATGTTACACTCACCTCAGGATCCTCATATGGAGCAAATGAAACAAACAGTGCGTGGTCTGGTCTGGTCAGATCCTCTTCGGCAGTTCCCGTCTTACCTGCAACTGCCACATTTATCTGATTTATGAGAGCATATGAACTTGTATGATCACTTACCATAAGTCTCATACCCTGCTTTATCACCGCCCACTGACTGTCCGTCAGATCAATTGTATTTTGGGGAACATTATCATTCTGGTATACTGTTCTGCCCTCCACGTTTTTTATTTCGTTTATAAGTGTCAGATCATAACAGTTTCCTTCATTTGCTATCGCCGTGACATATTTGGACAATTGTACAGGTGTATAGCTGTTTGTTCCCTGACCTATAGATGAACGAACCGCATCCGAATCCGAAATATGTGGATCCATCTCCTCGATCTCTATACCAGATTTTTTATTAAGTCCGAACAGCGAAGCATATTTCTGCAGCTTATCTATACCCTGTGCATCCTGATATACCCCTTTGCTGTCTGTGGCAAGTCTATATCCGACTTCATAAAAGAATCCATTACAGGAAACCTCTATAGCTTCGGCAAGTCCTAAAGCACCATGACCGCCGGAAAGCCAGCATTTTGGAGACGGTGTTATCTTAGTGTATGTTCCATAGTCTGTTATAACTGACCCAACGTCTATAACTCCTTCTTTTAATCCCGCTGCAGACACAAGCATTTTATAGGTCGAACCGGGAGCAGTTCTCTGCATTGTTGCACGGTTATACATAGGTGTTGTCTTGTCAGATGTTATCTTGTCATAATAATCTGAATCAATCACATTAGTCAGTTTATTATTGTCGTAGCTTGGATAAGTTACTACAGCCTTGACTTTTCCTGTAGCTGTATCAGTTACAACTATGGATCCTGAACATGGGTCAAGTGCAAGCATGGCTGGAGTAATCTCAAGTTTCTGTATCTTTCTATACATAAACTCGTAACTGCTCATTACTCCAGAGGCAAAAGTTTCATAATCTTCATCTGTTGTACTGTTTAAGATTCCCTGATCATATAAAAGATATATTATCTGAGAACCTGTTATTTCCCCTGATGATATCATATATTTAAAAATCATCTTGTCGAAATCAGGGTCTTCCTCAAATTCTTTAAGTACATAGTCGACCACAACATCATATATCTCATCAGTATCATAATAATCGCTGCCTGTTTCAATATCATCTATATTGATAACTCCCTGGCTTATACAATATTTTAGATATTCATAAAGTGATATCTTATCATTTATATAGTCATTATATGTGCTGCTATCTTTGTCTACCGCACTGCTGTCATATATCCCATTGTCACTTAATGTCTCGCATATAAATTCCATATAGTCCTTGTACTGATCTGAAAGATTATACAGTTCCGTATGGCTGTTTTTTAAGATATCAGACAGATTATCCAATGTATATTGCCTGCTGGATGTAAAGATATTATAAACTGACTTTTCATTGTCTGTTGCATTTGCAGCATTTAAACTATTTATATCTATAATATTGTTGTCAAATAATCCAAAATACACATCTGTGATAGGGATATCTTCTTTTTCAGTTTTAACAGTTGTATTTTTCATATTGGACAGAATTATTGCCGAAAGCTCCTTTTCCAGCGCATTGTAACAGTACTTTTGGAGATCCGAATCCAGTGTGAGATATATATCGTTGCCGGCTACACTGTCCGTCTTGTCTATGATCTCAAGAACCTTTCCCATATTGTCGACATACATCTGCTGTGATCCATCTGATCCCCTGAGTTGATCCTCATACGACTGCTCAAGTCCCATCTTTCCGACCATATCATTTCCACTATATTTCTGGTCATCCGGCAGCTTTGAGTTATATTCTTCCAGTTCCTCGTTAGATATGTTACCTATATAGCCTATTATGTGCGAAAAATAAATGGCATCGTTATACACTCTGTTTGACTCTATACTGACATCCATACCAAGCAATGTATCCATATTCTCAGTTATTGCTGCATAACTCTGCTGGCTGATGTTGTTTGCAATATCAACTGTCATATACTGCTGATATCTATTGAGCCACACCTCATAACGCACAGCAAGTATCTTAAGTACATAAGCATCCGAGTATTCATCTGAAATATTGAACAGCTCATCACTCCTCATATAATCAAACACGTCTCTTGCGGTGGCATTCTTCTGCTTTGCCGTTAGATCATCCACGGAAGACGCGCCAAATACATTCATATAGAATGTGTTAAGCTGAGCACCACTTATAGTAAATTTCATCTTTCCATTTGAGTCTATGGATATAGGCAGGGACACAGAAAGACTGTCCCCATTCTGTTCAAGAATAAGTATGGTCTTATAAACTATCTCATTTCTTAGCTCGTTCTCAGTTATGCCCTCCTTGTCAGCAGCAGAAGAAAGGTCAGCATTACTCGTAAAACTCAGATTATAAGACGACTCATTATATGCAAGCAAATTGCCATTACAATCAAATATCTTTCCTCTGGTAGCTTTAACTGATACCGTCTTTAACGATTTATACTGGAAACTGGACTGGTACTTTTCTCCATTTATTATCTGTAAATTAAACAATCTGTAGACAAGTACCCCAAAAAGGCATATAAAAATAAGCGTGACATAAAATATCCTGCTTTTTAACTTTCCAACTATAAATTCTTTTATTATCTCTAATATATCCCTAAGCACTATGTCTCACTTCCTTTTTCGGCCATTTTTAGTTTACGATTCACAAAAACAAAAAACTTAAAAACAATCATGGTAAGTACCGCCGTATATATCATCTCCGGCAAAATAATCTCCCTGAGATATAGTCCGAAACTCAGTCTGTTTCTCATCACAAAAAAGATGATAAATGTAATAAAATTATATACAAAATCATCAAATATAATTATTATTATCGGAAGAAGGACGTCCTCAACAAGATACAGTCTGTGAAAAAATCCATTACAATATCCTATCAGCATATAAATGATCATAAATGGACCTATTGCAAATCCAAAATACAGGTCATACAGAAATCCACAGAAAAATCCAACCAGCATTCCCTCTCTACGACCACGCATAAGGCCGAAAGAAACCGTAAGTATCAATAAAAGATTTGGGGTTGCACCTACGACTTCAATAAACGGAAAAAGAGCTGATTGAAGCACAAAACATATAATTATCAGAATTCCTAAAGTAACTACTCTTCTCAATTCACTTTACTCCTTACCGGTCAACGATACAGATTGCTTTATTCAGAAACATTCTTTTTTGTCTCCAGTATCACCAGCACTTCCTGTATCTTTGAAAAATCACATGATGGTGTTATATATGCCGTCTTGGTCAGATTATTTGAATCTTCTTCTATCTTGGTTATATATCCGATATTAAGTCCTGAAAGATATTTACTCGATACATAGGATGTAACTACCTGGTCACCCACGCTTATATCAGCTTCCTTCTCTATGTTTTCAGCAACTAAATACCCATTTTCATAATTATTTACACTGCCCTCAACATTACAGATAGCTTCAGATGGCAGAATCATTCCATTTACATTGGAAGTATCATCAATAATTGAGCGAATCTTTGCATAGTCAGTACCAGCCTCTGTAACAATGCCACAAAGGCCATTTCCAAACATTACATTACATCCATTCTTTATGCCATCATCGGTTCCTTTATCTATATAGAATACATCAAACCAACCGCTTGTATCCTTTGAAATAACCCGGGCTGCCGTTTTCTTGTAATCCGAATACTGCGTATCAAGTTCGTATAATGCCTGTAAACGTTCAAGTTCATATGAATCCTGCTGGTATTGTTCAACCTGCTTCTGTGTCTGCTCAAGCTTAGTCTTCAAATCTTCGTTTTCTTTTAGCAGAGAGTCATAGTTCTCAAATGCTTCTGTCTTACTCTGTACCCATCTTCCGATTGTATTGACACCTTTCTGCATCGGCTGCACTATCATGTTGGAAACCTCTCTGACAGGGGCAAATACGCCTCCTGCAAACAACGAAACCAGCATGAGTATAACGCAGAATCCAGTAAGTCCCAAGAGAATATACCTTGGCGATATTTCTATTCTTTTTTTATTTCTATTCCTTCTTCGTCTCATAAAAAATACCTCGCTCAGCCAGACTGACATAACAATTGTTGCCTAATATTATATGATCAGAAAGTTCAATTCCTATCATACTCCCAGCTTCAATAATAGTGTAAGTAATGTCTATATCATCCTCACTTGGGGTTGGATCTCCTGATGGATGATTATGCACTAGAATTATATATACCGCTTCATACTTAAGCGCAGGGATAAACACTTCCCTTGGTGACAGAAGAGATCTGTTGATGGTTCCTTCAGATAGCCGCATATCCTTTATAAGTTTATGTTTTGAATCAAACATGAGCAAATAAACATATTCCTTGTCGAGATATCTTGTCCTCTCCATAAAGTAATCTGCGATACTCTGTGGTGATTCAAATGCAACAAATGGTTTCAATACAGCCTTTGCCATTCTTCTGGATATCTCAGCCAGACACTTCATCTGTATAGCTTTGACCTTTCCAATCCCGCTTATCTCCTCAAGCTCGTCAGTTGTCAGATAATTCAATCCAACGATGCCCTTATGGATAGGATGCGCGTTGAGTATTCTGTAAGCAAGTGTAAGTGCATTGGCTTTTTGACTGCCCGTGCGAAGTATAACTGCAAGCAGCTCCGCATCTGACAACACCTGTACTCCATACATATAACTCTTTTCGTACGGTCTTTCTGTCTCAGACATCTCCTTCATCAGAATATGCGAATCATCATCTGTAGATAATAAATATGCGATATCCTGCTCTGAATACTTTTCTGAAGCATTCAACAAATTTGATTTCTTATATTTCATATGTTCCTCCTTCCGCCTCTCCAAGCGTACAGGAACATAACTCCTACGACCAACTCATTAATCTACCATACTATGAGATTTTTTTCTACCATTTTCTGTAATGACATTATTATACCGTACTTTGCATGCGGATATGTAAGACCGCCTTGAAAATACACTGCATATGGCGGACGCATAGGTGCATCGGCAGAAAGTTCTATAGATGAACCGGACACAAATGCTCCTGCGGCCATGATGACCGGTGAATCATATCCCGGCATATCCCAAGGTTCTGGACGAACATAACTGTCCACAGGTGCAGCGGCCTGAATTCCCTCGCAGAACGCTACCACACGCTCTGGTGTCTGCAGTTCAACCGCCTGGATTATATCATATCGATCCTCTGTGCTGTTCGGAACAGATCTAAATCCAAGGCCCTCATATACATTTGCAGCAAATATAGCCCCCTTAAGTGCGTTTGCTGTAACTGTCGGCGCCATGAAAAGTCCCTGTGTGAGTGCTTTTGTATTACCCAGCGATGCTCCGACTTCCTTGCCAAGTCCCGGTGTGGTGAGCCTGTATGATGCGTTCTCCACGTACTCCTTCTTTCCGCAAATATAACCACCTATCGGTGCAAGTCCGCCTCCCGGATTCTTGATGAGAGAACCAACCACAAGATCTGCGCCCACATCAGATGGCTCTATATCCTGAACAAATTCACCGTAGCAATTGTCCACCATACATATAATATCTGGATTCACGCTCTTTACAGCCTTTACAGCCTCACCTATCTGCTGAACTGATAATGTTTTTCTGACCGCATATCCCTTAGATCTCTGGATCTCGACCAGCTTTGTACGATCATTGATCGCATTTTTGATACCATCAATATCAAAATCTCCATTTGGAAGAAGATCAACCTGGGCATATGTAACACCATACTCCGCAAGTGATCCCTTGGAATCTCTTATTCCAATGATCTCATCAAGAGTGTCATAAGGTTTTCCTGCAATTGCAAGAATCTCGTCTCCAGGTCTGAGATTTCCGAACATTGCTGTACAGAGGGCGTGGGTTCCACAAACTATCTGTGATCTTACCAATGCATCCTCAGTGTGGAACACATCTGCGTAGATCCTTTCTAATGCATCTCTGCCATCATCCGTGTACCCATATCCCGATGACCCGGCAAAATGTGCCTCCGAAAGTCTGTTGTCCTGCATTGCCTTGAGAACCTTGAGCTGGTTTATCTCGCTGACAGCATCTATCTTCGCAAATCTGTCCTTCAGCTTCTCCTCCACACTATTACAATATTCAAATACTTTTTCGTCTACATTTAATGACTTATAATATTCTTTCAACATGTCCTTCATATCTATAGTATCTCCTTTGAAATGTCTGGGTGCGTATCTGCTTATGTCGTATTTACAGTCACTATATTATATTCTTCTCGCGCAGCCTGTTCATCATATATTCCAGAATGCTTGATTCACTATCGTACTCCTTCTTATTTACCCAGGTTACTTGCTTTTCTCTCTTAAACCATGTGATCTGTCTCTTGGCAAAGTGTCTTGTATCTCTCTTCAGTGTATACACAGCCTCGTCAAAACTGCACCTGCCCTGGATGTAATCTATTATCTCCTTGTAGCCAAGTCCCTGCATGGACACCAAATCCCTGCTGTAGCCCTCACTGACAAGCTGTCTCACCTCAGCCTCAAGCCCCTGTTCCAGCATGATGTCAATTCGTCTGTCTATTCTATCATATAATTTGCTTCTGTCATCATTTAACACAAAATATTCAAAATTATATGGCGATTCTTTCTGCGCCTCAGTCTCATTGTGCTCAGATATCTTCATGCCGGTCTTTCTGTAAAACTCCAGCGCACGGATCACTCTTTTTACATTGTTCTCATGTATTTTCTCCGCTGACTCCGGGTCAACCTTGGAAAGCATATCATGAATATATGAATTTCCTTTTTCTGCGGCAAGTCTCTGCAGTTCTTCACGGTATGACATATCATTGTCGTTGTCCTCGAAATCTATATCATACAAAAGCGCCTGAATATAAAATCCTGTCCCTCCGACTATGACCGGTATCTTTCCTCGGGAGTATATATCTTCCATGGCTTCAAGTGCATACCTCTTGAAAAGAACCACATTGAACTCCTCACCGGGATCCAATATGTCTATCAGATGATGTCTTACCCCTTGCATCTCTGACGGTTCAATCTTTGCTGTACCTATATTCATTTTTCTGTATACCTGCATTGAGTCAGCAGATATTATCTCGCCGTCCACCGCCTTTGCAAGTCCTATCGAAAGGGCAGTCTTGCCGACAGCAGTGGGGCCGGTAAGGATTATCAGTGGTTTCATACTCTTATCCATCTTGTTGATTTAACTCCTGCATATCTATACAATACGTTTGAATTTCTTCTCTATCTCTGCCTCCGTCATGGATATGACTGTTGGACGCCCATGTGGACATGTGTACGGATTCTCTAGCTTTAACAGCTGGTCGATCAGTGCATTAGCTTCCTTGAAGCTGATCTCTGTATTGCCTTTTATCGCAGCCTTGCACGCCATAGTTGAAAGCTTGTGTATAAACGCATCTATGGTAACTTTTTTCGCACTGCTGCTGGCATCCGCAATGAAATCTATAAAAAGCTCTCTGCCGTCAAGTCCGAACAGATTATCAGGTACGGCATTAAGCTTGAACTCTCTTCCTCCAAAGTTCTCTATCTGATATCCCAGAGCCTCGAACATATCCATATTTTCATGGAGAAACTCGATCTCCGCAGCGCTCAAAGTCACAACTGCCGGCGGCATGAGATACTGTGAGTATATCTTCTTGTTCTTATAATTCTCCATCAGCTCCTCATACTTGACCTTCTCATGAGCTGCATGCTGATCCATGATGAAGAACTTGCCATCGTACTCGATGAGCCAATACGTCTTAAATAGCTGACCTATAAGCCTGTGTTTTGCGCGGGCCTCCTTAGTCAGAAACTTTTCCTGAAACATGTCCTGCTGGACATATTTCTTATCGTCAGCCATGTAGGATGCATTATCATCCGCCGTAGTTTTCTGAGTAAACTCAGAACATGAGCCATCCTGATCTTGGACTAGCTGTGTGTCCACAGTTTCCGCATGATCCTGTTTTTTTGCATTCTGTAGGTCAACAGCCTCCGCATGGTTGGATCCTGACACGGTCTGACACTGCATTGGCACCTCTTTAATAGTTCCTGCCTCATTCTTTCCATATGAAGATTGCGATTCTCTTACTTGAGGTATGTTTGCTGTATTGTTTGCTGTCATCTGAGCTCTATCATTATATGAGAGAGAAGACTTTTGCTGCTTACCAGCATTATTATCCATCTGTACACCTACAGACTGACTAGTGTCCTTCGTCTCGTCAATGACCTCGATTATCTGTCTTGCCGGAACCGTCGTATTCTCTGATCCTGTAAGATCTTGTGATGGAGTCACTGTATTCCCCACTCTTGCAAGATTCTGCAATCGATCCTGCTTGTCCTCCGGTCTTGTCTGCCTCTGCACTTGAAATAGTGCCTCACGCCTCTTATTCTCAAAAGCCTCAGGTGCATCACCTACATTTCTCTGCTTGAAAGTTTCAGGCTTTACATCTTTCCCCGGAGCCACATCGGGTATAAGCTCTTTGTGTAAAAGCGTCTCCCTTATGGCATTGTATGTGAAACTATATATATCCTGACTGTTAGCAAATTTCAGCTCCATTTTGGTTGGATGGACATTTACATCGAGAAGGTCAGGTCGCACCTGAAAATTAATCTCAGTAAATGGGAATTTATGTATCATAACAAATGTTCTGAATGCGTCCTCTATGGCTTTTGTGAGAACTGTACTCTTTATATATCTGTGATTTACATAATATCCCTCAAAGGATCTGTTCCCCTTTGATATACACGGCCTTGCTATATAACCAGATATTGTCATATAATCATTTTGCGCATTTATCTCAAGGAGATTTGATGTTATATCTCTTCCGTAAATATGATAGATTATATCTCTGAGTTTGCCATTTCCGGATGTGAACAGCTTGTCAGTTCCATTGGAGATAAACTTAAACGAAATCTCCGGATGAGACATACATATGCGGCACATAAGGTCATATATGTAGCTTATCTCCGTAGCGTCCGTCTTCATGAACTTCTTTCTGGCCGGTGTGTTATAGAATAGATTTCTGACTATGATAGTAGTTCCAACAGGAGCACCTATCTCCTCACAAGATATCTCTTTTCCACCATGTATCTGGTATCTGAGTCCTGTCACATCATCAGAAGTCTTCGTTATCATCTCCACCTGGGCAACCGCCGCTATACTGGCAAGAGCTTCTCCTCTAAATCCCAAAGATGAGATACTGAGAAGATCCTCGACTGTCACAAGTTTACTTGTTGCATGTCGTAAAAATGCAAGTTTAACCTCGTCTTTTTTTATTCCGGCACCGTTGTCCGTGACTCTGAGAAATGAGAGTCCACCGCCTTTCACTTCTACAGTTATAGCTGTAGCACCTGAATCTATGGAATTTTCCACAAGCTCTTTTATGACTGAGCTTGGCTTTTCTATTACTTCACCGGCAGCTATTTTGTTTATCGTATTCTGATCTAATACTTTTATCATTACCTATCGCTCCTTATTATTTAAGTCGCTCCTGCAATTCATTTAAATAAAGCAATGCCTTCATCGGTGTCATATTGGACAGATCAACACACTTTATGTCCTCTATCACCTGTGACTCGGCAAGTGAGCCGAACATCGACATCTGAGTGTCATCATTCTTCGGCTTAAATTCATTTGTAACCTTTATCTCTTTCAACTTGGTTGTTATGTCTTTGTCTATAAGCTGGTTGCATATCTCATTTGCCCTTGCTATGACAATATCCGGCACCCCGGCAAGCTTCGCAACCTGTATACCATAACTTCTGTCAGCACCGCCCTTGACGATCTTTCTGAGAAATACTATGTCGTCTCCATCCTCTTTGACCGCTATACAGTAATTATTCACCGCCGACAGCTTGCCCTCAAGTTCCGTGAGTTCGTGATAATGTGTGGCAAAAAGCGTCTTTGCACCGAGCAACTCGCTGTTACTTATATATTCCACGACAGCCCATGCTATAGCAAGACCATCATAGGTGCTTGTTCCCCTTCCTATCTCATCCAGGATGAGCAGACTGTTCTTTGTGGCATTTCTGAGGATATTTGCAACCTCACTCATCTCCACCATAAATGTTGACTGACCGGATGCGAGATCATCTGACGCGCCAACTCGTGTAAATATCCTGTCGCATATACCTATATTTGCAGATGCCGCAGGAACGAAACTTCCGACCTGTGCCATAAGTACTATAAGCGCAGTTTGTCTCATATACGTGGACTTACCAGCCATGTTCGGGCCGGTTATGATGGATATCCTGCTTTCGTGGTTATTCAGGTATGTGTCGTTGGTGATGAACATGTCATTGTTCAGCATCTTCTCAACAACTGGGTGTCTGCCATCCTTTATATCTATAACTCCGTCATTGTTGATATCCGGTCTCACATATCCGTTTTTAATTGCAACATATGAGAGCGAACACAGAGCGTCAAGCATGGCTATGCTGTGTGCTGTTCTCTGAACCCTTGTAAGTTCTGCTGCAAGAGTATCTCTCAGTTCAACATATGTGTTGTATTCCAGTGCGACCAATTTGTCGGATGATCCCATTATTATGCCTGCCAGCCTGTCAAGTTCCTCGGTTGTATATCTCTCTGAATTGGCAAGGGTCTGCTTTCTGATGAAATAATCCGGAACAAGACTTTTGTATGAGTTTGTCACATCAAAATAATATCCAAACACCTTGTTGAACTTGATCTTGAGGTTCTTGATCCCTGTCTTTTCCTTTTCCTTCGTCTCAAGGTCCGCAATCCAGTTCTTGCCATCTGTGGTAGCATTCTTCAGGGTATCAATATCTTCAAGATAACCATCCTTGAATATTCCGCCTTCTCTTATAAGTATAGGCGGTTCATCCACTATTGCACGGTCAAGCAATTCATATAAATCCTGCAGGTCATCTATTCCATTTTTGATCTCAGTGAGCTTTTCTGAATGAAATTTTCCTAGCAGCTGTATGATAAATGGCAGCAGCTTTATGGAAGTCTTGAATGCCAGAAGATCCCTTGGATTTGCAGTTCTCAATGATATCCTTGTCATAAGTCTCTCAAGGTCATATACTGTGTTCAGATATTCGCGCATCTCATCTCTATCTATAACGGAGTCATTAAGCTCCGCTATGGCATCAAGCCTGCCCTCTATATCAGCTTTATGGATAAGTGGCTGCTCTATCATATTTCGAAGCATTCTTGCCCCCATTGCCGTCTTGGTCTTATCCATTACCCACAGCAGCGAACCTCTCTTCTGCTTATCCCTTAGAGTCTCTGTCAGTTCCAGATTTCTTCTAGATGAACTGTCGATGATCATATAGTCCTCAATGGAATATACATCTATTCTGTTGATATGATCCAGAGAGTTCTTCTGTGTCTCATGAAGATATTGAAGAAGAGCTCCAGTTGATAGCAGCATATCCTCCTGTCCATCTATTCCAAGCCCTTCTATGGAGCCAACCTTAAACTGCCTTTTTATGAAATCCTCACAGGTATCATCATTGAAATAATGTGACGGGGCTTCGGATATGGCAATCTTCATCTTTTCTTTCATATAATCAAAATTGAGATTGCTTGACAGAAACGCATTATTTCCTATTATCTCCGAAGGTGAATATTTATTTATCTCATCATATAGTTTGGCACCAGAAGAAATATGGCATGTACGGAACTCTCCGGTTGTGATGTCACATACAGCCACACCATATTCATCATTATATCCAAATATACACATGAGATAGTTGTTTCTCGTCTCATCAAGAATAGCCTGGGACATATTTGTACCAGGCGTAACTATTCGTATAACTTCTCTCTTCACGATACCCTTAGCAAGCTTTGGATCCTCCATCTGCTCGCATATCGCTACCTTGTAACCTTTCTCTATCAGCTTGTTCAGATATATATCGCAAGCATGATATGGAACACCACACATTGGTGCCCGTTCTTCCTGACCACAGTCCCTGCCGGTCAGTGTTATCTCAAGTTCTCTGGACGCCGTCAATGCATCGTCGAAGAACATCTCATAAAAATCTCCCAGTCTGTAGAATAGAATACAGTCCTTATACTGATTCTTTACTTCCATATACTGAGCCATCATTGGTGTTAATGCTGCCACTTCAACTACTCCTATTCTGCTAATTCACCCATGTAATAAAATCCCTTGCAATCAACAAGCTTTACATCCAATATCTTGCCAACCATCTCCGCACACCCAGGAAAATGGACAAGTATGTTGTTGGAGAGTCTTCCGGTCAGAAGGCCATCACCCTTCTCATCAAAGCCTTCAACCAGAGCCGGCTGTGTCTGCCCCTTTATCGCAAGGGTCTTCACATCACTTATCTCCTGAACACGCTTTAAAAGCCTGTTGTATCTATCCTGTATCTCTTCCTTTGTAGAACCGTTCTCCATGCCGGCTGCCGGAGTACCGGATCTCTTTGAATATATAAATGTAAATGCAGTGTCGTACTGCACCTTCTCAACCACATCCATGGTCTCAAGGAAATCTTCCTCAGTCTCTCCAGGGAATCCAACAATGATATCTGTTGTGAGTGATATCTCAGGGATCTTCGCCTTTATGCGGTCAACAAGAGCAAGATAAGACTCCTTTGTGTACCTTCTGTTCATGGCATTCAGGATCTTCGATGAGCCAGACTGCACAGGCAGATGAAGATGCCTGCATATCTTTGGATTCTCCGCTATGACATCTATAAGCTCATCTGACAGATCCTTTGGATGAGATGTCATAAATCTCACCCTCTGTATCTTCTCTATGGCACATACTCTTCTGAGCAGTTCGGCAAATGTGATCGGATGTTCAAGATTCTTGCCATAGGAATTGACATTCTGCCCCAGCAGCATGATCTCAACCACTCCATCATCAGCAAGTCTCTCACACTCAGCTATGATGTCCTCCGGGGTTCTGCTTCGCTCTCTGCCTCTTACATATGGAACTATACAGTAGGTACAGAAGTTATTGCATCCAAACATGATATTTACACCAGATTTGAATGGAAATTCCCTGACTGCCGGGAGATCTTCCACAACCTCCTTTGCATCCTTCCATATATCTATCACCATACTTCCAGACTCTATCCTATTTACAAATATCTCTGCAAGCTTATAAACGTTGTGAGTTCCAAATACCATATCCACAAATCTATAACTCTTGCTGATAGTCTCGACTACATGCTGTTCCTGCATCATGCATCCACACAGAGCTATCTTCATTTCAGGGTTCTTTTCTTTGAGATGTTTCATGAGTCCGAGATGTCCATACACCTTTCTGTTGGCATTCTCCCTGACAGTACAGGTGTTGTAGATGATAAAATCCGCATGTTCTGACTCGGTTCTCACATATCCCATCTGCTCAAGTATTCCGGCTAATTTCTCAGAATCCCTTACATTCATCTGACAGCCAAATGTCTGTATCGAACAAGTTAGATCACGTCCAAGCAGTATGCGCTTTTCTGCAACATATTCCCTGCCCTTTTTTATATAGTAATACTGTCTCTCCGGTTCTTCGAGCGGTGCTGGAAGACTCAGATCTATATTGTCAATGATGTTTTTCAAATCCTTCATAATATACATGTATCCTTATCTGTTTCTTTTAAAGGCATAAATCAAGTACTATCATTTATCTACACCGAGTTTGCCAAGTATCCTGTCTATATCTCCTATGGTATTTTTGATATTGGAATCAGCGGCATCCATACTCATCTGAGTTTTTATATCTGCAAGGTCTATATCCCTGTAATGATCTATAGCAGCAATATAATCAGGATCCTTTTCAAAATAAACCTTAAGGGCTCTGATCGCATCCCTGTAACCCAACATGTTCCTGAACTTCATCGAATTTGCAGAGAAATCAAGGGTGCCATCTATTAGATCACCGAGATTTACACTTGGATATATCTCCAATATATCTGCATCGGGATACGCAGATAAATCTTTCTTTGAGTCAGGATTTAGTCCACACACTATAATATGTCTGTACCCCGCATCATACAGAGGCTTTACAGGAAGATTATCCGCAAGCCCGCCATCACAGTACTCCTTGCCATTATATGTAACTGACTCGTATAGGAGAGGAAGTGTCGATGACGCCATGACTACAGTATTTATCTCCTCTTTATCCTTGCCGGATAGGTCTATATACTCAGCATTTTTAGTTTCATCCTGAACGCATTCAGCAATAGACGCATATATCTTCGGAATACCGGACGAAAGCTTATCATAATCCAGATAACTGCCCATGAGTTTCAGCATTTCTTTTCTGGACAAAAATCCCAGTTTGTCGTTGAACAACAGATCCGGATCAACATCAAACACAGTCTCGAAATGTATCTGCCTCCATGCATCATCACATCTGTCTGGATCGTTGCACGCAAAGAGAACAGCATTTATCGCTCCTATCGATGTTCCTGATATGGCATCAACTCTCTCCATGAGTCCATACTCAGAAAGTGCCCTGTATACGCCGAGCTGATATGCGCCCTTGCCGCCGCCACCACCGAGGCACAATGCGTATCTGTCTGAATCACCACCGGATGAATTTTTGTTTTTCTTCTCGGTCTGACTCGCTGAATTTGACTGTTTATCCATACGGATCTTATTCTCAAGATCTGCAATCTTTGCAGCTATCTCATCTCTGTTCATTTGTCCTCCTTATGATATAACTCCTGATTCTGTTACTATGATATGCGGTTTTATGTCCGTTTGTTCACTGTCTATAAAATCTACTATCTGACAGTCATACGCCAGCGCTACCGTTACAAGCTGTCCGTGAGATGCCAGATATCTGTCATAAAATCCGCCTCCAAATCCAATTCGATTGCGTTGTCTGTCAAAAGCAACTCCAGGCATAAACATAAGTCCACTGCTGAGCTCTGTGTGATCATCAGACTCAGGCTCGAGTATTCCGAAATTTCCAATTCGCAGTTCATCATAACTGGTTAATTCTATAAAATGCATATCCTTGCCATACACCTTAGGAACAAAAACATGCTTACCATCTTCCCACGCCTTATCTATAATAAGCCTTGTATCCACTTCATTACCCTTTGAAATATATGCGCATATATTTTGGGCACTGCGATAATCTTCAAGACATGAAAGCCGTTCGCATATAAGTTTGGATCTATAGGTGCAGTCATCCCTGTGCATAGCATTTCTGACGGTCTTTATCCTTTTTCTTATCGTGGCCTTGTCATCACGAACATAATTAAAAGACATGCCCGTGTCTGCACTTGTTTCCCAGTCATTATCCATAAACAGCCTATGCCTTTCTTGTTGGATCAAGATCCTGAAGTCTTGTTATTGAACCATCCTTCTCCTTGATATCTATGTTATTGAGTGTACTTCTCAGATTATTTCTGACTGCAAATATATACTCCTGCCTGAGCTGCTGCTGTTCAGCCTTCTCAGTTTCACTGAGTCCCTCTGCTTTCGATTTGTGATATAACTCGTTTATACGGGCAATTTTTGCCGCGTCTATTATCGTTTCATTCATAACTATATAAGATACTCCTTGTTTAATATAAATCTTACCACATCAAAATCATGATCTGTATATGCTGTGAACAGAGTCCCGATACCATCCCCATTCATGACTTTAACTATATTATCCATGTCCGCTCCAGAAACTATGACCATATCCGAGTTGGAGTTTGTTGCTATCCTTGCAGCCGCTATCTTCGTGGTCATTCCGCCCGTTCCATACTTGGAGCCAGCACCCTTTCCCATTTCCATGATATGATCGTCTATACAGTTGACTTCAGGTATGAGTTTAGCGTCAGGATTACTGTGTGGATCATCCGTGTACAGACCATCTATATCTGTGAGAAGGATCAGAAGATCGGCATGTATCATCGATGCTACTATAGCTGACAGTGTATCGTTATCGCCAAATGCCACGCTGTCATCCAGCTCATCTATGGCAACCGTGTCATTCTCGTTGACTATAGGAACAACTCCCAGCTGAAGAAGCTCATTAAATGTGTTGATAGCATTCTTTCTCCTCTCATCCGATGAAATAACGTCAAATGTTAGAAGAACCTGAGCCGCTGTTCTGTGATATTCCTGAAATAACTTCTGATATATCATCATGAGTTGTCCCTGTCCTACTGCAGCACATGCCTGTCTGAGGGATGTCGTTTTAGGTTTCCTTGCAAGCCCTAAAACCTGAACACCAACTCCTATGGCTCCTGATGACACAAGCACTACATCCTTATCCTGGTTCCTGAGATCGCAGATGATGCGAACCAGTTTTTCAAGCTTTGTGTAGTCAAGTCCACCAGTCTCCTCATGTATGAGCGATGATGAACCTATCTTTATAACTATCTTCTTCTTGTTTTTTAAATATTCTCTGTCCATTTATATTCTCCTGTGTACAATCTGTACTCTTATATATATTTCTTGTATATCTTCCTATATATACCTATATATCTTCACTGGCTGTTATGGATTCACTGCTATATCTTGATGCGATAGCCTCGGCGACTTTTATTCCATCCACGGCAGCAGAGGTTATTCCCCCGGCATATCCCGCACCTTCGCCACACGGATATATACATGTGCCTTCACTTCTTAAATCATCGCCCCTTACCATCCTTATAGGTGACGATGTTCTCGCCTCGATTCCTGACAAAACGGCATCATCTGATGAATATCCAGGCATACGCCTGTCAAATGACACAACTCCTTCTATTATAGCATTGTTTATATACTCTGGCAAACAGCATTTGAGGTTAGTGAGAGTGTATCTGCCCTTGATCTGTGGTGTAACTTTTCCTAGTTTTTCGGATGGTCTGTCATTCCTATAGTCGCCAAAAAGCTGGACAGGGACAGCACCTTTTCCAGCATCATATGCCGCCTTTTCCCATCGCCTCTGGAATTCCATCCCTGCAAGCGGGTGTTCTGAACCGAAATCCTCCGGGGTAACATTCACAACTATAGCGCTGTTAGAATTTTCACCGTTTCTTCCACTGTAGCTCATACCATTTACACACAGCCTTCCCTCCTCAGATGATGCATTCACAACATAGCCTCCCGGACACATACAAAAAGAATACACAGCCCTGCCATTCGAAGCCTGATGTGTCAGCTTATAATCCGCTGCAGGAAGCAGGTCTCTGTATTCAGGAGAATCTCCATACTTCATCACGTCAATATCTGACCTTTTGTGCTCGATCCTGAGTCCCATCGCAAACGGTTTCTGTTCCATGTGAATTCCAGATCTGTAAAGCATCTCCATCGTGTCCCTGGAACTGTGTCCAAGCGCAAGAACAAGTGCATTTGTCCTGTATGTATGGATCTCGCCACTTGGAAGGTGTCTTACATGCACATCCGCCTCTTCTCGTGAAATCATTTCATATCCGGTAAATAATGACTCAAATCTGACTTCTCCGCCAAGACGTATAATATCCTGTCTGATATTTTTAACAATGTGCGACAGAACATCCGTACCTATATGAGGTTTATTTATATAGGAAATAGCGGGATCAGCGCCATATTTTACAAATGTTTTTAAAACCTCTGTTCGTCTGCCTGACCCATCTTTTATAACAGTATTAAGTTTGCCATCTGAAAATGTTCCGGCTCCCCCTTCACCAAACTGTACATTGCAATTTGAGTTCAGCGGTTTTTCATCTCTCCAGAACGACTCTATCAGTGCCCATCTTTTGTCAACATCCATTCCGCGTTCGAATACAATTGGTCTAAACCCAGCTCTTGCCAGATAAAGGGCTGTAAAAAGCCCAGCCGGGCCAGTTCCAATAATAATTGGTCTGTGATGCATCGGAATATTTCCAGATACCGGGAATTTATATTCCACCGGATTGGTAGACATAATATTATTATTGTGAAGTTGCTTTAATATTCTGTCTTCATTGTCAATCTCAACATCCACAGAAGCCACATATCTCACCTGATTACGTTTTCTATCATCCAGCGATAACTTGAACACATGATAAGGAGGTATTTTCTTGACTCTTAGATTTTTTCTGATGGCGTCCTCTATATCTTTCGTATCATAATTCAGATTTAATTTTATATTATTTATTCTTATCATAACTCAATCTCTTTCCTGCAGCCTCTCCCGCCAGTGTCCCGCTGACTACTGCCCACATTATATTATATCCGCCACATTTTCCTGTCACATCCACGTACTCACCAGCAATATAAAGTCCCTTGTAACCATCTGCCTCCATGGTATCCGGCCTCAGCTGTCTGGTGTCGACACCGCCACAGGCAGCCTGGGATTCATCATAACTTCCGTAATCTTTTATCGCAAATGTCATATGTTTAAGTTCAAATACTATACATCTTAGTTCTTCATCATCCAACTCCGCCGCTGTCATAGCTGTAATATGTAATCTATTCATGATAAACCTTGATATTTTCTCATTTACAAGTCCATTGAACATTGCCTCAACACATCTGTTCGGGTTTTGAGATATAAAACTCCTGATAAAATTATACACATCCTCCTCATGCATTTCAGGCACAAGTTCTAACTGTATCGATGGATGTGCCCCTTCCATCAAAAGATCTATGCACTGCATACTCAGATTAAAAATCACTATTCCTGAAAGGCTGCCATCAGCAAACTGAACTTCTCCCAGTTCAGAATCGTAGATATTCCCGTTATCTACAAGTGATGCCCTGCATCTCGCACGCACTCCAGCAAGCTCTGACATTTTTTCGCCACATTTCAATCTACACAATGCCGGATGCGGAGTAACTATCTTAAGCTCTGTTCTATCCAAAATATCATACACCAACTCTGTTCCGCCGAGTTTTGGAGCCGCAGCACCACCCGGAGCAGCTATAACTGTAAAAGTCTCATATTCATTCTTATCCGTCATTACTTTATATTTGTCGCCGATCAGTTCCACAGAAAGAACATTTTCTAATGTATGTATATCTATTCCAAGTCTTTTTATTCTGTCTGACATTGCCCATACCACAGTTGAAGCCTGCAGAGATTCAGGGTAAAGATATCCGCCATCATCGTATATTGCCACACCAAGGTTATTAAAGAACTCAATAATCTCTTTATGGCTTTCTGTGTTTACTATCTGATATGGGAAAAATTCATTACTGCTGTGATAGCAGGAAAGATCAAGTCTGTTATTTGCAATATTGCATTTTCCATTGCCGGTTGCATATAGTTTTTTTCCAATTTTTTTATTTCTGTCAATTATCAATACAGAGGCATCTTTACATCTCTCTTTTACTTTTATGGCAGCAGTCATTCCAGCCGGACCGCCTCCAATAACTATAGTATCATATATCATAATTTAATATCGTCTCCTGCAAATCTATTTTATTCTGTCAACAAATTCTCCTGCATCGCTTATACTCTCAAAGTATACTCCCCTTGAAATCACTTTTCGATACTTTATTTTTACCGCTTCTATCGGAACACCAGTCTCACGACATATACTTCCATACATATTAAAAATAGTTACCTGCCCATTATACACTCTGACATAAAAATATCTGTGATAAAATCCGGCTTCCGGATCCACGACCAATCCTCCATATAGATCACAATAATCAGCTTCTATGGTCTGCAATTTTTTGGAAGAACCATTAACATAACTTATATCTTGATGTATTCTCTTTATGTCATCATTATTTCTACTGCCATTCAGCATTACAAGTTCACGGCATAGAAAAGCGATTGCAAATATACTGATAATGATAATAAATAAATACACAGATCTTTTCAAGCACAAATACCCCCTTTTTTATTAGAGATATCCATTTTCATAATATATATACTTAACCCTGTTTATTCACACTGTCCCAAAATAAAAAGCGGATACCTTTGATATGTACGCAATAAAATGTCATACATATCACGGATATCCGCTTTTATACTCTAATTTTTGTTCTATCTTTTGTTGATAAATTACGGGGTTACTCCCATACAACTCCAGCTTTATTGTCACTCTCAAATACAGTTACATATGTCTTTCCAGGATTAAGTTTAAGTTCCTTGCCATCCTCTGTGTAATACTTGGTAACTGCATTGTCATCTGACTTTGTCCATGTAACAGGAATGATCTGACCATCTGATACATAATATCCATCACCTGATCCAACCAGATCGATGAGCTGTCTGTCATGATCATCAATACTTGTATAATGTGCAAACTGTATGATGATATTCTTAAATGTAAGCTGCTTGCCCGTCAGGTCATCAATCTGCTTATCACCATACTGAAATCTGTTGTATACCTTTTTCTTAGCATCGTATTCAAACCAAGGCTGGGTATACACTGACATATTCAAAGTAAGCTTGTTCACAGCCTCACCCTTAGGTGCTGTATCTTTTTCGTTGAATTCAAATTTGCTCTTAAAATCCTTCTCATGCTCTGTTCTGCATCCCAGATAGTCCAGACCAGCTTTTATCATATCACTGTTGGTAAATACATTGTGAGGAGCCTCTCTGTCTGACGATCTGTAGAATGAAACCGAACCCTCTCCACCGAGTCCACTTATATGATCTATACCAGTCTTATCAAGTTCCTCCTGTCCCTGTGGAGACTGTCCGTAATGCATATAAATAGCATCATACTCCATTGCTGTTGTAACGTAGTAAGGTCTGCAGCTTCTTATTGAACCGACCTTCTCAAGATTGCTGTAATCACTGTATATTGCCAGCATTCTTGTGATTCCACCCTCAACAACAAATTCATACAAAATATCAGCCTGACCAATTCCAGATTGAGGAATTGCATTCTCTATATTATTGATCATAACAGCAAGTGGTCTTCCATATTCTTCTTTCCTCTTTGTGTTCCACTGTCCTGTAAGATCGTTATATACTCCATCATGAAATGTCTCATCTATGACGTCTGCAGACTTCATCATATCTGTCTGTGATACGTCAACCTCAGCTTTTGCCTCTGTTGTAGCAGCAGTGCTAGGCGTCTCCTCTTTGGAACCACATCCAAACAATGATAATCCCATCACCATTGCTGTTGCGAGTACCAGTCCCTTTTTTAATCCCTTTTTAGATTTCTTCATAGTCTCTCGTATATCCTTTCGTAGTAAGTATTTTTTCCTGCATGTCTTCCATGACCTTACGCTCATCTTCCTCCATATGATCATATCCAGACAAATGGAGCATGCTGTGGGCTACAAGAAAGGCCAGTTCTCTCGTCTTTGAGTGATTGTACTCAGCTGCCTGCTCATACACCTTGTCAATAGATATTACGATATCTCCCAATAGCAGTTCACCTGTAGTAAGATCAAAGTTGTCACACCGGCTATCCTCGAGACCATCAAAGTTTCCAGGAATTGTATAATCAATCAGAGGAAACGACAAAACATCTGTGGCTCTGTCTATATTTCTCTGTTGGTTATTGATTTCATGTATGGTGTCATTGTCCGTCAAAAGGACATTGACCTCACACTCATATGGGCACTTTAGAAAATCAAGAGATGCATCTATAATCTCTTCGATCACTTTTTCGTAATTTTTTATTTCTATATTCCCATATTCATTCTCAATATTAACTGACATATTATTTTCCTCTATTTCTCTGAGTTTTTGGGGAATTACCGTTTTTATTGCCTTTTCCCTGTCTGCTCATCTTGTCTTCATATTTTTCGTATGCATTTACAATCTTCTGAACTAAAGGATGTCTTACAACATCCAGGCTTGTAAGATGGCATATGCTTATATCATCAATATCCTTTAGCACTTTAAGCGCCACGTCAAGTCCTGACTGTGCATCATGAGGCAGATCTTTCTGTGAAAGATCGCCGGTTATGATGGCTTTTGAGCCAAATCCTATACGTGTGAGAAACATCTTCATCTGAGCCGGCGTTGTATTCTGAGCCTCATCCAGAACAATATATGCATTGTCAAGTGTTCGGCCTCTCATATATGCAAGCGGAGCCACTTCTATGAGTCCTTTCTCCATATTCTTCATAAATGAATCTGCACCCATAATCTCATATAATGCATCATACAAGGGTCTTAGATATGGATCCACCTTGCTCTGAAGATCCCCTGGCAAAAATCCAAGTTTCTCTCCTGCTTCAATGGCCGGTCTTGTAAGAATAATCCTGCCAACCTCATTGTTCTTAAAAGCTGTGATCGCCTTCGCCATAGCAAGATATGTCTTTCCAGTTCCCGCAGGTCCCACGCCAAAAACTATCATTGACTTTTCTATTGAATTAACGTAAGAACGCTGTCCTAAAGTCTTTGGTTTGATCGGTTTACCGTTGGTCGTATGACATATTATATCCCTGTCTATATCAGCCAGATTTTCTTTTGCTTCCTGCGGATGTTCACTGACCATAGATATTACATAATCAACCTTCTGTTCGTCAAGAACAGCCCCGTGCTCAGCCATATCAAACAACTGTTCCACAGCCTGTATTGATTGTTTTACTTTATCCTCTTCTCCGTTAATTTTCAGCTTATCATCTCGTAGTATCATAGATACATTATACATCTTTTCAATCTTTTTTATATTTACATCAAACTGTCCAAATACTGTCTGGACATAATTGGATGCCACTGTAATAGATTCTGAATAATCTCCCAATTCTTAATCTCCTGTCCTTTACTCAATGATACTTTAATTCTATTGTGATAATGGTCTGTATCAGAATTCCGGAATGCCTACCGGCATTCTGACAACTAGTTCTCCCTCGGCAATTACGCTGTCAGGCCTATTAGTAATAATAACATTTTTTTGTACAATTTGCACCCCTTTTTCATTTAATTTGCCAATATATGTCACAATATGCTGTTCTGCCAGCTTTTTTGCTTCACTTTCAGGGCGTCTTTTACATTCTACATCAAGATGATCACGTCTGGATATCTGCACACTTGCCGGCAGATAAAAGTCTCCTATATGCAGCCAGTAATCAGACTGTTCCTGGTCGAAATTCAAAGATACATCTTTATTTTCTTTGTTGTTTTTATTTTTTTTATCGCTACTATAAATATTTATTATTTTCTTGCCGGTTATAATCCTTACAGAATCCAGGTCACTGTCAATCACGCTTTTTTTATAGTATTCATATTTTACTTCATCTCGGTATGGTATTTTGCACTGACCTATTATGATCCCTTGTGCGGGTACATACTTTGTATCCACCACTTCACTATCATCATTACATATATTCACTGTTCCAGAAATCAATTGATCGCCTTTTTTTATCTCATCGCCAGCTTTAACCAACGGAGTGCCAGCGGAAGTTACTATAGAGTACACAGTGCAATCCATAGTCGCCACAAGATTACACGCCCTGTCTGATGTATGATCTGTAAAAACATCGACTGACTCACTGAGACGAACTGTAAGTTTCGTCCCCCTTATACTACATGATACCCAGCACACTTTTTCAAGACGATCAGAAATTATTTTCTCTAGTTTATCGGCGTCTATGTTCTTCTTTTTTTTGCCAAGGCAAGGATAATAGTTATCTATAATATCAATCACCTCATCCTCCGTATAATCTCCACAGCCACTCACATCTATTCTCCATATATAGAGAGATTCTATATAAACACAAATTAAGAAAGCAAAAATTCCCAGCAATATAGGCAGCTTTCTTTTATTATCTCTCAGCCTTTTTCTTATACTCATTTGTTCATTTATTTCTAGATCCATAGAACAATTTTCAGCTATATGCCGAAGACTTTCTGCATCATCAAGATATATGTACAGATGAGCATTTCCACCATTTCTCAGATGTGCATCGCTGTTATTCCTTTTTGGTTCATTCCCCCACGTCCTTATGTTTTTGTGCGCACATATATTCATAAGTCTGAGCAAAGACTTTTCATCGCCTTCAACCCTTACAAATCCCCTGATTTCCCGTCTAATATTCATTGATCACACCGTAAGCCAATCTACACTGCTTATAACGCCATAGATCTTTATCTCATAATTAGTGTAATAATCTATATGTAGTCCTGTTCCATATATATTCAAAATTCCTTTTTTAGTTTTTACTGATATACGTTCATCGTGGGAATATATGACATGCCGAAAATTTTCAATCAGAATCTCCTCATTGTTAAATATCGTCATTCTTGATGTTGAACATCGTGCATCAGGACACAACGTCGGAGGATCCATTTCTATTACTTTGCGTATTCTATCTCTCATAATACCCTCTTGTAGCTTTTGAGATATTATATGAATTTACACAAAAAAAGAGTACCGAATAAATTCGGTACTCTTAGAAATCAATTCAAAATCAAATATTAAAACTTATTGTAATAATATGTCAAATACTATGATTTACTTGTACTTATTTGTACTTGCGCTTTCTAGCTGCCTCTGACTTCTTCTTACGCTTTACACTAGGCTTTTCGTAATGCTCTCTCTTACGAATCTCCTGCTGAATACCAGCCTTCGCACAATTTCTCTTGAATCTGCGAAGAGCGCTATCTAAGTTTTCGTTCTCTTTAACTATTACACTTGACATTCTCTCACCTGACCTCCCTCCAGTTGTAAATTATGCTACCAAATAACAACTGATTGGGTATTTTTAAGCACAAAATGTATTATATACATAAATAACCTAATCGTCAACAGAAAAATGACAAATTTATAAAATATCTGCGCAAGAATTATGAAAGCTGGTTCTGAGCTTCTGTCACAGCCTGTGCAAGTGCTGCATCTATTCCATCAGGATTCTTACCGCCGGCCTGTGCCATGTTTGGACGACCACCACCGCCACCGCCAACAAGACCTGCCACAGTCTTGATGATATTGCCTGCATGTGCTCCCTTTGCAACAGCTCCGTCAGTTGCCATTGCTATGAGATTTACCTTGCCATCCTTTGCTGACGCAAGAACCACAATGCTGTCGCCAAGCTTGCTCTTGAAATCATCACCAAGATTTCTGAGTGAGTTCATATCAGTATCAGGAATAGCTGCTGTAAGTATCTTGATTCCATCCTTGTCAATTGCATTTGAAAGAACATCTCCGGCAGCTTCCTTAGCCATCTTATCCTTGAGTTTCTTATTCTCGTTTGTAAGTTCCTTAACCTCTGCAAGAAGCTGTTCGATTCTTGCTGCCACGCCGTGGATATCTGTCTTGGCTGCCTTAGCTGCCTCCACAAGCTCAGATTCCATGCTTCTGTAATAATCAAGAGCTCCAATAGATGTGAGTGCTTCTATACGTCTCGTACCTGCTGCAACGCCCGTCTCTGAGACAATCTTAAACATTCCTATAGCTCCTGTGTTTGCTACATGTGTACCACCACAGAACTCCTTTGAGAAATCTCCGATTGATACAACACGTACCTTCTCGCCGTACTTCTCTCCAAAGAGCGCCATAGCTCCTGTCTTCTTTGCCTCATCAACCGTCATGATATCTGTGCAGACAGGTATGTCAAGCTGGATCTGCTCATTTACTATGTCTTCAACCTTCTTGATCTCTTCCTTTGTCATGGCTTGGTCATGTGAGAAGTCAAATCTCAGTCTGCCTGGCTCAACAAGGGATCCGGCCTGCTCTACATGATCTCCGAGCACCATCTTGAGTGCCTTCTGGAGAAGATGTGTTGCTGAGTGGTTGTTACATATGAGTGCTCTGTTCTCAGGGTCAACACTGAGTTCAGCCTCATCACCGACGTTCAGCTCTCCTGACTCAACATAACCGATATGTGCGATCTTACCACCTACGACCTTAACGGTATCTTCAACAACAAATGTTCCATTCTCTGTCTTGATGACGCCCTTGTCTCCTATCTGACCACCCATCGTTGCGTAGAAAGGTGTCTCCGGAACTATAACAGTTGCCTGCGCACCCTCTGAAACTGTGTCTGCAAGAACTGACTTCTTATCTTTTCCCTCACCGATCTCAGTTGTGATAGCAGTTATCTTGGACTTGTATGTCAGCTTATCATAGCCAACAAATTCTGATGTCATGTCAACAGGAAGCTGCTCATATACTGTTGCGTCTGCACCCATATATGTCGTAGTCTGCCTTGCATTTCTCGCGGTCTCCTTCTGAATGTTCATGCACTCAGTGAATCTTGCTTCATCCACCTCGATGCCTTCCTCCTCGATGATCTCCTTTGTGAGGTCAAGAGGGAATCCATAGGTATCATACAGCTTGAAAGCCTTGTCTCCTGAGAGGACCTTCTCACCTGCAGCCTTTGTCTCTTCTATATAATCTTTGAGTATTGCAAGGCCTGTATCAATAGTCTTGTTAAAGCTCTCCTCCTCTTTGTCTATCTTATTAAAGATGTACTCCTTCTTCTCACCAAGCTCTGGATAAGCGTCCTCCGACACCTCGATAACTGTCTTTGCAAGCTCTGAGAGGAACTTGCCCTTGATTCCGAGAAGTCTTCCGTGTCTCGCAGCACGTCTGAGAAGTCTTCTAAGGACATACCCACGACCCTCATTTGATGGAACGATACCATCAGATGTCATAAATGTAACTGAACGGATATGATCAGTTATAAGTCTGATCGATACATCCTTCTCATGGTCTGTCTCGTATTCTACACCAGCCATCTCGCATACTCTGTCACGCAGAGCCTTGATGGTGTCTACGTCAAAAATAGAATCAACATCCTGAACTACGACAGCAAGTCTCTCAAGTCCCATACCTGTATCTATGTTCTTCTGCTCAAGCTCTGTGTAGTTGTTGTGGCCGTCATTGTTGAACTGTGTAAATACATTGTTCCAAACCTCCATGTATCTGTCACAGTCACAACCTACCGTACAACCAGGCTTACCGCATCCATACTTCTCGCCTCTGTCATAATAGACCTCTGAACAAGGACCACAAGGACCAGCGCCATGCTCCCAGAAGTTGTCCTCCTTGCCAAATCTGAATATACGATCGGCATCTACACCAATCTCCTTGTTCCATATATCAAACGCCTCATCATCATCCTGATATACTGATGGATAAAGTCTGTTCTTATCAAGTCCTACAACCTCTGTGAGGAACTCCCATGTCCAGGATATAGCCTCATGCTTAAAATAATCACCGAACGAGAAATTTCCCAGCATCTCAAAGAATGTACCGTGACGGGCTGTCTTTCCTACATTCTCTATATCTCCTGTTCTGATACACTTCTGACATGTTGTGACACGTCTCCTAGGTGGTACCTCCTGACCTGTAAAGTAAGGCTTAAGTGGTGCCATACCGGAATTGATCAGCAGTAAGCTGTTGTCATTGTGTGGAATAAGCGAAAAGCTCTTAAGTCTCAGATGACCCTTGCTCTCCATGAATTCCAGAAACATCTTTCTCAGTTCATTCACGCCATAATTTTGCATTGTCTAATATCCTCCACTCTATCTTCTGTCAGCCAGTTCTTCTGTTATATCTTTCCAGCTGATTCCTCTCTCTACCATCAGAACCATAAGATGATAAAGGAAGTCAGATATTTCATATTTTATATCATCTGAATCAGGATTTTTGGCAGCTATCACTATCTCTGTAGCCTCCTCACCTACCTTCTTCAGAATCTTATCAATACCCTTATCGAACAGATAATTTGTATATGATCCATTTCTAGGATCTTCCTTTCTGTCCCTTATTGTATTGTATACATCCTCAAATATCTTCAAAGGATTTGTATCATTGTACTCCTTTCTTACCAGATCTGTAAAGAAACAAGTACGGCTGCCTGTATGACATGCAGCACCTATCTGGGAAACCTTCGCAAGTATTGTATCCTTGTCACAATCAATAGTAAGTGACTTGACAAACTGATAATGTCCCGATGTGTCTCCCTTCGTCCACAGTTCATTTCTGCTGCGACTCCAGTAAGTCATACGACCGGTTCTTATGGTTTTCTCGTATGATTCCTTATTCATATATGCAACCATGAGTACTTCACCTGTCTTATAATGCTGGGTAACACATGGAATAAGCCCATCTGAATTAAGCTTAAATTCGTCAAATGACATTGAGGACTCAAATAGGTTAACATCTATATTTGCAACACGACAATCCTGCTTTATCTCCATTATATCCATCTTCTGAAGATTGTACAGGGAAATCGACTCTGCATTAGTCTTGTTCAGCATCTCAGCGACAGCTTCACCATTGGTCGAATATGTGGATACAATAACAGGCAGTGCCACAGTCTCTCGTATAGATCTAACGATATCCATATACTCCGGTACCATATTATTGTGAAGCAAAAGCAGCTCTCCGGCTCCAAGTTCACGGAGTCTTCCGGCATATCCAACTGGATCCTCACATTCGCTCAGATCAATAGTACATATTATTCTCTCTGATCCAAATCTATCAGCAGCCTCCGTAACTAGTTCAGGGCAGTTGAGTGCTGCAGACTTCATGCACACCTTAGATGCCCCGGCATACAAAAGTTTCTTCACATCCTCAAGTCTTCTGACACCCCCACAGGCTATCAGCGGAATATCAACACTGTCACATATCTGTCTGATCACAGATACGTTTGGTTCTCTTCCTTCCTTAGTCGCTTTACTGTCAAAATATGCAATCTCGTCAGCTCCCGCATCATTGTAATACTTTGCCATCTCAACTGCATTGTTTAAGTCCAGGCAAGGAATTATCTTTTTGTATATCATATCATTTCTCATCTGTAACCTGCACCTCCTAAATCTTACGTTCAAAGGGTACCTTTTGTAGAGAGAACCCTTCCGTTTAGTCTTCTGTCATAAGTTGTCGCTTCATCAAGAGCCTTTGCAAATGCCTTAAAGGCTGCCTCTATGATGTGGTGATCGTTCTCACCTGAGAATTGTTTTATGTTGAGATTCATCTCCGCAGCATATGAAACTGCATAAAAGAACTCCTTGACCATCTGTGTGTCAAAATATCCGACTCTCTCTGTTGTGAGGTTCAGATCATAGACAAGGTATGGTCTTCCAGACAAGTCAATAGCACACATGACAAGAGTTTCATCCATGGGAAGAAAGAAATTACCAAATCTCTTTATCGCTTTCTTTTCACCGAGAGCCTCCTTGACAGCCTTTCCCAGCACGATTCCCACGTCCTCTATGGTGTGGTGGCAATCTACATATAAATCTCCCTTGACCGTCACATTGAGATCAAAAAATCCATGTTTTGCAAAGCTGGTGAGCATATGGTCAAAAAAACCTATACCTGTATCTATCTTTGACTGACCCTTTCCATCTATATTTAATTCAAGGGTTATGTCTGTCTCATTGGTTTTTCGTGAAATTTTAGCGATCCTTGCCGTCTTTTCTGCCATATCCCTGTCTCCTTCCCATATTTTATATCATAATGTATTATTTTTCAAATCTAACAGCTATTGAATTAGCATGTGCTGTGAGCTGCTCTGCCTTTGCGAAAGCCTCAATATCTGTGTGGACCTCCTCAAGGGCCTCTCTCGAATAGTAGATTATACTTGACTTCTTGATAAAATCATCAACTGAGAGTGGCGAGAAGAACTTTGCAGTTCCGTTTGTCGGAAGTACATGGTTAGGACCCGCAAAGTAATCTCCAAGGGGTTCTGACGAATACTCACCGATGAATATTGCTCCTGCATTCTTTATTCTTGTCATTACATCAAACGGATTGGCTGTCACTATCTCAAGATGCTCTGATGCAATGTCGTTTACTGCATCTATTGCGTCACTGAGATTGTCAGCTAATAGAATATAACCGTAGTTGTCTATAGACTTTCTCATGATCTCTTTTCTTGAAAGCTCCTCTATAAACTTGTCCACCTGAACTGAAACCTTTTCTGCAAGATCCGCGGACGTTGTAACAAGGATAGCGGATGCCATCTCATCATGCTCAGCCTGTGAGAGTAGATCTGCAGCAACATACCTTGGATTGGCTGTCTCATCCGCAAGAACCATTACCTCAGATGGCCCTGCTATAGAATCAATGCTGACATGTCCATATACAGCTCTCTTTGCCAGAGCTACAAATATGTTTCCAGGACCAACTATCTTATCAACCTTTGGAATTGACTCCGTTCCGTATGCAAGGGCTGCAATCGCCTGCGCACCTCCGGCCTTGTATATCTCGTCAACACCTGCCTCTTTTGCAGCAACAAGTGTTGTTGCATACACCTCGCCCTCTGCGTTACAAGGGGTGGTCATGACGATCTTCTCAACCCCTGCAACCTTAGCAGGCATTACATTCATAAGAACTGATGAAGGATATACAGCTTTTCCACCAGGTACATACACACCGACCGATGCCAGTGCTGTGACCTTCTGTCCGAGAAGTGTTCCATTTGGTTTTGAATCAAACCAGCTGTACTGTTTCTGTTTCTCATGATATTCCCAGATATTCTTCTTTGCCTTTCTGATAACATCAAGCAGCTCAGAGCTTACCTGTGTGTAAGCGTAATCTATCTCCTCCTGCGTAACCTTGACATTTGATGCAGTTATATCTGCCTTGTCAAATTTCTTTGTGTATGAAAAAAGTGCGGCATCTCCGTTATCTCTGACATCGTCCACTATGCCCTGTACTGTCTCAGCATAATTTCCGAAATTACTTGGACTTCTCTTTAAAAGATTCTTCAGAAGGTCCTTCTTTGTCTCTGCATTAAGCTTTACGATTCTCATCTCTGTCATTGCCTCCATATGAATATCTAATTTATAAATCTGTATCTTGCTTTTATAATACATGTCGTCGTGCATATTCACTATGACATATGCACACATCAGCGTGCTTCATTATAACATATGTCGTCGTACGTAAGCACGATGACCTGCGCATGCATCAGCGTGCCTCATTATATATGAGGAAATCTATTTGTTTTCCTCTTTTATAAGCCTGTTAAGATCCTCAAGGAGCTTATGTATCCTCTCGTTTTCCATCTTAAGACTCACTTGATTTACGACCATTCTCGCTGAGAGCGGACAAACCTCTTCAAGCACTTCGAGTCCATTTTCCCTCAGGGTGCTTCCCGTCTCAACTATATCCACAATCACCTCTGAAAGACCCACTATAGGAGCAAGTTCAACCGAACCGTTAAGCTTTATTATCTCAACCGTCTGGTGCTTTCTATTATTGAAATAATCCTTTGCGATCACAGGATATTTGCTTGCAACTCTTATTATCTCATTTTTCTTGAGAAGTTCTCTCGCCGATGCAGGTCCACACACACACATACGACATTTGCCAAACCCAAGATCCATAACCTCATAAAGATTACGTCCCTCTTCAAGTATCGTGTCTTTTCCAACCACGCCTATATCAGCCGCGCCATACTCAACGTATGTTGGAACATCTGTAGCCTTAGACAAGAAAAACTTCATCTTGAGTTCCTCATTGACAAATATAAGCTTTCTTGTATCCGGATCCTTCATCTCTTCACATGTTATACCTATCTGCTCAAGAAGTGCAAGTGTCTTCTTTGCAAGCCTTCCCTTCGCCAGGGCAAAAGTCAAATATCTCATAGTTTTCTAACCATCTATAACCTTTCATCTATTTATTTGTCTGAATTGTCCTCAATCTATAATCATTTTATAATCAATCTACAATTCACCATTCCACTGTGAACTTGTCTTGCTTATAAGATCATATGCCACAGCTGAGTCAGTCTGATCAAAATATATGAGTCCTGAGAAGTGTTCTCTTCCCGCATAATCTATATAATCATCTATCGTCTTTTTCTGTGACTTTCTTATAAGTTCAATCTTGCGACCTTTGCTGCGAAGTTTCATTCCTGCCTTAATTGCCTTATCTTGATTCTCAATATCATAAAGGATGATGGTATTTGAATAGTCCACATCTATCTCTATATTCTGTCTGTTCATCGCCATTATGAGTTCCTCCACGGTAAATGCAAAGCCTATGGACGGAGCATCCTTGCCAAACTGCTTTAACAGATTGTTGTAACGACCACCTTTTACAACCGCATCACCTGTTCCGTAGGTATATCCGCGGAATATGATCCCGGTATAATAATTGTAACCGTCAAGCATACCTAGATCAAAACTGATATGTTTCTCATATCCATAACACTCAAGAGCTGCATAAACTCTTCTGAGTCTCTTCACAGCCTCAAGCGATGTCTCGTTTGACACATAACCTTCTGCAATGTCAAGCATTGACACTCCGCCAAAAAGAGAGTTAAACGATGCAAATGCCTTCTTGAGAGAATCACTTATATCGAGAGCATCCACATACTCCTCAAGTCCGAAGAAGTTCTTTATGTGGATGTATTCCTTAATCTGCTCCTCTTCATCCTCGCTGATGCCCGATTCGGCAACAAGTCCCTTAAAGTAATCTATCTGACCGATCTCAATCTGAAAATCCTTTATTCCTATCTCATTAAAACAGTCTATGACCGTAGCTATTATCTCAGCATCCGCAGCTGACGAATCATCATTAATAAGCTCAGCCCCGATCTGTGTAACTTCCTTAAGCTTACCCTGAAGCTTTAATGTGTTTGTATACGTATTTCCAGTGTAGCAAAGCCTTACCGGAAGTTCCTCATCTGCATAATATTTTGCAACACATCTGGCAATCGAAGGTGTTATATCTGGTCTCAATACAAGAGTGTTATTATCTCTGTCAAAAAATTTATACATCTCATTTGATGGTGCCGATCCCTTATCCCTGTTGAATATATCAAAAAACTCAAAGGTAGGTGTCTCTATATCATGGTAGCTGTATAACTCCAGAATATGATGGAGTTCATTCATAACCTTTCTCTTCTTTTTGCATTCCGCATCGTAGGTATCTCTCACTCCATCCGGGGTCTGTAACAGTTTGTCCTGCATAATCGTATCTCCTTGTAAATAAATATTGTTCAGGCACTTCTCCTGATATTGCGATATAAATCGCCCTGCACCTCGCTGCCTCACATCTTACATTCACTTTATCGCATTAAAGTGCTACTTCGCTACTTTAGTAGCATGTCAACGTGCCCATTATATTAGAGCTTACCCGTTTTGTCAACACACTTGTTATATAGTATTATCACCAGTTTGCATCCGTTGATCTCACCTGAATTTTCAAGTTATGATCATATTATTTCACTTCTATTACTCAGTCTCTATCCAAAAGATCTCTGCTCAAAGGCTCCAGATAATGCACTAGTGCACCGCCTTTAGCATCAATAAAATACTTTGGATCAAGCTCGTCATATTTAAAATTGTTCGGATGTCCATTCTCCGTTCTCTCAAGATATCCCTTCAACTCTGAAAACCTCATATAATAAAGCTTGTTTCTTCCTGTAAACATAATAACAAGAAAGCTCACCCCATCCTGCTTTTCAAAGTCCGACATGAAATGTATCTGATGCTCATGGATATTTCTCATAGCGAATGTATCCGTGGCACATTCTTTGGCATCAAAACATATGGGTACTCCCTGAACGACGCCTATATAATCAACCGTGGAATCTTTTTCAAAGTAAGCAAGAGTTATCTGGCTGCTGTCCTTGTCTATCTTTATAGGTGTTATGGGTGTCGGAATCTTCTGAACAAGCGCAAGATTCTTCTGCCTGTAATATTCATTTGTATGATTTATCATATCCTCCAAAGTTGAGCCTCTGAGGCCTCTGGAATTCCATGTTGCCATCTATTCAAACAAATCCTTTTCTATCTTTTTGTACATGTCAGGTTTGAATGCAGAGAACGACCTTCCTGTAAGGTAATCAAGCCCTCCAGTCACATTTGTGAACTCTACCTCGCCACAATGAAGCAATTGATTCCTCAGTCTGTATGTCTGCCTGAAGTATATATTTGCCTCACGATCTCCATACTTTGGGTCTCCAACCACCGGATACCCCATATACTGTAACTGTGCTCTGATCTGGTGTGTCTTTCCAGTTATAAGATTAACTTTCAGCTCTGTATATTTTCCATTTGTTCTGATCGGTTCAAATATTGTATGTACCTTTTCGAACTCACTTTTCCCAGAAGCCTTCTTAACTTCTTCTGCACTATCCCGGATTATAACCAAGTTCTTCTTCTCATCCTTGACAAGATATGCTGTCACGTCCTGTGTGTCTCTCATATTACCCTTAACAATGGTATAATAATACTTATCTATTTTTCTCTCCCTTATTATACGGGATAACTCCTGGCTTCCCATAAGGGACACACCACATAGGACAAGCCCGGATGTATTTCTATCCAGTCTGTTGCATATTGACGGCCTAAATGTTCTCAGCTGAGCTGTTGTTATAAATCCGTTATCCAACAGATAATCTATCACGCTTTCGTTAACCGAATAGTCATCCCTTGCTGCTTTCTGCGAGAGAACACCTGCAGGCTTATTGACTATCAAAATATTATGGTCATGATATATAACTTCTGGTTTGAATTTCTTTTGTGGATCACCTGTTGCAGCCTTCACATCCGTATCACGAAATGAGTCTATCGTATCATCAGCCAGATATAGCTGAATCACATCACCTACATAAACAATCTCATTTCCAACGGCTTTTCCGCCATTCAATTTTATATTTTTCTTTCTAATCATCCTATAAACAAAACTAGATGGCGCCTTGTTAAGATATTTCATAACAAGTTTATTCAACCTTTGTCCAGCCTCATTTTTTGATATTACTATCTCTCTCATTTCTATATTCCCAGTTCAAACAATCTATTTCGAATTTTCTCATCAGAAGCGATAAACTCTTCCGATGGCTTTTTTATTTTCTCAGCCTTTGCTGCAAAACTGTCAATATCCGTAGTAATAATAACCACATACTGTTTCTTCTGATCAGCAAATGAATCAGTTATAATCTTTTTAAGAGCCGATTCGTCTTTTATTTTTTTTCCAAAGCCGCCATTGTAATAGAACAGCATCCTGCCATCCCTCACAACTGCAACAGGAAAATAAACAATACCCTCGTATCTGCTGACAGATACATCATACACCAGCGATTTCTCATTGAAATATGATATTTCTTTTAACTTTGAATACTCTTCATCGTTTAGTTCCTTGAAACCGGCACACATTATGTATGCAACAATCTGCTTTGCCAGCGGCAGCGCAACCAATATTGGAATAACTATAAAGATTGATTTTCTGGTATCAAACATGACCACAGTAAAAAATACTCCGGCAATCACGAACAGTCCCAAAACAATGATACTTATAAGAACATTTCTCTTGTGTCTGTTCATATAACCATGCTGACCTTTTTCCATATCATCCTCCGCAAAATTCTACTTAATAAATTTTATAAGCAAGCTGTGTGGCAGATATTTGCTCACAAAACGAAAAGCCTTCATAAGTGGTGAATACACCGATATATCACTCAAGTAATAGGCATCAAACAACGCTCTTTTCACAACTTTAACAGGATTTGCCCTGAGAACCATCTTATATGGTTTTGACTTTGTATACTTCTGAGCAATATCAAAGAATTCAGTCTTTACAGGA
Source organism: uncultured Coprococcus sp. (assembly GCA_902461735.1). Taxonomy (GTDB): domain Bacteria; phylum Bacillota; class Clostridia; order Lachnospirales; family Lachnospiraceae; genus Coprococcus. The sequence continues at coordinate 103,360 of CABPYV010000003.1, forward strand.
CCTGGGCAGACTGCCGTAACTGTGATACCTCGGCCCTCAAGTTCTCTGTTCAGAGCTCTTGAAAAGCTCAGGACCATAGACTTTGAAGCTGCATAGATTGCAAATGACGGCTGTGGCAAAAATGCAGCTGAAGATGCCAGATTGATTATGTTTGAAGGGCCAGCCATATATGGAAGTGATATGTGTGTTATAGCTGCAAGAGCCCTGCAGTTAAGGTCGATCATCCCTGTTACATCATCCTCTGTCATATTCTCAAAATGACCTGCAATTCCATATCCGGCAGCATTTACCAATACTCTTATTGATGGATCCTGTCTCTCTAAAAGTTTTTTGTAAAACTGTATATCACTATCATCTGTAAGATCAAGAGCCAGAATTCTTACAAGCTTTCCACTTATGGCTTTTATCTCAGACTTAACTTCCGCCAGCCTGTCCTTTCTTCTTGCAATAAGCCATATCTCATCAATCGTTCTATACTTCTGTGATATCTGTAATGCAAATTCTCTCCCTATTCCTGAAGATGCACCAGTTATTATTGCCACTTTCTTCATGACATCATCCTCCATCCAGATAAATACTTGTTTTTTAACACTCCTCTATTGTTCTTAGCCCATCCGAGTGGATATCCATCTACACAGACAAGCACATAACCGTTATTCAGCTTCATATTCGGATCAGTACTATCTACAGATTCATTATCCAGTTCTATTGTCTCGCCTTTAAGATACTTAACGACTCTAATGTCTTCAGCCGACAAATCCGCAACATTATCAAACTGGTCTCTTTTCAGATACATGGCAAGTGACTGACTCGGCTCAAATCTGTTTTTCTTGACTTCACCAAGAAACAATCCGTGTCTCAAAAGCCTGAGACCCTTAACATCAGGCATACCATCGGCAATATAATAAAGTCTTCCTTTATTTTCCTCTATCCTGTCAAGCTTTATTCCTGCACTCGCAGAAACATGTGCTATAAAGCTCAGGAAATCATCATCTGCCTTGTACGGTTTGAAAGAATATGTCCGCACTCCCCCACCATACGCATCAGCATCTTTTTCAAACAATGCAATAAAATGTCCTTCACCCTTCAAGTGATGTGGCCAGAGCCTTGCACACTTTTTTAGCTCAGGATCACCCGTCTCACCCCATTCGGGATTGCCGTCATCAAACTTTTCATACTTAGGAAAATCAATCAGATGCATGCTCTCGTCTATTGAGAGGAGATATTCCACAGATCTTTCATCCTCCTCCGGAGAGAAAGTGCATGTGGAATATAGAAGCTTTCCGCCAGGTTTCAACATCCTGCATGCCTCGTTTAATATACCTCTCTGAAGTCCGGCAAATAGTTCGGTTCCATTGTTCTCCCACGCAGTCATCATGGATGACGACTTCCTGAACATTCCTTCACCGGAACATGGTGCATCTATAAGTATCTTGTCAAACGCACCTTCAAATGCCCTTGACAGATTATTCGGAGGTTCACTCACTACACACATATTACCTATACCAAACAATTCGAGATTCTTGAGCAAAGCCTTTGCTCTTGAATTACTTATGTCATTTGATATAAGTATTCCCGTACCGTCAAGTTTTGCAGCAAGCTCTGTGGATTTCCCGCCAGGAGCAGCACATATGTCAAGTACCACATCCCCCTCTTCTATATCCAATATACTTGCCGGAGTCATAGCACTTGGCTCCTGTATATAATAAAGCCCCGCATAATAATATGGATGTTTGGACGGTGTATATTTCTTGTGATCATAATAAAAACCATTCTTTGTCCATGGAACAGGTTCAAGTTCAAACGGACTAATCTTCAAAAAATCTTCAACTGATATTTTTGACGTGTTTACCCTTATTCCATGATACATATCACTGTCAAAGCACTTGATATAGTCATCATATTCATCGCCAAGCTGTTTCTTAATTCTCTCTTCGAACGCTTTCGGTAAAGCCATACGCAATTGCAACTCCCTTATCTCTACTATAATATCTCTATCTGCTTATAGATGTATTTTTTTCTTTCTTGTATTCATGCCATGTATCATTGCTGATGCACAACTAATCTATGCTCTGAGCCTTGAACCCCTCTGCTATTATATCAAGCTGCTTTGCAAAGTTCTCAAGCAGTTCCATATCATCTTTCTGATATATTGAATAAAATTCATCCTGAATTTTCCGGATTTCACGAGGATTGCCCACTTTATATAGATTCTGTATATTCACTATAATCTCTGATACAATATTAGCTTTTATGTTAAATGAATTCTGAGCATCCATGATCTCTCCCCTGACATAAGACATCTCTCTGTCAAGCGCAACTGTTGCATCTGCAGCATTTTTCAGCTTTGCTCTTATATCCTCAGGAATTCCTTTACGATATTTATACTGGAGTGAGTGCTCTATAGTTGCCCAGAAATTCATTGCCATTGTTCTGATCTGTATCTCAGCCTGAATTGTCGAACATCCGGAAACTGTATATACGTCATAATCAAGAATTATATGATAACTCTGATATCCACTTGCCTTAGCATTTGATATATAATCCTTTTCTTCTCTTATACGCATATCCTGCCGATTGCGTATAATCTCCACAACCTTATTGATATCCTCTGTAAACTGACACATTATCCTTATTCCGGCTATGTCATCCATATCCTCAACTATGCGATCCATAGGGATATGTTTTTTCTGCAGCTTATCTATAATACTGGACACCGTCTTTACTCTTCCAGTCACACTTTCTATAGGAGAATACATACCCATACTTTTATACTGCATAATAATATGATTAAACTTCACCAGAAGTTCATCAACCGCTTGCTCATAGGGAGACAAAATCTCCTTCCAAAGCTGAATTTCCATGCAACGCCTCCAACTCTTCTTTTGCCAGACATAAAACTCACCCTATCAGTCTGTGCGAAATATTATTCTTCTGATACCCTTGTACTGAGAAATTCGTATTCCCTCTGGCCATCTTCATAATCCGGATAGGTTTGCACCAACTGCGAAGCAAGTTCATAAGCCTTGTCATAATCTATGTTTTTTTCATAATATGCTACCTGGAGCATCATAAGTTCCTTTTTATATACCGTGTCATCGCATTCCAAACCGTTTGTAATATAAGCTAAAGCGGACTCCATATCACCATTGCTCAGATAATATGAACCATACATTGCATATACATACGAGTTGAATCCAAATGCCTGAACATATTTCTCATAACTTTCAAACATTTTTTCAGAATCATCCGTAACTGCGTAACATGTTCCGATATACATATAAAGTTCCGGATAAGTCTTAGCCTCTTTCAAAAGGACATCCAGTGCTCCACCGTAATTACCGCTTGCAAAATCATCAAGAGCCTCTGCAAGCTCTTTCAAATCGTTAACGTTTGAACCTGAAAATGAAGAAGCTGTAAGTTCTTTATAAGTAGATGCAGCATCAGCATACTGACCGCTTTTGAGATATGCATCAGCCATATATAAATTTATATTCTGATCCTTTCTGCCCGAAAAGAACTGCTGCTCTGCCAGAGCAGCTTTGAATGAATCTATGGCTTCCTGATATGAACCACTCTCATAATATGTTACACCCTTATCAAAATATTCATCTTTCTGTGATATTATCGCTGATATGGCATACGATATAAGTAGAACTGACACACAGGCCAAAATTAAAATTCCTAAAATAAGGGGATAATTGATTTTCTTTCTCTCTTTAAATATACTGCGTTTGCGTTTTGACATCTGTAATCTCCTTCATGTACTTCTTTTTGTAGATTCCACTATAAAATATATCGGTTCTTGCATAATTCTGCATTCAACCATTAAAGTCTAATCTTATACATCATTTTATATTAACACAATCAGCCAATAAGATAAAGAAAAAAAGCGGCTACACTGAATTCTCCGAATTCAACAGTATAACCGCTTTCATTATATACCACTAAATGTGCCACTAAAATCGTGAGGATACACCTATCCCAAATTAGATTCTAATGAAAAATATTATGTGAAAAATTAATGTAAATATTAGTGATGGAACAATCTGATTCCTGTAAATACCATGACCATATCGTACTTATCAGCACACTCTATAACGAGATCATCACGAACTGATCCGCCCGGCTGTGCAATGTACTTGACACCACTCTTGTGAGCTCTCTCTATATTGTCTGAGAATGGGAAGAATGCGTCTGATCCAAGGACAACATCTGTATTCTGCGCCAGCCATGCCTTCTTCTGCTCTGCTGTGAACACCTCTGGTTTAACCTTGAATCTCTTCTGCCACTCGCCTTCCTTAAGGACATCCTCGTACTCATCTCCCATGTATACGTCGATGGCATTGTCTCTGTCTGCTCTTCCAAGTCCATCAACGAACTGAAGTCCCATAACCTGTGGTGACTGACGGAGGAACCAGTTGTCTGCCTTCTGTCCGGCAAGTCTTGTACAGTGGATTCTTGACTGCTGTCCTGCTCCTATACCTATAGCCTGTCCACCCTTTACATAGCATACAGAATTTGACTGTGTATACTTGAGCGTGATGAGCGCGATCTTCATGTCGATCTCAGCCTGCTCTGGAAGCTCCTTGTTCTCTGTAACAAAGTTTGACAGGAGATCCTTGTCTATCTTGAGCTCATTTCTTCCCTGCTCGAATGTAACGCCATATACCTGCTTTCTCTCGATCTCAGCAGGAACATAATTCTCATCTATCTGGATGATGTTGTAGTTTCCCTTCTTCTTTGCGAGAAGAAGCTCCATAGCCTCATCTGTGTATCCAGGAGCGATAACACCATCTGATACCTCTCTCTTGATAAGACGTGCTGTGTCTGCGTCACATACATCTGAGAGTGCAATGAAATCACCAAATGATGACATTCTGTCAGCGCCTCTTGCCCTTGCATATGCACATGCAAGTGGTGAGAGCTCTCCGAGGTCATCTACCCAGTAGATCTTTGCAAGTGTATCGTTAAGTGGAAGTCCAACTGCAGCGCCTGCTGGTGAAACATGCTTGAATGATGTCGCTGCTGGAAGTCCCGTTGCAGCCTTGAGTTCCTTTACAAGCTGCCATCCGTTGAATGCATCAAGGAAGTTGATGTATCCTGGCTTGCCATTTAAAACCTTGACAGGAAGATCACTGCCATCCTCCATATATATTCTTGAAGGCTTCTGATTTGGGTTACAACCATACTTTAACTGAATCTCGTTCATGATCAAATATCTCCTTTATTCTTTAATTACTTATTCTTGTTCACGATCTTTGTCTCATACTCGCCTGTTGCGATGTCAATATATCTGACGAAAAGTGACACCTTGTTGTCCTCATTGAGGCTGTTCCATACCTTGTCTGTGAACTCATCGATATCACCGGATATCTTAACCCACTTTGGCTCACCCTCAAAGCTTGGGAGCGGATTGCCATCGTGCATATATGTGTGAATGAAATGTCCCTCACCAGCTACAGGGTTCTCGTATGAGAATGTGTATCTGTTATTTGCTTCAGGGTTGCCATTGTTGCTCTTAAGTATGGACATTGAATAGTCGAACACACCATTCTTTATGTGCATAACACCGGAGATTCTAGGTGTGTAGTTAGGGCCGTCCGGCTCAAACTGTCTGCTTCTGAGCGACTGCTCAAATGTGAGTTCATCGTCAAGTCCGTCATATATAGTGTCTGTCTGATCGCCATTTGTAACTATAGTCTTGTTGCCAAGAACTCTTACAGGTGCATAGATGATAAGGCTTGGATCCTCAAGCTTTGACGGATCAAATGCCTCTGTTCGGATTCCCTCACCCTCTGTCACAAATACTCTGTTACGACTGTTTGAGCTTCTTCCCATGATGAAGTAAGCTGTAACTGCCTTCTTGCCATCCTCTGACACACCGATCACGATTCCACGTCCCGGATATGCATTTTCGCTAAGTTCCTTCTCAAGTGATAACATTTCCATTTTCTGTTGTACCTCCATGTGTTTTCTCGTACCTGTGAGCTGATGCCATAAAGAAAGCCGGCCACCTGCGCACACAAATACATGTCTTGATATATTTGCTTGCCCAGGCGGTCGGCTTGTCTTAACAGTACACTCCCTGTAGGTAATTCCTACCAGCCTTTCGGCCGTCTCCGCCAGTCGTGCACCAACATGCTTTTATAATAAAGTAAATTCTTTCTTATTTCAAGTATAATATACAACTTCTAATTTGATGAATCTGTACAAATTTACTCTCCTACTACCACTTCAATACCTGTAATCTCTTTTATTTCATCCGCAGTGAAATGATTATACTTATATGCATACATAGCTGTCTTTTCACCATCTTTTATGTAATAATAGCCCTTTATCATTTTGCCATCATTATCTTTGTAATCCTCTGTCTCAAGATCATTGAAATCATATGATATTTCATACACATGTCCATTTTTTCCAGTAAAACTATAATGCTGATCTGTGCCACTCACGTCTAGCCCTTCTCGTTTTAAAACCTCATAAAGGCTTCCAAAACTAACGCCATAACCGACACCGTTAGCGATCAAGTCTTCATACATTACTGTTTTACCATCTTTTACTATGCCAAGTCTTTCTACATTATTGCTGTCAGAGATTATTTCTTTAATTTCCTGGTCCGTAAAATCTGCAATAGCATCATCAAATCTATAGTCAAGAGCACATAACAGATATTTTTCCTCATATCCACTCTTCAGTTCTGCTTCATCATAATCATAGATAAGCCCCCTGCAATCACCGTCATCAATTTCCCTGTCCTCAATATTGGTACGTAAAGGATTCATATATTTTATCTGATATGGAATCTTCAGGTCTTTATATCCAAGATTATCAAAATACTCTTTAACCTGTTCAAGTTCATCCATGACAGTCGAAAGACCTGCTCTGTCTTTATACTCTGTCACTATATTTGCAGATTTTAACCCATCTTTCTCTGTAATTTCATATGTAAGATCATCCAGTTTTATGGATGACATAAACTTTTCAAATATACTATCATCATAATCATCCGTCAATGAACTCTCAAGCATCTCACCGGGCCAATACGAATTATCTGATACATAAAATGTTACATCGCTCTTCTCATCATATACAGACCAGAGGGTATCCGTGAATCCATCCTCACCTTTTACTTCTTTTGAATCTGGATCAATCTTTGCACCATCTATCTTAAGTTCATCCCTTACATAGTCCGCCACCTTATCAGCAGGATCTGTAGAAGACTCTGTTTTCTCTTCATCCTTAGTGCCGATTCTTATATTTACACAGCCTGAAAGCGCTGCACACAAAACTATTCCTACAACAGCTATACTTGTCTTTTTCCCTACACCCTTTCTCATAATCCCCTCCATTGACTCGTTTTTATTCTAATATAGCATATTGCATTATCTATTTGCAATCTTACAAAATGTATACAAACTATACATAAAAGAGTTTGGTCAAAATAAATGTGCCGAGTATTATAGGATTTATAAACCTTATGCTGAATTTCTACATACAACATTCTAGTATTTAACAAGGCAAACAAAAATCAACGAGAAAAAATGTGCGCCGTGAAAATTTTACGACGCACATTCATTTTATACTACAACTATTATTTTATTTAGAGCTTGTGACTACATCCGCCATGACAGTTCGAACAGTCGCCACCACATATGTGTTTGCCCTTTTTTCTATCCTTTACCATACATCTGACAATGAAAAACACCATCAGAACGATTATGGCTGCCACAATGATTGTACCAAGATACTCTGACATAAGTCACCACTCCTTTTATATATTCTCCTCAAAACTGATACTAAGCGTTGAGGAATTCCTTGCTAGTCTTTACCTTCTTGTTTGGATCCGGACGGAACAGCATGAAGAAGAAAAGAACAACAAGTGCAATTGCTACTACTGACCATACACCGAATGAACAAGCTCCTGTGAAGAGACCTGCGATTCTGTATACAACAAGTGCTACAAGGTAAGCAAATCCACACTGATATCCGATTGCGAACCAGAACCACTTAGCACTGTTCATCTCTCTCTTGATAGCACCCATAGCTGCGAAACATGGTGCACAGAGAAGGTTGAACACAAGGAATGAAAATCCGCTTGCTGTTGTGAATGCACCTGCAAGTGCCTGGTAAACTGTACCATCTCCACCACCGTAGAGGATACCCATTGTACCAACGATGTTCTCCTTGGCAACAAGACCTGTGATAGATGCTACAGTTGCCTGCCAGTTGCCCCAGCCCTGTGGAACGAAGATCCAAGCGATCGCATTACCGATCTTTGCAAGGATACTGTAATCAATCTGGCTCTCATCAAGCATCTGGAATGAACCATCAACAAATCCGAAGTATGTTGTGAACCATACAGCGATTGTTGAAAGTGTGATTATAGTACCAGCCTTCTTGATGAATGACCAGCCACGCTCCCACATGCTTCTGAGTACAGAACCAACTGTTGGGATATGGTAAGGTGGAAGCTCCATAACGAATGGTGATGGATCCCCGGCGAACATCTTTGTCTTTTTAAGTATTATACCAGAACATATAATTGCTGCAATACCAATAAAGTAAGCACTTGTTGCAACTATTGATGAACCACCGAATATAGCACCGGCGATCATGGCAATAAATGGAACCTTAGCACCGCATGGTATAAATGTTGTCGTCATGACTGTCATTCGACGGTCTTTCTCATTCTCAATCGTACGTGATGCCATGATACCCGGAACACCACAACCTGTACCTACAAGGATAGGAATGAATGACTTTCCTGAGAGACCGAACTTTCTGAAAATACGGTCCATGATGAAGGCGATACGTGCCATATATCCACAGTACTCAAGGATTGCAAGTAAGATGAACAGTACGAGCATCTGAGGTACGAAACCAAGTACAGCACCAACACCGGCTACAATACCATCGATGATAAGTCCATGTAACCAGTCTGCACATCCAATCTTGTCAAGTCCTGCAGAAATGAGATCTGGGATTGAAGGAACAAATACGCCATAATCAGCAGGATCGATCTCTGCCATCTGTGTCTCGTTGAAGTAATCAACGGCATCAAGATATGACATTGCGTTTGTTGTCTCTTCGTCAGCATTTGCTGGAACCTCTGAGTAGTATACATCGATATCGTATGTATCGAGTGTCTCCTCATCTTCCATCTCATACTTAACGCTTGCCTCTGTGTTTGTGTTTGCCTCGATGGCTGCCTTTGTTGCATCTACATCAACAGCATCCTCGTCATCTGTTACGAGTACGCCGTATGCATCGAGTGCTGTTGTTGCTGCATCATAGTCACCTGATGCATCTTCATAAGCTGAGCTTCCGATGCCGAAGAGATGGAAACCATCGCCGAACAAATTATCATTTGTCCAGTCTGTGCACCATGCACCTACTGTTGACATTGCTATATAATATACGAGCCACATGATGAGCACGAATATAGGAAGTGCAAGGATACGGTTTGTTACAACACGGTCGATCTTATCTGATACCGTAAGCTTCTGTCCCTTTGCAGCCTTCTTTACACACTTGTCAATGATCGATGAAATATATGAATATCTCTCACTTGTGATGATACTCTCTGTGTCATCATCGAAGTCATCCTCGAGCTTCTCGATCTCTGCTGAGCAGTCTGGAGCATTCTTCATCTGCTCGATAATCTTGCTGTCCTTCTCGATAAGCTTGATAGCAAAGAATCTCTTTCTGTTCTCCTCCATATCAAGCTTTGCGCTTACGCTCTCGATTGCAGCTTCAACAGACTCATCAAAGCTGTGAACTCTTGCATTTGCTGACTTTGACTTTGCTGCAGCGATAGCTTTCTCTTTAACCTCATCGATACCCGTACCCTTGAGAGCTGAGATCTCAACAACCTCACATCCAAGAGCTTCCTTCAGGTTCTTGATGTTGATGGAATCGCCATTCTTCTTTACAAGATCCATCATGTTGACAGCCATAACAACAGGGATACCCAGCTCAATAAGCTGTGTTGAGAGATAAAGGTTTCTCTCTATGTTAGTACCATCAATTATGTTGATGATGGCATCAGGATATTCCTGAATAAGATAATTTCTGGCGACAACTTCCTCAAGAGTGTATGGAGAAAGTGAATAGATACCAGGAAGGTCAGTTATGATAACATCCTTGTTACCCTTAAGCTTACCCTCTTTCTTCTCAACTGTAACACCTGGCCAGTTACCTACATACTGGTTAGCGCCAGTCAGAGCATTGAATAATGTTGTTTTACCGCAGTTAGGATTTCCTGCGAGTGCAATCTTTACTGACATTGTTTACCCTCTTTCCTATTGTATTGTGCAGACTCATTGAAAGGTGCTTGCGCACGTCGTCTGCGTGCTTCGCAAGGAATTCTCCCACTAACGTGGGTTCCTCCTTACGAAAATATCTTCTTTGTAGGGGTATCTCACCCGCCAATGCGTTCTGCATTAGCCATTCCTATCATATGTTAGTGTATGCTAACATATGAACAAAAAAATAGGCTTTTACTCTACCTCTATGATCTCAGCATCAGCTTTACGTATTGATAACTCATAGCCTCTTACAGTAACCTCTACAGGATCACCGAGAGGAGCTACCTTACGGACATAAACCTGTACACCCTTTGTGATGCCCATGTCCATGATACGTCTCTTTACAGGGCCCTCGCCTGCAATCTTCTTGACAGTGACAGTACTGCCAACCTTGACATCCTTTAATGTGCTCATGACATTGCTCCTTTTACATACTTTTACCATCAGTAGTATTCTTGTATTCACCTATACAAGAATCTTACTGGCCATATCTTTATCAATGGCAACGCGGGAATCCTTAATATTGACAATAAGATTTCCTGCATTCTCTGCCACGACAGTTACAACACTGCCTTCAACAAAGCCCAGCTTTTCAAGAAACAGTCTTGTTTTCTCTCTTCCACCAACCTTTTTGATCACGTTAGCTTCTCCCGGTTTTGCAAATGTTAATGGCATAATTGCACCTCCTTGACTAGCAGTTAAAACCAATGATTTTCTTACCGTGGTTAGTATATACTAACATCAATTAGATGTCAATAATATAAATTATTTTAGACTAATTAAACAAAACAATATTTTTATATTGATAAAAAATGACCATTTGTCACAGAACCGTTTCTAACACGCATCAATTATAAGTTTGAATAAAAAAATCGTTTATGATATAATTTTTTTACTGTTTGCCGGAAAAGTTTCTCAGTGTAATCTGGCAAGTTTTAATATAATAGTGTTTTGGTAATATATAGGGGGTATATAAGTATGTTGACAACAAACGAATCCGTAGAAAACTATCTAGAGACTATTCTTGTTCTTAGCAAAGAACTTCCCGTTGTCCGCGGAGTAGATATATCCAATGAAACAGGATATAAAAAATCAAGCGTGAGCGTTGCTATGAAGAATCTCAGGGAGATGAATTACATATCAGTAAGCGATTCCGGTTACATCTCCCTCTCTGCATCCGGAAGGAAAATTGCCGAGATGATATATGAAAGACACCAGATTTTGTCAAGCTGGTTTACAAGTCTTGGAGTATCCAAAGAGATCGCTACAGAGGACGCATGTAAGATTGAACACGTTATCAGTCAGGAAACTTTTGACGCCATCAAGAAGCATATCAATTCAACTAACATATGATCGGTATTTTTGCAGATAAAAATATCTGCAGTCGTGATAAACATCTCAGCATTAAATGCATTAATGTATACATATATCACGACTGCAGATTTCTTTTATATATATAAATTGTATTTAATATGTCATCTTCTAGTTTATAAACCCAACCAGCTCTCCCTGTCTGACTCTTGTTTCTACATGTTCAGACGAATTGCCAGCTATTTCCATAAGTGGTGTGACCTTATCTTTCTGTGTCACAAGGATGATCGTTGAACCTCCAAAAGCAAAATTACCTTTCTCTTGCCCTTTCTTGACCGTGCATTTTCTGATATTTCTATTCTCTATCTTACCGACAAGCAGAGCACCAACTTCCATGTAGGCAATTGTTCCAGCATTCTCAGATTTAATAAGACAATACTCTCTCGTATTCTCCTTGTATATTCTATAATATTCACTGGCAATCGGGTTAACAGTGTGATACACGCCTTCAATTCTTCTGACATCAGACTGTCTGCCACTCACATTATATATATATCTATGATAATCATCCACGCAAAGCCTAAAGAGCCATAACCTGCCTCCTCTATATCTTTCAGCCAGTTTTTTGTCCCTGAACAGCTGCTCTAGACTATACTGTGAATCTTTTATATTAAATATTGCATGTGATGTATCATCTATATCATATACCGTGAGTCTGCTGTCACACGGACTTACGAAACCATTTTCTTTGGTATCTGGTATCCTTGCACCACTTTCTAATCTTCTCTTGAAAAAGTCATTGTATGATCTAAATTCATGTTTTAGGCAATTTGACATGTCAATGTCATTTTTTCTAATGAAAGGGTTTATCGCAACTTTTGATATCGAACTATCCATGATTAAGCCTGCAAACTTTGAAACCCCGGGACGTACAAGTAAGTTAAGCAATGTCCTTCCTGTACGAGTTCCATATAAAGTTCTCAGCATCTTATCCTGACCAGACAATCCTTCTTTGATTTCTGATTTTTTATACTTAGCAAAGCCCGCACACATATTTCTGCAGGATTTAGTTTTACTTATGGTTTTCTTCGTATTTTTCGTATTTTTCATATTTCTCGTATATTTCATCTTATTATTTATCATTTTATCACGGATACTGCTCTATTGCTCTCTGTCCAGATACTATAGCAAATTACTAAAGTATGACAAAAACAAAAGAGGAATATTTATTATATGGCGCTTAGCCATATATCTTATAAGAAGCCATATAACTGCCACAGCAACAATGACAATTATTACTGTAAGTTCCTTCGTAGTAGGTTTCGGGAATCTGAAATCAGTTATAAAAAGCACAAGTGCCAATATCATTATTCCATGAAGAACGATTGGGAAATACTGTCCAAGTAGTGGCGATGTAACATACAATATAGGAAGTCCGACTGAAATAGCTGTTATAGGCATGCCATGAAAATACTTTCTTCCATCTGGAGTCTCGACAACCTCCGCATCATAATCATCATTATTCTTCTTTTCTTCAAGCACATTATAATATGCAAGTCTTATCATTCCGGCAAGGCAGTACATTACAAGAATAACCATGCCAACAGGCGTATCCATTCCTGAGTACCAGCAGAGTACTACCGGGAACACTCCAAAACTGACTAGATCACACAGAGAATCTATCTGTATTCCAAATCGTTTTTCATCCTTTGTCCTGTCTTTTTTCCGACGTGCAACCTTTCCGTCAAAAGCATCAAAAAGACCTGACAAAGCTAGACATAAAATTCCAATACTAAGATGACCACTAAACGTAAAAAACAAACCTGTTATCGAAGAAACAAGGCTCATATATGTCAAAATTACCGTATAATTATAAAATCCTACCATGATTTCTACCCCATCTCACTTTCTGCTAAACAGCGATGTTTTAATTATACACAATTTTTTGACATATCTCTACTTATTTTTCAAATATTAATTATCATTATAAACTACGACTATGTTTTCTTTCCGAATAATTCCGAACAATTCTATTAGCAGATCAAAAATTCTACTCACATACTATCTAAACTTCTGTCTATGCATAATGTTCCCCATCCAATATATCGATTTGGATACACCGCTATCTGTTCTATCTGTCTTGCCCCCCTTATAAGTTGAGCCTTAAGTTTTTCTCCATACATAAATCTGTCATTTTCTTGAATAATTCCCCATTCCATAAGCAAGGCTGCAGCACCTGATACGAACGCAGCCGATATCGATGTGCCGTCTACAACCGTAAAGTCATCGATCCCTGCCGCTGCAACAATCCCGATCCCTGGTGCTGCAATATCAGGTTTTATCATGTTATTTGTAGTAAATCCACGTCCCGAGAACCCGACAATTGCATTATTGTTCTGATCATAGGAAGCAGCACATATAACACTAGATGCCGTGGACGGAATTGTAAGGGTGCCAAATGCGTTTGCATTTTCAAATTCAACTTTTCCTGTTATATATGCATCACTCGGCAAGTATGCGTTATATGTACCGTTCACTATGCTTTTCGGCATGATTCTGAGCTTCCACACACCCTCATCCACAAAATCCTCGGATTGAAAAAAAATATATATAAGCTGCTGAGAAATATACGGTGATGGTGACTGATAAATTCCGTAAACTTCAGTCATACCAAAATGTCCCTCCGCCGGAGCCTGCCCCTCTGCAAGATATAAAACGATATCATATGATGGGCTGTATATCAGGATATCAAAATTATCAATGTTATTCTTCCATAACTGTATGCCAAATTGTCTCACTCCACTAGACACATCTATATTCAGGTCATCAAAACTGATATTGCCCAAGATTCCATTTGCATGTATTCTTTTATCACCATCGTTGCCACTTCCTGTCACAATATTGATCTTGCCCATCTTAGAGAGTGTGTCAATAAAAATTTCCATAATACTAGACCCATCATGTGCACCATAATTGTTTCCATATGAAAGATTTATAATCATCGGTTTATTTTCATGTATGCTTACCCGCGTGAGAAAGTCTATCCCATACATTATACTTATCGTATCCGGAAAACTCCGCGCGCTCTTCTGCTCTATCATTATAATATCAGCATTTTGTGCAACTCCTAGACGGTTTCCTGCTGACACGGAAGTGACCTCAGCTCCATGCGTGTTGTTTATTTCTCCCGTATTTTTTCCAAGTTCAAGAAGTTCATCAAGCTCAGCCTGATCATATATTCTCCCCATTCCATATAGATTACTGTTTCTATCATCGTAATCCTGATTTTGATTCCAATAATATAAAAGGCGGGTCTTTCCATCTCTACAGAACTCTTCATTTCTTATATCCAATCCACTATCTATAACACCAATGCATACTCCATTGCCAGACAAGGAATATTTAGTTAATGTTCTATCCGTCAGACATGCCATATATCTGGAATAAAAATTCGTCTGCACATGATCTGGCATCTGATTGCCATAACTATAGACACTAGCTTTGTCGATATATAATATTCTAGGATCTGCCTGCAAAAAACTTATATTATACGTGTATATTTTGATCACTGCAAATCCGCCGAGAAGATACACCACAGAATTGATTATATTATTTTCCAGATCATATATATCATCAGAATATCTTATGATAAGGGTCCATTCATCTTTCTCCTTATCATATCCAAGATAAAGACTACTCTCAGGACTATATGCATCGGAATGAACAGCCAGTTCAAGTTCAGGACTAATATTGTCTCCCATTCGCACATTTTCCATTTTTTATTATTATATTTAGATAAATATCGTTATATGTCATAAAATGTACTGAATTATCAAACATTTTGTTGTATTATTTCACTTTTCCACATTATCCACAGATTTATACACATTTTTGAATATTCAAGTCATCAATTGCAAAAACTAGCCACATTTTTATCAACATTTTGAAAATACAATCGAAATATTGATGTTTCATTTATTTTAAAACGACTATTTTCTCATCGATCCAAATATATAATTCGTAGTGCACTAAAAAAAAGAAGTGAGATATTTGAAAATTCTGACAAATGTATTACTTGGCAGAAATTCTTACGTCACACACGCTATCGGATATATAGATACAGGTAATTCTTTACAATGCCGGCTCTCCGGACGCCCCGTCGCAGTAACAAACTATTCTGTTATCTCTGCAATAATATCAAAAGAAGAAGACGCATTTGTGAGCTCCTACATGCACAACTCTGCATCTATATACAGTGGCAGCAATACCTTACCTAAAGGAATGCATATCATTCCATATAATACCATATGCGCAAACAATCAGCTTATGCTGGCCGTAGATGCAGATTTTATGTTCATAGACGACCGGTATGTAGAAAAAAAACCACTTATAGGAATAAGTCCTGCAGTATTCCAGATTTTACATACTGATAAATGCATCCTGCTAAATAAAAAATATATGAAAAGAGGCAAAAGACATGTTAAACACAATACGAGGTAACGATTTTAAATTTACTGTTGCCAGCAGCCTGTCTCTGTTGTCTTTGAAGAACAACAGAGATGTACATTATATCGGAGGAACGGAGGTTCTTCCCGCTCCCCTCGAACCACATGAGGAAGCCATAGTGATAGATGAACTTACTCAGAATCAATCCGAAGAAGCGAAAAAATTGTTAATCGAAAGGAATCTCCGGCTTGTCGTATACATAGCACGAAAATTTGATAATACCGGTGTTGGAATTGAGGATTTGATCTCAATCGGCACAATAGGGCTTATTAAGGCCATAAATACCTTTAAAAATGACAAAAATATTAAGCTGGCTACATACGCTTCCAGATGCATAGAAAACGAGATATTAATGTTTCTAAGACGTAATAGCAGATTGAGAACAGAAGTTTCTATAGACGAACCGCTAAATGTGGACTGGGATGGCAATGAACTCCTATTATCTGACATTCTTGGAACAGATGAGGACATCGTATACAAAGATCTTGAAACCGAGGTGGATCACAATCTCCTTGATGAAGCGATCTCCAAACTCGGAGAAAAGGAACGGACCATAATCGAGTTAAGGTATGGCATAAATACGATAGCAGGAATAGAAAAGACCCAAAAGGAAGTTGCCGATATGCTTGGTATATCCCAGTCCTACATTTCAAGACTCGAAAAGAAAATAATTAAAAAACTTCGCCGCGAGATCATGAAAAACTACTAAATCACAATATATAACGCAAAAGACCGAAACACTTGTATTCTGCCCCTAAGCCACATATTAGAGCACAAAAAAGCCTGAAACCCTTGATTTCTCTTAGGTTTCAGGCTTTAAATTTAATGCCGGCTGCGGGACTTGAACCCGCACGATGTTGCCACCAACAGATTTTGAGTCTGCCTCGTCTGCCAATTCCGACAAGCCGGCTTTTCACGACAATTGATATATTAACACATGCTTTTATCAGTGTCAACTAATTACTCAATGATGATATCCTGACATGCTGCGTTTGTATTCATCGACTTTTGCTGACAATTTCATATAATCCTTTTCCTTTAGATCTCCATCATCATACAGCTTATTCACAAGTTCATCTAATTCCCTTAAAGCTTTATGAGCCAGATCTTTGTAATTATTGGACAAATTCATGTCCAGCTCATTGATTGCAGCATTGACCTGCTTCTTTACTTTCCCTGTGATCATTTGTCAACGTTTGCTCCTTTACAACCATTTATTTCTCTATGTAGTTATTTTTATCTTTTTATCTTCAATATTATCCGTCTTCAATATAGTCTTTAATATTATTTTATTTTCCTTGCAACGACAGCAAATCTTCCATCTTCCACATGTGATGCACAGGTAGACAACGTGATCAGTTCATCCCCATACTCAGGCGTAATACCTGTATCATATGATGAGTTCTCCTTCACAAAATCTATGAATTCATCAAATTCTTCTTTATCTTGTGCATCAAAGAATTCGTAATAATGATAATGTTCTGTGTCATTCTCCGGATATATCTGTGATCTGAAAGCTCCTACGACCTCATATCTTCCAGTTTCATATAAAGTATCAAACCGGATTATATTATGACTCTTACAAAAATCCTCGTTCTCATACTGCAGCAATTCTCTAAACATTATTCCGGATCTCATATTATGTCCATATATTAGTAAATTAGTTGTCCTATCATCAAAAGGCCTGCAGTTTTCATCAATAAACGGTGTGCCAGGATCACTCCAGTTCTTGTCAAAATCCAGGTGAAGATAATATTCATTTTCACCCGGCGTATACATAACCGGATAATCTATAGTAGTGTCTTCTATTGTGAGCCACCCTGCTATATCATTGTTCTTAGCATATAATTTCTGAAATTTTTTCAGCATCTTTTTATCCGAAGGGACCGCTGTTACGGACGCTTTGTCTTTATCACCAATATCATCATCCTGGGTACCCGATTCATCCCCTGATTCATCCATCATAGACTTCAAGTTATGAAAATTATTCTGAGCAGTATGGGCAATATAATAATATCTTACCAGATATCCTCCACTTACCAACGCTGTCATAACCAGTAATACAAGTATTATATCTAGCAACCTGTCCTTAGCAGTCTTCTTTTTTTTATTTTTCTTCATACTATTATCTTCTTTATTATTTTCTTTTTATTATTTCTTTTTTATTATTTATTCTTTATTATTATCTGGCATCGCCATAGCAAAATTTTGTTTTAACTGATATAAGAATATACAAAAGGCCTCTGTATATACATAAAAATATACATACAAAAGCCCTTTGTATTTCAATAATACTTCTTGCTTCCCCACAGATTCTTTTTCTTTAGGTCCACGTACTCCGAATACGCCTGTTCAAGAATCTGCTTCTCATTCGGAAATTTTAGAAGGTGGTAGGCCTCATGGTACTTATAGTAACCGGAATCAACAAAGTACTCTTCTCTCTGTGGCTTACTGTAATAACTGTCTGCCATCATAAGATACCAGTGAACATCCTTATTCACCACATCAAACGCGGTATTAAATGTATAGTTACTCTTTCCAACATATTTAATAATGGATGCGCTTACACCTGTCTCCTCTTTAACCTCCCTGAGAGCTGTCTCGTCATGTTCTTCACCTTTCTCAACAGTTCCTTTTGGGAGAACCCAGCCTTCGTACTTGTTCTTGTAATTCTTATACAACAACAGTATCTTTCCTCTGAAGATTACAACACCTCCACAGCTCGTTGCCTCAATCACTGCGATTCCTCCTGTTTTCTCTGGTGTGTAACTCAGATTAACCGCTATATGCGGCTTCTCTGTTTACTATGGCTATAAACTTGATGACAGTATATCATATGTCTGTATATTTTTAAAGTACACTATTAATTCTTAACATTATAATAATATGCATCAAACATCTGTCTGGCGATATACTTTGCCGAAGAACCTGTATTACTTGCATTTTCAACAATAACACACACTACTATATCCGGATCATCTACATTGGAAAAACCAACAAACCATGAATGTGAATCCATATTATCATTGAACTCTGCTGTTCCCGTCTTTCCGGCTATAGTATATGGTGTATCTGCAAAAGCATCCGAAGCCGTACCATATGACGTAACTCCAAGCATGAGATCCTTTAATATCTTTGCATCAGATGAAGATATGATCTTTCCATAAGTGTTCGGCTTAAATGTTTTAACCAAATCCCCATCACAGTTCTCTATTCTATCAATCATATATGGAGACATCATCACCCCTCCATTTGCAATGGTACTCATTATCATAGCGCTATGAAGCGGTGTTATAAGCGTATCTCCCTGACCGATAGCAGTCTGAGGGATTTCTGAATCATCTGATGAAGCACTGAGCTTAAATTCAGACTTTCTATAGTAACCATCGTACGGAAGATCCTTATTAAACAAGAATTTTTCGCACAGATCACGATACGACTGTTTGTCGAGTTGCATACCTATATTGGCAAATGAAGTGTTACAAGACTTTGCAAGTGAATCCGCCAGATCTACCGTATCATGTACTGCATAATCTGAGCAGTGGATCTGAACGCCATCGAAAATATCCTCACCCTGACACACATATGAATATTTTTTATAATTCGAATTCTCGTGTATATACTCAAGGGCTGTAAGCACTTTAAATGTTGAACCCGGAGGATATAGTCCCTGTGTTGCCCTGTTCAGCAGGCAGGAACTGTCTGTATCCTGCGTTTCCTCTATAACACTATCTATATAATTGGGATCAAAATCCGGTTTTGATACCATTGCAAGTATCTTACCTGTGGAAGGCTCCATAACCACTATAGCGCCGTCATTATAACCTAATGCATCATACGCTGTGCTTTGAAGAGTTGAATCAAGTGTACTTATAACATTATTTCCAATACTCTTTTCATCCTTCAGTTTGTTATACGTCTTTGTAATTATATTCTGATTGGATGACAAAAGATAATACGCCGAACTCATCTCAAGGCCAGCCTGTCCATTGCTGTCATAACCGACAGCATGAGCAAACACATTGGCATACGGATAATTTCTATATTCATTTCCTTCGTCATCTGTGATTGTCTCGGCAAGCACATTGCCATCACTAGAATATATGCTTCCTTTTTTTATCTTTGATGCATACAGATCCTGACGATCATTATATGAATTAGCTATAAACGTTCTTGAATCCCTCACAACAAAGACTATTATATAAGCAAACATACAAATAAATATCAGAACCACAAAATACGTGATGACAAGAACTGGAATATTCTTTTTGTCATTTGCCTTTTTATCCAGAATATCATCATTCTCCCCAGAACTCATCAGTGTCCCGCTGTTTCTTTCTATCTGCTGTGTACTGCTTTGATTCCGATTTTTTCTCTGTTTTTGATTTCTTCGTTCTCTTATCATTTTTGCGCCTGTCTTGTTCGTATTGCTGTTTTGCAGCCCGCTGTTCATTGTACCCGTCTTTGTACTGCGGGTATCCCGTTTCTTCTCGTCCGACAGTTTCTGCCTGTCCGATTTTTTTCTGTCTGACATCCTTATCAACTCCACTATTTTCTAATACACATATGCCCTGAATAATTCCAAACATAATAAGCGTACTCACCACAGAACTCACACCATAACTTACAAGTGGCAACGTTACACCTGTAGACGGAATAAATTTTACTACGCCGCCAACATTAAGGAATATCTGAAATATGAAACATATTGTAAATCCAAAAGCAACATTTTTATAAAATGCATCTCTGACCTTCATGGATATATTTATAAAATATATAAAGCAGCTCAAATACATCAAGAGAAGGCACAAACCAAATATTACCCCTAGCTCCTCACAAATAGCAGCAAAAATAAAGTCGCTGGATACTACTGGTATCGATGTTGGAGATCCCTGGCATAGCCCGGAACCCTCAAAGCCTCCTGAACCTATTGCAAATAAACTCTGTGCGACTTGATACCCGCTACCATCAATATACTTAAGTGGATTCAGCCATGCATCAATTCTCATGGTAACGTGACTAAAATGGCTCTTTAAAAGCATATAGCCTACCACCGCAAGAACTGATCCGCCAAGTCCCCCACCTATAAGTATGCTGTGTTTTCCTGTTGCCAGATATAACATCATAACAAACACCATGAAGAAAATAACTGCACCACCCAGATCTGTTTCTGCGACAAGGACTAACATGAACAGACCGGCTACACAGATAGTCTTCATCATATCCTTGAATGTCTTTGCCTTAAGAAATGAGCTGGCAAGGAAAAATACGAACACTATCTTCACAATCTCCATGGGCTGCATTGATATTCCGCCAATACTTATCCAGTTGTTTGAGCCATACTTATCCACGCCAACATGAGGAACAAATACTGTACATAGAAATCCTATTCCGAATATAGCATAAAACACATTCCAGTTACGGACCTGCGGAAGCATCATAATAAGCTTTGGGATAAAAGCCGTAATAACCAGCATAAGTGTCGCAAATATGAACTGTTTCTTCGCCAGATCAAAATCCAGTCTTGTTAGCATAACAAATCCGATCAAAAGCAAAAAAGACATATTATTTGTGATAAGTCTGGATGATTCTTTATAAATAGCATGATATGAAACCATGTATGTTATAGATACTATCATCTGGACAATATAAAATACTATGATGCTTTTTTTCTCGTAATGCAGATACAGTGTCAGATAACATAGAAAATGTATCATAAATACATAAAATATCTGTACATTCAATGCTCTCTTTTTCCGATCAGTTGCAACCGGTTTAAGTACAGTAAAACACTTCACTGTATACAGCACCATAAAAAATATAATGAGGTATTTTGCAATCTCACTTATTATTGTTACCATTTTCTCACCTTTATCAAAAGTCTAAAACTATCTAATCTATCTAATCTATCTATTCTATTCCTTTAAAATAATGGCCTCTTGTATATTCTTTTATCGGGGCATGTACATCATTATCATGCTCCATGTCATCTAGCCCTATAATATTTTTTTCTATATAATCCATTATTTTATTTGTCTTTTCACCATCCTCAACAGTGAGCTCTATGTAGGCATCTGTAAAAGAATCATGTATCAAATCTAATCTGTCAAGAATACTTGTCGGAACACCATTATACATAATATTATAACATTCACCGCAGTAATTTCTCACATAAAAGACATTGCCCATATCATCGGTAAGGTTCATCATTTGTGAGCTTTTTTGTGCACAGCCACCGCAATAATTGCCAGAGATGCAATTTGCAGAAACCATAACCTTCTGATATCCATATATTTTTAGCAGTGTATTAGTCGAGAGATTTTTGATCTCGTTATATGTCAATTCTGCCGAGGAAACAAATGAAATGTTATGTATCTGGTTTTTATAAAATGCTGCTGCATGATCATTATACACATAGAGTCCTGCATCTGCTACAACATCACCCTTATACCCTATCTCGATCAGATACCCCAGCTCGTCAATATTTCTGATCATCACACCATCAAAATCACTGATATCTGATAACATATCTGCATATTCTACAAGATTTTTCTGGCGAAAAATTTCCGGAAGTGCAATAAATACACTTGTGTTCTTATTTAGCATAGTCTGCCTATATTGTCTGATATTATAATCTAGAATAACCCTGCTTACCCATTTATAATTCTTAACAATATTTACATGATCTTCCTGACATACAGATATAGAAAATCCTGACATATCACTCTGATTTTTAAATCCAGATTCATCATAATTGTCTTCACAGCATATAACTGATTTTATATTCCTCTTATGTCTGTCCGCCAGAGATCTGCCAAGTTCATCCAGGGCCTGTCTTCTCAAACCATTTATCGCACTTATCTGGACAAATAATCCATCCTCAACATCCGCTTCTATTTCAGATATCTCAAATGATGTGCCACCGGTCTTCTTTATTTTCTCAATCAACTGTTCCTGTGTAACAGGTTTGTTTGAAGCAGCCATGCACTCCGGTCCATACACACACACATTGACAGTCTTAGTACTCGCTGTATCATATGTACTTACAGACAATTTTATTCTCTCACCTATTCTCGCAGTCAGAAAAGCTTTAACAGCAATTTTCCTGTCTGAATCAATGATCTCTTTCTGAATATCATTCAGCAGCTTAGAGTTTCTTGTCCTATATATCTGATCACCTATGGAGAATGACTGAAAATTCTTTCCCTTTAAAAATATTGTGCTATGTGCTGCAGCAGCTTCACCACATGTGAGCTCTACAACTCCCTTTCTTCCTCTTATTTCAAGTACATCTGCGGCATTGACATCATTACATAATTTAACTTTTACAAATGGCTTTTCTATAGATGAAACTTTGCCTATTTTTACGCCTGTGTGATTAGGTCTTATGTCTGCAAGCATCTGTCTTCCATGCGCTGTAAAATAATACCCTGAATAAAATCCGCCCCTGTTGTATACATCCCTGAGCATATCCTCATACCTTGATGCTATCTTCTTCAAATCCTTGCACCCGGATAAATATGCATCTCTTATCTCCTTGTATGCATATGTTGTAGCAGCCACATATTCAGGTTTTTTCATACGGCCTTCTATCTTAAACGAATCTATTCCGGCATCCATCAGCTTGTCTATATCCTGAAGCATACACATATCCTTTAAACTCAACATATACGCTGATTCGTCACCAAGCCTATATTTCTTTCTGCAAGGCTGTGCGCATCTGCCTCTGTTGCCACTTCTGCCACCGGCATAACTGCTCATTAGGCATCTGCCTGAGTAGCTATAACACATAGCACCGTGAACAAAAGTCTCTATCTCTATATTAACCTTATCTTTTATTGCTCTGATTTCATCCAGTGATAATTCTCTTGACGGCACAAACCTTGTCATGCCTATTTTTTTTAGAAATGCTGCCCCATACTCACTCGACACGCTTAATTGAGTGCTGCCGTGCAGTGGTAAATCTGGGAAACAGGCCGAAAGAACACCCGCGACTCCCATATCCTGAACGATAATTCCGTCCACGCCTTCTCTGTAAAAAGGCTTCACATATTCTGGAAGCCTTTTTATCTCTTCATTTTTTAGCAAAGTATTGATTGCCATATACACCTTAACATCAAATGTATGACAATAATCAATAGTATCCAATAATTCTTTTTCATCAAAATTGCCGGCAAATGCACGTGCACTAAACATACTGCCACCCAGATAGATAGCATCTGCATGGGCATTCACAGCCGCTCGAACCGCATCATAATTTCCCGCCGGCGCCAATATCTCTGTTCTATTTAACATTTTTCTCCGCTTCAAGTTTTATTATCTGTCTCTGAAGTTCACTTATCTTATCCTTGTATTCTTCGATCATCTTCTGTGCAGACTCATACTTTATCTGAACCTCTATAACCTCATGTCTGAGATCATATATCTGTTTGTCCTTGTCATCATCCTCTGTAAGCATCTGATTCACCTGATCTTTTGCCTTAAAGTAATCATCAGCTATGTTTAACGCAAGCAGGACATTCTGATATTCCGCGTTAAATCTTCTATACGCTTCCGATGACTGACACTCGGCTATCTTGCCATTGATATATGTGGCAACATTCTGAAGATAATCTTCACTTTCCTGACCACTCAGAGTATATACTTTATTGTTTATCACTACCTTGATATCATTCTTTTGTGCCATACCCATTCTCCTTAATCATAATATTATATTATTGTATCATAATACCTTTTACACATACAATTAACACACAATTACACATATCATTGCACATACCACGTTGCACATTTCATTGCATAATCTATTTATTTTTAATTAAAGCATCCAATCCCAAATGCCTATAACAAACATCTGTCACAACACGTCCTCTTGGAGTCCTGTTCACAAACCCATTCATGATAAAGAAAGGCTCATACACGTCTTCTATAGTTCCCGGGTCCTCACCTACAGCAGCAGCCAGAGTGTCCAATCCTACTGGTCCACCATCAAATTTCTCTATCATAGTCAAGAGAATATTTCGATCATTGATATCAAGTCCCATAGAGTCAACCTGCAGCTTGTCAAGAGCTTCTTTTGATATAGATTTGTCAATATATCCATCATGACATACCTCTGCGTAATCTCTACATCGCTTAAGCAGTCTGTTTGCAAGTCTAGGAGTTCCTCTGGATCTCTTAGCAATCTCTAACGCTCCTTCATCATCGATTTTTACCCCAAGGACTTCTGCTGATCTAATAATTATCTCCTTTAAGTTCTCTTTTGAGTAAAATTCCAGTTTATCTACCATTCCAAACCGGTCTCTGAGAGGTGCAGAAAGCATTCCAACTCTGGTTGTAGCACCTATAAGCGTGAACTTAGGCAAATCAAGTCTGATTGAACGGGCACCTGCCCCTTTGCCAATCACCACATCTATAGCATAATCCTCCATAGCCGGATAAAGCACCTCTTCAACCTGTGTGCTAAGTCGGTGAATCTCATCAATAAATAATATGTCATTGTCTGAGAGATTATTTAATATCGCCGCCAGCTCACCTGGTTTTTCAATAGCAGGGCCTGACGTAATCTTTATATTGACGCCCATCTCATTGGCAACTATTGTTGACAATGTAGTTTTACCAAGCCCCGGAGGACCATAAAGCAGCAGATGGTCAAGAGGTTCTTTTCTCTTTTTTGCCGCCTCTATAAATATTCTCAGATTATCTTTGACCTTCTCCTGTCCAATGTACTCTTTCAGATATTGAGGTCTAAGACTATATTCGCTTTTTTCTTCTTCTTTATCCAGTGTTTCTGTTGAAATAATTCTGCTCATCTATGCCCCACCACTTGATCTTACTGCTTATATACTAGAATTCATAGTCATATTGCCGGTAAACCTAAAATATTACATGATATTTTTAAGTGCAGCCTTCAGCAGTTGTTCCTCATCCATATCCTGCCAGCCAGCTACTTTTCCAATGGCTCGTCCCGCCTCGATTCCTGAGTACCCAAGTGCCGTCAATGCAGCTATAACATTTGCTTTTATATCACTCTCATTCTGCATCACTTCTGTTTTTTCATTATAGGCAGCATCTAACATATCCTCTATGCGAAGCTTATCCTTCAATTCAAGGATAATCCTTGACGCCCCCTTTGTTCCTATGCCGTTGGCACGTGTTATGGACTTGACATCTTCGGAAACAACAGCCAGTCTGAGCTCATTTACCGTAAGTGCTGAGAGAAGTGATAAAGCAGCCTTAGGGCCAACACCATTTACCCCAAGCAAAACCTTAAAGATTTCAAGTTCATCTCTATCGTGAAATCCATACAGGCTGATCTCATCCTCTCTTACATACATGTATGTGAAAACTTTGAGTTCGGAATGAATCACAGGCAGCTTCATCATAAACTGTCCTGATATCATCATATTGTACCCTATTCCGCCGCATTCTACGACAATACTGTTTTCACTTATGTACTCCAATGTACCTGTTATATAAGAAATCATATCTATACTACCTATATTAACCTTTATTACTATATTTTTTCATGTATGATTTAAGACTAAAATCAATGTAGTCACACAAAATAGTTTATATTTCATGATCTGAATACATACTTTCCGACATTAAACTTTGATAATTATATCACAATATTTATCGATTGTGAATATTTGATTGCCTTTTTGAGAATACACGGCTAGTATAATATCAGACAGAAAGGAGTACATATGAATACGTTTGAATATGAGGAAAAAGATATCACCGTAAACACCGCCTGCATTTCTAACACTCCGGGCGACATACTCTATTTCGATATAGAGACAACAGGATTAAGTGCCAACCGTTCTGATCTGTATCTTATCGGATTGGGATATATACATAAAGGACAGTTCTATACAAGATTTCTATTCAATGATGATGGGAAGTCCGAACCTGAGATGCTCAACGAATTTGCCAAATATATATCAAAATACAAATACATCATCTCTTACAATGGAGACACTTTTGATATTCCTTACATGCAGACTAAAATGAAGCTTTTCGACATTGATTGCTGTTTCGACAATATCATCAGCGTTGATATATACAAGACTACTCGAAAGTACAAAAAATTATTTAATCTCAGCTCCATGAAACAGATTGATGTAGAAAATCTGGTAGGCTTTAAAAGAAACATATTCATATCCGGAGGCAAACTGATAAACACGTATAAAGAATATCGTTCATCGGGTTCAGAAATGCTGCTAAACGATCTCATGACCCACAACCACGATGATGTACGTGGATTGATATCAATAACTGCATTTCTAAATATACCTTCAGCTTGTACGCAATTGGATATATCCGAGATTAAAGTAACTGAAGATTCGTTGGATTTTATATGCAACATTCCTTCACTGCCATGTAGAATAACTTTCGCAGCTCCGGATATTCGAATAAATGCAGTTGGAAATCTGCTAAATGTATCTGTGCCGGTTGTTCAGAAAATTATGAGATTCTATTTTAAAGATTACAGGAATTACTATTATCTTCCAGTGGAAGGCATGGCTATCCATAAATCCATGGCTGAATATGTAGATAGTTCACACAAGGAGCGTGCAACCAAGGATACTGCCTTCACTCCAGTAAATGATACTTTTATTCCTGCACCACCTTTTGAAAAAGCTGATCTGTTTTATGATGGTGGATTAAATGGACAAAAATTCATAAGACTGTCAAAGGAAATGTACGAAAATAAGGAACTTAGCACGTCATATATACAGAAAATGATAAAGCCTGTGTTTGCCCCATGACTGCTTCTGTATATTCTGCTTTTACTCTGGAACATATCAAATTGGAATCATATCATACATCGAATTTTCAAGTCATATAAACAAAAATGCAAAACAGGAATCTCTATAAACTGAGATTCCTGTTTGATTTTTATAAGATATTATATTGTAATAAATCCTAAATTATTCTTTTTACATATTTATTTCTTTTCAGTTATTGCAGTTCAGAAAGACTACTCCTCGCTGTCAGTGTCTTCGTCAACATACTCCGTCTCGCCTGGAACTGGAAGCAAGCTCTTTACGCTAAGACTGATCTTCTTGTCTGCTGCATTGCACTCTACTACCTCTGCCTCTACAACATCGCCAACCTTATATACATCCTCTGGCTTATTGACATGATCATATGAAATCTGTGATACATGAAGAAGTGCATCAACACCTGGCTCAAGCTCAATGAAGGCACCGAAATCAGCCATTCTTGCAACCTTACCTGTTACCACTGTACCAGGAGCATACTTCTCATCAGCGTTAAGCCATGGATTTGTATCATCAAACTTAAGGCTGAGTGCAATCTTCTCACCATCAATATTCTTGATGAATGCCTTAACCTTGTCGCCAACCTTGAGAACTGACTTAGGATCCTCAACTCTGCCCCATGACATCTCTGAGATATGGAGAAGTCCATCAGCACCGCCGAGATCGATGAATGCGCCAAAGCTTGTCACATTCTTAACAACACCTTCTACAGTCATACCGACTTCTATTCTATCAAACAGTTCCTTAGCAGCCTCTGCCTTTCTTGCAACGATGATCTGCTTTCTGTTACCTATGATTCTTCTCTTCTTTGGCTGATACTCTGTAAGAACAAACTCAACATCCTGATCCATGTACTTATCAAGATTCTTCTCATATGCATCAGATACAAGACTTGCAGGGATAAACACTCTTGTCTCATCATACATAACGTTAAGTCCACCACTTACAACCTGTACAACCTTACCTGTAAGGATCTCGCCAGACTCAAGAGCAGCCTCAAGCTTCTCATTCGCCTTTTCAGCAGCAACTCTCTTGTATGAGAGAAGGACTGAACCCTCACCATCATTTGTCTTTACAACCTTAGCTGTGATAGTGTCACCTACATGTACAAGCTCTGTAAGATCTGCATTTGGTGTGTTTGTATATTCATTTCTTGGAATAACACCATCTGACTTGTAACTGATATCAACAATGATCTCATCTGGCTTTACATCGATAACTCTGCCCTCTACTATCTCTCCTGTCTTGATTGAGCCTCTGCTCTCATCATTCTCTAATAATTCTGCAAAATTCATCTCGTCCATCCTACCATGAACCTCCTTAATAATTTTGTTTGGGGTAGATGCCCCAGCTGTAATACCTACCCTACTAACGGATTCAAAAGTAGTCAAATCCAAATCAACGAGTGTCTGTATATAGTAAGTATTCTCACATTCTTTTTTGCTAATCTCATATAATTTCTGAGTATTAGAACTATTTCGACCACCTATAACAATCATGGCATCTACCTTTGATGCAATCTCCTGCGTCTCCCTTTGACGCACAGACGTAGCATTACAGATAGTCTTATAAGCAGTAACATTATACAATTTATTTCGAATAATATCAACAACATTATTAAATTTTCTGTAATTAAAAGTTGTCTGACTAACTATTGATATATCATTGCAGCTGTTATTTTCTCCGTCTAGACATGTCTGAACGAATTTTTCTGCTTCTTCCTCAGTTCCTATAACAACCGGTTCGCCGCTACACCATCCCATTATACCCTTGACTTCCGGGTGTTTTCTGTCTCCGACGATAACAATCGTGCGCCCCTTCTCACATTCCTCCATAACTATGTTATGAATTTTTTTCACAAATGGACATGTAGCATCAATTATTTCGTTGTTGTTTTTCTTTAGGATATCATACACCCATTTTTCTGCACCATGGGATCTGATGATTACTTTACTGTCTTTTATCAGTTTTAGATCATCATCATCCTCTATCACTTTGACACCGTGCTTTTCCAGATCTCCCACAACCTCTTCATTATGAATAATCTGGCCATACGTGTATACATTCTCCTCATCAGCATGCTCGTAAGCCGTATCCACCGCTCGCTGTACGCCAAAGCAGAAACCGGCAGACTTTGCCAACAATATCTCCATATTCAAACCATCCTATATTATATACTATTCTCTTTCTTTTGCAAGTCTGATGATCGTCTCTGCAACTTCATTTATACCCATATCTGAACTGTCAACGAGAACCGCATCATCAGCTTTTTTCAGAGGAGCAATCTTTCTCTCCATATCCTGCTTATCTCTTGCTGCAATATCTTGTTCTATCTTACGGCGATCAAGATTTGTTTCACCCTTTGTCACAAGTTCATCGTACCTTCTCCGTGCTCTGATTTTCACAGATGCAGTCAGGTAAATCTTTAATTCAGCATTCGGAAGAATATTTGTACCTATATCACGTCCATCCATAACAACATCATTTTTAGCAGCCAATTCACGTTGCAATGACAAAAGTTTTTCTCTGACACAAGGCAGAGCCGATGACTTCGATGCCATGTTGCCAACCTCTTCTGTTCTAAGCCTTCCAGTAACATTTGTTTCATTCAGATAAACCTGCTGTGATCCATCTTCATACTTTATTTCTATGAGAATATCAGCTATATCAGCTTCAACCTCAGCCTCATCGTCAGCAGATATATTGTTATCAATAAGATGAACTGCAATCGCCCTATACATAGCTCCGGTATCAACATATATAAATCCAAGCTCCTTTGATACTTTCTTTGCTATTGTACTTTTGCCCGCTCCAGCAGGCCCGTCTATCGCTATATTCATGTCAATTTCTCCTTTATGTACCGATAATTTTTATATTTGCATATCTGCAAATTATTCTAAACTCTCAGCCGCAGAAAGTCCAGCCAGATATCCTGTTGACCATGCGATCTGAAGATTAAATCCTCCTGTGAGAGCATCTAGATCCAGTATCTCTCCGGCAAAGTAAAGATTTTTTACTATCTTAGATTCCATTGTGGATGGATCTACCTCTTTGACGTTCACACCACCCTTGGTGATTATCGCCTCATTGTAATCTCTCAAGCCAACAAATGTCAGCTCAAAATGCTTTAACACACGGACCAATGTCAATCTTTCATCTTTTGTAACAGAATTGACCTTTTTAAAAGGATCTATCCCGGTCTTTTCTACAACTGGCTGTATGAGTTTTACCGGAAGGAGATCTGTCAGTGAATTTCTGAAGTCTTTATTCGCATACTTCGCAAAATCTTTTTGTATTCTTGTATCAAGCATCTGTTCATCCATAGCCGGCTTAAGATCTATATACAACTCTATCTCTTTACCTATATATCTGTGAATATATGCCGATGCCTTTATCACAAGCGGACCGCTTATTCCAAAGTGGGTAAACAGCATCTCCCCCTGCTCATCAAATATTTTTTTCTTGCCACATTTTATATGCAGATCAACATTCTTGAGTGACAATCCCATCATATCCCTGCAGCATTTTTCCTCTATATCAAACGGAACAAGAGATGGTGAAAGTTCCTTTATCGTGTGTCCACACTTCTCTGCCCACTTGTAGCCATCACCCGTGGATCCAGTAAGCGGATACGACATTCCGCCTGTAGCCACTATCACCGCGTCACAATCGATCTCTCTGTTCTTTTTGTTTTCTTTTTCCTGTATAACAACTCCTGTAACTTGTCCATCTTCGCATTTGATCTGTAAAACCTTTGAATCTGTCAACAATTCTATGTTATGGTTCCTATTTATCAACGTCTTAAATGCACCTATTACATCAGATGAATGATCGCTGACCGGGAAAACTCTCCCACCACGCTCAACCTTGAGCGGGCATGATGCTTTTTCAAGAAAGTCCATCACCATATTGTTATCAAATGAATAAAATGAACTATACATAAACTTGCTGTTTGTAACTACCGAGTTGAAAAAAACATCTGCATCACCTGCATTTGTAACATTGCATCTTCCCTTTCCTGTGATAAAAAGCTTTTTGCCAACTCTGTCGTTTTTCTCTATCAATAACACTTCTGCCGTTTTGCCGGCTGTGATCGCAGCCATCATTCCGGCAGCACCTGCTCCGATAACAATTATTTTCTTCGCCATAATATCTCCAAATATTTAAACGTATATATACAAAGAGACAGAAACTCCGATTGAGGAGCTCTGCCTCTCTATTTTTTGATATCAGAAAACATCCGATATCTGGTCATCTTTTATATTATTATACTGGATAAGCTGTGCTCTCCTTGTCTACAAGTGTCACATCGACTTTCTTCTGCTGAGCCTCTCTATACTTGAAGAAATCAGTAGCAACCTGTGGGAACAGTGCATATGTGAGCACATCCTCATCCTGCTGCTTGTACTGGATCATCTCCTTCTCGATCTTGTCAAGCTCATTCTCAAGAAGATCAGCCGGACGGCATGTAATTTGCTTCTCATCGCCGATAACCTTCTTCTTAACCTCTGGATCAACCGGCTTTACTGACTGGCCATACTCGCCACGTACAAGTGCCTTTGACTCCTTTGTACACATCTTGTATCTCTCGCCTGTTACAACGTTGAGAACCGCCTGTGTACCAACGATCTGGCTTGAAGGTGTAACAAGAGGTGGCTCACCATAGTCCTTACGAACTCTAGGAACTTCCTCAAGAACTGCCTCGAACTTATCCTCAGCACCCATCTCCTTGAGCTGTGATACGAGGTTTGAAAGCATTCCACCAGGCACCTGGTAGAGAAGTGTCTTAACGTTAACACCGAGAACCTTTGGATTTAAGAGACCGCTTGCGATCCACTCTTCTCTAAGTGGTCTGAAGTAGTCTGCGATCTCAGCAAGGAGCTTCTGATCAAGACCCGGATCAAACTCTGTTCCCTCAAATGTCTTGGCCATAACCTCTGTTGCAGGCTGAGATGTACCAAGTGCAAGAGGTGAGATTGCTGTATCGATGACATCACAGCCAGCCTCTACAGCCTTAAGGTATGTCATTGAAGCAACACCTGATGTGTAATGTGTATGAAGCTGAATTGGAAGGCTTGAACCATCCTTGAGTGCCTGTACAAGCTCTGTAGCCTTGTTAGGTACAAGCAGACCAGCCATATCCTTGATACAGATAGAATCTGCTCCCATATCCTCAATTCTCTTTGCCATATCCTTCCAGTAATCCAGAGTATATGCATCACCGAGTGTATATGAAAGAGCTACCTGGGCATGTCCGCCCTCTTTGTTACAAGCCTTAACTGATGTCTGAAGGTTTCTAAGATCGTTCAGACAGTCAAATATTCTGATGATATCAATACCATTTGCGATTGACTTCTGTACGAAATACTCTACAACATCATCTGCATAATGACGGTATCCGAGGATATTCTGTCCTCTGAAGAGCATCTGCAGCTTTGTATTCTTGAATCCATCTCTGAGCTTTCTGAGTCTCTCCCATGGATCCTCCTTAAGAAATCTGAGTGATGCATCAAATGTTGCACCGCCCCAGCACTCTACTGAATGATAACCAACCTTATCCATCTTGTCGATGATAGGAAGCATCTGCTCGGTTGTCATACGAGTAGCTATAAGTGACTGATGCGCATCACGCAGTACAGTTTCCGTAATCTTTATCGGTTTCTTATCTGCCATTTTATCGTCCTCCTATATAATTTCATTGCCTAAATTCTTAATTAAATTCCAAATATTGCAAGGAATGTACCAGCTGCTACGGCTGTACCGATAACACCTGCAACATTTGGTCCCATAGCATTCATCAGAAGGAAGTTTGTAGGATCATACTGTGCTCCAACCTTCTGTGATACTCTAGCTGCCATTGGAACGGCTGATACACCAGCAGAACCGATAAGCGGATTAACCTTGCCCTTTGTCGCCCAGCACATGAGCTTACCGAAGAGAACTCCGGCTGCTGTACCAACTGCGAATGCGACAAGACCAAGGAATACTATCTTAAGTGTACTCATCTTAAGGAATGCCTCTGCACTTGTAGAAGCACCTACTGAAGTACCAAGTAAGATAACTACGATATACATAAGAGCGTTTGAAGCTGTCTCTGTGAGCTGCTTAACAACGCCGCACTCTCTGAAGAGGTTACCAAGCATCAGCATACCTACAAGTGGTGCTGTTGTTGGAAGGATAAGAACTACCACAAGTGTAACAATGATAGGGAAGAGTATCTTCTCGATCTTGGTTACAGGTCTGAGCTGTGGCATTCTAACAAGTCTCTCCTTCTTTGTTGTGAGAGCCTTCATGATAGGTGGCTGTATAACAGGTACAAGTGACATATATGAATATGCCGCAACTGCTATAGGTCCGAGAAGTGTTCCACCCATGCCGAGCTTACCGGCAAGGTAGATAGATGTAGGACCATCTGCACCACCGATGATCGATATAGCCGCAGCCTCTTTGCCGTTGAATCCCATAAGGAATGCAAGGAAGTAAGCTGTATAGATACCGAACTGAGCTGCAGCGCCGAGCAGGAAACTCTTCGGGTTCGCGATAAGCGGACCAAAGTCTGTCATGGCACCTACGCCCATGAATATAAGTGAAGGTAAGATACTCCACTCGTCAAGCAGGTAAAAATAATGTAACAAGCCGCCCTCTGCCATAATATCTGGGAACATGTTTACAAGAAACATACCAAATGAGATAGGGACAAGAAGAAGTGGCTCAAACCCCTTTCCGATTGCAAGATACATGAAAGCAAACGCTATAAGGATCATAACGTAATTCTTCCAGTCAAGACTTGCAAAACCGGTCTGATTAGCTAAATTTGTCAAAACGTCAACTATTGTGCTGCCCATTTAGTTGTTTCCTCCTATAAGATTTATTCTAATTCAAGCAATTAGTTGAGTGTTGCAAGTGTGTCGCCTGACTCAACACTAGCGCCTACTGTAACATCTATGCTTGCGATAGTACCATCTTCCGGAGCAACAACTTCGTTTTCCATCTTCATAGCCTCAAGGATAAGGATGACCTGACCCTTCTTTACTGAATCGCCAACATTAGCCTTAACTGCAAGGATCTTACCTGGCATAGGTGATGAAACCTTGATACTTCCGGCTCCACCTGCTGGTGCTGCCTTTGCTGGTGCAGGAGCTGCTGCTGGTGCAGGAGCTGAAACTGGTGCTGCTACAGGAGCTGCTGGTGCTGCGCCACCTGATAATTCTTCAACTGATACATCGTATGATGTGCCATTAACTGTAATTCTATAATTCTTCATAACAATTATCCTCCTATAATTATCTCTTATTCTTTTTTCTTGGTCTTACAACCAACTTATCGTTACTTGGATAGTTTACACGAACTCTTGTCTTTCCGCCCTGTGCCGCCATAACCGCTGCTGATATAACCGCAACAAGCTCTGAGTCGTTCATAACGCTCTCACCGGTCGCTGTGTTGACAATGTCTACTATTCCAGCCGGAGCAGGTACGCTTCCTGCAGGAGTCTCATCCTCCTTGTCAACATTTAATGTTGCATCGCTTCCAAGAGCCTTCTTTGCCTTCTCAGCCTTTCTCTTCTCTCTTGTCTCCTTATCAAAAAGAAGTGGGACATACTTGAGAAGTGAAATTATGAATGATATGAAGATAAGTGCTATAAACACGATACCCATACCGATAACTGTATTTGCACCGGCAGTCTTCATCTTATCCTTAAGTGTCTGATTTGCAGCTACTTCAAATTCGGAAATCTTATATGGGTATATTCCATTTGATGTCAATAGCTGATTTGCCTGTTCCTCAGTATAACCATTCTGATTCATCACATTATACTTTTGATAATTATATACCGCCGAATTATCTACAAACGTAGCTTTTATAACAGCTTCTTTTTCTGTGCACTTCGCATACACGCTGACTGTTACCTTGTCATCGACCTCCTGAACAGCCTTATCCAGCTCCTTATCGTCTTTGAAGTCGATAAAACTGATAAAATCACCATAATCCTTGTTCATTGTAGCAAATACTTTTATGGCTTCAACCGCAATCGCATCATTTTCAGAGTTTCCGCCCTCTTCAACAGCATAGTCATATATCTCTTTAACATTGGACGTCTGGATATAATATTGCGCCTGATTCTCTACAGTCTGAACAAGAGTGTTCTTATCATAGCTGAATTCAACCTTCTTATCTGAAGATGCACAGCCGGCAAGTGCGAATGTAACAGCTAACATAGAAACTATCAATAATAATCTTTTCTTTATTATTTTTCCCATTAAGTTGTCACTCCTTTATATTGTTCCATGCTTCTTGTATGGCTTATCCTCACTCTTTGAAAAAAGCATGTCGAACGCTGCGATAACTCTCTTTCTTGTAGCATCTGGCTCGATGATATCATCAACGTAACCTCTCTTAGCTGCTGAAAGCGCTCCAGAAAGAGCCTCTGTATACTCAGCCTTCTTATCCTTTATATAACCAGCCTTGTCATCTGCAGCTGCAATCTCATCTTCGTACATGATCTTGACAGCCATCTCAGGATCCATTGTTCCGATCACTGAGTTTGGCCATGCATATACCATATCAGCACCGATTGCCTTTGAACACATTGCTGTGTAAGCTGTACCATATGCCTTGTCAAGCATAACCGTTACTTTTGGAACTGTTGCATTTGCATAAGCATATGTGAGCTTTGCGACAGCCTTTGAGATGGTCTTCTCTTCCTTTACTGTAGCCTCAAATCCCTTGATATTCACAAGTGTGAGTACAGGTATATTGAATGCATCACAGAACTTTACAAAATCCTCAGCCTTGTATGCACCTGCAGTTGTCATAACATCCTTCTGGTTTCCTACCACACCTACAGTCTCACCATTTAATCTTATAAATGATGTAACAACGTCCTGAGCAAAATCTTTCTTAACTTCAAATACGAATTCATCATCTGTAATATCTGCTATAACAGCCTTTACATCATCTGCCTTTGAAGCAAGATCAGGGATGATCCTATTTACATCATCCTCACAGACCGCTCCGTCACCATCATCCTCGTTGTTAGCTGGAAGAAGCCCTACAAGAGTTCTGACAGCACCGAGAACCTCTGACTCTGTATCATATACTGCATCAACATTCGCTGTGTTTTCAGCAACATACTCAGCAGCTGCTGTGTCAAGCTTCTCTGTACGGTTCTCATCCAGTGTATTAGGACTGTTAACAAAAAGCTTTGAACCTTCCTTTGTCATGAATGTGAAATCTGTAAGATTTGGGATGATTGCTGCACCACCACCACAAGTACCAAATACTGCTGTGATCTGTGGAATCACACCTGATGCAAGTGTCTGCTTGAGATAAACCTCACCAAATGCATTGAGAGCGTCTGTTGCCTCCTGAAGTCTGAGTCCTGCACAATCGATCAGCCCGATCACCGGTGCACCCATCTTCATAGCCATATCGTAAAGGTTTGCTATCTTCTTTGCATGCATCTCGCCGATAGAACCGCCGAGCACCTTTGCGTCCTGGCTGTAAACATAAACTAAATTACCATCGATAACTCCGTATCCGGTTATAACACCGTCTTTTGGAGTATCCTTGTCCTGAATGTTGAAATCAGTATTTCTAGCAGTAACATATGCGCCGATTTCAACAAAACTTGAGTCATCAAGTAACATTGATATTCTGTCACTTGCTGACAAGCTTGGTGTGTTGCTCATTTTTAGCCCTCCGTTTAATTTATTTTAGGACTACTAAATATTTATATAGTCCAATTTTCGCCGAGTATAATTGTAAAGCCTTTGTCGTCATATTTCAAGTAAAATCGAAAAATCTAAAACAAAAGTCCCCCGGCGGTATTACCAATTTTAACAATTATTTTATCTTCCCCTCAACAAAACACGGGAAATTGAGGCAACTACATTATGTTAGAGTATACCCCAATTCCCCGTTGAATATTTATCATTAACTTTCTATGCTATATTATTGCTATA
This sequence comes from uncultured Coprococcus sp., assembly GCA_902461735.1. GTDB lineage: Bacteria > Bacillota > Clostridia > Lachnospirales > Lachnospiraceae > Coprococcus. Next base: position 141,241 of record CABPYV010000003.1, read on the forward strand.
TTGCTGCTATATTGTACAATCTTTTATATTTATCTTTTTTAAATCAATCTTTTAAAACTCCCCTGTTATGATAAAGATAATCTATCAAAGATATGATCGTAAGTGCAAGTGCAAGGTAGATAAGAACCTGATCAAAGATATAGAACACCTTCAAGTTCGCTATAAGGAATCCAACCATGATCATCTGAACTGTGGTCTTGATCTTTCCCCACCAGCCAGCAGCGATCACAATTCCCTTTTCCGCAGCTATAAGCCTGAATCCACTTATAATAAAATCTCTGGCTATTATAACTATTACAACCCATGCTGGAATTCTGCCCAGATCCGAGAGTGCTATAAGAGCTGAACATACAAGCAGTTTATCAGCAAGAGGATCCATGAATTTTCCAAAATTAGTCACAAGATTGTATTTTCTTGCTATCTTTCCATCAAGCATGTCTGTAAGTGAAGCTGCTATGAATATTGCAAGTGCAACCCATTTTGACCATCCCCCCGGTATATACAGAAACACCAAAAAGAAAGGAATCATCACTGCTCTCAGTATTGTCAATTTGTTTGGTAAATTCATTCTACTATCACTCCCGTCAAATCATATTCATTTGCCTCGGTTATCTTCACATCCACAAATGAACCGGATATCAATTCATATGGTGCACTGACAAAAACTATACCGTCAACTCCCGGAGCATCTCTGTATGTTCTTCCAACATAGACATCATCTTCAACAAGATATCCCTCTATGAGCACTCTCTGGACAGAACCAATCAACTCTTGATTCTTCTCATATGAGATTTCCTGCTGAAGTTCCATGATCTCGTCGCGCCACTTTGCCGCAAGCTCTCCATCCACCTGATCCTCATAATCAGCGGCCGGTGTTCCCTCCTCAGGTGAATATGTGAATACGCCGAGTCTGTCAAACTCGCACTCGTCAACAAAATCCACAAGTCCATCATGAAGCTTCTGAGTCTCTCCAGGGAAACCTGATATAAGTGTAGTTCTTATTGCTATATCCGGCATGGCTGATCTGAGTTTTGATACAAGTGATATTATATCTTCCCTGCTTGTTTTTCTTCCCATTCTTCTGAGTATCTCATTCTCAGAATGCTGTATAGGTATGTCTATATAATGACATATCTTTGGATTCTCCGCCATCACCGTTATAAGTTCATCGGTTATCTCCTCCGGATAACAATACAAAAGTCTTATCCACTCTAAACCATCTATATCACTGAGCTTAGTAAGAAGTTCCGGAAGCTTCTTACTGCCATACAGATCAACACCATACAAAGTTGTCTCCTGAGCAACAAGAACCAGTTCCTTTATACCGTCCGCCGCAAGCTTCTCAGCAGATGCCAGAAGTCTGTCCATCGGAATGCTCCTATACCGACCTCTTATGTGTGGTATTATACAATAAGTGCACATCTTATTACAACCTTCTGCGATCTTAAAATATGCCATAGATGCATTTGTTGTAACTATTCTCTCAGATACAGGTTCCGGTGTGTAATTTATATCATCTACTATGACTTCCTCATCAGTTCCTATAGCTTCCACTATCTTGTCATAATTTGTTGCACCGATTATGACATCGATCTCTGGAAGCTCTTTCATTATCTCATCCTTATATCTCTGTGATAAACAGCCTGCCACGATCAGTTTTTTAAGTCTGCCTGTCTTCTTGAGGCTCCCCATCTCTATTATGGTATTGATGCTCTCTTCCTTGGCATCACTGATGAATGCGCAGGTATTTATGACTACCGCCTCCGCCTCGGTCTCGTCATTTGTAAGTTCATGGCCAGCCTTATTCAGAAGTCCCAACATGACTTCACTGTCCACCAGATTCTTATCACATCCGAGTGATATGAGTAATACTTTCATGTGCTCTCCAATAATCTATAATCATATGTTTTTTAGTTTATATTGATCGACTCGACGCAGTTTGACATGAGCATTGCTATGGTCATAGGTCCAACGCCGCCTGGTACAGGAGTTATAGCTCCGGCAACTTCTTTTGCTGAATCAAAATCTACATCACCGCAGAGTTTATTGTTCTCATCTCTGTGGATTCCAACATCTATAACAGTCGCTCCATCCTTTATGTATGAGGCGTCTATCATCTTTGGCTTTCCTATAGCAACCACAAGTATATCAGCACGCTTACATATTGCCTTGAGATCTTTTGTTCTCGAATGACATATGGTCACTGTACCGTTCTCGCGGAGCAGAAGCATGCTCATAGGCTTTCCGACTATGTTGCTTCTTCCAAGAACAACACATTCCTTGCCCTCTATCTCTATTCCGGATCTCTTGATGAGCTGGATAACACCAGCCGGTGTACACGATACATATCCCGGCTGTCCAATGCTGAGTGCACCTACACTCATAGGATGAAAACCGTCCACATCTTTCTTAGGTGATATGGTTTTTATGACCTTGTCCTCATCTATATGTTTTGGAAGAGGAAGCTGTACGAGTATTCCATTCACCTTATCATCCGCATTAAGCTTCTCTATAAGTGCAAGAAGCTCCTCCTCTGTGGTCTCCTCTGGAAGCTCATACGAAAGTGAGCCTATTCCTATATACTCACAGGCTTTTTTCTTATTCCCAACATATACAGATGATGCAGGGTCATTGCCGACCTGAATGACCGCAAGGCATATCTCTACACCTTCAGCCCTGAGTCCTGCAACCTTCTCCCTCAGCTCATCTTTGATCTGTTTTGATATAACCTTACCATCTATAAGTTTATACATATATCTGTCCTCCTGTAACATTAAGCATCGACACATTAATAATTGTCTGCTTATAATCTATTCAGATCAATACTATCCATAATATTAGAACAGTCCGACGATCTTTCCTTCATCATCCACAAATATTCTCTCTGCGGCTGGCGACTTTGGAAGCCCAGGCATAGTCATGATAGTTCCTGTTATAGCAACAACAAAACCTGCTCCGGCACTCACGTAAACCTCTCGTATATTTACGTCAAATCCTGTAGGTCTGCCAAGCTTCTTAGGATCATCAGACAGTGAATACTGATTCTTTGCCATACATACAGGGAAATTGCCAAATCCCATCTCCTCAATCTTCGCTATTGCCTTGCTGGCTTCAGCACTGTATGTAACTCCATCTGCGCCGTATATCTCTGTAGCGATACAGTTGATCTTATCCTTTATTGAGAGGCTGTCATCATAAAGCACCTTGAAGTTGCTCTTCTTATTCTCCAACGTATTGAGTACCGCATTTGCAAGGTCTATACCGCCCTTTCCGCCCTGCTCCCATACATTTGCAAGTGCAAAATCGCAGTCTCTATCCTCACAGAATTTCTTTACAAAATCAAGCTCTGCCTGGCTGTCTGTGACAAATCTGTTAAGTGTGACAACTACAGGCACGCCGTATTTCTGAAGATTCTCTATATGCTTCTCAAGGTTTACTATACCTGCCTTAAGTGCATCAAGATTCTCCTCACCAAGATCAGCCTTTGCCACACCACCGTTGTATTTGAGTGCTCTGACTGTTGCTACAAGAACAACAGCATCAGGCTTTAATCCATTCATACGGCACTTTATATCAAAGAACTTCTCTGCTCCGAGATCTGCGCCGAATCCGGCCTCTGTTATTACATAGTCAGCAAGCTTTAAAGCCGTCTTTGTAGCCATTACACTGTTGCATCCATGCGCGATATTTGCAAATGGACCGCCGTGTACAATCGCAGGTGTATGCTCAAGTGTCTGGATAAGATTAGGCTTGATGGCATCCTTAAGGAGTGCCGCCATCGCTCCTACAGCCTTGAGATCAGCTGCCGTGACAGGCTCATTGTCAATATTGTATGCAACGATTATTCTTCCAAGTCTATCCTGAAGATCCTTCATATCACTTGCAAGGCAGAGGATAGCCATAATCTCTGATGCCACGGTAATGACAAATCCATCCTCTCTCGGAACACCATCCACACGCTTTCCAAGTCCAACAACGGTATGCCTGAGCACTCTGTCATTCATATCCATGCATCTCTTGAACACTATTCTGTTTACATCTATCCTGAGTGCATTTCCCTGCTGGATATGATTATCCAACATGGCTGCAAGAAGATTATTTGCAGATGTTATAGCATGAAAATCTCCTGTAAAGTGAAGATTCAGATCCTCCATAGGTACCACCTGGGCATATCCGCCACCAGCTGCACCGCCCTTGATTCCAAAGCATGGTCCAAGCGAAGGCTCACGAAGTGCTATAACCGCTTTCTTGCCAAGCTGACCCATAGCCTCTCCAAGGCCGACTGTGATAGTTGTCTTTCCCTCGCCTGCAGGCGTTGGATTGATAGCTGTAACAAGGATAAGTTTTCCGTTCTCGTTGCCTTCAACCTTCTTAATAAGCTCATCTGAAAGCTTTGCCTTGTACTTTCCATACATGTCAAGATCATCCTCTGATATGCCAAGTTTTGCAGCAACCTCTCTTATGTGCTTCATCTCAGCTTTCTGTGCAATTTCAATATCTGTCATCATAGCTCTTATCCTCCGTTTTTATAAATTAGTGTCTATGTATTCATCAAACTGTTCCTGGCTCATCAGAATCTTTCTGGCCTTTGTTCCCTCTTCGGGACCAACTACTCCCGCGGCCATCAGCTGATCCATGATCCTCGCTGCTCTATTAAAGCCAATCTTGAACGTTCTCTGAAGCATACCTATTGAAGCCTTTTCCTTCTCTATAATGAACCTTCCTGCCTCCACGAAGTATTCATCCTTATCATTTCCAGAAGTTCCACCTATTGCAGTGGCTCCTGATCCGCCATTTCCCGATATAGACTTAGCCACATCTTCATCGTATGTACCGACACCGTTGCTTTTCTTAAGGAAGTCAACTACAGCCGTAACCTCATCATCAGATACAAATGCTCCCTGAACCCTGACAGGCTTTGGATAACCGGTCGGATAAAACAGCATATCACCCTTTCCAAGAAGTTTTTCTGCACCAACCATGTCGAGTATGGTTCGTGAATCCACTCCGGATGATACTGCAAATGCTATTCTTGACGGTACATTTGCCTTTATAAGTCCTGTTATGACATCCACAGAAGGTCTCTGTGTAGCTATAACAAGGTGTATTCCGGCCGCTCTGGCAAGCTGTGAAAGTCTTACTATTGCATCCTCGACCTCACCATGGGCAACCATCATAAGATCCGCAAGCTCGTCCACAATAACCACGATCTGTGGCATCTTTGGAAGCTTCTCGCCGTCAGCTCCGGCGATGACCGCGCTCTCGACCTTATCATTGTATCCCTGTATATTACGGACACTGTGTTCGGCAAACGTTTGATATCTTCTGGTCATCTCCATGACAGCCCAGTTGAGTGCCCCGGCAGCTTTCTTTGGATCCGTTACAACCGGAATAAGAAGGTGCGGTATACCATTGTAGCATGCAAGCTCTACCATCTTCGGATCGATCATTATAAGCTTGACTTCCTCTGGTGTTGCCTTGAACAGGATGCTCATTATGAGAGTATTGATACAAACTGACTTACCAGAACCTGTAGCTCCCGCAATAAGGAGATGAGGCATCTTAGCTATATCCGTAGCTATTACCTGTCCGCTTATGTCCTTTCCAACTGCAAATGCAACTTTTGACTTGAGATTCTTAAAGTTATCCGACTCGATAAGTTCCCTGAACGCCACAATGGAATTCTCTTTGTTTGGAACCTCAATTCCTATAGCTGCCTTTCCAGGTATCGGAGCCTCGATACGAATATCTGCAGCAGCAAGATTCAGTTTGATATCATCAGCAAGATTCAGTATCTTGCTGACCTTTACACCCTGCTCCGGTTGCATCTCAAACCTTGTAACCGCAGGGCCACAGCTATAGTTGGTTATCGTGACATTTACGCCAAATGTCTCAAGAGTATTCTTGAGTTTTATTGCCGTTTCCCTGACGTGTGCATCCCTGTTTGAATTATTATTCTTAGGGGGCTCATTTAGCAGGCTCGCTGTTGGGAATCTGTATCTGCGTCCCTCCTGATATGTCTTCGACTCCATATCGCTCTGCGCAGTCTTCCTTACAGGCTTTTTCTGTATAACCGTCTCATCTGCAAAAGCGGAATCCATAAGCGGATTGTAATCTGACACACTCTCTGGATGCATATTACCATTGATAGCACCAGCAAGCACATCTTCGGCATCATGGTGAATAGAATCATCCATCTTATCTGAAATGCCCGTTCCAGATGCAGCACTCTCCGACATGTTGTTCAATATATCATCATCCATGTAGCTCTGATCTTCTGTAATACCGTCTGACATGCTGCTAACCGATATGTCATCTTGGCTGTCTTTTCTTTCAGACTCACTTCTTATCGTCTTTCGCTCAATCTTTTTCTGGGCCCGTCTATCTCTGAATCTGTCAACAGTGGTAACAGTTGCTCCCGATTCAGCTGTATCGATCTGAACAGGATTGATATACTCACCATCATCATCAGACATCACTATCTTTTCTACATCATTACTGAATTCATCATACGACGATGATGGGGTATCGTCAAACAGGTTATCTGACTGAAGTTCATGTACATCTTCCCTGTAGAAGAAGTCCCTTGGCGCATCAGAAGCCTCTGGCCTGTTATCAGAGATCCTGTTTGTCTTTCGGCTCACACCACCTGCATTTTTTGACTCATATACATTGAGATTAGCCATGGATGGCTTTGCACGGCTGCCCGAATATCTCTTGGTATTCTCTTCATTCTCCTCAAAATTCTTTGCAGAACTATAATCCTCATCATTCCAGTCATCATCAGGCTCATATCCATAATCGTCATTAGGTCCATCATCGCTATGATCTCTCTCATATCTCAATCTTTCCCACAACAATTTTATATTATCTATAACCGATATCTCTGTTATCAGAATAAACATCACAACTGCAAGAATGAACATAACTATGCATGCTCCGGGAACTCCGAGAAGCTTTCTTATTCCGAAGAAAACTCCGCCTCCTATGATTCCTCCACCAGCATGATGCTGATATCCATCCATATAGCAATTCTTAATAGATATATAATCCGTTGAATAAAGAACCTGAAATATCATGGACACAAGCAGTAACACTACACCAAAGCAGACTACTTTTTTGACCAATTTCCTGTTGAAATTATTTGATATCAGGAATGCCGCTGATACAAATAGATATATTGGGAATAAATATTCACTGAATCCCAAAAGTCCAAAGAAAAATCCAGATACGACATCTCCTACTATTCCGCAGATCCTAAAATTTGCAATCAGAAGGAAGAGTGAAAATGCAAATATCACTATGAGTATTATCTCGCTCCTCATCTGTCTCTGTCTTGCCTGCTCCGCAGCTATCTGTTTCTTTGTCATTCTAGGAGCTCCAGACTTTCTATTGCTTGTCCTCGCCTGGGCAGATCCCCTTCCAGACGTACTTCTAACGTTGCTCTTCTTGGCAGATGAAGTTCCGGAATTTCCCTTCTGCTGTGTTTTTCCATTAGAACTTCTATTTCTATTCACATCTGTCTTTTTATTTGATGAAGTTTTTGTTCCTGATTTTTTATTACCAGAAGCCATCTTCTTACCTCTTCTTCCATAATCCTAAACAATATCCTATGGAATTTTACTATCATTTCTGTAATTAATCAAGTCATAGAGTTTTTTTAGGGCATCTGACATCCCACCTGCAGCCGTTATTATACCCGCGCGTACAGCCTCACTTCCAACAAGCACTGAACCAATATCCTTTGTAAGTTCAGCTGTATTAAACATATATTTTTTGAAATCATCTCTAGTTATATCCGAATGTGCAACCGTAAAATCTATTATTCGATCCTGCATTTTCTCTATATATTCAAAATTCTGCTTCACGCCGAGCACCGCAGTGCTAGTCCTTATCGGATGTACAACCATAGTTGCTGTTGGAACGATAAATGATGCTTTCCCCGATGTTGCAAGTGGCACACCAATAGAATGCCCCCCGCCAAGCACCAGTGTCACCACCGGCTTTGACAGACTCGCAAACATTTCTGAAATCGCAAGTCCCGACTCAACATCACCGCCAACTGTATTTATAAGCACCAACACACCTTTTATCTCAGGGCAGTTCTCCGCCTGTGCGACCGCCGGCAGAAGATCTTCATAGCTTGTGCTCTTAACACTTGTCGGCAATTTTTCATGTCCTTCTATCTCCCCATAGATTCCGCACAGCAGAATAAAGCCTCCTTCTCCGCACTCCATAACATGACAATTTTTGTCAGTTTTTATTCTATCCTCTATTTTTCTACCATCTGACCCTGCAGCCATATTTTGGACACCATTGTTCATATCACCATACCAGCTTTCCGTCTCAAAAATTAAGAAGGGGGATATCCCCCCCTTCTCATTTAGTAATATGATAATATTTGTTTTTTTATTCAGTGCCCTAACATCATAATATTTCCATAATACATTACATAACAAGAACGATGTCGTTTTCATCCTTGAGCGCTCTTGCCGGAATGTAATTAGACTCCATAGCCTCTCCATTCAAAGTCATACTCTGGAAACCGCTCTCATGTCCATCTGGATTCTGTACCTTGATGGAGAGCTTCTTACCTCTGAACATCTTCTCGATCTCAAACTCCTTCCAGTCTGACGGAACTGAAGGTGCAATCTTGATTCCGCCAAAGTCAGGTCTCATACCCATGATACCCTCAACGCAGCCAACCATACAGGTTGATGCTGTACCTGTGAGCCAGTGTACATGAGCACGTCCCTCAAATGGACTTCCCACAGATTCTGTGAACTGTCCATGGCAGTATGGCTCAAGTTTTCTGATCTCCGCCTTATCATTCATGGATGCAGGTGAGCTCTCATTGAAATACTCGAACGCTCTGTTTCCATGTCCCATGAGTGCCTCGGCAAGTATGATCCAGCCCTGTGGCTGTGAGAATATACCTGCATTCTCCTTTGTTCCTGCATTGAACAGAAGCATGAGTGCTCCGTCAAATGCATGCTCTCTGTATGGAGGGAACATAAGTCTTACACCATACTCTGTGTTGAGCTCTCTATGAACGGACTCAAGTGCAAGCTCGGACTGCTCTCTTGTTGCAAGTCCGCTTATAACTGCCCATGACTGAGGATTCAGCCACATGCTTGCCTCTGGATCATTCTTTGAACCGATAACCTGTCCGCCTTCTTTGTATCCACGGATAAATCTGTCGTCCTCCCAACACTTCTTCTGGATGGTCTCACCCATCTTATACTGAATGCTATTAATGTAATCTATGTACTCTGCGTCATTCTTCATCTCTGCAAAATACTTGATAACCGTCATCGCATAGTAGAGCTGCATAGCAACAAATGTTGACTCGCCTCTCTTTCCAAGTCTCAGACAGTCATTCCAGTCTGCCCAGAGTCCTGCCGGCATGCCGTTGTCTCCAAGTCTATTCATAGAGAAATCGATTGCTCTCTTAAGGTGCTCATATACCGTGCCCGCATCCTTGTTGGCAAATGGAATAACCTCATCTATGAAGTCAAGATTGCCCGACTCTGCAATATACTTGTATACGGTTGGAAACAGCCACAGTGCGTCATCTGCACGGTATGCAGGATGTCCTGTCTCCTGTACATATGAAGGATCATCCGGCGTATCCTCGTGTCCTGCATTGTGTGTGAACTTTACAAGTGGAAGTCCGCCACCGTTGTCAACCTGTGCTGACAGCATGAATCTGATCTTCTCAAGAGCCATCTCTGGCGCAAGATGAATAACGCCCTGTATATCCTGAACTGTATCTCTATATCCATATCCGTTTCTGAGACCGCAATATGAGAATGATGCAGCTCTCGACCATATAAATGTCATGAAACACTGGTATGCGTTCCATGTATTTACCATATTGTTGAATGAATCACTAGGTGTATGTACCTGGAAGTTGTTGAGTTTTGAATGCCAGTACTCTATCAGTTCATCAAGCTCCTTCTGACATGTTGCGGCAGGATCTGTATATCCGGCTATGACAGCATTTGCAGCATCATTGTCCTTCATTCCAACTATAAATGCAAAATCCTTCGACTCGCCCGGAGCAAGTGTGAACTTTGTCTGAAGTCCTCCGCAGGCATTGCTGTTGTAGTTGAGTTTGTTGCCAAGATCACCATTTATAACTCCAACAGGATCACCATAACCGTGATATCTTCCAAGGAACTCCTCTTTGTCTCCGCAATATGATGCAACATCACTTCCGGCAAGTGCAAAGAATCTTCTGTTAGCCTTGCTGCCGTTGATCTCTGCCTTCTCAACATTCTCGTTTATGACCTGAAGGATCTTGTTGTTATCCATAAAATATGTTCTTGTTATAAAGAGTGTGTACTGAAGATTTACCTGATCCTGCTCATAATTGCAGTCGTTTGTAAACTCGCAGTACCCGATCGCTGACAGATTACGTGGTCTGTCCGAATTGTTGGTAACTCTTACCTTCCACACTTCATGAGTCTTGTTAAGCGGAACATAATACAGTACCTCCGACTTGATATCAGAATACTCTGCATACATCTTTGTATATGCCGTTCCATGGTGACACTCGCTCTTGTACACATCAAGGCTCTTGCCAACAGGCTGCCATGATGCTGACCAATAATCCTTTGTATCATCATCTCTAAGATACACATATCTTCCAGGCTGGTCAAAGCTGTTAAATATGTATCTGAGTATTCTTCCGTTTGCTCCTGACTTTTCAAAGCTGTAGCCACCTGCATTGTTGGAGATTATAGCTCCATATTCCGGTGAACCGAGGTAGTTTGCCCAAGGTGCCGGTGTGTCTGGTCTGTCAATTACATACTCTTTGTGCTGTTCGTCAAAATAACCGTATTTCATATGTTCCCCCTTAAATCTGTTTTAGCATTTATTTTAGTTTGTTTTCTTTCTGTCTGCCTTTATTTACTGCATTTATTGCAGTTATTAGAATGCCCCGGAACCGGTCATATGACTGGCCGGTTTCGAGACATCAGATTTACCCTTATAAAATAATTTCAATACCCTTATAATTATTTATTATTTATTGTACATCCTTGAGGCTCAGGCTTATTCTTCCTGCTCTCTCATCGATCTTGATGACCTTAACATCAACCTCATCGCCAACATTTACTACATCCTCAACCTTTGCAACTCTCTTATCTGAAAGCTTTGAAATGTGGATGAGACCATCCTTGTTAGGTGCAAGTGATACGATAGCTCCGCAGTCGATAACCTTTACAACCTTACCATGATAGTTCTTGCCAACCTCAAGAGGCTCTACGATCATGTTGATCATCTCAATGGCCTTGTCCATACCTGCCTGCTCCACGCCGCAGATAGAGATTCTTCCCTCATCATCGATATCGATCTTAACACCTGTCTCCTCGATGATAGTGTTGATGGTCTTACCTCTCTGTCCGATAACCTCACCGATCTTCTCTGGATCGATCTTGATCTGCTTGATCTTTGGTGCAAACTCATTGACTGTTGGTCTTGGAGCTGCGATAGCCGGCTTCATACATGTCTCCATGATAAAGAGTCTTGCCTCACGTGTTCTTGCGATGGCCTCCTCAACGATTGGTCTTGTAAGTCCGTGGATCTTGATATCCATCTGGATAGCTGTGATACCTTCTGTAGTACCTGTTACCTTAAAGTCCATATCTCCAAAGAAATCCTCAAGTCCCTGGATATCTGTGAGAACGATATAATCGTCATCTGTATCACCTGTTACAAGTCCGCATGAGATACCTGCAACCATAGCCTTGATAGGAACACCTGCAGCCATAAGTGACATACATGATGAACATGTTGATGCCATTGATGTTGAACCGTTTGACTCAAATGTCTCTGATACTGTTCTGATAGCATATGGGAACTCCTCCTCGCTTGGAAGCACTGGAAGAAGTGCTCTCTCAGCAAGTGCACCGTGTCCGATCTCTCTACGTCCTGGTCCTCTTGAAACCTTTGTCTCTCCTACTGAGTAAGCAGGGAAGTTATAGTGGTGCATATATCTCTTTGATGTAACATTCTCATCAAGTCCATCAACCTTCTGAATCTCAGAAAGTGGAGCAAGTGTACATACGTTACAGATCTGTGTCTGTCCTCTTGTGAACATAGCTGAACCGTGAACTCTAGGAATTATATCAACCTCAGCAGCAAGTGGTCTGATCTGGTTAATAGCTCGTCCATCAGGTCTCTTGTGATCCTTGAGGATCATCTTTCTTACTGTCTTTTTCTGATACTGGTATATAGCGTCTGGGAGTACTGCAAGCCACTCCTCGTTGTCTGCAAATGCCGCCTCAAGTTTCTCTGTGATCTGCCTTATATTCTCCTCACGAACCTGCTTCTCGTCTGAGAATACAGCCTCCTCCATAGCTGCCGGAGGAACGATCTCCTTGATCGCTGCAAAGAGCTCCTCTGGAACTGCACAGCTTACATATGAATGCTTTGGCTTTCCAACCTCAGCTACTATCTCATTGATAAATGCGATTATGTCCTGGTTGATATCATGAGCCATGTAGATAGCCTCGATCATCTTAGCCTCCGGTACTATGTTTGCACCAGCCTCGATCATGATAACCTTCTGTGATGTAGATGCAACTGTGAGCTTCAGATCTCCCTCATCCCACTGCTTCTGTGTTGGGTTGATGATGAACTCTCCATCAATGAGACCTACCTGTGTCATGGCACATGGTCCGTCAAATGGAACGTCTGATATACATGTTGCGATAGATGATCCGAGCATTGCCACCAGCTCCGGTCTGCACTCTGGATCTACTGACATAACAAGGTTGTTAAGTGTTACGTCATTTCTATAGTCCTTAGGGAAAAGTGGTCTCATAGGTCTGTCGATTACTCGTGATGTGAGGACAGCGTTCTCTGATGCCTTTCCCTCTCTCTTGTTGAATCCTCCAGGTATCTTTCCTACTGAATATAACTTCTCCTCATACTCTACGGAAAGTGGGAAGAAATCGATTCCGTCTCTTGGCTTCTCTGAAGCTGTACATGTTGAAAGCACTGTTGTGTCACCGTACTTGATAAATGCAGCACCATTCGCCTGTGCAGCTACTCTGCCTATATCGACTGTGAGCATTCTGCCTGCGATCTCTTTCTGGTATCTCTTGAATTCCTTACTCATCTCAAAATCTCCTTGATTATATTTATTTGTATTGTGGAAGACGTCGAAACAACTATAAAAAACACCATGTCTCAACACCTTTTCAGCATCCAGATCCACGCACTCATGATATTCTTTATAGAAGTCTCGATATGTCATTCCACAATCTTTTAAATTTTAGCATACGAATATAAAAAATACAATATCCAAAGGTGTGTACTTATAAAAAAAGAACCATGTGCTGCCACATGGTTCTCATAATTGTTATTTTATAAAGCCCGAATAGAAATTCTTAAACTAGAATTACTTTCTGAGTCCAAGGCTCTCGATAAGCTTTCTGTATGCCTCGATATCCTTGCTCTTGAGGTATGCAAGAAGGTTTCTTCTCTGACCAACCATCTTAAGAAGACCACGGTTTGAGTGATGATCCTTTGGATTAGCCTTGAAATGTCCGTTGAGGTCGTTGATTCTTGCTGTAAGAAGTGCGATCTGAACCTCTGTTGAACCTGTGTCGTTTGCATCCTTGCCGTACTTAGCTACGATTTCCTGCTTCTGCTCTTTTGTTATCATAATAACAATCCTCCTATAAAATAAATATACATGGCTGACACCGGGCAAAAGGTCTAGAGGTATCCTCAAACTAAGTGTCAGCTGACCTTGTGTAGAATAACATATGTGTGTTTGTTTGTAAAGGGGGAATTATTCTATATATTATTATCCTTGTACAGAATCTTGTACAGAATTATTCTACATATTATTATCCTCTACTATTATTGTTTCATATTGCAGAACTACTCTGCTATTTCATATTGCAAGAACGCATAATGAAGTCTTGTTCCCTCCGATATATTTTCTGGAAGTAATGCTCTTGCAACGAGCTTAGTCTCACCATCCGGCTCATTCTCATCAACCAGATTAGCGTAATCTCCATCTATAGATTTTACTATGTAATATTTTTCCATCTTCTTCACCTTATATCAGCTATATATTCCGCCGTGCCCTTCCATTATCTATTGATCAACACATGACATTACTTGTATACTTTGATACTTGCCGTTCAGCATTATTTGTATATTTTAATACATACCATTCGACATTACAAGGTTCACTATCTCAACATCACGAAGTCATTATACAGATGCATCATAGATAAAATGTCAACATATCATCAATGGACATGTCAAAATATCAAATGTTCAAGAGATCGACATACCAATAACGAGAATGATATCGAAAAGATATTTCATTTTCTCGCATCTTCTCTCATTTTCTACGTTTTTCGTACTTTCACACTTCACAGCGTCCAACTTATTTCTTGTTATCATAAACTTATGTATGCTATAATAATTCGCGCAGACTTTGCACATACATATCCGACTTTGCATTTGTCTGAAATGGAGCGGTAGTTATACCACGTTTGAAAGGAGACATATTATGGCAGGTTCTACCATAGGAAATAAATTCACTATCACAACATGGGGCGAATCTCATGGAAAGGCTCTGGGAGTTGTTGTTGACGGATGTCCGGCAGGACTTCCGCTTTGCGAGGAGGATATCCAGATATTTCTCGACAGGAGAAAACCGGGATTTTCGCAGTTCTCAACTCCAAGAAAGGAATCTGACACTGTTGAGATATTGTCAGGAATTTTCGAGGGAAAGACCACAGGAACACCTATATCAATGATAGTGAGAAACACTTCACAGCGTTCCGGAGATTACGGAGATATCGCAACATATTATAGACCGGGACACGCAGACTACACTTTCGATCAGAAGTATGGTTTCAGAGACTATAGAGGCGGCGGACGATCGTCAGGAAGAGAGACCATAGGCAGAGTTGCCGCAGGTGCGATTGCATCTAAGATACTTAAGGAACTGGGAATCACCATAACTACATATGTATCTTCCATCGGCGATGTACATATAGACAAAAACAATTTTGATGCAGACTATATTCTCAAAAACGATCTTAACATGCCTGATCCAGATGCTTATACCAAGGCATCTTTCATCCTTGAGGATTGCATGGCTGAAAATGACTCCATAGGCTCAAGTGTTGAGTGTATAGTTCACGGCATGCCTGCAGGAATCGGCGAACCGGTATTTGACAAACTGGACGCATGTCTGGCGAAGGCTGTCATGTCCATCGGAGCTGTCAAGGCAGTTGAGATCGGCGATGGCATAGAGGTTTCCGAGAGCAGAGGATCATACAATAACGACGGATTCACCATGAAAGACGGCAAAGTCTCGAAAGAGACAAACCACGCCGGTGGAATCCTGGGCGGCATGAGTGATTGCTCAGATATCGTTCTGAAGGCTCATTTCAAGCCTACTCCATCAATTGCCTCCGTCCAAAATACCGTCAGCAAATCCGGGGAAGACATCGAGGTGTCCATAAGAGGACGCCATGATCCGATCATCGGACCAAGAGCCGTTGTTGTTGTTGAATCGATGACCGCTCTCACTATTCTAGATCTGTTATTTGAGAACATGTCATCAAGAATGGACAAGATCGTGGATTTTTATAATGACTGAGAAACCAAGAAAAAAAGATATGTCCGTGCACCTGTTTGTAAGTGCACGGACATATCTTTTTTCATCTCAATATAACATTCAGTTTTTATATTAAATTTTGCATTCTCATTCTATATACATTACATCTTTCAACTATTCTGTTTCTTTCTTAGGCTTGTTGATCACATAAAGTCCAAGTCCTACTATCACACCACCGCCTATGATATTTCCAAGGGTAACCGGAAGAAGGTTCTTCCCAAAGAAATTACCTAATGTCAGCTGATCACTTATCTGCTGAGCTGTATAGCCATAAAGCTCACACGCCTTGTCGACATATTTGCTGTTTGATGCAGCCATGATTCCAGCCGGAATATAATACATGTTCGCAACACAGTGCTCGAATCCCGATATAACAAACACCATGATCGGGAAAAAACACGCAAATATCTTACCTATTATATCTTTCGCGGATGATGCCATGAGAACGGCAACGCACACAAGGATGTTGCACATTATTCCTGATACAAAAGCATTTCCAAAATCAAGCCCTGTCTTGCCCATGGCAACCTTAATCGTATAGGCACCGAGACCACCGGCTGAATTGTCAAACTGTCCGCTTCCATATATCAGAGAAGCTGTAACTACTGATCCAATCAGATTGCTGAGATACACCACAACCCAGTTCTTTAACATCTGAACAAGTTTTATTCTTCTATCCACTACAGCTGCTATCATCATGCAGTTTCCTGTGAAAAGTTCTGCACCTATGATCGAAAGCATCATCAGTCCTACTGGGAAAATGCATCCCGCAAGCGTCTTTGCCAGTCCAAAATTATCGACTGTGTGCACCGCAAGATTGGATCCTTCAGCACCAATTGCAATAAACATACCTGCAAAAAAGCCCATCATGATCATCTTGTACAATTTCAAGTTTGCTTTTCCAACTGCGCCCTTCAGATTGTTCTCAATAATCTGTGCCGGAACAAAGTAATTATTTTCCATGATTTGATTCTCTCCTTAGTCTATAAGTTATTTTATTTTAAGCTCTAGGATATGCTTTGGCATATTCTTCTTTGAGCTTACTCTGCTTATTAGTCAGATAGATCTGAGTCGTGGCTATATCCACATGTCCCAACATTTCCTGAACAGATCTGATATCAGCACCGTTATTCAACATATGCGATGCAAATGAATGCCTGATCATATGAGGTGTTATATCCTTATCTATTCCAGCCTTTGCTGCATAATATTTTATTATCTTCCAAAATCCCTGTCTGGACATAGGGGCTCCCTTACAGTTGAAAAACAGATAATCACTTCCACCGCTCATATCATCGCGCACCTCTGTTATATATCTGCTCAGCGCTCTCTGAGCAACTTCTGCAACAGGAACCGTTCTAACCTTATCTCCATCATGACACTCTATAAACCCAAGCTTCATATTGACATCAGTAAGCTTGAGCGTGACCAACTCAGTCACTCTGATGCCTGTTGCATACAAGAGTTCCAACATGGCTTTGTCTCTGATTTCTTTCGGAGTCTTGTTAGTTGGCTGTGAAAGAAGTTTATTCACCTCACTGATAGTCAATATCTCCGGCGCTTTCTTCACTATCTTTGGAGGCTTTATATTCTCAGCAGGGTCATCAGTCACGATCCTCTCTCTGAGTAAAAAAGCATAAAAAGACTTTATAGACGCAATATTACGCGACACCGTAGCCATCGACATTCCATTTCTCTCCATATCAAGAACATATGAGGTTATGTATGTCTCAGTTATATCCTCCAGACTATCAAGATTTTTGTCACGAAAATACCCAACAAACTTCATTAGATCCCTTCTATACGACGCAATGGTATTCTCACTTGATTTTTTTACATTTTTTAAATATTCAACGTATCTGTCTATGTATTGTTCCACTAATTTATCCCCTTAGTTATGTAGACTAAAATACATTATAAATACAAATGTAAATAAAATCAAACACTAATTTAATAAGTAAAACTGCGCCTTTGCAGTATTTTTCCGCAAAATACCAAATAGGGTGTTTCTAAGTAATTATGTATACTACATATTGACATAATTTTTTTCAAAATTGTTTCACTTTTTTTAATTCAGAAGTCAAACTCTTCTACCTGGGCTTGTTTGGAATTATGTGAGTGAGCATTTATATGCATAAATCGCTATCAATGTCTTAGAATCAACTATTTCTCCGTTTTTTATCATCGTATCAATATCCTCAAGGCTCAGGCTTTCGCAATCAATAAATTCATTCTCGTCGAACTCAGTTTCTCCCACACTCAATTTTCTGCCTATGTATATATAAGTCTGTTCATCACTTGTGCCTATAGCCAGAACCGTCTTTGTAACGTATTCAACATTTTCGGCTATATATCCCGTCTCTTCTTTCAGTTCCCGTATCGCAGCATCCGCCGGAGTCTCCCCAGCATCTATAAATCCAGCCGGAACCTCATATGTAATTTCATCTATAGAGTTTCTATACTGTCTGACAAGCAGTATTCTTCCATCATCGCAGACTGGAAGAATACACGCTCCAGGCGAATGTTTGATCAGATCATACACGACCTTTCGCCCATCAGGAAGGACAAGATGATCGTTATATACATTGAACACATGCGCCCTGTATGCCAGTTCAAACTTTTCCCTTTTAAACCTCTCACATTTCATATCTATATACACCTCACATATATTATTTTTTTCAACTTCAACTTTCGGATCACCATCTTTGCACTATTATCTTTTCATCATCGTCTTTACACTATTATCTTTGCATCATTTTTTCTGCACTATTTCTACACTAATTGTGTCCATACAACATAGTATTATATAGGACATTATAGGATTCCAAACAAAAAGAAAGTATTGAAAATGCAACATTCTCAATACTTTCTAAGTTTTCTTAATTTACATGATTTTACTTTGCGTAGTCTGTTACGCGTGACTCTCTAATAATATTTACCTTAATCTGACCCGGATATTCAAGTTCATCCTCAATCTGCTTTGCAATATCTCTAGCCAGCAATACCATATCAGAATCGCTTACATGTTCAGGAACTACCATCACACGAATTTCTCTACCTGCCTGAATAGCAAATGTCTTATCTACACCCTTATGAGCATTGGCAATATCTTCAAGCTTCTTAAGTCTTGTAGTATAAGTCTCCAAGGTCTCTCTTCTCGCTCCCGGTCTTGCAGCAGAAATAGTATCTGCAGCCTGTACCAAAAGTGCAATCAATGACTCCGGTTCAACATCTCCATGATGTGACTCTACAGCATTGACAACAACTGCTGACTCTTTGTATTTTCTACACAGATCAGCACCAATCTGAACGTGCGAACCTTCCATCTCATGATCCAAGGCCTTACCTATATCATGGAGCAATCCGGCACGTTTTGCAACCTTGATGTCGACACCTATTTCACCGGCCAATAAACCACATAACTGAGCTACTTCAACCGAATGCTTAAGGGCATTCTGTCCGTAGCTTGTTCTAAATTTCAACTTACCAAGAAGTCTCACTAATTCTGGATGAATTCCATGTATTCCTACCTCAAGGGTAGCAGCTTCGCCCTCTTCACGCATCATGGTTTCAACTTCCTTCTGCGCTTTTTCAACCATCTCTTCGATTCTGGCCGGGTGAATTCTTCCATCCACAATGAGCTTCTCAAGTGCAATTCTAGCTACCTCTCGTCTTACAGGATCAAAGCTTGATAAAATAACTGCTTCTGGAGTGTCGTCTATTATCAGATCAACTCCAGTGAGTGTTTCGAGAGTACGAATATTTCTACCCTCTCTACCGATTATTCTACCCTTCATCTCGTCGTTAGGCAACTGAACTAATGAGATTGTTGTCTCTGAAATGTGATCAACCGCACATCTCTGTATTGCATTGACAACATACTCTTTCGCCTTCTTGTTCGCTTCTTCTTTAGCTCTGGTTTCTAATTCCTTGACCATAACTGCTGTTTCATGCTTTACTTCATCTTCAACAGTCTTTAATAAGTATTCCTTTGCTTGTTCAGAGGTTAAACCTGAAATTCTTTCAAGTTCCTGTAAACGTTTCGCCTGTAACTCTTCGACCTTTGCCCTCTGCTTATCGAGAGCGCTTTCTTTTCCAGCAAGACTAGCTTCCTTTTTCTCAACTGCCTCAGTCTTCTTATCAAGATTCTCCTCACGTGCAAGAATTCTCTTCTCCATACGTGACAGTTCCCCACGTCTATCCTTTACTTCTTTTTCAAGGTCATTACGTGTCTTAAGGGAATCTTCCTTTGCCTCAAGCAGTATCTCGCGCTTCTTAGCTTCGGCGGTCTTCTGAGCTTCATCGATAATCTCTCTCGCCTGTGACTCTGCTCTTCCTATCTTGGTTTCAACTATATTCTTGCGATATGCAATAGCTATAAACCATGTAGCAACAAGCAGTGCAACTACAACAACAGCGATTATCAGCCATACTAATGGTGAATCCACAGGAGCACCTCCTTATTAAGTTTTCATTGTACAAGAATACAACTATTTAAGTTTAATATTTTTAGTTAATTATGTCAAGTAATTATGTACAATTGCCAGTTCTTTTTTTGACAATAGTATAATAAGTTTTAAGCGAACAGACATTTTTTTATATTGTTCTGCTACTACCAAGTGAACGCAATTTAATTCTTGCAAATTGTCACGATATTATGCCGGTTATTATTGGGATTCTGTATTCTATTCCCTGTTCTCATCAAGTAATGATCGAATACTTTCATTTATCTTTCTGAAATCAAACCCTTTACTATACAGATAAGTCATCACCTTATTTCTTTTTTCTATCAGATCCGTATATGTATATTTTTTTCTTATAATTGCAAGTATAATCTCATTTTCATCCTGTTCACAGATATCATTTAATGCCTGCTCCACAGTGTCATGTGCTATATGTTTTCCATCAAGTTCATATTCAATGACTCGACGTCCTTTTTTGCACATATTTTTACGGATATAACCGCATGCATATCTATAATCATCTATATATCTATATGATTTTAATTTCTCTACAGTGCGATCTATAATCTCTTCATCATAATACAATTCTCTGAGTTTATTTCTGATGTCATATTCGCACTTATCTGAAAACTTTATAGAGTTGACTGCCTTATTGAGTGCTCTGCGAAACAGATACTCCTTTCTGAAGTCTGTAATAGATGCCTCATCAATCTCCTCCCCTTCTCGGAGTTTCAATCTCCTGATATCAGAGGAATAGACAGAAGCATACGGCTCGTAATCTATATACAGGCAATATCTCTTATCGTCTATTTTTCTGATATCCGTTACTATCATCTATCATGTCTCCTACACTTACTCTTCATCATTGTCAGCTTTCTCTATGCTGCCTGCGCCATCACCTGCAACTCCCAAGGTTTCTCTCACCTTCTGCTCGATCTCGGAACATACAGCCTCATTATTCTCTAGATACATTTTGGCATTCTCACGTCCCTGCCCTATCTTATTGCCGTTATACGCATACCATGCACCTGACTTATCAACTATATCATTCGCAACGGCAAGGTCCAGTATATCGCCGACCTTTGAGATACCCTTTCCAAATACAATATCAAATTCTGCCTCTTTGAAAGGAGGGGCCACCTTATTCTTCACTATCTTGACACGGGTTCTGTTGCCCACTATCTCTCCTCCCTGTCTAAGTGTATCAATACGTCTCACATCGAGTCTTACAGATGCATAGAACTTAAGGGCACGTCCGCCAGTCGTGACCTCAGGATTACCAAACACTACTCCAACCTTCTCTCGAAGCTGATTGATAAATATAACAACACAATTGGTCTTGCTCACAACTGCAGTGAGTTTTCTGAGAGCCTGTGACATAAGTCTTGCATGAAGTCCCATGTGAGAATCTCCCATCTCTCCATCTATCTCTGCCTTAGGCACCAGAGCAGCCACTGAGTCTACAATAACGACATCAACTGCGCCAGATCTAACCATAGTCTCAGTTATCTCAAGAGCCTGTTCACCGCAATCAGGCTGAGATATGTATAAGTTATCAATATCCACACCTATATTCTTTGCATATGTAGGATCAAGGGCATGCTCAGCATCTATGAAACCTGCTATACCGCCCCTCTTCTGTATCTCTGCAACGATATGTAATGCAACAGTTGTCTTACCACTTGACTCAGGACCAAAAATCTCTATTATTCTTCCTCTTGGAACACCGCCAAGTCCAAGCGCAATATCAAGGCTGAGCGATCCTGTCGGAATAACATCTATATTCATATTGGCATTGGAATCGCCAAGCTTCATGACCGAACCTTTTCCGTACTGTTTTTCTATCTGTGCAATAGCTGCATCAATAGCTTTTTTCTTATCATCTTTGTTGACACTATTGATTGAATTATTTGCCATAGTCTGTTCCCTCCTAAACATATGTTCGATTACTTTATTATACTATTAAATATTTGTTGTTTTGTCAACAACTAATTCCCAGTTACATGCATATGCTATCATTTTGTGTGCACGTTTTTGTACTCACCATTTATAGCTGTTACAAGTAATGACAAATATCAGTATATCTACTCATATATCGATATCACTGTCTTTCATATACGATATTTCCCTGTTCTACACGTTCATGTTCTATATATTCTCGTTCTGTATATTCTCGTACTATATATATATTGATTTCAATTGGCCATTATAGGGGTATTGCAATCACGTGATTGCCAAATCTGACAGAATAACACTCACAGAAATCTCAGATAATAATTATTGCTTAAACTTCTCTGATTATATCACACTTTACACGTCAGAATTATTAAGATAAAATAAATTTTATATTCATACAAGATTATACATATACTACAAAGTTTTTAACGGAGGGCAGTTATGAGCACAGTTGGCATAGTATGCGAATACAATCCATTTCACAAAGGACATCTATATCAGATTGAACAAGCAAAAAAACTGACCGGAGCCAGCCATGTAGTATGCTTTATGAGCGGCAATTTCCTACAGAGGGGGATTCCTGCCCTTGCCGACAAGTTTACAAGAGCCGAAACTGCCATCAGATGTGGCGCAGATATCATATTTGAGATACCCTTTGTCTACTCAACATCAAGTGCAAAGGATTATGCCACCGCAGCGGTGACAATGATGAATATGAGTGATGCCATAGACTATATATCTTTTGGGGCTGAAACCGACAACCTCCCACTTTTGTCGTTTATTGCCGACATCATCGAAAACGAACCCATCAATGTATCTGCATGTATCAAGCAATCCATGTCATCAGGCATGACTTACGGTGCAGCCAGAGCACATGCAATTGCAGAATATCTTCATAGCAATGATATATTCAAAGACTCAGGTCTCTCATTTGACTCCTCTTTTACCCCAGAGGACAGTATAAAGAGTATTATGGCAAGCCCGAACAACATACTCGCCATAGAGTATCTGGCCGCTCTCAAACGTACCAGTTCTAGAATTAAACCTGTTATTATAAAGCGATTGATATCAGATTATAACAGCAATGATACCAATCACGATATATGTTCCGCATCCGCCATAAGAACCCTGTTGGAAAGTGCTGACATCACGGCTATAAAACGTCATATTCCTGAAGAATGTTACCATATACTCAATGCCAAATACAAAAACACTTTCCCTGTATTTGAAAATGGTATGTCAGATCTTCTCTCCACAGCAAGGCTTCTCTATGGTTCATACGACAAGCCCTCCGTATCTTTTGTCGACACTGTCGACTTGGATAGAAATCTATACAACAGAATGTCAAAGATTGACGCATATATGTCATTTTCAGGCACTGCCAAGGCACTCAAATCCAAGAACTACACCCTAACGCATATACAGAGAGCACTTCTTCACTATATCATGCAGCTCACCAACACGGACTATAACTGTTACAAAGCAGGCGGATGGATATATTATCTGAGACTGATTGGACTCAAAGCCCAGGCTGGATGCATCGTAAAGCAGATCAAGAAAGGAACCAGCATTCCTGTGATAACCAAGGCTTCCGAAGCAGCATCCACGCTTTCTACAATCGGGGAATCAATGTTCAGTTATGATATAAAGTCAACGGCCGTCTACAACAATTTAGTTTACAACGCGCATGGAGCGAAGCTAAGAAATGAATACGAACACACCATTCCGGTTATAAGCGACTGACTAAAAATGTATTTTACAAACTTATATCAGCGAACATTTATCATATTCAAGCTATAGCATGCATATCTTACACGTATGAAGAACATTTTTTATATGATAATCATAACCGTTATAGTAATATTTGCATGTCTGAACGCAACAACAATAACCGAAGGCTGCAGGCAAGGGATATCTCTGTGGTATAACTCCATAATCCCAGTCCTGCTTCCTTTTATGCTGCTCACAGGAGTTATACTAAGCACGATAGATCTGAACAGTATATCGGCACGCAGCGCCTGCCTGCTAACTCTTATAATAGGCTTATTCTGTGGATTCCCGACCGGAACGCTAACTATATCATTTCTTTACCAAAACAACCGGATAAATCGACACACCGCCCAGTCTATGCTCCCCCTATGCAACAATGTAAGTCCAATGTTCCTGTATGGATATATTTACTCATCTTATTTATGCAGATTTATTTCTCTTAAGATACTTCTCACCTGTCTCTACATACCGCAATTCATATGTACTGCATTGATATTATTCATGCCACGCAAACGTTATGCTATAACATCACATTCAAGGTGCCTGACAATCAAACGTCGTGCCAAACATGAAGCTGCCGCAACAGTCGGCAATTCACCTGATCAACATCCTGCAAGCCTTTTTGATACCGCTGCAC
The DNA here is from genome assembly GCA_902461735.1 of uncultured Coprococcus sp. Taxonomy (GTDB): domain Bacteria; phylum Bacillota; class Clostridia; order Lachnospirales; family Lachnospiraceae; genus Coprococcus. Next base: position 165,728 of record CABPYV010000003.1, read on the forward strand.
ATAATATAACTTTTATCGGTATCTATATGGTGATATTCGCCATTTTTTCCAGTATCATAACACACTATCTTCCATATCGTACAGCGTATATCGCCACGGCTTTTCTAGAGATATCATCAGGCATAGATACCTTGAATTCCATCACAATAACAGACAAAATAAAAACAGTCCTGTCTTTGTCGCTCACTGCATTCGGTGGCTTGTCTGCCTTATTCCAAAGCTATGATCTCATACAAAAAACCGGACTGTCTTTTATAAAATATATATATGCCAAATGTCTTTATGGTGTTCTATGTGCCATGACCACATTTTTTATGCTATAATCAAAATTCGTATGATTTATTCGTCGAGATATTCCTCATCATCGTCGTCTTCATCATCATACTCGTCTTCTTCATATTCATAATCATATCCATCATCATATTCGCCATCTTTTTTGGTATACTCTGTCTTGCCATAAACATTATAATCATCCTCATCAGATTCAAAAGCTGAATCTGTCTGAGAAGTCTGCTCAGGAACACCATTCATCATGTTGATGCTTGTATCAAGCTCAGCCATGTTGTCTGAAACTCTTGCAGCGTTCTCCTCAAGTGATTTTATAAGGTTTTCATAATTCGCACGCTCAGCCTGAAGTGTAGCATTTATGTACTGACTTATCTCTGCAAGCTTATCCTTAGAATAGTACATAGAACCAGCTCTTACTTCCTTTGCATCCTCGTTAGCCTCTGCAATTATCTGTTCAGCCTGACTTCTTGCCATATCCGTGATCTCATTAGCGCGAAGATTAGCCTGTTCTACTATCTGACTCTGATCTACAAGCCTGTTGGCCTCCGCCACAGATTCAGTGATTATCGAATCAGCTCTCGCTCTAGCATCCGCCAATATAGCCTCTTTATTTCTCATAATCTTCTTACAACGCTCTATCTCATTAGGCATCTTGAGTTTAAGCTCTCCAACCATCTGCATAAGATCCTCTTTTGGTACAATGATCTTACTGGAAGACAACGGCTGAAACTTACAATTGTCAATAAATATCTCTATCTCACTGATCATCTCTTCAATACCTTTTCTTGCCATCTCATTCTCCTCCTAATTATCTATCTCCAAACTTTGACTGAATATCTGAAAATCTCTCTTTTAAAACATCCTGAATCTGCTCCGGGACAAAATCTTTCACGTCCACACCAAAACTTGCATACTCCTTGACAACACTCGAACTGAGATATGAATATTGAATATTGGTTGTCAGGAAAACGGTATCAATATCCGGTGCAACCTTTCTGTTACTCTGGGCTATCTGAAGTTCATACTCAAAATCAGTAACCGCCCTAAGGCCTCTGACTATAACCTTTATATCATTCTGTCTGGCATAGTCCACAAGAAGTCCTCCAAATCCAACTACTTTTACGTTTGGAATATCCGAAACTACATTCTTTAACATATTAACACGTTCGTCTAAAGAAAACAATGGTGTTTTTGCAGTATTATTCAGCACCCCAACGGTAAGTTCATCAAACATTTCCGCTGATCTTTTTATTATATCCAAATGTCCAAGTGTCACGGGATCAAAGCTTCCCGGATATATCGCTCTACTCATCTTCCAGTCTCCTGTATATAAATGTGTGTTTATTTGTCTTGTATTTCTTTGTTTTGTATATCTCAAATCCAATATCATCCAGATATTCAAACTCTGTATCCAAATCCGACTCAACAACTATCACCGTATTATCTGACACTATATTAGACTTTGACAATCTGACAAGCACTTCCTTCTCAAGCAGTCTGCCATATGGCGGATCCATAAATATAATATCAAATACCTCTTCTTGTCTTTCCAAGGTATTTATAGAACTTACGGCATCTGTACTCAACACCTGAGCTTCATTTCTCAATTTTGTGAAATCCAGATTTTGATTTATACACTCCAGTGCCTTCCTGCCATTTTCTACAAACACAGCACTTTTTGCGCCCCTGCTCAGAGCCTCTATACCAATTGCACCACTTCCGCTGAATAAATCCAGAAAACTGCATCCCGGTATATCCGGTGAAAGGACATTAAAAAGGGTTTCTTTTATCCTGTCAGTTGTAGGTCTTGTATCCATAGAATCCACAGTTACCAGCTTCAGACTACGTGCAATTCCAGCTATAACTCTCATCAAACACTCCTAACCGACCGCTCCGAAATTGCAGTCAAATAAAATTTACAGACTTTTTATAACATGTTAAATTGTAAAATACAAGTGCCATATTACATTATCATTATCAATGTAACTATTGACTACTATTTGCTTCCGGCACTAATTGCCCAGAATTTTATTTTTTACATATTTTCCTGTATCCGATAATTCATCATCTGATATACCATCCGCAATTGATGAACTCACCATAAATATAGCAGAGGTTTCGTCCTTGTTACACAAGCTCCACGACGCATAACTAAGATTATTCTCGTTTATCATCTGAAACCAGGCATCTGAGGATTCATAATCGATTGCTCCATTTCCCGAAGCATCACAGAGACTAAATTCACTGACAAACACTGGCAGACCATTTGACAGAGCTGTCTCCACCTTGTTTCTCAAATCATCTTTATGAGTAGCTGCATAGAAATGCACTGCATACATTATATTATCATATCCTGTGATAGGATCAGCGGATGCCACATCCACATCCTGACTCCAATTAGGTGTACCTACGATAATAATTGCATCCTTATCATTTTTCCTTATTATAGGGATTATTGTCTCAGCGTAACTTTTGATCTCTGCCCATGAAGTGCCGCCATTTGGTTCATTGCATATTTCATATATCACATTGTGGTTTTCTGAGTATTTAGAAGATACATATTCAAAAAAATCTTTTGCTTCATCTATATGAGTATTAGGATTATTGTCATTAAGAATATGCCAGTCTACTATGGCATACATCCCAAGCTCTGTCGCTGCTGATACACCTGAATTCACTAGATCTTTAATCTTCTCTTTATCTCCGCCACTGCAATAACCATTATTATCTCCTGTGTCTGTGTACATTGCGATTCTCACAAGGTTAGCTCCCCAGTCATCCCTCAGATACTGAAATACAGATTTGTCAACATAGTCCGGAAACCACGTAATACCATGTGTGCTCGCTCCTTTTAATTGATATTTGTTCCCAGAAGAATCAACTATATCTGTACCATCAACAGCCAACTGTCCATGAATCTCAAATGGAGTTTCACCAGTTTTATTTTCAGTTATATCTTCAGTTGTACATTCTGTTGTATCCTTGTTTTTATCTGATTCTGTGGTTTCCTTATCTCCTGATATATCACTGCTCCTATACTCTTTCCCTTCTATGTACAAAATATAATCTTCCACAGTCAGATCGTCAGACGCTATATTGTATCCTACATTTACCGAACCGCCAGCCGGGATTTCCTGATTATAATCAGCCGGAGTTATAGATACGGTGTTATCTCTTATCTTCTTTTCTCCATTCCATATATTATCTATTGAAGGCGCGCCTTTGTATACAACATCAAGCTTCCATCCCGAAACATTTGATGATATCTTGTTATATATATTGATATTTTCCGTGGCACAGGTCTTTCCGGCAGCTTCCCATGTGCTTTCATGGCCTATCTCAACATAAAAATCACTCTTTTTTCCAGATTCAGTTTCAGGCTTTTCTCCTGTCTCTGACAACTGCGATCCACCTTGTTCAGTCACCGCCTCAGATTCACCTATACTCTCTTTGTCGTCATCCGCGTCATTCTGCATATTCTCCGATGCCATCTGCCCACTGCCATCTTTAAGATAAGAATCACCAGAATTGTCATTCTTGGATCTGCCTGCAAGCATATAGCCACCCATAACAGCTATCACAACTACAAGAACCGCAATAATTATCCCCATAATGATCGTCTTTTTATTTTTCATAAATACCCCCTGTATATTTGAACGCCGGTAAATTTACAGTACCGGTTGAAAATAATGCATATCCATCTTCATTTCAACCATCGTCCTGTCAATCTGCTCACCATATCTGTCGTATATCTCCTGAGCTGCTTTCAACATATCTGCATGATTGTATATATCACCGATTTTGAACATAACATCTCCGCTTTGTCTTATTCCAAAAAAATCTCCCGGACCCCTCATCTTCAGATCCTCACCAGCTATAAAAAATCCATCATTGGACTTTTCCAAAACGCCCAGTCTTTCCATGGTGGTCTCGTCTTTCTTCCCACTCACAAAAATACAATATGACTGGATACTGCCTCTTCCCACACGTCCTCTGAGCTGATGCAGCTGTGCCAGGCCAAAACGCTCAGCGTTTTCAACCATCATAACGGTTGCATTTGGATTATTTATACCAACTTCTATGACTGTAGTAGAAACGAGTATGCTTATATCTCCATTTGAGAATTCCTCCAGTATTTTGTTTTTTTCATCAGCCTTCATCTTTCCATGAAGACATGCGACCGCCACATCCTGACCATACTGACTTTTGAGAGCTTCTCTCAAATCCTCTGTGTATTCAGTGACGTTTGCAACATCGTCCAGAACCTCGCTGGCTTCAACCATAGGACACACAATATACACCTGATGTCCCTGATTCACTTCTCGCATAATAAAGCCTTGAGCAGTCCTCCTATAGCTGTCATCCACCACACAATTTTTGATTGGGATTCTTCCAGCCGGAAGTTCATCTATAACTGATATATCCAGATCACCATACATTATGATAGCCAGTGTTCTAGGTATAGGAGTCGCACTCATGACAAGCGTATGTGGATGTCCGCCCTTCTCTGCCAGCTTTTCCCTTTGTTTCACACCAAATCTATGCTGTTCGTCAGTGACAACAAGGCCCAGATTGTTATACTCCACCTTATCCTGTATGAGCGCATGTGTGCCAACTATGACAGAAACATCGCCATTTTTTATATCTCTATACATGTTTCTTTTATCCTTGGAAGTCATCGAACCGGTGAGCAAGCCAACAGATATTCCATACGGAGCAAACTGTGCCTGAAGCTCTTTATAGTGTTGAACGGCCAGCACCTCCGTAGGTGCCATTATAACTCCCTGCCAGCCACAGACTGCCGCGGCATACAGCCCCACAGCAGCGACAATGGTTTTTCCCGATCCGACATCACCCTGGACCAATCTGTTCATAACATGATTCGATGACATGTCATCCAACATATCACGAACCGCATTCATCTGAGCATTTGTAAGCTTAAAGCTGAGATTTTGAATAAACTGCCTCACTTCATCATCACACGATATAACACATTCATTTTCATACCCGGCGTTATCACTTTTAAGTCTGTGCATATCCGATATAAAACTATAGAACTCATCAAAAGCAATTCTCTTTATTGCCTTTTTCAATATCTGTTCATCCATAGGGAAATGAATAGATGAAACCGCATCCGGCAAAGCCATGATTTCATAGTCTGATAGCACATTCTCAGGAAGATAATCGACGATTTCAGATGCCACCGGAAGAGAATTCCTAACAGCCTTTTGAATCGTCTTTGACGTAATCCCCGGCGACACCGTGTATACGGGCTGCCACACATGTGAAAGCGTCTGATATTTGTCAGGAGTGTAATATTCCGGCTGCGTCATGGTTATCACATTACCCTTGCACGACACTTCACCTGAAAAGACAAACTCCTGACCGATATGAAAGAAATTGCGTAAAAAAGGACAATTAAACCACATCAGCTTAATTGTCCCTGAATAATCTTTTGCATAGACAATGGATATGGTAAGTCCCCTGACTTTTCTTACTTCAACTCTGCTGTTGATAACGGCTCTTACGGACTGCCTCATGCCCGTCTGCAGACCACCTACATCAACCGGATCTTCATAGGATATATATGTTCTCGGATAATACTTAAGCAGATCCGAGATTGTATTTATCCCAAGTTTTGCCATCATCCCGGCTGTCTTGTCGCCTATTCCTTTTATCGTTTTAACTGAGTCGCCAAGTACCATAATCCACCTCAAAACAGATGCATCATCTGCATACTGTAAATGCTATTCAACTGAAACTATATAATAATATATAGGTTGTCCTCCATAATAATACTGAACATCAATATCCGGATATGCCTCCTCAACTCTATCAGTCAATTTTTTAGCCTGTTCCTCTGACACATCCACACCACTGTAAATACTAATAACTTCAGAGTCATCATCTGCCGCATCTGCTATAAGCTCAAATGTCACCTGCTCAATGTCATTTCCAACACTCACAAGTCCCTTATCACCGATACCCATGATATCTCCTTCTTTGATAGCCTTGCCATCTATCGAGGTATCTCTGACAGAGTATGTCACCTGCCCACTCTTCACATTCTTGACCGCAGATTTCATAGAAGACTTATTCTCCTGAACACCCTCAGTGCTATCGAATGCTATCATAGCACTTATACCCTGTGGTGCATTAGCAGTAGGTACCACTATTATATTCTTATCTTCGCACAAAGTCGCAGCCTGATTTGCAGCAAGCACTACATTCTTATTGTTCGGAAGTATGAATATATTATCAGCATTGACACCATCTATAGCATTGAGCATATCCTCTGTACTTGGATTCATGGTCTGCCCACCTTCAATGACATGATCAGCACCAAGCTCCTCAAACAACTTTTTCAAGCCATCTCCCATGGACACTGTGATAAATCCATACTTCTTGCGTGGTTCAGTCGCAACTGTCTTCCTGTGTTGTCTCTCCTCTTCCTGTTTTTCAGCCTCGTCACGCTCTGACTGGCTGATAACACGTTCATTGTGCTCTATACGCATATTATCAATCTTCATATTTGTAAGATAACCGAGGGTCAGTCCCTTCTCAAATGCCTGTCCCGGATGATTGGTATGGACATGTATCTTTACTATATCATCCAGAGATACACATACTATAGAGTCTCCTATAGATTCCAGAAAGCTCTTGAGGTCTTCTTCCTCCGCCTCACCGTATGGCTTTTCAAGATTTATAATAAATTCCGTACAGTATCCAAACTTTATATCCGCTGTCGATATCTCGTCATTGCCAGCGCCAGCCCCCGACTTTTTCACATTCACAGAACCGGTATTCTTATTGAGTTCCACTGTAACGCGGCCCATAAGGCAATCCACTGCGCCCTTGAGTACAACCATAAGCCCCTGACCGCCTGAATCTACCACGCCTGCCTCTTTTAGTACTGGAAGCATCTCTGGTGTTGAATCAAGCACGGCATCTCCATATTCTATAACTTCATCACAAAACTGAGAAAGTGACATGTCGGCATCTGCACACTCTCTAGCCTTGGTTGCCACTCCTTTTGCAACAGTAAGAATAGTTCCTTCCTTAGGCTTCATGACTGCTTTATATGCAGTCTCAACAGCCTTCTGAAAAGCATCAGCTATAACGTGTACATCTATCGTTCTGCTGTCCTGAATTTTCTTGCTGAATCCTCTCAACAACTGGGATAATATAACTCCTGAATTACCTCTGGCTCCTCGGAGAGATCCTGTTGACATCGCTTTTGCTATGGACTTCATATCGTCCGGCGTAGCCTCAACCTCTTTGACAGCTGATAATATAGTCAATGTCATATTCGTTCCAGTATCTCCATCAGGCACAGGGAACACATTCAATTCATTAATAAATTCTTTGTTCTTATCCAGGTTATTTGCACCGGCAATAAATGCTTTTTTTAGCGCAAGTGCATCAATCGTATTACTCACGTCTCTGTATCCTCCAAACTAATAAACTATCTATATAATATATTCATGATCTAATTCACATTCTGCAATCTAATCCATGACTTTTACATCCTCAACAAACACATTGATCTGACGCACCTTCAATGAAGTAAAATCTTCTACTTTATATTTTACTGACTGCATAAGGTTATCTGTGACAGCCTTTATGCTGACGCCATAAGCAACTACAATATGGAATTCTATGATTATATCGCCTTTCTCATCGAACTTGACATTCACGCCCTTAGAAACGTTGTCTCTGCGGAGCTGCTTGACTATTCCATCTTTTACACTTACTATGCCCATTCCTACAATTCCAAAACAGTCAAGGGCTGTAAGTCCAGCTACCTGAGCCACCACATTCTCATCTATGCTTACTTTTCCGTTATCTCCATTTATATATTCTTTCATGGCCTAACTCCTTTCCACCGAGTTAAATACATAGTTATTTTTAAATTATATCATAGATAAACAAAATTTCAAGAAATGCATCATTTTACCAAATATTTTTTAATTAAAATAAATTTTTTGCTTGCATATAAGAAAACAATCTGCTATTATAAGTTTTGTTGTGAACTTAAGAGGTAAGTTTGTTTATTCAATTAGTTTAATCAAATAGTTTAATCATTGAAGGAGGTGCTATTATGGCAAAATGTTCAATTTGTGATAAAGGTGCTCATTTCGGTATCAAAGTGAGCCACTCTCATAGAAGAGCAAACAAGATGTGGAAGTCAAATGTTAAGGCTGTTAAGGCTGTTGTTGATGGAACACCTAAGAAGATTTATGTTTGCACATCTTGCTTAAGATCTGGTAAGGTCGAGCGTGCATAATATTTGCATAATATCACCGATTCAGTTCTGATAAAATAAGAGCATTGATTTTTATAATCATTGCTCTTATTTTTTTGTCATCGGCAGGAAAAAATATATGATAAAAGCAACAGTATAACAATAACAAGAAATTGCACAAATCCACTTATAAAATACCCTATCACTACCCCCACCGCTGTAAAGAATAAAGCATAGCCACAATATTTGCGCCAGATAAAAATCACCACCATAATGATTTACTATCATTATATGTGGTGATTCTTTAATAATTCACTATATATCTTCCGACTCTGCCATCTCATCGATAGCCTGATCGACTGCTTTTTCCTCTTCAGTTTTATCTTTTTTGAAAAGTCCAACTACCTTATCTATAACCTCCGGAGCCATATCTATGATCTTTGTAACAGCGTCCTGATTCTTGAGATTCACGAGTCTCGTATTACCATTGGATATTACAAGAACTGCTGACGGACTCATCTTCGCACCTATTCCACCAGCCGCCTTATTGCCATCCTGTTTATTAAATGCTCCTGCCGCCATTCCAAAATTCACATCCACAATAGGGATAATTATCGTATCACCTACGTACACAGGTTCTCCTACAACTGACTTTGATGAAATAAATCCATCCATTCCATTAAACAGAGCCCCAAGTGTTCCTTCGATATTATTATTTGCCATATCAATTTCCTCCCGATATCTTCTTAAAACGTGATATTGTTATCTTTACATTTTTGTTCCACATTACTTTAAGTGCACACCATCCGACTGACCATAGCCTTATGCTGCCTTTGATCATGACGTCGCCCTCCAGAATCTTATTTTCAAAATCCGGAGTTATGTCTATATTGTCATAATACAATGAAAAAAAAGCGCTCATAATTCCAAGATGCTGCCCTGTTGATGCAGGATCTCCGGTTCCATACGTCAGTTGTCCTTTGAGTTTAGACGGTTTTAGATGTTTGAGCAGTGCCATAAGTTCGGTTTTCACAACCTTAAGAGCCTCTTTTGTCCTTACATTATTCATAAGCTTAGTATAGCCATCTTTTTTCTTTTTAAGACTTGCAAATTTCTCTGCAGCACTTCTGTATTTCTCAGCGATCTTCTTGAATATAGAATCGATTTTCCTGCCTATTCTTCCCCAAATATTTTCTCGTAATTTTTCTCCATCACCCTCAGTTCTTTGTTCAAACTCCTTATCTTCCAACAAGAACTCACTATCTTCCGGATCAGCTGATGGAAACTTTTCTGTCAATACCTGGTCAGGGCCATCTCCCACTTCGTTATTTTGAGTTGTATTTTGACTTGTATTTTGAGCTGATCTCGTCTGATCGTCCACCGATGGATCTGTCTGTCCACAAGTGGCATCATCGTTCTCTAGTTCAGCTGAATTTTTCTTGTGTCTGAAACTCGGAGTTTTGTCCGAACCAAACAGTGTGCCGCCAAACAATCGCAATCGGTACACCAGTCCATTATCCTGATCGTAAGTGAGTTTGAAGCATAATACAAACCCAAGCCATCTGGCTGTCATCTTCGCCCATATGTCATCCTTTTTTTTAGCATACAGCTTATATCTAATAGGAGCAAACAGTACCAAAAGTGCCAGCAAGATCACCAGACCAATCAGTGACAATAATATTATAAGCAATATTTTCAATATCAATAACACTATATGCATGCTGCTTCCCCTTAGCCTTCCGCGCGGAAAAATCCCTTCACATCAACACCGCCAGTCTTTATATATATATCATCTATAATATCCCTTACAAGACTTATAGCCTGCGCCCTGGTGGTCGCCGCACCAACAATATGTATGGAATCCGACATATCTATATATATCTTCTGTCTAAATTCGTTCATTTCATATATCTCAAGTATTCCGTCTCCAAACAGGGGAAGTGTGACTACAAAGACCCCAGGTACATACCTGACCTTGTGGAAATATCTTATTCCCCTGACCATTCTTATAATCTGCCTGTCCTTCGCCTTTCCGACATAGAACTTTTCATCAATGACCATACAATTTCACCCGCAATGCAGCGCTATGTAACGCGCATAGATATTATCTATATTATTCTTCCATCATCTGCTTTATTACCATATAATCAGCAAGGAGTTCGCTTTTCTCTCTGCATCTTGTGAGCGAACCCTGAATATATTCCTTGATCTCATCAGTTGTATTGAAGAATACCGGAATATTGGAAAGAATCTTAGCCATAAGTGCTCTGTTGACTGTCATAGAATTCTGTGCGAACAAGTCTGCAAATTCACTTACAAGTTTCTCCTTGCATCCTGCAATATAATCACTGTCCACTTTGAGAACTCCTGCCACAGCCACATTATCTATATCAACAAACATACTACCTGAGAGAAGTTTATCCATCTTCTCCAAATCTCTGTAAGTCCCTTCAAGTCCAACTCTTGTTATATCTTCCATGTATCCGGTTGTTATATCATATACCGCAGACTCCAGCATCACCTTATGCTCGCCGGCTGCCTCCTGCTCACCCACGATATCATTCAACATGGTATATACAGATTCAAGTTCGCCTTCTTCCGCCTTAATAGCACCTGCAACAACTTCCATGGCCTTGTGACACTTCTCTGACGTATTGTTTCGTATCGATATAGCAAGAAGCATTACATACAGATCATTTATCAGCTCAACAATAAGCATATATTCCGTTACAACTGAATTCAGAAACTGCGCACTTCTGTCAAGTACGTCTGCCAGCTTTCTGTAGTCCTCATAGGAAAGCTGTGCGTAATCCGCCTGTTTCAAGATTCCCAATGCGTTGTAAAGATCCGGATATTCCGTATCAAATCCGTCAGGAAGTTTGATGAGTGCTGTGCTCTCAACCATATCTATAAACTGATCAAGCGATTCCTTCTCCACGCCATTGTATATATCAAGAGTATCACCAAGAATATCATAAAATCTATTCTTGGTCATCCTGATCGGAAGTTGTCCTATAAGGCTCTGAAGTTTGGAGTTGACTGCCACCTTATCAGAATTAGCAAATACAAATCTGAATATCTCATCAGCAAATTCGTCGGCATCTATTTCGTCCAGCTCGCTCTGAAGTTCCTCTGTCATATTCTCTGGATAACCGTATTCTTTCCTATTTAAAATATACTCATACATCTCAAATGCGTCAGTGTATGAAGTAAGAATCTTCATCTTACGTGTGATGGCATCTCTCACTTCAGCTACCAGCTTTATGTCATCATCTGCAGTTTCAAGTCTGGCCTCCTCATAGTCTGCCAGATAATCTGATGCAATCTTGTCTATTACAGTCTCACAATGTGCTATATATGAATCATCAGGCACATCTCCATCCATATGCATATCCTTAAGTGTCAGGAAATTAAGTGTAAACTTCTGACAGGCATATTCAAAATTAACCTTAGAAGCCACATCAGCAAACAATCCAAGATTACTATCCAGGTCCTTTCTTCTCTGTATATCAGTTATAAGCTTTTTCTCTTCGTTATACATATTCAACTTCCTTTATCTCTATATTTAAATATCTTTTCAATATTCTGTGTTATATAATACCCATTCTATAAATTATACATTCTTGCCACCTGGCACTATATATGTGCCACCAGCCTGCCCAGTAACAACTGTGATTCAGTTATGGGTATGTGTAAACAGATGATCCTGACAATACTCCTTGTTACCCGTACACTTCGAACAGTATCTGAACTGCAGGTCAGGATAATCCTTATCCGTTCTGCCACATACTACACACTTATGACTTATATTCTCTCTCTTTGCCGTGCGCACCTGCTTGTTGTAATTTCTCCGTCGCTTCATCTGTTTCGGAGCAAATCGTCTGAAATTCTTTGTACTCAGATAGAATATCACAAAGCTCACCAAAGACATGGCAATATTAACTCTTCCCATAAATGTCTCCTGAATGAAATAATACACTGTCATGAGTATATATACTATCGACAGATACTTCATCTTGATAGGAATGATCATGGCATACAAGACACTCATATCAGGATAACAAAGTGCAATAGCTAAGAATATCGACAGTAAAATATAGTACGTGGAGGCATATGATGCCACCGTGCCAGACGAAGGCAGATATATGCTGTTCATTGAATAGCTATAGTGAAAAACATATCTGCATAATATGTGTGCAATCATCATACCTGCCATAGTAAACAGCATAGAACTAAACATATAAAGATTGTACAAAAATGATCCTATAGTCCGCTCAAGTAACGTTCCCAAACTATAATAGAAAAACAGCATTACAAATGTGAGTATACTAAAATCCATGCTAGGCGGAGTAATGATCCATGTCACCAGTCTCCATACCTGTCCATGCATGACCGCATCAGGATCCAGCGTCAGCATAAATAACACATTAGGACAGAAAACCAAGAGCAAATAACCTATGCCATATCCTATAATGAGATACAAAGTCAAATTACTTATGGCATGTCTTCCAAACTTTCGCTCCATCTTATTGATTAAGTTCATATGATATCTCCAATCGTATTTTTAACTATACTTTTAGAATTATATAATATAAAAAATGAGTTTACAACTGTTATAAAAATTAAGTTTTTATAACGCCGCTATGTCACCAACCAATACCTGACTGCAATAGCATCCACACACACGCGAATATCTGGACAGATCTGCAGTACAAGCTGATGACATAACCGCACATAGTATTTTACTGATCAAGACAGTTTCTGAAATCAGGGCAGCTTCTGAAAATCCACATATCGAATTTCCATGTCATTGACGAGTTCTGTCTTATACAGATCTGGATTAAATTTAAACAGATCGTTCGGAGATACTCCAGTCTGCTTCAGGACATCCTCGAACGTATCTCCCTCAGCAACCTTATATATAAGGAAATCTTCCTCCATTATCACTGGTATACACACCTCATCCCCCGGCTGCATATTATACACATTTATATACGGATTGGCAGATATTATATCACTCAGCTTAACCTTGTATATTTTGGAAAGCTTATATAATGTGTCTCCTTTTTTCACCACATGTATAACTCCATTGCAGGTATCAAAATTCATACTGAACCTCTGCAGGCTTTTTTATATAATATTCTATCCTCAACATATAGTTCCTTTTTCCACTAATAGTTAAGTTTTCATAAAGTCATTGTTTTTTTTTTAACCCTACACTATAATAAAGTAGCTTTATCGGAAGTATAAGCTAATACACACATTCAACATACAATATTTATTATTTAAAAGATATACAAAAGAAATTGGAAGGGTTGTTTTATGTACACATTAGGAATTGATATCGGATCAACTACAGTTAAAGTGGCTGTCCTTGACAAGGATAACAACATACTTTTCTCCGATTACAAAAGACATTTTGCAAATATCAAAGAGACTCTCAAGGATCTGGTACAGGAAGCAAAAGACTCTCTTGGCGAGAACGAGGTCAATCCTTGTATAACAGGTTCAGGCGGTCTTGCTCTTGCTCAGCTTATTGGCGTTCCTTTCACTCAGGAGGTCGTCTGCGTGTCTGAAGCATTGCAGGATTATGCTCCCCAGACTGACGTAGCGATAGAACTCGGCGGCGAGGATGCCAAGATCATATACTTTACAAACGGAATCGAACAGCGTATGAACGGCGTATGTGCCGGAGGTACCGGTTCTTTCATCGACCAGATGGCTACTCTTCTTCAGACTGACGCATCAGGTCTTAACGACTATGCCAAGGACTATGATACCATCTATCCTATCGCTGCAAGATGTGGTGTATTCGCTAAGACGGATATCCAGCCTCTCATTAACGAGGGAGCTACAAAGCCAAACCTGGCTGCATCCATATTCCAGGCCGTTGTCAACCAGACTATCTCAGGTCTTGCATGTGGTAAACCTATCAAGGGTAATGTCGCATTCTTAGGTGGTCCTCTTCACTTCCTTCCAGAGCTGAAGAACGCCTTTATAAGAACTCTCAACCTGACAGGTGACGCCATCATAGATCCTGGACACTCACATCTGTTCGCAGCTGTAGGTGCAGCCATGAACTCCAAGTCGGAAATCTCCATGACACTTTCTGAGCTTATCCATGCACTCTCACAGGAGCTCAACCTCTCCTCAGGTGTAGAGCGACTTGCACCACTTTTTGAGAGTGATGAGGATTATGAGAAATTCAAGGCAGATCACAACAAATACGCAGTAAAGCGCGGTGATCTCGCTACATATAAGGGAAACTGTTTCATCGGTGTGGATGCCGGTTCAACTACAACCAAGGTTGCCCTCGTCGGAGCTGACGGCGAACTGCTCTACGACTTCTACAGCAGCAACAACGGAAGTCCACTGAACACTACTATCAGAGCCATAAAAGACATATACAGCAAGCTTCCTGAGGGCGCAGTGATTGCCGGATCATGCTCCACAGGCTACGGTGAGGCTCTTATCAAGCAGGCTCTCTCACTGGATTTCGGTGAGGTTGAGACCATAGCCCACTACACAGCTGCCGCATTCTTCGATCCTGAGGTAGACTGTATCCTTGACATCGGCGGTCAGGATATGAAGTGTATCAAGATCAAGAATGGAGTCGTCGACAACGTCATGCTCAACGAGGCATGCTCATCTGGATGTGGATCATTCATAGAGACATTTGCAAAGTCACTCAACTATGATATTGCGGACTTTGCACACATTGCGATCACAGCCAGAACCCCTATAGATCTTGGTTCAAGATGTACAGTTTTCATGAATTCGAAGGTTAAGCAGGCGCAGAAGGAGGGCGCATCCGTTGCTGATATCTCAGCCGGACTTGCCTACTCCGTCATCAAGAATGCACTTCTCAAGGTTATAAAGCTCACTGATCCTAAGGATCTCGGCAAGAACATCGTGGTACAGGGTGGTACATTCTACAATGATGCAGTATTAAAGAGCTTTGAGGTCATATCCGGAAGAACAGCCATCAGGCCTGACATCTCAGGTATCATGGGTGCTTTTGGTGCTGCCCTCATAGCAAGGAACAAATATAAAGAAGGTTTTGTGACGACCATGCTCCCTATCGAGGAGATAAGAAAGCTCACATACGAGAGTTCGATGACAAGATGTAAGGGATGTACGAACAACTGTCTCCTCACCATAAACAAATTCTCAAACGGCAAGAGGTTCATCACTGGAAACAGATGCGAGAAGGGTGTAGGTCTGAAGAAGAACGCTGACAACATCCCTAACCTCTTTGAATATAAACTTGGAAGAATATTTGGATATGAATCACTCAAGCCTGAGGAAGCAAAGCGCGGTGTGATAGGTGTTCCACGTGTACTCAACATGTACGAAAACTATCCTTTCTGGCACACCTTCCTCACAAAGCTTGGATTCTCAGTTGTACTGTCTCCAAAGTCATCGAGAGATATATACAGCCTGGGTATCGAATCCATACCTAGTGAGTCAGAGTGCTACCCTGCCAAGATCTCACACGGACACGTTATGTGGCTGCTGAAAAATGGAATCAAGTCCATCTTCTACCCATGTGTACCGTATGAGATGAACGAGACTCCTGAGGCAAACAATCACTACAACTGTCCTATCGTTGCTTCTTATGCAGAGAACATCAAGAACAACATGGAGGAACTCAAGGCTGATGACATAACATTCATCAGACCATTTGTGGCACTGGACAATGAGGACGCACTTGTAAAGCGTATGTACCGTGAGATGTCCAAGTACTATGATGTGACAATGGACGAGATTGGAAGTGCCATACATGCGGCGTACGCAGAGGCAGAGAAGGTCAAGGAAGATGTGCGTGCCAAAGGTGAAGAAACCCTCAGATACATTGATGAACACGATATGCTCGGTATAGTCCTTGCAGGTCGTCCATACCACTTGGATCCTGAGATCAACCACGGACTTCCAGAGCTCATCAACTCATACAAGATCGCTGTATTTACAGAGGATTCAGTCGCACACCTTGGAAAGGTTGAGAGACCTCTTATCGTCTCCGACCAGTGGATGTATCACTCAAGGCTGTACAAGGCAGCCAACTACGTCAAGACCTGTGACAATTTGGAGCTCATACAGCTTAACTCATTTGGATGTGGCCTGGACGCAGTAACAACCGACTGTGTAAATGATATACTTACCAAGTCCGGAAAGATATACACTGTCCTCAAGATCGATGAGGTCAGCAACCTGGGTGCCGCAAGGATCAGAATAAGATCTCTCATAAGTGCGGTCAACTCAAGACATGAGCAGCACTACAAGACATGTCCGTCGAGCAGTGCTATAAATAGAATAGAATTTACAAAGGAGATGAAAAAGGACTACACAGTTCTTGCTCCTCAGATGTCTCCTATCCACTTTGACCTTCTTGCACCGGCATTCAGGTGTATGGGAATCAACATTGAGATTCTGCCGGATGCAACCAAGGAGACGATAGATGTGGGTCTGAAATATGTAAATAACGACGCATGTTATCCATCTCTCATCGTTGTAGGACAGATGATGAGTGCCATCACATCTGGAAAGTACGATGTGAACAAGCTAGCTGTCATCATGAGCCAGACAGGTGGTGGATGCCGTGCAACCAACTATGTTGGATTTATCAGACGTGCCCTTTCAAAGGCCGGATACGGTCAGATTCCTGTAATCGCACTGTCAGCCCAGGGATTTGAGAAGAACTCCGGATTCAAGATCAGCTACAAGGTAGTAAAGCGTGCTATGCAGGCGCTGATATATGGCGATGTATTCATGAGATGTCTTTATAGGACAAGGCCTTATGAGAAGGAAAAGGGATCAGCAAATGCACTCCATGAGAAATGGAAAAAGATATGTCTGGAAAGTCTGACAAAGACCGGAAGCAATGCTGTATTCAAAAAGAATATACAGGGAATAGTCCATGACTTCGACACTCTCCCACTCCTTGATATCAAAAAGCCTAGAGTAGGTATTGTCGGAGAAATCCTAGTAAAGTTCCTGCCATCAGCCAACAATCATCTGGTTGATCTGCTGGAGGCAGAGGGAGCTGAAGCTGTTATGCCAGATCTCCTTGACTTCTTCATGTACTGCTTCTACAACAACAATTACAACTATGAGTTCCTTGGCAAGACCAAAAAGGGTGCCATAGTCAGCAACACTGTTATAAAGGTTCTGGAATCTTTCAGAAAGCCGGCAAGGGAGGCTCTTGAAAAGAGTAAGCGATTCGAGGCTCCTGCCCATATCGAAAAGCTTGCCGCCTATGCAAGACCTATCGTATCCATTGGTAACCAGAATGGTGAGGGATGGTTCCTGACAGGTGAGATGATCGAGCTCATAAAGAGCGGAGCTCCGAACATCGTGTGCGCACAGCCATTTGCATGTCTTCCAAACCACATCGTGGGCAAGGGCGTTATCAAGCATCTACGTGAGGCCTACCCTGAGGCAAACATCGTGGCAGTCGACTATGATCCTGGTGCATCTGAGGTCAACCAGGTAAACAGAATCAAGCTCATGCTCGCAGCTGCAAATAGGAATATGAATAAATAATTTCTTATTGAAGTAATCGCCAGGTTGTTCTCGTACAAGCACAGACTTTGATGCGATGATCGTAAAAAATCTCCGGCATATGATACTCAACACTATGTTTTATATCATATGCCGGAGATTTTATATTTTCTTATAATTTACTCTTAGTCTTTACCTGATGCAACACTCAGTTTTGCAGTACCCCTTGTTATCATATCTGAATGCTTCGCGCATCTTCAACTATACACATTTATGAAGCTTATCACAGACTAGCGTCTGTAAACACTCTTACTATTACTTGCAGGAGACTTATACGTCTTTCCACGAAGATTCTTATATACGATCACCTTGTATGAATAGCTGTCCCACTTATTCCATGCTCCTGTATCAGTAAACACTGTTGTTCTTGTACTTCTGATCACCTTTATCTGCTTATATGCTCCACCGTTCACGCTTCTGTATACTATATAGCCTGTTGCATTGGCCGCGCTTCTCTGCTTCCATGCAATCTTAATGCCGTTACTCTTGTTTGCAATTCCTGTGATCTTTGTTCTTGCAGGAACGATAGTGATAGTCTTTGTGACACTTCCCTTGTAGCTGCCCTTGAATACAACCTTGCACTTGTATACTCCTACATTTCTGCGTCCTTTTTGTGCATACACATCGTAATCCCTGCCCTTTACAAGACGCTTACCGCTATTATCCTTTACTATAACAGCCGGGCTCTTAACCTTTCCATCATATTCATACTTTGACTTTGAAAGAGTAACATTCTTTGATCCAAGTGCTATCGGACTTGTAACCTTAAATGCATAAGCACCTGTATTATAACTTTCATAACTTTTTTTTACAATTCCCATGTAATATAATCCGGCATCCAGTTTGTAAGTAAGCTTGGTATCGATATTTCCTGCATCATTAGAATATACCGTATCATCCACCACCGTGCTGCCATTCTGATCGTATATGTTAAAATCAAACACTCTAAGCTGCTTGGATGTTATCTTTATAGTCACATCTCCGCTTCTTGTAACTCTGAATTTAAAGAAATCCTGGTCATCATTCCTTGCAAGCTGTCCTTTAATGACTGAGTTCATCTTTATAGGCATTGCATTGCCAGAATTATTATTTGGCTCCTTCTCATTTGTCCCTGCACTTGCAAAGGTCGCTTTCAACTTATAATTTCCAGTATCACTATAACTATCATTTACAACTTCCACGTAATATGTACCTGAAAGCAAGTCTGCAAACCCACAGCCCTTTGCATACCCAAGTGTAGAATTATAGTCCATATACCATTTAAACATCTCCTTTCCATATTCGTCATACCAGTAAACTTTAAACTTTGTACCGTATGATTCGAAATCAAGACGCACTCTGCCAGATTTGCTCAAACTAATCTCGTACTTATATGAATTCCATCCAGTTAATTTCTTACCAACAACTTTTCCGAAATCG
This sequence comes from uncultured Coprococcus sp., assembly GCA_902461735.1. Classification (GTDB taxonomy): domain Bacteria; phylum Bacillota; class Clostridia; order Lachnospirales; family Lachnospiraceae; genus Coprococcus. Next base: position 185,241 of record CABPYV010000003.1, read on the forward strand.
AGATATTCATCCACACTTACTGCCGCTATCTCAGCACTTCCTGACTCGCTCTCCTGTACCTCAGCAGTCTCTGCTGCCTGCGCCGACACTGCAGCTCCGCCTATACACATAGCCGATACACAAAGTGTCAGGGCAAGCTTTTTACCGATTTCCTTTAATGCCTCTTTAATCATAAAACAATTCTCCTTTTCTCTCGTTAATATTCTTTTCTAACTCCGCTTATGATTTCTCCCAAGAAATAAATCATCCCCCTTTTGCTAAATTTATTATTTTTTTGTCAATTGCAGAAACATACTCATTATATTGAGTATATGTGTGAATTTCAATGTTTTTTAACGAACTTTTCACATCCGCACTGCTTTTTTAAATTCTTCTTCTGATAACATTTACTACAACAAGAAATATTACTATTCCAATCACAGCATATTTTATGGACTTCTTAAATACCTGCCATGCTGTTGGAGCTTTGTCATCCGGTTTGATGAATTTTAACTGATCAGGAGTTCTGTTGCTGAAATGTACAATGTATTTATCCCCTTTTTCAGCCTGAAGATTGATCGTGTCCAAATCCTTGACTACATACTTTTTGTCATCATATGTATATTCCATAGTAAGTTTCTGGGAATATCCACCCATCATAGCATCATTCTCAACCGCTGTTACAGTAGCAACAGCCTCGGGATGTGTATGCCTGCTATACATATAAAGTCCAATAAACAAGATACATGCAAAAGTCACAATGATGATTGCCACTATCTTAAGCAATGTTGCAATCACTCCGCCAAGCTTTCCTCTGACAAACAGATATGCAGCGCAAAATGCTATAAACTCCCCTGTAGTCCAAAAAAATGGTGACATCATTAAAAGCCAGATTGCATCAATCGAAAACATAACCAAACCTCCTGATCGTATAATCTCTTTTGTTAATATTTTTTGTTAATTCCTTTTATTTCCTTATATTTTCTTTTATTCACCTTTTTTATCTCGCAGTTCACCGCAATACTTACACTGTACATGCGATGATATAACTTTAGTCTTTGTGCCTGTTTTTACCCACTTTTCAACTTTCTTTATCTTACATGTCACTGTGCCTGCACATCTTCCCTGCGGATCAGGCTGTGTAGCACGTTTTCCATTGCAAACCTTGCAATGTTTCTGACACCATGTGATGATCTTCCAGTTGCTGTATGGGCTGTCAAGACGTCCAGAGTAGAAATAAGATGCATCTGAACCATCCGGCCACGTCATCACTGCTTTCTTTACTATAGTCTTCTTAAATACCGGCACCGTCTTCGTCTTATCCGCAACTCTTATCCAGGAATGCTTGTGAGGCTTAGTTGTAACCTTTATTTTATTTGATGTTCCATCCGTATAACGGACAAGCACATTTGCTGTTCCAACTTTATCCCACAACTCAATCGAAAAATCCCGCTTGCTACCATCATATTTGATTATGTTCAAAAAATCTTTATCAGGTGCACTTATACTTGCAATATTCTTTGAAGTACACACATCCCTGAGATGACCTTTTCCAATGTACAGATTTGTGTCCACTCTCACATAACATTTTGTGACATTATGGTCTCCTGTCATGACCTCTATATATCTTCTCCCCTTCTTTTTGCCTATGAAACACACCTTATTGTGTGAGACCTTTTTGTATGTCACATACTGGCTGCCACTATGTGCCTTGATGGATATGATCTCCCTGTCAAATTCGACTGTGTTCGCCTCATATCCAAGGAGCTGTATCACCTTTTCTTCCACTGTCTGCTTTGCAGCAGCCGCTGCCTTTGCTGTGTCAGCCGGCATAAACGGCAATATCACTGCAAAAGCAAGTATAAATGCAATCATCTTAACTAATCCTGACTTCATATTTCTCATGTTACCCTCCTATTCTGCTTGTCACCAGCCATTTCAAATCTATCTTTGGCAAATGACTGGTGCCGCATGTCACTCATCTTTTACTCACATTTTTTGCAGGTGTTCTATCTGATCTATAATTATCCCTCTCATATTTATTTTCTCTGTTTTGTCTTATCACCCTGTACATATAATTCTTTATTCTTCTGTCTATAACAAAGTGCCGGCTTTCATTTCCTATGAGAGCCTCAAACATATTCATAGCCTGCCATATCGTCATAACCTCCCTCCTTTGAACAACAACATCAGCCATACATTATTAAACAACCCACCAGTAATTGAACACCAGCCATGCAAAATTTGCCTTCGTAGGTATTCTCACATTGCTCCGCAATGCGAGATGTCGTCGATGCCATTTTAATATGTGACTTCGTCACATGGGCATCTCCTGGCAAATGGCTGGCTCTACATGTCAAGTTTTCATAGAAAACTTGACACATCCTCTTACAAAACCGGTATTATCTTCTGGCTCCACATAAGCTGCACTCGGTATGGGAAGTAACTCTCACATATTTTGTTCCTACTTTTACCCTTCTCTCCTGTGGGCATATTCCCTCACCTATTTTCCATGCACATCTTCCCTGCGGATCAGGGTCAGGAGCGTCAGGTCCCATACACCTCAGACAGTGAAGCAGGCACCATTGTAATTTCTGCCCACCGTCTGCAAGATAAAATGCATTTGATCCATCCGGCCATACATAAAATGCAATAGAGTATTCTTTTGTCTTGTATATCGGAATACTTTTTGTTCTGTCAGAAACCGTAACCCACTTGTGTGTATGTCCTGCGGTACTCAATGCTAGAACTTTTCTCTCTCCATCCGAGTAGTATATGACAATCTTTGCAGTTCCCTTTCTCGAAGTGGTAGCTATAAGATACTCTTTCTGGTTTTTTCCAAGTTCAACTTTCGCTACCGATTCATTTGTGGAGCCTACATACTCAATACGCCTTTGGGATTTTACAACTCTCCTCACTCTTGTCTTTGCATAGTATGTCGATGTAACCTTGCTGTAACATTTCGTCATCTTATTGTCTGCAGTTACGACTTCAAAGTATCTTCTTCCGCTTACCTTTCCGGTGACTCTTATCTGGTTATCAGATATCTTGTCAACCGTAGCATACTTGGAATCTCCATATCTTCTGATAGTCTTTATTTTAGATTTGAATTTTAGTACCTTAGTCTCATAGCCATACAGCTGGACTGTAACTGATTTTTCTTTCGTTGCCGCCTGCGCTTTTTTCTCCGGAATAAATGCCAGCAGCATTGCCAGAGCCAGTACGGATGCAATTATTTGTATTATTTTTGACTTTTTGTTTCTCATAACAATCTCCCTTCTTCTTTGAACTTCAGTCATGCAATGTTCTTAAAATTACCTTTTCACCTCCTTACGTTTATAAAGACGAATGTGGGTTTCAAAAAGTTTTATAAAAATCATAATTTTTATAATTTTATTTTGCTGATTTCAGATATTCCACAGCATCCGCATAGGTCATATTTGCGCTTTTTTCAAGAAGGCCGCTCTTATCTTCTTTTATCTTACTCTCACCGTCACCATTATAGAGGATGAGCGTCTCTGCATCCTTCCACCAGTTTTCTTTCATCGCATCATAATCTGCCTTATTCATCCTTTTTCCATCGCAAATGGCTATGGCATCATCTGCAGTTGCATTTGCATCCTCGTTATTTCTGCCTATACTCCACTCGTGTATTTTCTCAAGATAATCATCATTGCCCATAACATATTGCTCATAGCCCTCCCAGGCATTTGCACCCGGCATGATGCTGAATACATAAAGTGAATCATCACCCTTTTCCTTAAATATGAAGTACTCTGTATTCAGATCCCATTCCGGTGCATATTCGACCTTTGTCTTATCATATATATTTTTGACTTCTCCGCCTGAGTATGAGTATATGTACAGCTCAGGCGACGCATCGACCGAATTTTTGCCGTCAGGACATGCCATAACAAACATCTCCGGAACGCCATCTCCTGTGATATCTGCAAATGCCACAGGCTCGGATTCACGTCCGGCATGAACATCCTTTTTTGCACGATAATAACCACCGAATTCATTGTCGGACACCGGATACTGAATGTCATAATTGGCTATGGCTGTCTCATTTTCATCAAGCACATTCAGATAAGCGCTCTTATAATCATCCTTGGCAGCACTATCTTTCTTACCGGATTTAGCTGACGAACCCGATGAACTCCCCTCCCCAAGGAACTTCATCGCCTCATCATAGGTCATCGCCGTATCATCAGTATTTCCGAAAAATTCTGCAGCTTTGTCACGTCCCTGCTCATTAAATATGAGAAGGGTATCCGCCTGCTTCTTCAGGTTGTTCAGGAACTTATCATACTTTGCCTCAGAAACTTCCTTGTCATTCTTCATACATATAAGAATATTATCTGTATGTTCTTCATTTGGACCTGTTGTTTTACTCCACTCAGGATCTATCTGCAGCATACCTGAAGCATCCATTTTGAATTTCATATACTTATCTGTATAGCTTTCATCACCAATTCCGCTGTATGCGCAGAGCGTTCCATCCTTGTCAGTAAACAGGAAATAGCTTGTCCCTGAAGCAGCACTTACATCCCATCCCATAACATCATCACTCAGATCAGTTCCAAATATCTGTCTCGCCTTATCACCATCAAATGAATATATGTCAAGATCTGCATTCCCTGAACTGTCAGGAGCCTGTGTCTGAATCAAAATCATCTCCGGGACTCCATCACCTGTGATATCTGCAAATGCTATAGGTGTCTGTTCTTCATTTGCAGTCTGTGTCATAACGTCAAAATCATACTGCCAGAAATAATTGGCCACCTGTGTCTTATAGGATTTGAGAACTTTTTTGTACGCTGCCTTATATGCACCTTCATCCACTATCGCCTCGGTTGTCACTTCCTCTGTAGTTTCAGTGCTTATCTCTGTGAGCTGAGCTTCGGTCGTGGCATTTGTTGCTATAGTTATATCCTGTGAACTTTCATCACTTGCCGACGCAGTATCATCGTTCAAAGCAACCGCTTCGGTTGTACTAACCTGCTCATTCTCTTTATCATCTGATTTATTTTTTGCAGTAACTATACCAATTGCCACCGCTCCGACAACCGCAACACCTGCGACTATAACTGCTATCTTCCCGCCCAGCGTGCTGAAAAAAGTTTTTTTAGCAACAGAATTTGAAGCGGTACTCAAGACCCTTCCTGTGCCGCCTGAAACTGCACCGCCTGGAGCGCCGCCACCCATCACAGCACCCGATCCAAATGCTCTGCCAGATGATACAATCGCTTTTTGAAGTATGGTTTTTCCGGCTGCACATGTAGTTCCGGCAATCTGTGCCAGCGTTCCGCTTGCAAGTTCTGCCCGCATATCTGACCATATGAGATAAAGAAGAAGGGTAATCGGTGTGTAACTGTACAGCTTGTATCCCCTCTTCTGAAGTTCTTCTGCCTTTGCCTTTATGTTCTGTCTTCCATAATTAAGTCTTGACTTAACCGTATTTTCTGAGCAGCCTAGAAAAGCTGATATCTCTTTTATGCTGTAACCTTCCACATGGAACATGAGGATACACATTCTCTGTTCATCCGACAGAGAATTGATGAGCTCTCTCACCATCTCCTGTGTCTCCTTCGCCGTACATGCCATCTCCGGCTGTCTTGACATATCCTCATCGGCTATCGTATACTCATATGCCTCGCCGCCTTCATCTTCATTCTGAAGCTCTGTAAATAATACCGGTTTTTTCTTCTTCAGTGCGTCAAGCGCAGTGGATGCCACTATAGTGCCAAGCCACTTCGGGAATGTCTTTGGCTCTCTCAGTGTATCAAGCTTTGCAAATGCTTTAATATACGAGTCCTGAAGTACATCAAGTGCCCTGTCCTCATCCTTCATATATTTCATAGCTATATACAATTTGCTCTTGTATGAAATCTCATACAAAAATGAGAAGCCTCTCTCATTTCCCTCAAGTGCAAGTTTTATAGCACTGGCATAATCAGGTTCTGCCCCACACGACGGGCAACGGTATTCATTTCCATTTAAATCTTTTCCACATTTTCCGCAGTACATCTTTTAATCTCCTTTTTCCTTTTTTCCTGTCCATACACAGTATGTATTTCCCGTTCTGTTTATTAAGACGAACGTCATATTAAAAAAGTTTTAAATATTTTCGTTTTTTTCAAAAATTTACACATATTCATTATATTGAGTATGTTTTGCTATTTCAACATTTTTTCCCTATTGAATTTTACTAATTTTCTGCTCAAAGAAATTCACTATATCAGTCTCTTTTTCTGTATATTGTCCGGCTTTCGTGAATTCATTTGTCCAGTTTGTCACAATAGCGGCAACCTCATCCAGAGGAAGATATGGCAGTGGGCTTAAGCACTCACTGACTCCATACATTCTCGCAAGACATATTGCGTTCCTGACCCAGTCTTCACCATACTCTTTGATTTCTATGTCACACATGACTTATTACACCTCCCCATCTGACTTATCATTATTTCTACGCTATGCTGTACTAAACTCAGCTGTTTCTGTGTTCTCATCTTTATGTTCAAAGTATATACGCAGCGGATTTTTTCTCCGTATTTTTTACGAATGTTTTGTTTCTATTAGCTCGAAGCAGCAATATACGGTGTAACGTTCATATACAAAAACGCAGAAACATACGCATTGTAGCCAATATATTGAGCATATAATTTTAAAGTCATGTGATAGTGTAACTGTAGGGAGGTCTAAACATGATTTCTTACAAACCTTTTTATGATACTTTATACAGAAAGAATATAACCGAATATGCCCTTATATTTAAACATGGCATCCCGGCAAACACCCTGCACAGAATGAAACACGGCGAGGCAATAACCACCAAGACTTTGGATGTGCTGTGCAACATTCTTGACTGTCCGGTTTCAGACATTATCGAATTCGTCAAAAGCGACTCAGACGAGTCTGACTCTTAAATAAAACTCCGGCACACGCTATGAATTTCATTACTTCACAACGTGTGCCGGAGTCTTTTGTGCTATCATATATTCTTTTATTTATGACTCAATGATCAGGCTATGACATATTCCTTTCTGTCACAATTCTCGAAAAGCTCATGATCAAGTCTTCTCTGTATCTGTGAATGAATGAAGCGAACTCCCATACCGTTCTCTGCTGCTTCCTTTGCCAGCTTATGTTTTGCTGCCTCTGAAATCTTAAGCTTAACGCCGTAGTAATCAGAAAGCTTTCTGACAGGGCTTATTCTCTTGTCATTTAATATGGCATAGAAGTCATCCTCAGTCATCTCCCTGAGCTGAACAATCGAACCTATACGCCCCGCTATTTCACATCTCACATTTGCATACTGTACAAGATCCTCCTGTGTAAAGGTGCTGCCATAACCGTCAAATGCAGCATTTTTATTCTCTACGCCAAAGCCGATCGCACGGCTATTATTTACCGCAAATTTCTTTGCCCTTACCATACTCTCAAAGGAGCCAAGGAACACAAAGCTGACATTTGATGTGTCAATATCAAGTATCGGCTCGCCGTTTGAAGGATTTCCGTCAAAATGCACCATGTCACCCTCAAGAACCTTCAGCAACTCATTCTGGACTATGTAGCTGTAATGTCTGTCGTCCGCGTCCTCAAACATCTTGTCGGCCTCATCGAGGACGATGATCAGATGGCTCATCTTATCCTTATCCACACCATCGAACAGGTTTCGAACCTTTGTATTGCCCTTCCAGCCAGTGCCAGTCAGCGATGTGGCATTGTGTATCACTATGTTCGGATACAGCTTTGCAAGCTGTCTGAATATCTCAGTCTTGCCACAGCCTGTCGGTCCTGCGAAGAGGACATTCTGTCTCCTGCCATTTACATGATTCCAGAGAAGCATGGCAGCTGCCTTCTTCGCTTCCTTCTGACCATATACTCTGCAGTCAAGATATTCATATATCTTCGCCGGCGAGCTCAATATTCCTTTTGCATCAGCACTTCTTTTATCAGACTGTGTCTTTGTTTTGAATGGATTATCACTGTCTATCTCCTTGGAAGCAGCATATCCGGCAGTTCTTGCATTTCTATCCGCCGCTTTTGCATCACAAGGGATATGCTCTTTACTTGAACGCTCATAAGCACAAAGCAATGTCGCTGCCATGTCCTCCACGTCACTGTCGCTAAGTGTAAGATTCTCAAGTGCAGTAAAAAGCAGTTCACCAATCTGACCGCTTGGCAGATGCTGCCATACATCATTTAATTCATTTACTTTATCAAATGCCCGGTAATACTCTTCGTCGGACATCTCATCAAAATCCCCGGCCTTTGCTTTCTTTGTGAAATCTACTGCCGGATTTGCAATGCTTCTGTTTCTGTATCCATTTGATGTTGCTCTAAGTAATTCCTCGTAAAGTTCTCTCATATTGTCGATCTTCATATGCATTTTCTCCTTTCGTCTTGCCCCATGAAACAGCTCACTGTCTGTGCCACATGGGATATTCTTTATTTGATAAACACAGTATAACTACAGCAATATTTAAGCTCGTAAAATTTACGAAGAAAAGCCACCAATCTGTGCCAATACAGATTGATGGCCTATAAACCAATGCAGCTATTTTATTTTTTGGCTTTGAAATGTCATTCTCAGCTGTTTTTTCCTTTCTGCTTCCTCCTGCTCCCTGTCGAACGCTTCAAGCGTAGCTCTTATATCTGACTCATCAACATCTCCATATAATGCAGAGCTTCCTGCCGCCTTGTCTGATATACCTGCCGCCTCCGCTTTTACATTGTCATAATCTTTGAAATACTTAAGAAAAACCTCCGGACAGCCTGCCGGTGCATCCCCATTATACCGCCTGTATTCCTCCATGGAGTCAGCCTTATAATCATAATTTCTAAACCAGCTCACCGCCTCTGACATACCGGGGAACACATTTTCATCAAAGGAGCCTTCCTGAAACGCCGAAAATTCAAATGCACTTCCGCCATCTGTTCCGTAGAAATATACCACGCCGAACTCACAGTTGCTGGCAAGTCTCACATCGGCATTCTCCGCAAACTGCCTTTTGCCTATGAGGAATATTCCACCTCCTGTATCATTGTCGATCCACATCGGCATAAAGACATTCTGGTAAAAAGAAGCTCTCTTATCCGAATTCAGTCTGTCACGGACATTATCACACGCATTGTAATATTCATCCCATGTCGTATAACCGCCGGGGATTTCAACATAGCCTGTACCGCCAGAAAATGGATTATCCCCCACATATCTGAAATACGCATCCATTATGTCCATACTTTTATCCTTCTTGCGGGGCCTGCCTCCATTTGAAAAGCCTGCATCATAAAGCAGTGTATGCACATCGACGGTTAATATGTCTCTCTGCAGGTTCTCCGTGAGCTTATCAAGAAATTCCGCTTCAAAGAACCGGTCCGCTTCAATGTTGAATTTTTCATAGTTCTCTTCTCCAAGCTGCCTTAATCTTGCAAGTCTCAGTGCAGCTCTCCCGCATCCTGCAAATACATCATCTCCAAATGTCTGCTTTCCAAATTCTGTAAAATATGCCAGTGACTTCTTGTCTGGGATATATTTGCTGTTGCCCGCCCAGAATTCCAGAAGTCTGCTGACATATCCTGCTTTAGATATAATACCATAATAGAAATCCAGGTAAGACGACATGAGCTCCACATACGGATTCTTCTTCTCGCCATCGAATTCAAATGAATCAAGCAGTTCTGACGAGATGTGCCTAAGCATATCTATATCCGCATCTACACTGATGTCAGTTTCTGATACCTTGCTATTATCCATATACTTATCAAGCAGTCTCAGTCTGTCACCACACAAATCACCATCTGCATGCTTCAACGCTTCACACTCAGTTTCAAGTTCTAACCTCACCGTCTCCCATTCGGTTTCCAATTCTGATTTACCAATCTCACCTGGGCGCTCTGATCCATCCGTTTTTTCTTCATAAAATGAAATACTGTCTAACAGCTCAGGCAGACTGTGAATCCTATCAAACGAATCAGAAAGGGTTTTATCAGAAAGCAGCGCTTTCACCAGAAAACGGACATATCTTTTCCTGCTTGCTGCCGTGTCCACCAGACAGTAGTATTCTTCCTTCATCCGAATTCTGAGATTGCTCTCTCTTTTACTTTTCACATATCCATATAAGAAAGAATTCTCCGTATTCTCATGATAATCCCGTCCTAGTCTGACATAAAAATCTTCTCTGAAACCAGCCATGCCCTACGCCTCCTCCCGAAGCTTCTTTATCGCATCTATCTGCTTCTTTATACTGATGTATGTCCTTGCGCAATTATCTGCATCGGTATACAAAGTCTTGCCCCGCCTGCCAAGGAATACATCCAGCATGCCCTCCACCAGAATATCAAATATCGTAAGCGGATACCTCATATCACGGGATTCATCAGTATAAAACAGCTCACGAAGCCTCAGATATCTGGTACAGAACCCTTCAGTATCAGGAAATGTCTGTCTGAACCGCTTCTCACTCTCATCCCATCTGACTGCCAGCTCATCAAAATATCTGTTAAGCTCTGCCATGTCCGGATCATTTGCATCGACATCCACATATTCACTCATAACTGCTTCTATCTCTTCTTCGGTCATGGCATTGTCTTCTGCCTCTTCCAGAAATTCATCATACATCTTCATCTGTTCCTGACAGTACGTATCAAGTCCATCCTTCATGCTCTGGGTAAGGCTGTCTCCGATATCTTTCCCGGTAAGCGACTCATATGCCATGCTGAATATTTCAAACAGACCTGTTGCCCCTCTGACACCAAAATATGCCTCACCACAGAGCTCATCATATCTTTTCTCAATCGGCCTTAAAGAAAACTCTCTCACTCTTTTTGCATGAAGATAAAGCTGCTGAAATGAATCGGCATATGGTTCAGCATAAATTTGTTCAACCCACTCCATCTCGCTTGTCATGAGCAGTATCATGCAGTAGAGATAATCATGTATAAATTCTTTGAATCTTGCCGGCATGCATGGAACTTTCTCTTCCGGGATTTTATCTTCTACAGCTTTATTTCCCGGAAATTCATCACTCGCAGTCCCTTTCTCTTCTTTCTCTTCTTTCTCTTCTTTCTTTTCGTCTCTCTCCAGTTTGTCACTTTCTAACCAAAGTCTGTTTCTTATACCATAGCTGTCCATGGATTTTACCAACTCATTTACAAGCTTTTCCACAGCCGTAGCTTTTCTAATTTCTCCTCCTGCCAGAGCACCTGACAGAAAAGCCGGAACCTTGTTGTCCCTTCCGCTTACAGCCTGATCCAGTGCCGATTCCAGCTCCCGGAATTTGTTCTTGCGGAATTCTATTTTTTTCCACTCTTTGTCCGATATTCTCAAAGCAATCACAACCTCATCTTTCTATATAATAATAGGCAAATTCACTACCAAGCCAACTTTTAAACTAATCTTTTGAAATGATTACGAGATCAATCAGATTAATCTACGTCATCAAACCTTATGCTCATCTGTGTCTCCTTAAGTGATTTCATTTTGCGCTCTGTGATCTTGTCTAACTCGCCAACAGTTCCGCACAGGAGAGGTGACTTAGGATCGTAGCATGCACAATTTGCTTTCACCGCAGCCTCAGAATAGTTGGCATAACAGTATCTGCAACCGTTTAAACAGGTGTTATATGAGCCTATCTCCACGCTCTCCATACATCCACACTCCAGACGCTGCACCTTATCCTTTGACACCTTTATATCACAGCCTATGATCTCCTCGATGAGCTTCTTATCTATGCAGCAGTTATGCTCAATTCCGCATTTTTCAAGGTCTATTATCTCCGCACATGTCGCAACCACCATACCGTGGCTCCTTGCTATGTCGGCGATGGTCTTTGCAAATGTCTCAAGCTCGTCATGACTCATCTCATATCTGTCCACTGCCTCCATATTCTTCTTGTTCTTGGCATATATGTCGACAAAGCTTATGACACACTTCTCAGTACATCCGTCAAGTGCCTCAGCGATCTGTGTAAATGCCTTTATGTGGTACTCCGGAGAGTATTTCTTCGTGAACACTATCGGATCATATCTCCAGATAATGCGCTTTTTCCCTATCTTTTCTGCAAGCTGCTTAAATGCCGGAATCAGCTTTTCTTTCTTATCAGGCAGATTTGCCTCCATATCCCTTCCGTATCCGGTCAGCGTGAACTGGAAATAATACTTGTACGCAGCCAGTTCATCAAGTCTTGGAAGCATCGGTATCGGATTCTTTGTCCAGAACACTATGCAGTCCACCACATCCGGCGAGAGATCAATCCTACTTATCTGATGAGCGTTCATGGGATTCCTGACATACAGGAATCCCTCCTTTATTCTGTTGTAGAACCACTCCGAGTAAAATGTCGGAATATCAGTTCTCCTGCTCGCACTTACTATCATAATTTTAAAATTCCCCTTGTATCTTCCATCGTTATCTGCTTCTTGATTCCTTCAAATTTGACATATCTTCCACAGATCATATTTGCAAATATCATTCTTCTTGCAAATGACTTGGCCATTATCCTGCCATCCTTGTCATAGAGTCCACACTTTTCGCCATTTGGAGTTATGCCATACCGCAGTCTTCCGTCAGCTTCCTCAAACAGCCGCTTCCGTGATCCTGTACGGCCAGCGTACCGGGTCTATTCCGGTGTAATCAAGCTTACTTTCCGGTGCTTCGCCCATCACTCTCGCTGCATAGGACATTCCCCAATAGTCAATACCTGTGCCACAGCCTATGCTTAACGCCTTTATACTTTCAAGATTATTCATATCTGCAAATATATCTGCGTAGGCTCTTGAGAACTGAAATCCATATGCTCTTGCATACTTCATAACATATAATGCGGTTATATGCTCATCATCATAATCCGCGGTTCCCGAATCGAACATATCATGGAACTCTGTAACAAATCTGACTCTATCCTCTTCGGAAAGTCCTTCTATGTAGTTTTCTAATTCAGTATATACTCTTTTCATATATTCTCTTAAATTTATAACCGACATGGCAGACTCCTTTCTCCTACATCATGTAAAGTATAATATATATTCACATAATGTTTCAATAACATCATGTCGTTATCATAGCCGGTTTTTTCTCTGTGTATTGAGATACGCAGTCTTCTCGGCTGCTTTTTCCAGATAAAGCTTCGATCTTTTTAGACTATCCATACTGCTGTATATCGACAGCCCATGATCCCACATGTACGTGTCAAGCATTCCCTCCGCAGCTTTCCTCATCTGTGACAGATAACTATACGGCACCTCATCAGAATATATCATATCCAAAAAACTGGCAAAACGACTACAAACCTTATCCGAATCTTCCATCTGGTCACACACACAGACGAGTGTTTTACTTTCATCCGCATCATGACCATCCTGTAAAAATTCCTCATCCACAAACTCGTCAGCATCCAGGTTATCATATATCGGCTCCACAATATCAATATCATCAATATCGAAGTCATCCATATCACCCAAGTCTTCCACATCCGTCATGTCATTCAAATCTTCCATATCATTCGAATCCAAGTCTTCAAGCATTTCTTCTTCAATCTCCTGCATCCTTTTATAAACCTTATCGGACATCCAGTCAGGCTTATTGTCAGGATGCGAGTAGTCAAATGCCCAAACACACCATGATATAATACCTGCATCACATATCCAGCCATCCACAACATACTCAAAAATCAGCGTATCCTTATCATTATTTGATTCAAAATCAATACAGCCTGAGAGCAGATTATCAAATGAACCATTTGGAAGGTTATCCATCAGGAATCCGTATTGGGAAAAATCCAATAAAGACATTCTTATCGCAAGATACAGATATATTCTCACATATCTGCAAAAACTCTTCTGTTCCGGAAGTGCATTTTCCGCTGTTATGTGCCCCAGCCACATCTTGTACCTATATCCATACCGGTCCATGTCTTCCACGAGCTCTGTTATCAGTTTCTCCGCTTTTTCCTCATCAAATCTGCCATTCTCATCAGTCACCAGCGGTCTGATCAAATTACTTCTTCCACTTGCCTCACATTCAAATTCCTTCATGAGCTTCCTGATATTTTCCTTATTATTTTTTAAGCTGCAATACTCTTTACAATTTTCAAATTTCATTTTCATGCCTCCTTGTTTTTGAACACCAGCCAGGCAAATGGCAGGCGATGCATGTCTGATAAACTTTTTTCTGCTTCACTGTTTCTTATTATAGCTATGTATATATTTGTCTCGTAATATTTACGACATGTTTTCAAATGATTATAAATGTTTGTGGATTTTTCCAAACCTGTGTGCTATTTTGATGTTCTGGATTGTTTTATATATGAGATCTCAAATGAGAGAATTGCAGAAATTCATTTCTCACGTATTCTCATATAAACAAACTACGGAGGTGATGACCTTGAAGCAGCAGCAACTGCTTGATTTATATGACAAATATTCCGACAACGTGTTCCGTCTGGCCATGAGTTTTCTTGGCAACACAGCGGACTCTGAGGACATTGTTCAGAATGTATATACTAAACTTATAGAAAAAAGCCCGCATATATCAAAGGGCAAAGAAAAATCATATCTGCTCACAATGACGGCAAATATGTGCAGGAATCACCTGAAATCCGCAGCGAACCGTCTAAGCAGCAGCTACGAGGAACTGAGCAGCGACTCTATCGTCAGCGGATTCAATATCGAAGAGCAATCCATGTACGAGGCTCTGGGGAAACTCCCTGACTCATACCGCACTGTTCTTTATCTGCACTACTATGAGGGATATACATTTGGAGAAATTGCAAAGATACTTCACCTGTCACCATCTGCAGTTTCAATGAGAGTATCCCGGGGACGAAAAGAATTAAAAGAAATATTGAAGGAGGAATAACATATGACAAACAAAGACAAGATCAGCGATATTGATGATTTCCAAAACTCAAATACATATAACACGTCTGATGATTCTGATGACAGCAAATTTACAGACTTGTACACTAAAACTATGGATAATGTGACTATGTCTCAGGAAAACAAGGATGTTATACGCGCAAAGCTTGCTGAGCAGTCCCAGACTGGCAGATCTGGACGAAAGCTCATCCGCATAGGAAAGTATTCAGCCATCGCCGCTGCTGTGTGCGCAGTCCTACTGTGCATCCCGGCAACACGAACCACAGTCTCAGCAGCCATCGACTACATAAAGCAGACCTTCCACCTGGCAAATGGCACCGAAGTGACATATGAGGAAAACAGTGAGGGAAACTCCATACAGTTCACCATATCTACAGATGATGTCAACGGTTACACGAAAGTTGAAAACGGCCGTCTCTACCTTGTTCTCGGAGATACCAAGGAAGATATCACCGACAAATGCGGTCCTGACAAATATTTCCGTCATGAGATCAAGAACGCTGACGACTCACACAGCGTCATCCTCATCGGAGGTACACCTGATAGCTGCGGCTGGTGCGAGCTCTTCTTCGACAAGAATGGAAAATATGTATTTAACAACATGAACGTTGAAGACTACAACGACCCATGGCTTAATGACGCCCTGCATGCTGAGGGTGTTGACACGGGCAATCCTTATCTGGATGATGACCTTTCAACAGAGAATACATCTACGGATGATTCCAGTACAGCCAATGATCCTACTGCTGGCAATGATTCTGACTCGACCTACACCACCGTCACAACGGACGATGTATATAGTGTAGATCAGTCTGCGGATGACATTGATTCACATACTACAGGACAGATCTCATCCGGCAATGCTGCTGATGAAAATGCAACATATATAGAACAGTAATTTTTGCGGTAATTTTCCTCGAAAAGCCATATTAAAAAGCAAAAGATACAAAATTTTCCTAAGCAAGCCTTTTTTGATCACAAAAGGATAGATCATCAAATATTTACCTCGCATTTGTCCCTTTGTGATGATTTTATCTTGTTTTTGGAAAATTTTGTATCTTTATTTCTTCTATCATATATATTTATGAAAATAATCTCTGATATGTATCCATTCCTATCATTCTGCGCCGTGAGATTGATATAGAAATCGCTACAGTCTCATAGGGATTCCCTTATCCTGAAGATATCTCTTCAGATCTCCTATCTCGAGCTCTTTATAATGGAACAAGGATGCCGCAAGTGCTGCGTCCGCTCCGCCCTCTGTCAGGGCATCATAGAAATGATCCTTAGTTCCTGCACCGCCTGAAGCTATGACCGGGATGTTCACGTTGTCTGCTATGGTTCTGGTGAGTTCTATGTCATATCCAGCCTTTGTTCCATCGCAATCCATGCTGGTAAGTAATATCTCTCCAGCTCCAAGCTCTGCGGCCTTCATGGCCCACTCAACTGCATCTATTCCGCAATCGATACGTCCGCCATGCTTGTATATATTCCAGCCAGAACCGTCATCGCGCCTCTTTGCATCGATGGCAAGCACAACGCACTGACTTCCAAACTTATCCGCTGCATCTGCTATGAGTGTAGGATTGTCTATGGCTGCTGAGTTCACGGATATCTTGTCCGCACCCTCTCTGAGTATCGCCTTGAAATCATCAACTGTTCTGATTCCGCCGCCCACTGTAAATGGGATGAATATTGTCTCAGCAACACGTCTTACCATATCAACCACAATATTTCTCTGATCTGAGGAAGCTGTTATGTCAAGGAATACAAGTTCATCAGCTCCCGCTTTGTCATAGGCTGCACCAACTGCAACCGGATCTCCGGCATCTATAAGATTTACGAAATTTACACCCTTTACAACTCTACCATTCTTGACATCAAGACATGGTATTATTCTCTTTGTATGCATGCTCTACACCTCCAGGTCGATAAAATTCTTCAGTATCTTAAGTCCAACTTCTGAGCTCTTCTCAGGATGGAACTGACATGCAAATACATTGCCGTGCTCCACAGATGCATGAATCTGAGTTGAGTAGAATGTGGATGCTGCCACATCCTCTGGATTCTTCGCCTTCAGATAATAGGAGTGAACGAAGTATACATATGGGTTCTCAGGAAGCCCCTTGAAAAGTCTTGCCTTCGGATTTATCTCAAGATTGTTCCAGCCTATCTGCGGAATCTTGAGCCCCGGTGCATCCGGTATACGAAGGATCTCGCCGTCTAGGATTCCAAGTCCTGTGGCCTCCGGTGATTCCTCACTGGTCTTAAACAGAAGCTGAAGTCCAAGACATATTCCAAGAAACGGCTTGTCTGCATCCACAACATCATAGATGACATTCTCAAGTCCATACTCCCTGATCTTATTCATGGCGTCTCCGAAGCTTCCAACTCCCGGAAGTATAACCTTGTCACTCGCCATAATCACATCTCTGTCCCTTGTAATGACTGCCTCCTCACCCAGATACTGCACTGCCTTCTCAACACTCTTTATGTTACCTGCATCGTAATCCAAAATTGAAATCATCTGTTTTGTCCTTTCATATCGAGTCTTTTCCATTATTCTACTCTTTCTTAATGTTGTCATAGGCCATATCTCACTTAGTCTATCTGTCGCTATAATGATATTTGCAAGCAAGAATATATACATTAGCATCGTCAATCTTGTATATTATTCTGTCTTTATCATTTATTCGTCTACTCCAGAAGCCAGCCAGATTTCCAGTTAATGGTTCGGGTTTCCCAATGCCTTCATTTCCATTTCTGCATATATCTTCTATCAGACTATTTATTTTCTTTAGTGTCTTCCTATCCTCCGTCTGCCAATAGACATAGTCTTTCCATCCATTATCAGTAAAGACTTTATTCATCGGCAGATACCTCCGTCAGATCATGAACAGCAAAATTTCCTTTCTCAAGCTGGGCCTTTGACTCCATAAGCCAGTCATAGTTTGCTTTGTTTCCCATCACATACACATTTTCCATCAGATTGTTATATGCCTCTTCTGAAAGCATAACAACATTTTTATTATCCTTACGGGTTACAATCATGGTTTCATAATCATCTGTAACTTTATCCATGTACTTTTTCATATTGTCTCGTAGGTTTGTATAATTAATAGCTAACATAAGCACACCTCCATTCTCGACGTACAGTTTTCTGTACTTCCATTTTACTGTACGATTTTCTGTACGTCAAGTACATATATTATATTATGATTTGAGGTAATTAACCTATTCACAGTTTTTTATCAAATTTACATTAGAACCTCAGCTTGCTTCCCTTACCGCCGCGCTTGCCCGGCTTAACTCTGGTGAAGATTATCTCGTTGTCTCCAACCTTGAAGGTATCCTTTGTGCTTCCCACAAATATCGACTCGAGGACATCGTCACCCTCTAAGTTGATGAGCTTGACTCCCGCTGCCCCCTTGCCCTTCTCGGGGATCTCGGAGATATCAACTCTTATGTAATATCCATTTTCTGACTGTGCAATAATAAAATCTCCCTCAGAGAATTTACCTATGAAAATTATATCATCACCGACTTTTGAAGCATTTGCGGCACGCCTTGTGGTGTCAAATGCGGAGCCGTCAACAACCTTGGCAAGTCCCTGCCTGCTAACGAACAACAGCTTGTCTGTCACAAAATGCTCAATGCAGTCCATGAACAGAATGTTCTCGTCACCGTTCATATTACAGAACTCGAACACCTGGATTCCCTTGTCGGCAAGACGTCCTATGAGGCTTCTACCGCCCTTCTTGCTGGTGTTCTTCTTCGCCTGAAGCTTGATGATATCGGCAACCTTGATGGTATACACCTGATTATTGTCGGCAAATACTGCTATCCTGTCAAGATTCTGACACTTCACTGCAAATCTGTAATCACGGTTTATCTGCTCTATATTCTTCTCGTATACATTTGCATCTACGACCTTGATATAATAGAATCGGTCGAGAAGTACAGCCACATCTGTAGCCACGACCTCAGCCTTCTTCACAACAACAGTTCCATAATTGTGGATCTGTGTTCTTCTAGGTATGGCATATTTTGCCTTTATCTCAAGCATATCATCTATCATCTGCTGCTTCATGGCATCCCTGGACTCCATAAGCCTTGTGTACTTCTTGATGAGCTTCTCAGCGTCTGCCAGCTCTTTCTTTAAGGCATTGATCTCCAGACCTATGAGCTTCTGAAGTCTCATGGCAAGTATCGCATCCGCCTGCTTCTCTGTGAAACACAGGAACTTTGCGTCCGCCTCTGAGCCCTTGAATCTGAACTTGATATTAGATGTATCGCCGTGCATGAGGCACGCCTTGGCATCCGCAACCTTTGTACTTCCGCGGAGTATCTCGATGATCAGGTCTATGCAATCGACAGCTGTGAGGAGTCCCATCTTGATCTCTCTGATCTCCTCCTGCTGGGCGAGAAGCTTTCTATACTTCGTATCATACAGACCGTACTTGAAATCTGTGTACACCTTCAGTATCTTCTTGAGTCCCATGACCTCTGGCTTGCCATTGTTGATACAGTTGATATTCACGCCAAATGTATCCTCAAGGGCAGCCTTCTTATATAATACATTGATAATATTCTGTATCTCTTCATCAGAAGTTCCCTTCTTCACATCGATACACAGACATTCACCGTTCTTGTCTCCTCTGTCCGCAATATCCACGACCGCAGGAAGCTCTCTGTTTCTTACAAGTTCGGCAACAGTGTCCAGAAACTTTGCAGTTCCTCCAATCATCGTATACGGTAGTTCTGTGACGCAGATACTCTTTCTTCCGTATCCGATATCCCTGACCTCTACCTTACCGCGCACCTTGATCTTGCCAAGGCCTGTGGCATACACATTGTACAGTTCCTCAGGTGTGGCATTGATGATTCCACCTGTGGCAAAATCAGGTCCCGGCATGAGTTTTAACAGGTCCTCAAGCTCTATCTCAGGATCATTCAGATATGCAACAGTTGCGTCTATGACCTCACCGAGGTTATGTGTAGGAATATTTGTCGCCATACCTACGGCGATACCGGTTGAACCGCTCACCAATATATTTGGCACCTGGAAAGGCAGGAAAGTCGGCTCTGTCTCCGTTCCGTCAAAGTTCGGTATGAACTGATCCTTGAAAAACGGAAGATCCTTCATACACACATCCTCTGTGTACTTGGATATACGCGCCTCAGTGTATCGCATGGCAGCCGCACCGGAACCGTCCACCGCGCCAAAGTTGCCGTGGGGGTCAACAAGTGGTATCGGCAGCTTCCAATTCTGCGCCATATTTACAAGTCCTTCGTATATAGAGCTGTCTCCGTGTGGGTGGTATTTACCCATTGTATCTCCGACTATTCTCGCACACTTTCTGTGTGGCTTGTCGGAGCCTGCAAGACCATCCAGTGAGTAAAGTATTCTTCTCTGGACAGGCTTTAGTCCATCCCTTACATCCGGGAGAGCTCTCTCTGTTATAACCGACATGGAATAGTCCACATAGGACTGTCCCATCTCGCTCTCATAATCTACGTTTAATATCTTTTCCGACATGATCTATCCCTTTCATCATACAAACTGTGAAAACACGCTGTGCAGTATTTATCAAATATAACTCTATATAAGCTTAGATATCGAGTACAGCATCCGCACTGTGTGTCTCTATGTACTCTCTTCTAGGGGCAACCTCAGTTCCCATGAGCGTCTGTGTGAGCTGATTTGCCTCAATACGGCTGTTCACTGATACCTGCTTTAAAAGTCTCGTCTCCGGATTCATGGTCGTCTCATAGAGCTGGTCTGCGTCCATCTCACCAAGACCCTTGTATCTCTGTATCGTAAACTTGTTCGTGTGTGTCTTTCTATACTTTGCGAGCTCATCATCTGAGTACAGATATTTGATGTTCTTGCCCTCGCCAACTCTGTAGAGAGGTGGGATAGCTATGTATATATGTCCCTCGCTGATAAGGTCGGGATAGAATCTGTAGAAGAATGTCAACAGAAGTGTCGCTATATGGGCACCATCCACATCGGCATCCGTCATGATGATTATCTTGTCATAGTTCAGCTTGCTTATGTCAAAATCGTTGCCGTAGCCCTGCATGAAACCACAGCCAAATGCATTGATGAGTGCCTTGATCTCGGCATTCTCAAGCACCTTTGCAACAGGCTTTTTCTCCACATTGAGTATTTTGCCTCGAAGTGGAAGGATTGCCTGATACTTCCTGTTTCTCGCGGTTTTGGCTGAGCCTCCCGCAGAATCTCCCTCGACTATGAATATCTCACATTTGGACGAATCTGAAGACTCCTGCTTTGCCAGCTTGCCATTTCCCTCAAATGAAAATTTGTTGATATTGATCTTGGACTTCTCAAGCGCCTTTCTCTTGGAGAGCGCCACCGCCCTGTCAACTATGTCCTTCAGCACATCATAATTCCTGTCGAAGTATACCGTGAGCTGTTCCTTCACTATATCATCCACTGCCTTTGACACATCCGTGTTGGAAAGCTTTGTCTTGGTCTGTCCCTCGAACTGAGGATCAGGATGTTTAACTGATATGATAGCCTGCATTCCCGATCTTATATCTGCACCTGTGAGGTTTGAATCCTTCTCCTTCAAAACTCCAAGCTCATTTCTGGCATAATTGTTGATGAGCTTTGCAAATGCCGACTTGAATCCCGTCACATGGGTTCCGCCTTCAGGATTCGTGATATTGTTGGTAAATCCGATGATATTCTCCTCGCCATCGTCCGTCATCAGAAATACGATATCAGCAGCAATTCCATCCTTCTCTCCGGATATTGCTACAACCGGTGATGTATGTGTGAGTCCCTGTGATATATCCTCAACAAATGCTGAAAGGCCTCCCGGCTGATGGAATACTATAGGCTCCTCGCCGTCCCTCTTGTTCTGAAATGTGATCGTAAGATTCGGATTCAGGTATGCTGTCTCCTTGATCCTTTGTTTGATGGCATCCGCCTTGAACTTTACTGTCTCAAATATTGTATCATCAGGATAGAGTGTAACCGTTGTACCGGTTCTCTTTTCCTTAAGTTTTGTCTTTGGAAGCATACCGTCAACCAGCTCAGTTGTCGGTATTCCCTTCTCATATGTATCGTGATAGAGATAACCATCTCTGGCTACATCCACTATAAGCTTGTTGGACAGTGCATTTACAACGGCAGAACCTACTCCGTGGAGTCCACCGCTTATCTTATAAGTTGAACTGTTGAACTTGCCACCTGCATGCAATACTGTGTATACAACTCTCTCAGCAGGTATCCCCTCCTGCTCATGAATATCAACCGGAACACCTCGTCCATCGTCAGAAACCGTTGCCGAACCATCCTCATTGATGCTCACCCATATGTTGTTGCAATATCCTGCCAGATGCTCATCAACCGAGTTGTCTATAAGCTCCTGTATGAGGTGGTTCAGACCACTTCGTCCTGTATTGCCGATGTACATTCCCGGTCTAAGTCTTACCGGTTCAAGTCCCTTTAGCACCTCAATATTTTTTGCACTGTATGACATAATCTTCTCCCATTTTATAAATATATTTGCAGCTGCCAACCTTCTATCCTTATCTCAGTTTATCTCACCGTATAATGCAGCCCACATAGCACCAAACATAACATGTCAGATGCGTATTTTTTTACTCAGCCTTTTTCTATTTATTGAAAATACAACAGAAAAAGGAAACCCCTAGAATTATAGCCTAAAAGTTTCCTTCTTGCAAAGTATTTATTATTCTGACGCATTATCTACTGTATTCTCCGGCAATAATTTCATATCATCATCGTCCTGTTTTATAAGGTCAAGATCAAAATAGAACACTACTCCATTCTCCATATTGTAAACGCCATAATTCTTATTATGCGCCGCCATGGATGCCGCCACTATAGAAAGTCCTATTCCGCTTCCACCATACTCTCTAGTTCGAGCTTTGTCCACTTTGTAGAACTTGATAAATACCTTATCCAGTTCATCATCCGGAATATTTGGTCCCTCATCATAGACAAATATCCTGAGATTACCTGTGATGACGCCATCATCGACTTTCCGTGGATCACCATATGGCTGTCTGGCTGTCCAAATCTTCACCTTGCCATTATCTTTACAGTAATGCAGCGCATTTGTAAAATAATTGGTAAATACCTGTTCTATCATGAACTCATCCGCATATACATTGCATACTTCCTTAAGTTCATCAGGAATCTCCACATCAGCATGATTCTGCTCTATCAGGATCGATGATGCCCCAACTACATTTCTCATGAGGGCATTTATATCAAAAACCACCGGTTGAACCCTGTCCACGCCAAATTCCAGCTCATTGAGATCAAGCAGCTGTCTCACCAGCTTATTCATCTTGCCTGCCTCATCCAATATGACATCGCAATAGAACTCCTTGCTGTCCTCATCCTCTATGACATTGTCCTTCAGTCCCTCCGCATAGCCCTGTATGAGTGCGATAGGCGTCTTCAGCTCATGAGACACATGAGACAGGAATTCTTTTCTCATCTCATCGATCTGAACCTTCTTGTCTATATCTGTCTGAAGTTTAGCATTTGCCTGCTGAAGCTCCGTAAGAGTATTCTTCAGCTGGTATGACATCTCGTTCATACTGTCCGCAAGTTCACCTATCTCATCATTTGACTCATGATCAACCTTCACATCAAGGTCAAGCTGCGCCATACGATTTGCAACAGATGCAAGATCCTTTATCGGCTTTGCAACAGCATTGCTGATAAAATAGATCACGACAAATCCAAGTAACGCAACGACAGAGAACACAAAAAAGAAGAACTTTAGTGATATAATTATCGTTGAGTCTACGCTGGAGATTGGTTTTCTGATTACAACCACAAAACCATTGTCAAGAAACCCTACCACATCATAATAACTGTTTCCGGTATTTTTATCATTTGTTATCTGAATATCGTACTTGTCTGTCTTCTCTATCTGCTTTCTCTTGATCTTTGGGTTGTCCGGGTTCTTTCCGCCGCTATAATTAAAATAATCAGCTATAAACGACAGATTATTGTATACAGCCGCCTCCTCATTCACTGTGGTGTACACATGCATATTTTCACTGTCAAATATGAATATCATTGCACCTGACTGGTTTGTCACATCATTTGCCAGTTCCCTGCTGTCGATATCCTTGTCCTGTCCAAACAGTTCATTGCATGATTTGTATGTATCAAGCAGCATCTGTTCCATGCCCTGATAGAAATACTTCTTGATAAAAAGCATGGTTATGGCACACGACATGACAACCATAAATAATATAGTTGCCGCAAGCGATAAAGTTATCTTTGTTCTGATAGACATTCTCTTTGATCCAATCATCACTCTACCTCAAATTTATATCCCATACCCCATATGGTCTTGATATACTCACCCTTGTCTCCCATCTTGCTTCTAAGTTTCTTGACATGGGTATCTATGGTTCTTGCATCGCCAAAATAATCGTAATTCCAAACATTGTTCAATATCTTCTCTCGTGATAGCGCAACACCCTTATTCATTATAAAGTACTGCAATAACTCAAATTCCTTGAAACTGAGTTCTATCGGCTTACCGTCTATAGTCACAACATGGGCTGACAGATCCATCTCAATCCCTCCTGCTGTGAGTTTTTCCTCTGAAGACGCATCAGTGGTTCTTCTAAGAATCGCCGCCACTCTTGCAACAAGTATCTTCGGGCTGAATGGCTTTGTTATGTACTCATCCACACCGAGATCAAATCCCTGAAGTTCATCTCTCTCATCAGCCTTGGCGGTCAGCATGATGACCGGAACCTGTGAAAACTTTCGTATCTCCTTAAGTGTCTCCCATCCGTCCATCTTTGGCATCATGACGTCAAGTATGACAAGTGCTATGTTCTTATCATTCATGAATATATCAAGTGCCTGTTCTCCATCTCCGGCCTCAAGAACTATATATCCCTCCCTGACCAGGAAATCCTTCACAAGCTTTCTCATCCTGCTCTCGTCATCAACCATAAGTATCTTTATCGAATCCATAAATATACCTCCGTACATAGAATTATCTTCATTTTTCAATAATATACCATCCATATTTGTATAAAGTGTGAACTATATCAACAATTTCCACATTTTCGCCCGGTTAGCCTCCTCTAACGGGGACAGGTACCTCCGTCCCCCGGCCCCGGTTAGTCTCGCCTGACGGGGACAGGCACCTCCGTCCCCCGATGTATAAAAAACAGCAGGTGATTGAGGCAACTATCTGTCTCATACACCTGCTGTCTGTGATATATTGTATTATTTGGTCTACTCCGCTGCTTCTGTTGTCACTGTCTCATCAGTCATCGCTTCGCTTGGATCTATAGCCTCTGTATTTGCCTCTGTTGTGCTTCCTGCTTCTGTCGTTGCAGTTGTCGCAATCTCACCATTTAATGTGACATTCTCTTTCTGTGCAAGTGCATATACCGCATCATTGTACGCTGTATACTTACTCTGTGCATCTGAGCGAAGCTTCTTTGCCTCGGTCTGCACATCTTTGTTCTTATCTTTTACCGCAGTCTGTACCTTCTGCAGTGCCTCATACTGGGTGTTCATTGCATCATAATACTGATCCTTAAGTGCCTTTACTTCGTCAGTCTTTACCTCGATTGCCTGAACTGAGTCAAGGAATGCCTTGTACTGTGGAATGATGTTGTCAGTAAGATCCTTGAGCAGAGCATCTGTATCTATAGTTGTTCCCTCTGAAAAATATGCATTGTACTTCTTCATAACTGCAGCTTCATCAGCCTCAACCTTAGGTATATCTGTTCCAATAAACTGAATGAATTCGTCCTTTACCTCTGATTTTGCTTCCGTTGTAGTTTCTGTTGTGGTATCCTCCTTCTTGCTTCCGCATCCAGCAAGTGAAAATGCCAGAACTACTACCATCATTGTCATAAGTAATCTGCGCTTCATAATCTTTTATCTCCTTTTCCTTGTATTTGTCTACTCCCTGCAGTCTCGTCTCCACAAGGTTATGGCAGAATTGATATAAGATCCTTTACACTCAGATGCAAATTCTTTCTCAATTCTGCCATCCATAGTATACCACTTTAAAACCCAAAGTGGCAACCCATATATACCAACCTGTGCTGCCAGCGTGCTATTTCAATTCTCAGCACTTGTTTTTTTGCGTTTTTTCTTTTTTTCTTTTGGAGGATTCTCCGCTATGTACTTCTCATACATATCCGGTCTGTTCGTCTTTGTTCTCTCTATGGACTGCTCCAGTCTCCACTCATTTATGAGTTTGTGATTGCCTGAGAGAAGTACATCTGGAACTCTCCTGCCCATGAATTCCGGTGGTCTGGTGTACTGCGGATACTCAAGCAGATTGTTGTAAAATGTCTCTATCTCCGCGCTATCCTCATTGTTCAGCACACCTGGAACAAGTCTGGATACGGCATCCACGATAGCCATGGCCGGAAGCTCTCCACCTGTAAGGACAAAATCACCGATGGACATATAGTCATCAACTATCATCTCCAGAACTCTCTCATCGATTCCCTCATAGTGTCCGCAGAGAAGAACTATATCCTCCTTCTCTGAAAGCTCCTGCGCAATTCCTTGATTAAAAGTCCGTCCCTGGGGAGTCATATATATGACCCAAGGTCTTCTCCCTATCCTCTCCACAAGCGCCATATATGCATCATATACCGGCTGCGCCTGCATCACCATGCCTGCGCCACCCCCATAAGGATAATCATCAACATGATTATGCTTATCCTGGGTGTAATCTCTTATATTTATTGCCTCTATATGAAGTTTTCCCGAATCTATCGCTCTTCCCGTGATACTGGTTGACAGCCCATTCATGACCATCTCAGGGAAAAGTGTCAAAATATAAAAATTCATAATCTACTCCTGATATTTGAACTTAGGCTTAAGTTTTTGCCGGTTCACACTCTCTTCACTCTGACTCGTGATCCGAATCGTCCGCCTCCACCATCTCAAATGTCCTGACCTTGACTTTCCTATTCTCAGTGTCTACATCATAAACATAATCCGGAACAACAGGGATAAGTATCTCCCCACCATCATCCTTTTTTACGACAAATACATCATTTGCCGGTGTCTCAAGCACATCATCAAGAATTCCGATATGCTCATCGTTCTGATCGTAGACATCCGCATCAAGGACGTCACAGATAAAGAACTCTCCATCCATGAGTGGAACTGCATCATCCCTGTCAACTAAGATATCATAGTTCTTAAATCGTTCTATATCATTTATGTTATCGTATTCTTCAAATTTGAGAATAACCATATTTTTCAAAAATTTACACGAGACACAGTTTACTTCCAATGTCTCTTTTCCATTTGACAGATAACATTTCTCAAGGCTCTTGAATCGTTCATTGTCATCCGTCGTAGGATATACCTTTACCTCGCCCTTAATACCGTGGCTTGAGGTTATGACTCCAACACGAAGTCTGTCTTCTATATTATGCTCCATACTCTCTCCTATGTTCATAACAAAATGGTCATCAGGCTTGCGCCTGTGACATGTTAAGCGGTAGCGCGCTGAGGCGCGCGTAGGTCATCAGGCTTACGCTTGTGACATGTAATAAAGGGGGAGCACTTGCTCCCCCTCTGAATTCGGTAATAAAATCCTCTGTCATATGAAGATTAAGAAATACCACTTATCCTGCCTATGCAGTTCTACTTAATATCAACGACAACCTTCTTATCACCCTTTGAAGCAGCTGCCTTGACAACTGTACGGATGGATTTGGCGATTCTGCCCTGCTTGCCGATTACCTTACCCATGTCTTCTGGTGCGACTGTAAGGTCTATCTTTATTATGCCGTCTTCTTCAGTCTCGGTTACAGCTATCTGCTCAGGATGATCTACTAGGGACTTTGCAATGATTTCTACTAAATCTTTCATCTCTATACCTCCCAAGTATGATTACTTCTCGATACCTGCCTGCTTTAATAACTTTGCAACTGACTCAGTTGGCTGTGCGCCAGTAGCTAACCACTTCTTAGCAGCCTCCTCGTCAATCTTTACTACTGATGGCTCCTGGTTAGGATCATATGTTCCGATCTCCTCGATGAATCTACCATCTCTTGGTGATCTTGAATCTGCTACGATCACTCTGTAGAAAGGATGCTTCTTATAACCCATTCTTCTTAATCTAATCTTTACTGCCATTGTTCTTGTTCCTCCTAAATATTAATTATCTTAAGCCAAAAGGCATTTTAAAACCACCGCGTCTTCTCTTTCCGCCCATCATGCCTGACATCTGCTTCATCATCTTCTTAGACTGTTCAAACTGTTTAAGGAAGCGATTCACATCTGCTATCTGGACACCTGCTCCATCTGCGATACGCTTCTTTCTTGACGGCGATATCGGATCCTGGAGTGAACGCTCTCTCGGTGTCATGGACTGAATGATTGCTTTTGGTGTTTTAGCAGCGTTCTCATCTATCTCAACATTCTTCATCTGACTTGCCATGCCTGGCATCATCGAAAGGATCTCCTGCATGCCACCCATCTGCTCGAGCTGAGCCATCTGATCAAGAAAATCGTTGAAATCAAAACTTGCTTTGCGGAACTTCTGTTCCATCTCCTTTGCCTTCTCCTCATCGATAGCCGACTGGGCTTTCTCTATGAGCGACTCAACATCACCCATGCCGAGGATTCTGCTTGCCATACGATCCGGATAAAATGGTTCCAGATCTGTAAGCTTTTCTCCCATACCTGAGTACAGGATCGGCTTGCCTGTGACTGCCTTGATCGACAGTGCAGCACCGCCTCTGGTATCACCATCCAGCTTTGTGAGGATGACACCATCTATACCTATCTTGTCATTGAACGTTGTCGCTACATTAACTGCATCCTGACCTGTCATAGAATCTACTGTCAATATGGTGTAGGCAATGTCCAGATTCTCCTTTATCTCTGCAAGCTCATCCATCATATCCTCATCGACATGAAGACGACCTGCCGTGTCGAGAAATACCAGATTGATATTGTTCTTGGCTGCATGCTGTATAGCCGCCTTTGCAATATCCAGTGGCTTGTTGTTGTCACCCATGGCAAATACGGGAACTCCAACTTTCTCACCATTTACCTGCAACTGCTTGATAGCCGCCGGTCTGTATACATCACACGCTACAAGGAGCGGTTTCTTACCTTTGTTCTTGAACTGATATGCAAGCTTTGCCGCTGTGGTGGTCTTACCTGCACCCTGAAGTCCACACATCATGATGATCGTTATCTCATTTGACGGCCTGAGCTTGATCTCTGTCATCTCAGAGCCCATGAGCTTATCCATCTCTTCCTTGACGATCTTGATGACCATGTGTCCAGGATTCAAGCCCTTGAGAACTTCTTCACCTACAGCTCTGTCACTTACCGACTTGACAAATGACTTGACAACTTTGAAGTTGACATCCGCCTCAAGGAGTGCTCTCTTGACTTCCTTCATAGCCTCCTTGACGTCATCCTCTGTGAGTACGCCCTTGCTTCTCAGCTTCTTAAATACGTTCTGCAGTTTATCTGATAAACTGTCAAATGCCATAGACATTCTCCCTTCTGATATAAACTATCGGGTACATGCAGCTCCACTCTGTAAATCCTGGGGCGGTTCTGCAATACATCACTACCTGTCATCAGAAATCTTCGAGTATCTTATCTGAATAATTCACTATATCTTCAATTCTGCCCGCAAGCCGTTCGTCCGAATTGATCGCCTTGAGTTCATCCGCACATTCTTTGATCTTCTGAACCTGTTCCTGCGCCTTCATGAACTTATGTACCAACATAAGCTTCTCCTCATACTCCTCAAGGATCTTGTCACAGCGCCTTACCATATCGTACACGCCCTGTCTGCTTATGTTGTTGAGTCTCGCTATCTCCGAGTAAGACATGTCATTGTTCACAACATCCTCGTACACGCTCTTCTGATGCTCTGTGAGCAGCTCACCATAAAAATCATATAACATAGACTGTCTGACTATCTTCTCCATAACAAACTCTCCGTAACGCACTTGCATGTAAAGTACTTTTGCTTTACCATGGGCTATTCTAATACAGGCGGGGTGGGTTGTCAAGTGTTTTTTCTTGACAAAGTGAAATTATATTTTTTGATCTAGACACCGTGTACTGCTATTATATCTATATCTGCAGCAAATCCTCCGTCTTACAGCACAAAACCCTGCATAACCTCACAACATCTATTGCCTTTGTCTTGTTGATATCCCTCTGCCGCTGCTCAAACAACTGTATCTGACGAAGTGGCACTCCCGAAAGCTCAGCAAGCTCACTCTGGGATAAGCCAGAGAGTTTTCTGATCATTTTAAGGTTTGTTTCCTTGTAATATTCATCCCACAGCTCATTTATCCGTTCAACGAATTTCATAATATCCATCTCGTGATACACACTGTACATAGTAAGAATCTGCTGAAGTGACACCGCCCTGTGGATCTTACCAAACGGTCTGCATGTATACCACTGATAAAACGCTAGTGCCCAGCCAGTCCAGTATTCAGGAGATTTGTCAAGATACATCTGATCCTCTTCCATGATCTTTGATAGCCCAGAACCTTCCACAACTTCTCTTGCAAGCTCACACCCTGTCTTTCCCGCCACGTAAGTCGGATTGCCATGTTCAAACTGAGTTGACACATCAGATACAACAAATAAATCAAAAAATCTGTCTATATTCATCTCGCAGGTATTGACAGCAAAATCCAGCATATCTCCTAGAATACGCTGTGCCGATGAAAGATAATCATCTGGATAAGCGCGCATCTCCATTTGTCATCTCCTCCCTCATGATATCAATAATATAAAGCTCTTGAATATCAGCTTTTTCTCTTTTACGCTTTCTGTACTCTCGCCTGGCATCCCGTTCACGTTCCATTTTCCTTGTATAGTATATGTCAGAATCAACATTTTCACATCCGACAAATTCAATCTGTTCAAATGCCTTAGGACTTTTTAGGACAATCTGTTCGCCAAGCTTTCCCAGTCTCATAGCCTCCGAAAGTTTCTCCAGTGATATAACTCCCGCAACAAAATCCTGTGCAAATGAAAAGTACGAGTCATCAGCTCTGTACCCAATAATCACATCATATCCTGATATATCCAGAAGAAAATGTGTCTTTATATAGTCCTTAGCATCTTCTGATATACTTCCGTTCTGCCAGTAAGTCCTGTTGTCCGCAAGTATTGCAAGCCAGTTCAAAATATTATACTGGGGATCATTGAGGTTAAGCACGCTGAGCCCTGTCATATCCAAATCATAGATATTCACATAACCATTTTTCTGTTTTGCACAAGCCCATTCTCTGGCAAGCTCTGGATTCTCTGTGCAATAGAAGCCTTTTCCATAATCATTATGCCTTGCACCTTTGCCGAACTCAGGTCTTTCAACTATAACCTCTGAGCCATGATATAATCTTACAGACATTTTGCACCTCCATTTCCATGTTTCTATTATATCGCTGTAGCGATAGTTTTACAATATATAAAATTAATGGCTATGAGTACGTTCAATACACATAGCCATTTATCTTCATTATGTTATTCCCCAATTAGCGAAATAACGCTGTTATAATCTCCGCTTAAGGCAGGACACTCCTATATTCAGGATAACACAGTTACGCTATATGTCAATATCTGCGCCCAAACTATATCTAATATATCTTTCTCACGTCATCCACCCGGTAAAGTCTCTTAAAATACTCAAGATCCTTCTCCGACTGTATCACCATCACACCCGCAAAGTTCCCGTCCTCTCTGCTCCTGAATCCGGCGACCTGTTCTCCGGTGCATATGGAGCATCTGATGACAGCCTCATGCTTTGCCTCATCATAGGGGAACATCTCTGCGTTCCCCTTGTGTTTTGACTTTAATTTAGAAATAAAACTTTTTCCAGTCACTATATTCCACCTCTATACATACCTTGCAAACAACCGACAAGATACATTCCAAACCATCATCTTATCATTATGCTGACATTACGCCTCAGACACATAATCCGATACGACAGCAGGGCAAGACCATCTTACCATTGTGCTGACTTTACGCCTCAATCTGACTCAGTATATACGGATCCTTGATCTTATTGTCCTCTGCAAAGAACAATATCTTCGTGAGTACTTCCGATGTTTTTGGATCATCATCCACAAACGGAAGGAATATTCTGCCTCGCCTCTGCGAATGCACAGGAAGTACATTTATCATAGGGCCTGCCTCCTGGTGCACCACTCCGCTTCCAAGGTGGACTGTATAATTGGCGCGCTTGCCCTCTATCACCGCATGGTTCTTTGTAAATGTGACATTTGTCAGCCTGAAAAGCGGCATGGTGAATTCTGCTATCGCCTTTCGCATCTCAACAGTTGAGTGTGAGGTCTCTGGATCCACGCCTCCGGCATGTGCCACGGAAACAGCCATGTCCACATCCCTCATGACCTCAGAGAATATGATGTCTGGGATATCCTTGATCCTCATATTCTTTCCTGTCTTTCTATCTGAGAACACCACCCATTCGAGGGTCGGTGACTCTATATCCGCAGGTGAGAACCAGTCTGCAAGCGCGTATATCTGTGCTACTATGTTCTCCTTGTAATAAACCTTTTGAAGTCCATCCTCTATGTCTGCCACCCAGTGTCTTGACCTCAGACAGCCCAGAGTTTTCTTCGGCTGGATCTGATTGCCCGCGTATCTGAGGGAATGTTCCATGTTCATTTCCTCTTCGGTTTTCACATAGAGCTCTCTGAACACCTGCTTGAACGGCTGTACGATCTTGTTGTCAAATACATATTTCTGTATATCATGCCATTTGCCAGCCATATACATGTGGAACGGATGTGCTACTGTGAGCTTTGTGTCATCTGATAGATTCATAAGGTTCAAGCCTGTTTTTTTGGAGCTATTATTTTCCGTTGATTTTGATACCGTATCCGCAATATCTGCATCACCGATGGACGTTGCCACAAATGTATTGAATCCATCCTCAGTCGCAAATCCCAACACAACATTCTTGCTATCATCAAGTTCATTTGCCCCTGACATAATACTGTCAGCCGCATTATCAAACTCTGCCTTCACGCCATCCGGCTCCGCCACCTTGAACACCAAAGCAGCCACCATGTCATGTATAACAGGATTCTCCAGCATGCCCCTGATCTCAGCCCAGGTGTATTCCTCCTGGCTCTCCATCGCATCCTCAAGCATCGCCTTTGTACGCCTTGACTGCTCCGCCATCTGCTTCTTGGCATCCATCAGAGCCACAACGTATTCGTCCTTCTTGATCTTTGCCGGAACGGACTTGAGCTGCTTACCCTTCTTCTCACAGATGACAGCGCATTTGCCGCCGTCCTCCATCTCAAGCCATACGGTCACTTCTCCGACCTCATGCGGCTGAAAATATTCTGTCATGCCCTGAACTACAAGGCTTTCCATACGTAGGGTAAGTCTCGTCACGTCCTGATATCCGGCATTGATCGCCATATTGCGCATAGCTGTAGAAACTGCTGCCGCCTCGCTGGCTCTCCTCTGTGCTCCGAACTGCTTGCTCTCCTTTTTGAACTTCTGAAGGAACATGTATCTGTCCTTTATCTGCTCCTCATTCTCTATCGGCAGGATTCCCACCGCCATGAGCAGGTCTTTGTTTCTCTTTGCCTCGATCTCGGCTATCAGCTTGGACTCATCGTATTTGCCAAGCGCCGCATCCGCATATTTTCTCGCTCTGGTGTGCTTTGCACCGTCTGAAATGTATTTCGCCGCCTTGTATATAAGCTGGAATCGCTTGTCACCCAATCTGTCATAGACTTCGGTAAACCACGTCCTGTCAAATGCCCCGTCGTTCAGCTCATCCACCTCAAGCGGTGTAAATCTCGCTATCATAGCCTTTCTCTTGTCATCAAATGACTCGTTCATGTGCGCCATGAAGTAATAGCATCCCGCAGTAAATCCATCCCATCCAAGATACTCTCCAACTATATCTATCCACTCCGGAGAATACATAGCTGCCTCTATAAGCCTGGCATCACTTATATCCGTACCTGTAAGATAGGCCTTCAGAGTCTCCGCACTGTCATTTGCATCAGGCACACACGCCTGAAGAAGATGCGACATACTATTCTTCTTGCTGACCTTCTGACGGTTATAGTAATAACTGGTATTGAAATACGTTGATCTCTCCAGGGTCTCCTTGCCGAGGGCTGACAGTATCCTGACAAAATACTCCGCACCGAATATTCTTGTAAGCCCGTATATATATGGAGAGAATTCTGTCTCTGTATCTCCCCTTGTGAGCTCTGCAGAAAGCACAAGCTCGGACATATCAGTGTACAACTTCTTAGCTATATCCAGCCTTTTCTCGTCCGTCTCCGAGAACTCTCCTTCCGGACTGTGAAGAAGTATCTGCCTCACACTCCTCAGCCTTTCACGCTCCGTATATCCCCACTCATAGCCTCTGGTCTGCACCTTCCTGTTGCGCTCCGTTATAAAACGCATCACGTCAGATACACATTTGAGGCTCCTATCCAAGGAATTCCCCTCAAATGCCATCTTGTACATATAATCCCTGGATATAATACCACGGCTGTATGCGGCAATATAGTTCAGGAGACCAGGAACCGGCATGACACTTCCTGTGTGTACCCAGTAATATGAATTTCTATCATTTACAACGTCTGAAGGTATATTAAAGTTATGACACTTTGCAAGGGCATAGTTGTATGGAAACAAATGCCTGAAATTCTCTTCATTCTGCCTTGCCTCGTCAGAATCCTCTTTTACATCTAATATATCGCTGTCACCATCGATCGCAAGCCACCTTGTTATTATCATGATCTGCTCATTTGTGAGCACACTTCTGTGATATACCTTTGAATCATCACCAGATATACTGCTGCCACCTTTATTCCCGCCAAATGTATATATGAGCTCATCACTTCTTCCAAGCAGATAGTCTGCTGCCACAACGGCAAGTCTCATCTTGTCACTATCCATCACATATCTTCTATACAGGAATCCAATTACAGCTCTGACAATGGCAAGATATCCGAATGCCGGACATTCTTCTATATATATATTTCCAAACATATCCAACATAAAGCTCTCGCAGTACTTCTTGAAATCCTGTTTGTCACTGTTGTAGCCATTCAGATACACATAGAGCTGCATGCACATATACGATGTCTGAATATTTTTCTCGTAGAAATCGATCCACAGATCCTCACATACCACATTGTTATGATCCAAATATATGTCTCTACCTGCCTCACCAAGCAGACCGATCTCTCCGTCAGCCATCTCATACTCATCATTTTTGTGCTCATCCACAAATGCATCAAATTTTCTTAATATATTTATAACTTCT
Source organism: uncultured Coprococcus sp. (assembly GCA_902461735.1). Classification (GTDB taxonomy): domain Bacteria; phylum Bacillota; class Clostridia; order Lachnospirales; family Lachnospiraceae; genus Coprococcus. The sequence continues at coordinate 220,454 of CABPYV010000003.1, forward strand.
GAATCAGATGTCGTATCTTTCTTTTTAGGCACAATCTTTGATTTGAGTTTTGCAAATGCACCCTCGCTCTTGGCAGTCTTGCACAGATTATCATTTGCAATTCCGCTTTCAGGAAAATACTTTTTGTACAGCTCAAGGCACTCAGCCAGATAACTCTTGTCAAATACCGGCTCATAGTCCGCATTTACATCATAAAGTCCATATCCCTCATCTGCACCAGCCCGGTCTGTGCCAACATTTTTAATCTCACGTATAAGAATCTGCTCCTTAGTTGTAACACTGGATCTTCCATTCGCAGACTCCCTCTGCATAGCGTCTATATGACCAACACAATCTGCAAAAAGTTTCTGCCTGTTCTCATCATTTTTGAGCTGGAGCAGCAGATCAAGTCCCGCTGTTCTCTTCTCCTCCTTGGAATCTGCGAGAAGTCTTCCGATGAGATCGTCCATGTCATCACCGTCAAGTTTATAAAGTATAGACAGTACAGTCTCCCTTATGTCTGACTTCTTGTACTTGAGCATATTCTCAAGCTGTACATAATTCTCCGGCGAAAGTTTCATATCCTTAACGATCATCGCCGCCTTGTTTCTGGTATATGTCTCCTTGTCGGCAACTGCGTCCACCAGTATGGCACGCTGCCTGTCATTTGCCGGCTGCCTTACAAGCAGAAGCAGAAGCGCATCTCTGCTATATCTTGCGGAATCTATCTCAGGAACCATCTCCGCTATGTGCGTGATCTTGTCCTCGTCCTTTAGAGCGCTTGCACAGACCGCAAGTCTCATGATAATTGCGGATCTGTCCAGATATTCGGCATTCCATGGAAATACACACGGATCAAACTCAAGCCTCTTCTTTGGCATGCGCTCAAGTATGCCCATGAGGATATCGTACATCTCCTGACATTCTTTCCTGTTGTCAAAATATTTGTCCACCTCGGCAAATGTCATTTTCTTAAGTTCATTGTTGTACGATCTGCCGTCTTTATATATGAGACTATTCATATAAGGCTGGTAATCCGACATAAAGCTTGGCATGATGACCGCCATGGTGTCCATCTCGTCTGGGAATCTCTTGATAAATTCCTTTGCAACGCTGTGTGTGTACACCTTTCCCAGACTCATTGCCCTGATATATGTGCCAAATACCAGTCTTTGGTGTCTGCTGCCATCAAGCGCCAGCTTGTTCATCACATGGCATGCCTCGTCCACATCAAAGAAACCATAGCTCCACAGCGCAAGATAGATCTGCATGGCATCCTCGCCGGATAAAGCTTCACGCCTTGCATTTTCATCATTCAGATATGTATCTATAAGAAGCAGCTGTTTCTTCTGTATACGGTCAAGCTTGCTCTCCTCGTCAGCCACAAGTCCCGTCCAGGTGGCTACAGCCCTCATGACAGATGAGAATCTCAGAAGATCATTCTCCTTTATCACATGGAACAGGGTCATAAATGCACCTGCCGTTCCATAATCCATGTTCTCACAGATCGCCTGCCTGAGTCCCTCCTGAAGCTTTGCCGCAACGAGCAGCTTGCCTACAGCCTCATGGAGTCTTGTGTTGGAACTCATATATATTCCCCTGAGGATATTTGTCGTGAGCCTTGCCTGCGCACTCTCACCGAACATGATGTCCATGAGCACTTCCTCAAGCTCTGCATTCCCCCTGTCGAGCTCCGCCTGTATCCAATATTCAGATACTATTCTATACCCATTGCTGCTGCCATCCCTGTAATAGCACAATATATCCTGCGGTAATTTCTCCTTGTAGAGAGATACTATGTCGCATCCGTATATCCCCATGGAGTGATATTCATTCATGATCCTGAAATATCTGTCAAGAAATGCCCCATACCTCTTCGTTCGCATGGTTCTTCTGTAATAATACTGGCTTGTCTGCCACTTGATTATGCTGTCTATAGAAGTGTAGAAATCTTCCATCAGATGATCTGGCACCCACCCCGGCAAATGCTTCAGCTCGTTCCTGAAGAATTCCGAAGGAACATTCTTTTCATTCTCAAGAAATGTCTCAAGTCTCTTGCCGATCATTGACTCTTTTACATCTCCATAGTAATTATCCATCTCCTTAAGAAGCTTCTGCGCATCCGCACTATAGCTCTTTCTGAGTTTCGTGGAATTCTCGTCAAATACCTCTCTCACTTCATCTGCGATCTTCTTCTGCTCCTCAAGCTCAAGCCTTGTCTTCTTGTTCTCTGCCATTGTAACCCCTTTCTTTATGTTCTACCACATTCTGCCCGCCAGCATTGTGAGGCGGATAAATGTGATCTCATCCCCTTCGTTAAACTTCTCTTCCCTGTCCAGCTCCGTTAATTCATCCATACCGCGGAACACTCTGAACAGCCCATCCTCAAATCCTTGAATGGCTGTCTTCACTGCTTCATCCACATCCGGTTTCTTCTCCCCATAGACGATCCCGAACGCTATCTTTCCTATTCTTCCCATATCATCGATCTGTTCATCTGTCAGCACTGCATCGCCGCGATCCATGCGGGATATGTACTGTGCCACGCAGATCTTTACTGTCTCTGTTATGAGTTCCCGCAGCGTGCTCGGTGCTGTGTCATATTCAAATGGGACCTTGTGCACTGTGTTCTTCCGCTTGCCGAGCTGTTTTATGTTCATGTATAAAGTCATGTGATTCCCCCGAAATCTTGTTATATGTATATTCACATTGTGCAGAAATTGCACATACTGAAATAAATGTTCAACTTGTGCAAAATTGCACATATTGAATAATAGCGTCTGTTAAGCCACATTAGCATTTGCATTTATCTGATCTATTACTTTCTTTATGCCCATCCATACAGACGCGTTAAATATATCCGTTATACTTCCCCTGTCTGTAAATGGCGACTCCATCAGCACTGACATATCCTTTATCATTCCATTGTGCACCACATACTCAACTATCTGATTGACAAAGTATATCTGCCTGCTGTCATAATTTGTTTCATTCAGATATTCACTAAACGCCTCCTTTGCAGCGTTCATATCAAGCCCTACTATCTCACGGACAAATTCACCAAGAGGCTTGTCACCGATCTCACCCTCATAATCCTTTCTCGTTCCAATCTCATTCCAAAGGATATCCTCAAGTGCCTTCACATCCCCAGTAGTAAGTGGCTTATTTGTCTTGAGTTTTGCAATTACAATATTATCCTGATGCTGTTTTATATAGAATTCAGCCTTTGCTTTATAATTCTTCAGATCATCGTTCTCAAGTTCTGATTCATGCCAGTCAGTAGATAGGATATCATCATCAAAGTTAGTGTCGTATGTTTGTACTGTGCTTTTTATAAAGCTCATGATATCCCTAAGTCCTGTCCTTATCTCTTCGAACTCTATAATTCCAGCACCATCTACATAGCTATCCGACAATACTTTATCTATGATTTCTTTTCTGCAATCAATCTCATCAATATGTTTTCCTATAAGTCTTGAAAGTGCATTAGCCCTTTTTATAAGATCTCTCTTTGCTCTCTCGTCATTCTTTCCCGCCACATGTGCAAGCTCCAAGCCATATATAAGCGCATCAAATCTCAAAGCACTCGGCTCATCACCATCTGCCATGATATAAGGCGATACCTCTTCCTTTACGATATTGACATCAGGGAACGTTATTTTCTGGTAGTTAACTTCATCCGAGTATTTGTCCAGATATCTCAGATGCTGCTTTACTATAAAATTATCCCTGTTATCCCTCGACAATCTCTGCACTTCACTGCTCATGTCAGATATCAGTTTTTCCAAGAAGAAATTCACCCTGCCGTCCCTATCAGTAAGTGACTGCAGCTTATACGCTATCTCAAATCTTCTCTGGAATATCGCACCCTGTATAGGCATCACATTTACAGCCTCTTTGCCCTTTTTCTTTACCCTGAAGAACTCAAAGTTACTACAGAAATCAAATATATAGAACAACTCTTTATCTTTACCGTCCAGCAGTCCTTCGCAAAGTCTGGTTCCCCTTCCTATCATCTGCCAGAATTTTGCCTTACTCATTACCTTCTTGAAAAATACCAGATTGAGTATCTCTGGAACATCTATTCCTGTATCAAGCATATCAACTGATATGGCTATCTGTGGCAATTTGTTAGGATCAGAAAAGTCATCTATTGCTTTCTGCGCAAATTTTGTCTGATTATCTATAACTTCCGCGTACCCAACAAGATGCGGATATTCCTCATTGAATACTTCAAATATCTTCTCTGCGTGAGTATGATTCTTTGCAAATATTATTGTTTTTCCTATCTTCTGCCCGTAATCTATCTTGATTCCATTATCCATAAATACACGTAAGACTTTTCTTATTGTATCCTTGTTGAATAACCAGGAATTAAGCGCAGCGGACTCTATCTTATCCGGTACATCCCCAGACTCTGTCACAAATGTTTTCTCATACTCTTCCTTATCTGCGTCCGAAAGTTCTTCATATACAATTCCCTCATCAAGGAACTTTACCTTGCTCTCAATTGTCATATAATCAACAAGATATTCATCCTCAACAGCCTGTGCAAGATCATAGCCATATGTAGGAACTCCATTTGCAAGTTCAAATATATCATAAGTATTCTTGTCCACTTCATCCTTCGGTGTCGCCGTAAGTCCCACAAGCGGTGCATCAAAATAAGTGAATATATCTTTATACTTGTTATATATTGACCTGTGCGCCTCATCACATATGATCAGATCAAAATGTCCGCAGGTAAATATTCTTCCACCCTTGTCACTTGCACTGTCAACGCATCCGATCATGGTCTGGTATGTGGAAAATACACACCTTGCATTATAATTATTCTTCTCCTCCACCAGATTCGTACAGGATAAATCCTGCAGCATATTCACAAAATTACGCTTAGCCTGCGTAACAAGCGAATTTCTATCTGCCAGAAACAGAATATTCTTCACCCATCCGGCATTTATCAGTATCTTGCAAAGTGCGATTACTGTTCGTGTCTTACCAGAACCTGTAGCCATGACAAGCAATGCTTTTCTTCTGTTCTTCTGGTCAAATGCATCGCACACTGCTTTTATCGCTGCCTCCTGGTAATAACGTCCGGCAATTGTCTTATCTACCGTTACGTTTCTGAGACTTGTCCTCATAGACCTCAGATTAAACCACTTTTCCAGATCCCTTTTGGAGTAAATGCACGAACACTTTCTCTCCGGATACTGTCCATCAATAATATGCGTCTCAAACCCATTTGTAAGGAAGATAACAGGTCTTCTGCCATACTTTCTCTCAATGCTGTCTGCATACTCCTTCGCCTGATATCTGCCTGCCTCAACTCCGACACATGTCTTCTTTGCCTCTATAATAGCAAGTGGTATCTGTGTATCATCGTAAAGCACATAGTCCACCCGTCCATTTCCTGACCTGCTAGGAACACCATCAACATCAACTTCATCGATCCAGTCTGATCCCTGTACCCATCCTGCGTCCTCAAGCATAGCATCTATATAGAGTTTCCTTGTCTCGAACTCAGATATATCAAGCGGATGCTGCTTATAACGCTGCCTCTGTACCTGACTGCGTGCAGATAACTTCTCCTTGAGATCTGCATTTTCCTCAGCCAATGTCTTTAGATCTATCTTCTGTCTTTCAATCTCTTCCTGATTCTGGCGAATCAACTCTTCCTGTTCTTTGAGCTGGCTCTTTGCATTCTCAGCATTCTCCCTGAATTTCTTGGCATTTTCACGTCTGTTCAATATGGCATTTCTATCAAATTCTCTCTGCTCATATCCCCGTACATAACAACATGAAATAAAGTCCATAAATATATGCAGATTCTCCAGGCAAAGCATAGCCTCGTCAAATCCCTGACGCCTGTTATTGTGAGCCACACTGTTGCCTTTTCTTCGTATATAATCCAATCGTCTCCACAGGTCATTTCCCACATAATCTCTGAAGTCCTCTGAATTCAATAAACTGTGAAGATTATCCTGATACGGCGTTTCAAGTGAAGTCTCAACTGAATAAATCCATTTTATTGCAAACTCCATAGCCCTGCGGCAATTGAGTATACACACATCAGGATCTATAAGAATTATTCTCTCAGCCGATATTGCAACCCCAGCAAATGCGGCAAATCTTGGTTCATCCCTTAAGAAGTCGAAATTATTCATATTTTTCTACCTCCTCCCCTTTGTCTTGTCGGTATATTATAAACACATTATATAGGTAAGTAATCAGTTGTTCCAGTAGTTTGATGAGAGAGAGCAATTTTGATTTGTCGACATGTTTGATAAAGTCTACAAATTGTTCTTGCAACTCAATT
>CABPYV010000004.1:0-219605 GCA_902461735.1 uncultured Coprococcus sp.
CATCAAATATCAGATATCCCCATTGTCCTTCTATCAGGTAAATCCTGTCCAGACAAATGTCCTGTACAACAAGGCTTTGGAGTATGCGGCCCTGTCCGGTGATGAGACCGTGTGGGACATGTACTGCGGAATAGGAACCATATCCCTGTTCCTCGCCCAGAAGGCAAAGAAGGTATATGGAGTGGAGATCGTTCCACAGGCTATAGACGATGCAAGACATAATGCTGAGATCAACGGGATCACAAATGCCGAGTTCTTCGTTGGCAAGGCAGAGGAAGTCGTTCCAGATATATATAAGAAGGGCGGCGATGGCTCACATGCGGACGTCGTGGTCGTGGACCCACCGCGAAAGGGCTGTGATCAGGTTCTTCTGGATACTCTGGTCCATATGGCGCCGGAACGTATCGTCTACGTGAGCTGCGACCCGGCAACCCTGGCGAGAGATGTGAAGATACTTCAGGAGAAGGGGTATGAGGCGAAGAAGGTTGCGGTAGTTGATCAGTTTTGCCATAGTGGGCATGTGGAGACGGTGTGTTCTCTTGTTCCAACGAAAAGCAGATGATTATGTTGAGGTGAAATTGGAGTTGTATGAACTTGATGTAACTTCGGTAGAAAGTAAGGCGAATTATGCAGAGACTAAGTATTAGTTATACAGCATTGGTTGAAAGCTGAGAGAGAAAAGGTAGAAGTGTTATATGATGATTTTAACATAGCAAACGTATAGAGAATAAAATAATTATAACCACGCATTGCGTGGGATGAAGCAGCATGTTATAATATAAAAGCAATTTGAGGTAATAGATATGGATTTGGCAAATAAGATAAAAGAATTAAGAGAAAGCACTGGAATGACACGAAAAGAATTTTCGGAACATACCGGCATTCCTGTTCGTACATTAGAAGATTGGGAAACAGCGAGAAGAACTCCTCCAGAATATATACCGAGGTTAATTGCATATCAGCTTAAGTTTGAGCAATTGAAAAAAAAGACTGATACATAATGAAAGGAATTGAAATATGGCCAAGATTGAAGTAGCGTATAGTTTAGAAATTGAAGAATATGTAGGTGCAATAGAAGCCAATGAATTGTGGATAGATGGAAAATTAAAAGATAAAAAGGCGTTTATTTGTGCAGGAAAAGATTGTTATGCAGGAATTACGTGCAAAAATATGGATACATATGCCTCTGACAGAAAAATGATTCCTCATTTTATAATGTCTCAACAGGACAACATGCATAGTGACTCGTGTGAAATATATAGAGATTTTTTGGAGAAAGACGTAAATAGAAACAATACAAAAAAACATGAATGTAAAGAAATAACAGGTAAAGGCATATGTTTTCATATGACACGACCTGAAAGACATAGAATTATAGAACATACATTACCAACAGAGCAAGAAATTAATCTTAAAGAAAGAGAAAAACAAATAAGAAAAAAGCGGAGAAACATTGAAGAAAGAAAAGCTAATTATTATTGTTTAAATTCTTTAGTATGCTCATTTGTAAATGCTTATAGAAATGGAACGCTGTATGAAGATGAAGTAGAGGTAGAGTTTGAGAGAAAACAAATTTATACATATAAATTAGGTTATTTGTTTAAAAGAATAAAGAAACATAAAGAAATTACAGATAAGGACAAATATCGATATATCTATTTCGGCAAGGGACAAGTATTTCGAAAACAAAATGGTGATTATAATATAGTGTTTAGTGAGAACTTTGATGGATCAATAAAAAAAGTAAAATGCGTGTTAAGTGAAAAAATGATTGAAGACTGTATGTTTGGAAAAACAAATAAATTAGATATGTTGAATTCGGCTATTGGAAAAGAAAAGTATATATATGTTTTTGCTTCAAAAAATATAAGTGAAAAATACAAGATGGTATATTTAAATGTAAAAAATTTAGATTGTATTGCGATATCAGATATAGATGTAGATAAAATAGATGAGGAGTAGAACAAATATGAGGAGGCATCCTATTTGAAAAAGAAAAACGACGAAGTAACCATCCGCTCCAGTGCAGCAGAATACTTAACTTATGTTGCGTCTGTCGGCGACCAACAGGATAGTATTGAGATGCGCTATGAGGATGAGAATATATGGCTGACACAGAAGATGATGGCAACACTATATGATGTAGATGTCCGGACCATAAATTATCATGTCAAAAAAATATTTAGTGATAGCGAATTGCAGGAGGAGTCAGTTATCCGAAATTTTCGGATAACTGCCGCTGATGGAAAAAGCTACAGCACAAATCATTATTCTCTGGAGATGATTATTGCTGTAGGTTTTAAAGTCAATTCTGATCGTGCGGTACAGTTCCGTAAATGGGTGAATCAGATTGCAAAAGACTACACCATCAAAGGTTGGGTCATGGATGATGAACGTCTGAAAAATGGTGGATCCGTACTTACGGTAGAATACTTTGACCGTTTGATTGAGCAGATTCGTGAAATCCGTCTTTCTGAGCGTAGATTTTATCAGAAGATAACAGACATCTATGCTACTGCTCTCGATTATGACCGTACGGCAAAAACGACAAAGCAGTTCTTTGCAAAGGTCCAAAACAAGATGCATTATGCAATTCATGGACATACGGCAGCGGAGTTGATTTATGAGCGAGCCGATGCAGATAAGCCACACATGGGATTAACCACTTGGGCAGCAGCACCGGAAGGTAAGATTGTAAAAAGCGATGTGAGCATTGCGAAGAATTATCTTTCAGAGAAAGAAATGCGCTCACTGGAGCGTATTGTATCTGCTTATCTGGACTTAGCAGAGGACCGCGCAGAACGTCACATTCCGATGACAATGGAGGACTGGGCAAAACGACTGGATCTATTCTTGATGGCAGATGACAGAGAGGTTCTTCAGGATGCAGGCAAAATCACTGCTGAGATTGCCAAGGTAAAAGCTGAAACTGAATTTGAAAAATACCGTGTCATTCAGGACAGATTATTTATGTCTGACTTTGATAAGTACATGCTGGAACTGGAAGAGAATGCGAAGAAGTAGCAGCATCGCCATTAAAATTTTCAGCTTGCCGAGGTCGAGTGAATGGGAGTTGGGCCATCAGTCGGGGCAAAAAATAGCTGTTGACCTGTTCTCTGTACGAAGAACAGACAATGTGGAGAGATGGCAGTTCTTCGCTAAATTTGGCTTTTCTGTTGGAATCACTATAATAGTAGAAACGAATAAAAAAGTTGAACTTTCTCCGTAGACGGGCAAGGTTCAGGCTGTGATATGGATAGCGAGTTGTATCAATACTTTTTTGCTACAGAATATGTTGATATGTTTCCGTGAACAAACGGAGATATTTTGCTACAGTCAACATTAGTCTGGATCGGTTCCCGAAAACTGACATCAATCAGAAGGTATCGTGCCATGTGGAGAGCGTGGGGGAACTGGTAAGGGAGAAATAACTGGACTAAGAATAGACTAACTAAGTAGTGGATTGCATTATGCCGGGAGGGCGTTTTGAGTGAAAAAGAAACTATTTATAGTAATAATTGTGGTTGTGCTTTTTAGTGTTTCAGGATGTGAAAATAACAATCATGGAGAAAAAAATGATGTGAATGGACCAAGTAAGTCTAGTGTTAAGTATGATGTTGATAATCTTTTGGAGAAACAGAAAATAGTATTTATCATGTCGGTATCTTCTTATTCTGAGCCATATGTCGAAGGCTATTTTATTGATACAAAAGGGAAAAAACATATTTACGGATTGTATGAACAGGCACCGTTCGAATCGATAGAAAAGGAATATGCCTACCTTTTGGAACATTATGATGAATTTGAAATTGTGGATTTTTGGGATGATACAACTCTGAAAAATTGTACGGAATATTTGTATCATGTTAATATTGATTCAGAGCGTAAAACGGAAGGGACAACTATCATGGATTATCCGTTAAAGCAATTATATGGAATTCGGGTTATAGATGACAATGAAGAGTTTGTTTTCCTTGAATCAGAAACAGGTATTACAGAGAGACTTGATGATCCGTCAGCGGTTCAAATTTATGAAGAATTTGGTGAAGAATGGTATGTACTGAGATAAATAAGTATTTGCAAAAGGAGGACCGAACATGGAATTTATATGTTACCCAAAGTGTTCAACTTGCCAGAAGGCAAAGAAATGGTTGGACGAGAATAAGATTGAATACACGGAGCGCCACATTGTGGACGACAATCCAACATACGAGGAACTGAAGAAATGGTATGAGAAGAGTGAATTGCCACTCAAAAGATTTTTTAATACGAGCGGCATGCTGTATAAGGAGATGAAACTGAAGGACAAGCTTCCGGACATGAGCGAGGACGAGCAGTTACAGCTCCTTGCGACAAATGGCATGTTGGTGAAGAGGCCGCTTGTCGTTGATGATGGTTTCGTGCTGACTGGATTTAAGGAAAAAGAGTGGACAGAGAAGATTCTGTAATAGGTGTAAATAAATGAGTGATAAAGAAAAGACAAAGGAAAAGAAAAACATATCCCAAGAAGATGTAATGAAGCTATTGGATTCCTGTTATGATAAATGTTTAAACGGAGTACCAAAGGTTAGTCAGAGTGTAGAGGACATGGCAGAAGATTATCTGAAAAAGTATCAGACAAAAGAAGAAGCATGTAAAGCAATGTTGAAGAATCAGATTGTAAAATGCACGACATCTGGATTTGTAACAGGATTTGGCGGTATCATTACTATGCCTGTTACGCTCCCGGCAAATGTAGGAAGTGTAATGTATGTTCAGATGCGTATGATTGCCTGTGTTGCATATATGGCAGGAGATGAGCTAAACAGTGATCAGACACAGACATTTGTATATGCTTGTCTTGCTGGCGTGGCGGTTAGTGAGTTAATTAAACAGGCTGGTATAAAGGTTGGCGTTAAGCTTGCAAATGGACTTATAAAGAAGATACCGGGTAAGGTGCTTACAAAAATCAATCAAAAGGTCGGATTCAGATTTGTAACTAAATTTGGAACAAAGGGTATTGTGAATCTTGGTAAAATGCTTCCAGGTGTTGGTGCAGTAATTGGAGGCGGATTAGATTTGGTTGAGACTAAGGTTATTGCGGACAGGGCATATAAATGGTTCTTTATGGGAGACTTTAGTGAAGAAAATAAAGAAGCGGATAACATCATAGATATTGAAGATGCAGATTTTGAGGAAATCCAACCAAAAGAGTAGTTGACACCATATACGACACCACATGCGACACCACATATAATGTGCATAGGCGCGGTTGGATATGGATTGAAGCTAGCTGCACAGCAAGGATCTAAATTTATCAATGCTATATGGCCGGGGGCAGGATCTGCCGTTAGTGCTACAATTGCTGGAGCTGGAACAAACGGTATTGGTCGAGCAGCGATTGCATATTATATTGATGGTAAAAGTATAGAAGATGCCAAAGAGAAAATCGAAGAAGTTAAATCAAAAAAGAAAACAGATTCTAATGAATAGGATGTGCGGGAACGTAAGAGATATTTACCTTGTAGAGAAGATAAATTCAAGTCTGATATGTGAGAGATTATCAATTTTTTAAGATAAAAGATGGGATGTGAGCATGCTCCGCATGAATGATAAAAGAACAAAAAAACTAATAGAAATATTTAAAGATACGATGAGGATGTGCGGTAGAGAGGATGCCCTCAAAGCGGCGATTAGCAATTCGATAAAGGGACAGTTCATTGTGTTGGACGGTCCATTATTATCTGAACCAGATGACGTTGTTCATCGGTACAATAAACCGGCCGAACTTATTGTATCTGCCAGAAGATCCTATGAGGCTGCTTCTGAGTATAAGCAATCTGGAAAAAGAGTATGCGTCCTAAATTTTGCGAATGCATTCCGACCTGGAGGAAGAGTTAAGGAAGGTTGCACAGCACAGGAGGAAGGACTTTGTAGATGTAGTACATTGTATCCGTGTATTTCTGAGAGACATATAAGACAAAATTATCATGACAGGCATAAGAGTCTTAGGTTAAAGGGAGCATTTTCAAATATTGCAAATGATGATTGTATATATACACCAGAAATAGTGGTTATAAAAACAGATACCACAGAACCTGAATTGATGGCTGAGGATAAGTGGTACAAAACTGATGTTATAACGTGTGCTGCGCCTGATTTGAGATCCCCATACAAAAATCTAATGAATATGAAACGTACAATGCCAAATGAAAGGGAGTTGCTGGACATTCATGAGAAGCGAGGCCGACGAATTATTGAACTAGCAAAAAGACAAAAAGTTGATGTACTTATTTTAGGAGCATTTGGTTGTGGCGCATTTGAAAATTCTCCGGAGATAGTTGCGCGTGCTTATAAGAAAATCGTACAGGACTACATGTTGGATTTTGCTGTAATAGAGTTTGCTGTTGCCGGAAAAGGCAGAAATTATGAAGCGTTTAAAATGATATTAGAGTGAAAATATTATCCTATAGAGGACATATCAGTCTCTGGGCAGAAATATCTACTTGTACATGGCGGACTCGGTGACTTTTATACTGGCAAACCAATTGAGGATTACACCATCGAGGAACTCATATGGGCAAGGGCAGAGTATGACATTCAGTATTTTGATGACACGTATGTTGTGACAGGCCATACGCCAACTCAGGGCATACCGGGCAATCCCAGACCAGGCTTCATATTCAGGCAGAATAATCATATCGCCATCGACTGCGGTGCGGTGAGAAGAAGTGGGCGGCTGGCAGAGATAAGGCTTGATGACGGAGAAGAGTTCTATACAGGAGACTGTTGTTTAGGGTAAAATGATTGTAATATGGTAACATAAAGATAAAAAACGAGAAGGAGAAGTGACGTATGGGGTTTGCAGTATTTCTGGATATAGATGGTGTATTAAACACCAGGACAACAGTGGAGGGCTCGCCAAATGGAAGAGTTGGAGTTGACAATACAAGAATATTGATATTAAAGAAGGCGATGAAAGGATTTGGAGATGCGAAGCTTGTTCTGACGTCTGACTGGAAAATAATTCCGGAAAACAATGACGATTACAAGTATCTTATGTCTAAATTTGAGAAATACGGATTATGCATTGCTGATAAGACAATAGACAACTGGGGGAACAGGGGTGAAGGAATTCAGAATTATCTGATTGCGCATCCTGAGATAGACGAATATGTGATCTTGGATGACAATAGATTTGACTTTGCAAATTACCCGAAATTGTGGGAGCGCTTGCTGCTCACAAATGGAATAGAAAAAGCAGAGTATGCTTCAAAGACGCCAGCCATTGAGGCCATGCTCTTTCTTGAAGCCATACAGAATGAAAACTAAGTGGTTGTTATCTGTATAGCACTTGATATGTCGTTGTCAGAGCTGCTTGGCGATTAAAAATTTTGCGTATGTTGAGAGTACACACATGGCAGATTTTATCGAGAAGGGCAGAAATATAGTATAAAACAGCTTAGAAAAGAGGTTTTAGTTATGAAGTACAGTACAGAGGTGGGGCAGATGACTAATTATGATGTGATCCGTCAAATATTGCGTGAACATTCAAGCAGAGAAAACGTACTTGGAATAAAAGCAATATCCAAAAAAGCCGACGAAATGGGGTATAAAATAGGACGAAATGCGATCGAAGGATTTATGGCTAAAATGATGGTTAAGCCATATGAGACAGAGGAAGAATGTGATGAATTAATAAAGCAGTGTTCCGCAGATATGCGTGAAGTTTATTTTTGCAAAATGGATTTGGAAGGAAGACGAACCAGAGGTTATTGGATGATGGAAGCATTGTCAGATAGCGAGTGGATGTATCTTATTGATAGTATATTATATAGTAAGATATTAACGAAAAAAGAAGCGGATAACCTTGCTAAAAGAGTAACGTTGTTGGCAGGAAGACAGTTGTCTGATTTTACAAAATACTGTCACAGAATGAATAACCAACCATATATTGTTGGAGATGAGGATATAGACGAAAATGTTGGGCGTATCGAGAGTAACGTCTTAAAACAAGTGCATTTAATAAGAGAAGCTATTAATCAGGGCAAAAAGGTGAAGTTTAATTTATGTGTATATGATTATGGAGATCAAAAGGTAAGATTGGTTCCATATGGAAAACAAGGGAAAGAATTTCCAGAAATGCCTGAGAAATACAAAAGGGATGTACATAGAATTTGTTCGCCGTTTGAGATCATTTATTCAAATGGACGATATTATATGCTTGGAGCTGATCTTGAAACAGAAAGGAATACATATCAAAAATACAAGTTATATCGTGTCGATTTGATGCAGGATGTTTCTGTGAACAGAGCACGCGCTATGACAAAGAAAGAAGCCGGAATTGACGAGTTAGAGAATTTGTTTAAATACCGGATGGAGAATCCTTACTTGTATACCGGAAAGGTGGAAAAGGTAAGGATAAGAGTTGATTCGGATCAGTTTACTCAGATAGTGGATTGGTTTTCTGATAATATTGAGGTTATAAAAATAGGATATACTGAAAATGATATCACATACTATGATATTGAAGTAGAGGTAAATCTTAATAGTTTTACATTCTGGGTTTTGCAGTATAGTGGGTGTGTTGAGGTACTTCCTGACAGGAACGGTGATAGCTCATATAGAGAACGTATCAAGATGATATTGAAAGAAACTTTGAAGAAGTATGAGGAAAATGATAAATGAAGATAATGACATGGAATGTGAATAATTTTAATGGGGAAAGCTGGAATCCTAACCACAAATTATAATCCACCAACGCAAATAGATCATATTTTAATACAAAATAGTGAGAAATTTGTTGGAAAAATAAGAGAAAGGAATGTGTTTTATTCAATGGATTATTCGGATCATTATCCTTTATTTGCAGATATTTATTCATGAGAGCCGATTGGCTCTCTTTTTTTACCCTAAAAATCTGAAAATTGATATTTGTGATTATTTATAAACAGATTCCGTTGATATAATCAGCACATATTAAGAAAAAGATAAAGGCTATAAAGTATGTGGAGATAGGAAAGTTTGTAGAGGAGGATAGGGATGAAGTATAACAAAAATAAAAACATTCAGATTACTTTTACGATACGCGAGAACTTGTATTTTAGATTCAAAACGCTTTGTAGAGTAGAAAAAAGGATGCCGGCTGTGGTGTTAAGGGAACTTGTAAAGGCGTATACCGAAGAAAAGGAACAAGAAAATGATAAATAAAGCAGGAAGTGCATCGTCTCTATGTCATATTTATATGAAATTTATTTTCAAAACTGAGTTTTGTGCGGATTTATAAACAGGTCGAAATGTATAATTAGGAGCAAGAAGCTAAATTGATGAGAGGGGGAAAAGCCCTGACGGGTTGTTAGGTGTTTTAATCCCTACAATTTATATATTAGGAGGAGTCTATAATGAATGAAAAATATGTTGTTTCGTTGAATGTCGCTGGATATAATTGGAGAATAACAAAAGAACCTTTTGGAGAGCGGTTAAAAAGAGCTTGCAGGTGTATAAAGAGTGAAGCCCCTGATGCATGGTTAGTTGGCTTATCTGAGGTGATCCCTGGAACAGATGGTAAATATATAGATGTAATTAAACAAGAATTTCCGAACTATGTGGTAGTATTACCAAAAGCGTATACAAGTAGTAATTACAGATCCGCAATAAATATTTTACTGGTAAACAGAGAGGGGTATCATGAGCACCAAACCAGAACGCTTGACAATTTGGCAGATTCGCTATTGTATAACTATGTGGGTGTTACTACGGACTATGGCTATTTCAGGATATTAAATGTCCATATGCCACATATCTCCAATGAAGACAGACCCGAGTGGTACCAGAGCGAAAGAAAAGAACTAAGAGCAGCCTTTGAACGCTCGCTATTCAAAGAGTGTATAGCATATAAAAGAATTGAGGATATGCAATTCATATGTCTGGGAGACTTCAACAGCTCTCCCGATAGCGGATTTATCCAGAAGCTATCTGGATCATTTGAGCCGGCATTATTTAACGCCACGCGCCCAGCGGACAGAAAGATGGCAACATGGAAAACCCCTGAATGCCATAATCATATCGACTATGTCTTTTATAGTATGGGTACTATGCTGGGGCAAGTGGTAGATGTATATTGCAACGACATCATTGATACCCCAATATCAGGGGAGATCTCGGATCATGCCATTATTAGAGGAAAGCTGCGAATGAACCTAAATGATTGGAAAAATAAAATTAATCAATCAATTTGAATATTCTTATTATAACCTTTTAGAGCAAAAAAAGAATGAGGAGAAAATGGGAAATTTTATTGATGAATTTATTCCGTCAAAAGACACAAGGGCTTACCTGCATAGCATTCATCATGAATTCACAGACTTGGAGAAGGCAACGATTGTTGCAAATCACATTATGATTTCATATGAAGAAAAAGTAAAATGGCTAAATGTTTTTATGAACAAAATATCTGATGATGCATTAAGGGATAGGATATCCAAGGCACTAGTTCAGATTAAAAAGGATAGGAAGTATTATAGAAAGTGTAATACAGCAGTAGGGACTTTACCTTATAATAAATCGTTGTTCGACTTTGTGTTTATACCACACGATTTTAGGCATGGTGACATAGTAAGAAGTCTTTGTGGGGGGTGGAATACAACTGAGTTTTGTGAAAAAGTGGGAATAATACTCAATTATTTTGATGATGATTATGAGTCTTATAAAAAGCTTAAAGGGGATTATTCAGATGTTCAGATTTGCGTAGACATTAAATTTGACGGAGTAGCTTATCAAGGAGAGTTTGAACATGAGCATATTAATCCAATATATGTTGAGCGTATGACTTTGAATGAAAAAGATGAAAGAAGGTCGTATCTCAACTATTTGACGATAGGAAAGGGTTTACAATGAGTCGGAGTTATAAGAAAACACCAGTATTTAAAGTTGGTGGTAAAACGAAATATGCCAAGAGACAGGCAAATAAGAAGATCCGTCGTAATATGAAAGATAATGAAGATGCGTATTACGGTAAATCTAATTATTATCGCAGAGAGTATGGGTCGTGGAATATTTGGGACTATAGGTTCTGGGGAGGACCAATATGGAGGGAGGAATCACCACGGAATATAAAGGGGGCATATACATACATTACACCATTGCTGATATACATAACTCGCTGGAAAAGTTTGACAAGATGATAGATCAGATAGCCCCATCAAGACAGGATGAAGTCATCCTGCTTGGGGATGCCTTTGATCGCGGAGGGGAGAATCCAGATCCGGTTGGCGTTTACTTTAGCATTTTGAGGCTAAGCATGCATGTAAACGTGAAGTGGGTTCAAGGCAATCACGATCACATGCTCGCGGAATATATTTATTCTTACTATGGAATGGTTGAAAAGAAGAGATATAATATAGCGCCGTATCGTTACAATTCGTTTGATCTCATGAAGAACAGACTCACACAGGTTGACATGCTGAATTTAGCTGATTTGATAATGAACTTGCCATTACAGACTGAAATCAATATTGGCAGAGAGCGCTATCTTCTAGCACATGCGATGACAATTGATCCATCACATGGGGAGCAGGACGATAAGTTGTACCTAGACGGGCTTCAAAATATGGAAGAGTATTGGCACCAAGGCGTAGAAGGTTATATATCCTTGGTAGGACATACTGATTCAGGTTACATGTATAACAATCCACGTGGCAGGTACCTTGACGGAAATCACTCGATCTGGGTGAATGATTTGAAAAATGTGTACATGTTGGATTGCGGCTGTGGTCTGTCAAATGGCCGGCTTGCATGTATCTGCCTGGAAACAGGTGAGAGATTCTATGCATGAATTGGGCAGTCAAGAGCTTAATAATTAAATTGATCACACTTATGTGTCAGATATACAAGGTGTCAGGTGCAGATGAACGAGAGATGAACGAGAGATGAACAGAACATGAATAAGTATGTTCATGTGTACCTGATACCGTTCATGTGCTATGGAAAAAGAGTTATAAAAGAAAGTGAGATGATACACTATGGCAATTCAATTTAATGAGCTTAGGCAATACTTAGCAAGAAACGTTAGGTTGTCAATTTGTTTTGAGGATGGGTATTACCACAATTATCTGATGATTTCAGATGTTCCGGCTGAAAAGTATAAGAATCTATATGTTTATGGAGTTGGAATGATCGACGTAGAATTTAGTATGGATGTGTACGCTGCTCCAAAGGATTTGGACGGCGTAATCACTTCAACAAAAGATGATACTATAGAACCTGCGATTGAGATTGTTCTTCATGAAGCTCCGCGCAATATAGAAAGAAAAGCAGAAGATGTTCTTTTGTTCAAAGATATTAAACCGTACTTACAGATAGGTAGGAATTTTGCTGTCGTTAACAGAGAAGACTGGTCATATAAAGTATATGAATATCGAAAAGATATCCCTAGTAATTACGATGACATGTTTTTATATGGCATAGGCATGGAGGATAATTCAGATGAAAGCGATAGAAATATTATAAAAATGTTAGAAAAAAGAAAGTGTGATTCTTACATGAACAAGCAAATGGTAATTGTTCTGTCAAATACAGCGAGGACAGATATTGACGCAGTATAACTGTAAGACAGGTCATACAGATTCAAGCTACCAGTATAATAATCCACATGGTAGATACCTTGATGGACAATATTCAATTTGGACGAATGATTTGGAAAATGTGTATATGCTGGGATTAATATTATAAATATTGGGGGGGCGATTTAAGTGGCTACATATGTTATTTCAGATATTCACGGAATGTACAACAAATTCACCGAGCTTTTGAACAAGATCAAATTGAAGGAGACGGATACCCTTTACATACTGGGCGATGTTCTGGATCGAGGCCCAGATCCGATCAAAACATTGCTCAAGATCATGAGCATGCCAAATGCAATCTGCATGCTTGGCAATCATGAGGATATGGCGCTTGACTGTCTTAAGTTTTTTATGACTACTGATATAACGGAGCAGTCGTTGGCTGGAGTATCTGAGGAGATGTTGGAGAATCTGGTAACCTGGCAGTATAATGGCAGCAAGACGACTATAGATGGGTTTCGGGCACTGGACAGAGCGAAGCAGCAAGAGATCATTGACTTCATAGAGGATATGCCAGAGATAGAGGAGATATCGGTAGCTGGACAGAAATATCTACTTGTGCACGGCGGACTAGGGGATTTTTACCCGGGCAAACCTATCGAGGATTACACGATCGAAGAACTCATATGGGCAAGAGCGGAGTATGATATTCAGTATTTTGACGACACTTATGTTGTGACAGGGCACACGCCTACACAAGGGATACCGGGTAATCCCAGACCGGGATATATATACAGACAGAATAATCACATCGCCATCGACTGCGGTGCGGTGAGAAGAAGCGGGCGGCTTGCGGCGATAAGGCTTGATGACGGAAAGGAATTCTACACAGGAGACTGATGTTCAGGAGAACAGGGAGGAGCGCTTATGAGGATTATTGTATGAGTGATATTCATGGCTGTATGGCAGAGTTCGAGGACGCTTTAGCATTGGTGAGAGATCACCTGGATGAGCCCGATACTATGCTTTGCCTGCTGGGAGACTACATTCATGGAGGCGCAGATGGTTATGCAGTCCTTGATAGGATAATGAGTCTGCAGAAGGAATATGGACCTGATAAGGTTCTTGCACTTATGGGTAACCATGAAGAATTTGTCCTTTTAGGCGATTCAAGTATAACCCGGCTGATAGGAGTCTTTGATGACGACGCAGATGATGCCCGGGAATATGATGATGACAGATATATAAGATGGATCGAGAATCTTCCGAGGTATTTTACAGAGGGCAACACGATATTTGTCCATGCTGGCATCGATGAGGAAGCCGGTGACATGTGGGAATGGATGACCAGCGAGGATACTTATGTCAACAAATACCCGGCGGAGACCGGGAAGATAGAAGGACTTGATATGAAGGTCGTAGCCGGTCACGTTGGCACAGCCGAAATAGCCGGGGATCCAAGATTTCACGATATTTACTATGATGGCGAATCACACAATTACATTGATGGAACCGTGCTGGACAGCGGCATTATCCCAGTCCTTCTGGTCGATACTGATGAGGACAAATATTACAAAGTTACAGAGTCTGGTGAATGGCTTGTACAACCATTTACTACTTAGTCATTTCCCTTAAAATACAAAGGCGCACAGTTCCGTTGGGAGCTTGTGCGCCTTTGTACATTCATTTGCTGAGAACAATATAGCACGGCGGGAGTGAAAATCGAATCTAAGATATTGCAGTAAAGGTGGATATGTGCTACAATATCCGAAAAGTCGGAAGCGAAACGGGGGTACATTGTGAAGGTATATGAGAAGATATTTGCAAGGCTTGACGAACTGAATATGAGCCAATCAGAGCTTTCGAGAAGAACGGGGATTTCCACCAGCACGATAAATGACTGGAAAAAGAAGAAGATCAATCCACAGGCGGATAAGCTGATTGTTATCAGCAGGGCACTTGATATGTCATTGGCAGACCTGCTTGGCGATGATGGGGCTGAAAACATTGGTGTAGATTACAGTGCCGAGGAGAGATATCTGGTTGAGTGTTATCGCAGATCGGATGATCAGGTGAGAAGGCATATGCTCAGATATATGGAGCTCATTGACAATGTTGAGCCAAATGAGATGAAGACACCACAGAGGAATGTTGCCGTTATACAGGATGTGGATGGGAATAATATTGTAGTTATCAATGATATTATTTTTAAAGGAAAACGATCCATAACATGGTCTGATGTTGAGAAATATCTGCGCCGGTATGTGGGAGAGTTTTATTCTATAGCAGAGACTGGAGATATAGTTTATATTGGTACGGACCTGCCAGATGAGTATACAGGATCTAATTACACAAAACATATTAAAGGGACAGTGGCAAAAGCAAAGGCAAATGCGGCTCAGACAATTCCGGAGATCATTGAAATAGCAACATCTAAAACAGTGGAAGAAAATAAAAAAGAGAAACATAGCCGTAATGCTAAAAATGGATGGTATAGATATGATACCAGATTTGCGTTACCGGTTTACGATGAAAGTGGTGAGGTTGAGCGATACAATGTGTTTAGTGCAAGATTATTGATCAGACATGCCGCTTCTGGGAAAATGTATCTGTACGATGTTTTAGAAATAAAAAAAGAAACGAGCAAGCCTTGTCAGGTGTAAAACCCTACCCAGTAGAAAACCCATTTCTTAATAAGTAAAGAATAAATCATGCTAAAGAAAAAGTCAACAGACATTTGGGGCGGAGGTTTCGGATTTGTAAATATTATTTATTTTAGCTTGAAGAGGCTGGAAAGGACATAGATTGAATTTACAGGAGACATTAAAGGGATAGTGGTGTGCTTGGAGTGAGAAAAGAGGGATAAGGATGGCGAAGATGGTTAAGGAAACAATTCATGCAAATGGTGTGGATATAGGGATATATACTCAGGATTTTGAAAACGAATACTTGTCACTCACTGATATTGCAAGATATAAGAGTGATGATCCGACGGCTGTAATTCAAAATTGGATGAGAAATCGAGACGTATTAGAATTTTTAGGACTATGGGAAAAATTACACAATGATAATTTTAAACCCCTCGAATTCGAGGGGTTTAGAAAGCAGGCTGGGGCAAATGCATTTACGATGTCGCCAAAAAAGTGGATTGAAACGACAAGTGCAATAGGTATGGTATCTAAAGCTGGCAGGTATGGTGGAACATATGCACATAGCGACATTGCGATGTCGTTTGCTACATGGATTTCTCCAGAGTTTCAGTTGTATATTATTAAAGATTACAGAAGGTTGAAGACCGACGAGAACAGCAGACTCTCCTTATCATGGAACTTGAATAGAGAGATATCAAAACTGAATTATCGGATCCACACAGATGCTATAAAGAATAATCTCATACCGCCAGAGCTTACACAATGGCAGATATCTAATACATACGCAAGCGAAGCTGACCTGCTCAATACCGTTTTATTTGGCAAGACGGCAAAAGAGTGGAGAGATGAGAAGAAAAAGAAAGATGCCAACATACGTGATGACGCTACACTCAATCAGCTTTTGGTTCTGGCAAATCTTGAAAGCTATAATGCGATATTGATAGAGCGGGGAAAGAGTCAGGCAGAGAGAATGCAGTTATTGCATGACCTGGCGGTACAGCAGATGAGAACGCTAAATTCTATGGAATTGAGTGAGCTTCCAGGGATAGAAAAGAAATAATTTATGATTAAAGAGGGTTAGACATATGCAGATAACAAATGCAACACCAGAAGACAAAGAAGAACTGCTCTCACTTTATCATGCCATGATAGGTGGACCATGTGAGTGGAGCGAGAATTATCCTGACGAGAATACCATAGCATTTGACCTGAAGAACGAGGATCTGTTTGTTATGAAGAATGACAAAGAAGAGATTGTAGCCACAATATCCATAGATCACGACGATGCCGTTGAGGCACTTACGTGCTGGAGAGACGATCTGGCTCCATCGGGAGAACTCTCAAGGCTGTGCGTCAGAAAGGATATGCAGGGCCAGGGGATTGCGAAAACCATGATGAACTATGCCTGTGATGTCCTGAAAAGCAGAGGCATGAAGGGCGTTCATATACTTGTCAGAGAGGGACATGTGGTGGCGCTTTCGACATACGCCAAGATTGGCTTTGAAACAGTTGGAGAGTGTGATCTTTTTGATAAGCATTTTATATGTATGGAACGGGAATTCTAATAAGAATTTTATTTGTATGGAGCGGGGATTCTAAAGCGGTAGATATTGCAAGTTACAGGATGCAGCTGCGGCTATATTGTAATATAATGTGATTGTACTGTTTGATGAGTTATAGAGATGAGACATTTCTATATATATATAAGAATGAACGAGCGGAGGTGCACAGAATGATAATTACAATAGGTAGAGAATGTGGATGTGATGGTGATGAAGTGGCAGCAAGACTTGCCTCAAAATATGGTATAGCATGTTACACAAAGAAAGAGATAATAAGGCTGGCAAAGGAGAAGGGTGTGTATGACAAATATCCGTTTTTCTTTGGAGAGAAGGCTATAGATTCTATGATGCAGTCGGTGTCAGATGACTTTGTCGTGAAGAGAAGAAAGACTCCGGAGGAGGTACTTGAGAGATTGCTTGACGGACAGGATGGTGTTGTAGTGGGAAGAGCCTCAGACTTTGCATTCAAGAACAGGAACGATGCAGTGAGAATATTCCTGTGCGGAGATAAAGACAGCAGAATAAAGAGGATAATGGACAAGCATGGTATATCAGAATCAAAGGCAAAGAGTCTTGTGGAGGAGACTGATGCCAGGCGAAGAAGCTATCATGACTATTACTCAGGAGAGAACTGGGGATATTCAGGACATTATGACCTGTGCCTTGATGAGGCGAAGCTCGGCGTGGACGGCGTAGTGGAGATGGTCGCAGCATATATGAAGGTAATTGGCAAGTAGAACTGAGACAGATGGAAGCGCGGTGAAAGACCGATGAAAGACCGATGTAGGGGAGACGGAAGCCCAATGAAAAGCCAATGGAAGGCCAATGGAAGGCCAATGGAAGCCTAATGGAAGGCAGACAGAAGCCGGATAGTGTGAGTTAGTCAGAGAGGTTTCTGACATTATGATTTGAAAGGTATGGATATGGGAGAAAAAGCAACAGGAAAATACAGCCTTTTGGTTCCGGAAGCGAAGTATTCGTTTAAAACACTGAGCCCTGTGACCATGCATGATCTGGGATTGGACATGATATGCAGGCAGTTGTCATCCAAGGAGGCAGAACAGAATTATATAATGCGCGTTATGTCGCAGATGTATGAGAATCCGGAGGTGACCCGGTACAGATGTGATATATTTGAGGACATTCTTGACCATAAACAGTTAAGGGAAGATATGATGGAGACCCTCAACAGGATAAGTTTTCTGAAGGATTACGGAAGCTTTCGCCGCGAATACGATGAAGGTGCAAGTGTGTGGGAGCTGATGCACAGGCTTGATGAGATAGGCGATTATATCAAGTGTGTTGATGCTCTATATGAATGTCTTAATAAGTATGAACTTCACTCTGACGGATTTGCCGGGCTCAGGGATTATGTGAAGAGAATATATAGTGATAATGGTTTTGGTGAACTTAAGGAAGATATATCCAAACTGAAATTTGATACCTCAGAGATAAAGAGTATAACGGTTGGAATCAATCTGAATGAGAGATTTGAAGCTGAGGGCGTAGGTCTTATATCAGTGAACAATAAATACTTCACCAGAGGTGGTGTTCTCAGTAATTTCTATGATCATCTAGTAACCAGAGACAGGATCAGCAATGAGGCGCAGTGGAAGGGAGATTATAAGTTCCAGCCATTTGATGCAAGAAGTGAGCTTCAGGTGAACGCTCCTATGCAGCAGATGGCGCAGACTGCCGCTGTGGGTACCGTGGCAGGTGCTGCTGCCGGAATTGGCGGAATACCTGAGGGCGACCAGGCAAAGGATGTGACCAGATATACGGACAGAGTAGTGGGACATATGGTATCCGGGATAGTGAAGAAAATGAGACAGGTGCTCAATAAATATGTATCCATAACCATCACAGACATGACGGATCTCATACCGGAGCTTACATACTATATAAGATGGGCTGAGTATATAGAAAAATTGCAAAGCAAAGGTGCGGTATTTTCCAAGGCAAGGGTTGTGAACTCTGCATATCAGCCGGACGCAGGTACATCTAAGGAGGCCAATTCCAAGAGCAGATATTATATGAAGGCTCGTGGCGTATACAATATCAAGCTTGCAGCATTTGATACGGAGGAGTCGAATCACATAGTGACCAATGATCTGGATTTTGACAGCGAGCACAGAGTGTATATCCTCACAGGTGCCAACAGAGGCGGCAAGACGACTATAACCCAGACGATAGGCCAGCTTTTTGTACTGGCTCAGGGCGGTATATATATCCCGGGTGATGAATTTGAATTTGCTCCTGTGGACTGCGTATTTACGCATTTCCCTGCTGACGAAGACAAGACCCTGGATCTTGGAAGACTTGGTGAGGAGTGCAAGAGGTTTAAGGAGATATTTGACGGTGCGGGTGACGGCAGCCTGATCCTTCTGAATGAGACGTTTTCAACCACATCATTTGAGGAGGGCTATTATATAGCCAGAGATTCCGTGAGAGCGATTCTGACAAAGGGAACGCGGACGATATACAACACCCATATGCATAAGCTGGGCTTTGATGTGGATGAGATGAATGAAGGCCGTACAGAGGGCAAGGTATATTCGCTGATCGTACACAACGAGGGCTCACAAAGATCTTACAAGATTGAGATAGCGCCGCCGGCTGGCAGATCATACGCCAGTGACATAGCAAGGAAATATGGCGTTACATATGATATGTTGGTGAATACAGAAAAATAGTTGGATAAAGCCACTGCCTGCAGATGATATTACAGACGGTATTTGGGCGATTTAAAGCCGTACATTAAGAACTGTGGACAGTGAAGATATTGGAGGGTATAGGATGACAGAAAAGCATACAGACAAGAGAACAATACTTATAGTGGATGATGACGCTGATCTGTCTATGCTGATACAGGATATGCTGGAGGACAACGGCTATGCTTTTCTGTACGCAGCCAGCATAGACGATGCATATGAAGTGCTGACAGATAACAAATGTGATCTCATACTTCTGGATATCAATCTTCCCGATGGTACAGGTTTCTCATTCTGTAAAGAACTCAGGCATACTTCGCAGGTGCCAATCATATTTGCAAGTGCAAGGACGAGTGAGGATGACAAGGTGAATGGCCTTGATATGGGTGGAGATGACTACATCGCAAAGCCGTATTCACTGAAAGAGCTTATGTCTCGTATCCGTTCGATACTCAGGAGAACTTATGGTGTTGATGACAATAAGTCTGAGATGTTGACCCTGAACACATACGGGAACGAGATAGAGATCAACAGGCACGCACGGACTGTGAGCAGAAACAAAAGTAATGTGGATATGAAGCCGAAGGAATTTGACCTGCTTGTATACATGGCGGAGAACAGAGGCAGGGTATTGACAAAGGAACAGATCATGAGTGCCGTGTGGGGGCTGTACAGTGATGTGGAGCCATCCACGGTTGCGGTGCATGTGAGGTGGCTCAGAGAAAAGCTTGAGACAGATCCGTCACATCCGCAGCTTATCCGAACGGTATGGGGAACGGGATATGTGCTGGGAGATAGTGAATAGACAAAGACAGTGAGGATAATATGAGCTTGTAAGGTGGATGTCCACTTGGCAGCTATAGGGAGTTTATATGAAACGACATTCAGTAAGAAACAATATAATAAAAATGCTGATCGTGTTCATGTGCACCATAACCATAGTTTTTGGCTGGCTGTTCTACAGGGAGAAGCAGGACGAGACACGGCGGATAAAAGATGATGAATATGGGCAGTATATAGTGGAACTGAATGAAGTGAAACAACTGTATGATTCGGGATCCACAGATGCTGACGAAAAGCTTGACGCTGTAATGAATGAACTCAGGGAACAAAAGCTAGATACCGGCAAGTCAGGACTTAGAAATATATTGATCATTTATATCGTTGTCCTGTGTGTTGTGATTGTATTATTCCTGTACATATACGTGTGTGTGCTCAGACCATTTGACGAGCTGGAGGATTATGCATCACATCTGGCAGCAGGGGATATGGACACCGAACTTAAGTACAGACGGGTAAATATGTTCGGAAGCTTCACGTGGGCATTTGACCATATGAGAACGGAGATAGTGCATGCAAGGCGTAGAGAGCAGGAAGCGATAGAGAACAACAAGACAGTTATAGCCACGCTGTCACATGATATAAAGACTCCGATCGCATCCATAAGAGGATATGCGGAGGCATTGGTCATGAATATGGATGCCACCCAGGAGCGCAGGGAGAGGTATGCGTCGGTCATCATGAAGAAATGTGATGAGGTGACGTCCATAACGAATGACATGTTTATTCATTCCTTGCATGATCTGGACAGACTGGTGGTGAAGAGTGATGAGGTTGAGATAAAACCTCTGCTGGAACAGGCCCTGTCAGATATAGGTCTCGGAATGGATATCGTGGTGAATGGAGATATAACCGAGGCAGTGCTTGAGCATTCAGATTCGGGAAGAGTGGTCCAGGTGATAGAGAATATACTGTCAAATGCCTCTAAGTATGCCAGAGACACAGAGATAAGTATTGTTACGGAATGTATATCGCCCGAAAAACTTCCAAGGAATGTCCATGTGAGCGGCGCTGATATGGTATACAGGCTGTCCATAAAGGATCATGGAACAGGAATCCCGGATAAGGACATGCCGTTCATATATGAGAAGTTTTATCGAGGGGAAAACTCCGGTGATGAACCTGGAGCGGGCCTTGGACTATTTATTGTCCATTATCTCATGGACAGAATGGGCGGAGATGTGGAACTTGTAAATCATGCTGATGGCCTGGAGGCAGTGTTATATTTTGCAGCAAGAAAGGTTTGTTAAGGACTTGTTAATAAATAGGGTGATATGGTTGTAGCACGGTGGCGAGGTGAATATCTGTAGAGGATGTCTGAATGCCCCCGTGCTACAACTATAAAAAGGAGAGAAAAATGGCAGATATAATACTTCAGGCAAGAGACCTTTGCAAAAGCTTTTCCAGTGAGGGCGTGCAGAATCATGTGCTCAACAACATGGATCTGGATATCTATAAGGGAGATTTTACAGTCATCATGGGAGCGTCAGGCTCGGGAAAATCCACACTGCTTTACAGTCTGTCCGGGATGGACAGACCGACTTCGGGAAAGGTCATATATAATGGCGAGGATATAACAGAATATAATGAGAAGCGCATGGCAGAACTCAGGGTGTATGAGTTTGGATTTGTGTTTCAGCAGATACATCTTGTTAGTAACCTCAGCATTAGAGAGAACATACTTGTGCCGGGTTATATGAATAAGGATACGAGCACAAAAGAGACTGAAAACAGGGCTGATGAACTCATAAAAAAGATGAATATAGAAAGTGCTGCTGACAGACTGCCTGCACAGGTGTCTGGCGGAGAGGCACAGAGGGGCGCTATTGCCAGAGCTGTCATCAACAGTCCGGGTATCCTTTTCGCGGATGAGCCGACAGGCGCATTAAACCGCAGAAATACCCAGGATGTGCTGGACCTTCTCACCGAGCTCAACGTGGAGGGACAGAGCATACTCATGGTTACCCACGATGTGAGGGCTGCTATCAGGGCGAACAGGATCATCTACATAGAGGACGGAAGGATCATAGGTGAGCTGAAGCTGTCACAATATATTGAAGAAGATCGCAAGAGCCGTGAGAGCCAGATAGATGCATGGCTTGGTTCCATGCAGTGGTAGGAGGTGCCGGGATGAGATATATCATGATGGTGCTTCGAGGAAATATGAGAAGAAACAAGGGCGTGCATATAAGTGTGTTCGTGCTCATGCTTATCATTTCTCTGACATTCTGTTCAGTGCTTTCTTACTACACGAATTCCATAAGGCATGATTCGGAAGCTATGGAAGAGGTTGGTTATGGAGGTATGCTTGCCGCACTTTATGGGGAGAACAGGCTGGATGCCTATGGAACAAGTGCAGACAAGATAATAAAGAATATTGGCAAATGTGATGCGGTGCAGGAAGTGAAAGCAACAGATGTTGTATATCTGCTGCTTAAGGACTGCAATGGAAAAGGCGGAAACAGCAGCTTCGTTTTGAATGATACAGACAGCGTGCTCACATATGATCAGTATGATGTGGATAACAAAATGACAGATCGCCGGCTTGAAAAAGGTGAGGTAAGTGTGCCGTTCAGTTTCATAGGTATGTATGACTGCAAGATTGGTGATACAGTCGAGCTGGGCAATGATAACGGTTCTTATACCTTCAAAGTTGCGTCATTTTTCGAGGATCCATATATGGGATCTTCGGTCATGGGAATAAAGACGATATTGATCTCAGATGAGGATTTTGCGGATCTCAAGGCAAAGGCTGCGGAAGATCATAGAAGCGGACTGGAAGATGACAAGAGATCCTTTGAATTGTCAAAGCTTATCATAATAGATAAAAAGCCGGGCCTGGATCTCACGGAGATGGAGTTTGAGAGAGAACTGAATAATGTGAGTGATTTTGCGTCATATTGCTGGATAACTTTATCAAAGGAGCAGGCGGGAAGTTACATGCTTCTTATGACAAAGGTATTCTCCGCGGTGCTGCTTATATTTGTTGTGCTGCTTCTGGTGGCGGCTATGATAGTTCTAGGACACAACATCGGCAGCAGCATAGAGATGGATTTTGTTAACATAGGAATACTCAAAGCGGTCGGAATGACAAATGCATCGGTGAAGCTGGCGTTGCTTGCCGGGTATATGTGCACTGTGGCGGCTGGACTGTTTGCTGGAATACCACTGGCCATTCCGATACTAAAAATTATAAATAGTGCCACAAGATCCTCTTCAGGACTTGAAGTTCCGTCTGATATTAATGTAGGACTTGTGCTGTGTGTCAT
Organism: uncultured Coprococcus sp.; assembly: GCA_902461735.1. Lineage (GTDB taxonomy): Bacteria > Bacillota > Clostridia > Lachnospirales > Lachnospiraceae > Coprococcus. The sequence continues at coordinate 23,576 of CABPYV010000004.1, forward strand.
ATTGGCGATACTGCTTCTGGTAGCAGCATTTATCATGTTGAAGACAAGGAGAATATCCGAGACCACACCTATAAAGGCGATAAGAGGTGGACGGGACAGTGTGCATTTCTCAAGCATTCTGAAGCTTCCGGTCTCAGGCAAGAAACTTGGTGTGAGTCTTGCATACAGACAGTTTATATCTGAGAAGAAACAGTATGCCGCAGCCATCATAGTGACTGCTATACTTGCCATGTTCATGATACTTATGAACGATATGATGCGCTGGTTTAATTCACAGAATATGCTGGTGGATATGTTTTCAGTCACGAAGTATGACATGACTGCTTCATTTGTCGATGAGGATACGCAGAAGGATATAGAGAATGTTATATCAGAACACACAGCGTATAGAAAATATCAAATGTCCAGCGAGTACCTTCTGTTCGATGATGTGCAGATGTATTGTTATATAGTGGAGGCCCCTGATATGATCAACACGATAAGAAAGGGAAGAACCTGCACATATGACAATGAAGTGCTGATAACCCAGTATGTGGCTGATGGATTTCACATGAACGTAGGTGACACAGTCACAGTCAAGCGCAGCGGCGTGGCAAGGAAGATGGTGATCTCCGGCATATACGATTCGGCAAATGATATGGGCAAGAACTTTGCAATTAGTAAGGCTGCATATAGTAAGTTTGCCAGCGAAGAGACCGTAAGTGAGTCTGGTGTCAGTGGAGCTGCCAAAAGCAGTTCAGATGAAGAGGAATGGAGCGGCAAAGGAATATGTTATGATCTTGACAATACTGATGAATGTGATGCGATAATCCAGGAGATAGATAAGAGATATGGCGATAATCAGGGCATCACGTATTCAATACATTCAGCAAAGGATGATTTTGAAGGAGTGGCGGGTACAGTCAACATTGCAATACAGGGACTCACATTGCTCACATATATGTTGGGGGCTGTATTCGTGATAGTCACGGTCATAATCGTGTGTGGCAAGGTTCTCATGCGTGAGCAGAAGGATATCGGAATATACAAGGCACTTGGATTTACATCCTTCAGACTCAGATGCCAGCTTGCGGTCCGCTTTATCGTGACGGCAGTTGTGGGTTCGCTGCTTGGTATAGTTCTGGCACTTATCGTCAGCAAGCCATTCTTCAAGGCAGGATTTGAATCATTTGGAATATACAGTTTTAATTTAAGTACAAGCGTGATATCACTGGTTATACCATTGGTATTTATGAGTGTGTTATTCTCTGTGGTAGCATTTATCAGAGCGGGGAACATCAGAAAGGTTCAGCCGCAGGTGCTCATCGCAGATCAGTAGAAGTATATAGGAGAGTGGAACTATGTATACAGCCGTAGTTCTGCTCTTTTTTGTTTGCCACGAGTTCTTGACATTTGTCACTTGTTATGGTCATGCCCTATGGAATATAATGTCTGTATACAATGTCAGTAGACAAGGTGGGTATATATAATGGATAAATTGATCATATATCTGATATGTATAAATATACTAGGAGCTGTCCTTGATGGAGTGACGGCTGCGAGACGCAGGAGAACAAGCCATAAGGCGCTCGGTGTCCTGTTGGGGATCATAGCCATAGCCGGAGGTGCTCCGGGTATGATCATAGCATTTGCACTGTGTGATCGGACGGCCTCCAAGACGAATATGATGCTGAGAGTGTTCACCGTGTGCGTGTGTGTGATAGAGCTTGCGGTGTTCATGACGTGGAAGCTCAGACCTGCGGGCAAATGGAGCTTTGCATTCTGGGATGTGTTTGTGGAATACAGATGGACATTGTGGTTCGTTGCGGCAGTGAGTGTTGTAACATTTGTCATGTTCGGAATTGACAAATACAGAGCGGTCAAGGGCGGATACAGGATACCTATAGCTGTCCTGCTCGGCATGGCATTTGCCGGTGGAAGTATCGGTGCTCTGCTTGGAATGGTGGTGTTCAGGCACAAGATAAGGAAGAATTATTTCTCGGTTGGAGTGCCACTTATACTTGTAATGCAGGTGGTGCTTCTGATGTGTGTGGTTAATCTGCTGTAGGATCCGCAAATACCCCCAGTTCAGGCGGATAGTTGGTAAATGCAAAGAATGCAACTGAGAAAATAGCCAGGATGGTCATAGCAACGTAGTCATTTATGCACATTTGCCTGGATTCTAATCTGTTTTCGGTGCGCAATGCATATACAACCCCGGCAAAATAAAGTGCGATATTCAGAAACTCATAATTCCTGCCCAGTATGCCATTTAGTGTGTAGAAAATGACAACAATGAAAGCCATACCTGACAGGATACCGACAGTCCTTGCTGGAAGATAATGTTCCGGCAGGGGCTTATCTTTTATATGAGCCCAGAGAAATTCGATTATCGTAAGCAGGAGCATAGGGAAAAATATGAGTTTTAGATGCTCCCAGGTCGACTCGTTCACTGCTGAGAACAGTCCGACTGCGGGATTGTCTCCCGACCATTCGTATGTGAAGTGGAGCAGGACACCGAGGATTGATATGAAGATAAAGTGAAAAAGGTTGAGTTTGGTTTTTATTTGCATTAAGGGTTCTCCGATGAAAACAGATACTTTATTACATAGTATATGACGAATTATGATTAATATGATTGTATGGTGCTAGGCCCCCGATTGGTTCTCATAAGTTTCCGTAGTTTTAGCAGATGAAAAGGAATTAAAATTATCATTTTCCAATCGTTCAATTCTTGCGTGCTTATATCGGCAAGTTTGACGGTTGGGACTGTGTAAATGTGAGATTTTCATCCCCAAAATCAAGTTTCAGTTTATATTCACTGGGTACTTTTGACGAAACATCTCCCAGAAATATGATGCAGGGATTTGTGACAGCTTTAGATGATAGCGATAGCATCTTTTGAAAATATGATCAAAGATCATATGTTTGCGATTAGAATTTTGTTTTGGATTTGTCAAATATTGTTCTCTTTTGCTTTAAATCCAGCTGGTAAGCCACACATTACAGCAGTAAAAAGGCTAAGTCAATAGATTTGGGCAAATGCGCTAAATAAGCGAAAAACAATGGTTTTTTAACTTTGGGGAAAGTAGAAGTGGCGAAAAGCACTTTTATATGTTCGAAATATAAGCGACCACAGGAAAAAATAGATTTAGCGCATTATCCAAAAAGTAAAATGTGCATGGATAAAATACTAGAATCACTTTATTTTTATCCTGGCGACTTATTTGGTATATTAAGCGATGCCGTGTAAGAGTTGACAATGAGTAGGATAACAACATACTATTTAATATATAATTATTTATGGAAAGTCGGAAGATACAAATGGCAGAATATACAGACAAGATGATAGCTCGCTGCAGTGAAATTACCCCATATGATGATAATTATCTGGAAGAACTGCGTTGCCAGATGGAGTGCTTTAGAAATTTTAGAGAGGCTTTGGATACATTTCTTATAGAGAAAGGTTATACCGGGAGCCTGGATGATGTGAGCAGTAAAACAGATTTTATAAAGAAAAGATACAGTGCGCGCGGTGTGATGTCTCCGAGAAATATGTCAAAGTGGTTTTCTGGAGATATTAATATCAATAAGAGCACCGCACTGCAATTGAGTTTTGTATTTGGCTTGGGAGTCGAGGAGACTGAGGATTTTCTGAGACGGATCTGCCTTTCGAGGGGATTTGATCTTCATGATATGGAAGAGATCGTGTACTATATGGCGATCAAACTGAAAACGGATTATAAGACGCTGCAAATGATGTTGGAAAATCTGCCGAATGTGGATGTTCAGAGAATTCCGGACAGTGATACAGTGTTTTATACAGGCGATATAGCCGGTGAGGTGAAGAAACTCTCGTCTATGGAGGAAACAGCAGTATATATAACCCAAAATGCGGAAAGATTTGCATATAAGCATGTTACTGCGGCAAAAATTCTGAAACGTATGTGGCTGAAAATATCGGGTGAGAATGGAATAGCCGCAGCAGAGCGCAGGGCATTTCAAGTGGAGCTTCCTGAGACTGGTAAAAGCAATGGCTTTGATACGTCTTTGTCGGTGTGGACTATTTATCTGCAAATGATAGGCCTATATGGACCGAATGTCAGAAAAGCGGCCGGTGGAAGAAATATCAGAAATATACTCACAGACAGCGGGCTGATCCATGCGTTTGCCGTGTATTGTTATCCGGACCGGGATGGTTTGGAAAAAGTGCTTAATGGTGTGCGCATATCAGATGAGAGAATGAGAAAATTGCTTATCCTTCTCTCGTTTTATGAGTACCTGGCGGGGAAAGCAGTTGCGTGTGGGGGCAGAACGGTGAGTGGCAGAGATGCAGAGAATTGCCGGCTGCGGATAAATGATATTCTGCTGAGTTCCGGGTATCAGACACTTTACGCAGGCAATCCATATGACTGGATATTTTTATTTGCGCTGGAAAATGATGACCCTCTTACAACATTCAGAGAGGATTTTATGCAGGAGATATATTTCGACAGCCAATCGCAGCGGTAAAAGCTGGCTATAACAGAGATTCATGAAAAAGCAGGATACGGAATATGGACTACAAAACTAATTATGATGCGGATTACAATACGAAAGAAAATGTAATACTTACTTTTAAAGACTGCCCATATGAGTATGTGTTGACAGGAGAACTCGGCAGAGGTAGTTCGTCTACAGTATATGATGGATATTATGTCAACAACTCTGGTGTCAGGCGACCGGTTAGGATCAGGGAAATGCAGTATAAAACCGAGGAAGAAAGACGACATTTACGATGTACTTTTGACTTGAACAACAGCCTGTTTGATACTGATGGACTCGCAAATCGCATAGTAAACACGTATGAGATCTACGAAAAAGAAAACAAAATATATATTGTGACCACATATCAGGATGGCACGACTTTGGACAAATGCCGATTTGAAAGTGTTCAGGATGCTATCGGCATAGTAAGGAGTCTTGCAAGAACACTGAAGCTGCTGCATGACAAAGGATATTTATACCTGGATGTGAAACCGGAAAATGTGCTGGCACTCGATGGAACACGGGACTGGGTTCAATTATATGATTTCGATTCGGTTGTCAGAAAAAAAGATATTGAAGAATGCAGTGTAACAGGAGAAAGTTGTGCTGAGAATAATACATTAAGATTTACTTCGAAGTGGGCTTCATATGAGCTGAGAAGTGGAGATATAGAACATGTTGGGACGTGGAGTGATGTGTATGGTGTTGGAGCCGTGCTTTTTTACCTTTTGTTCGGACACGCCCCGGATGTATTTGACTGTGACGAGAATGCAGTATATGACGTTGGGAAACTCATGTATAGAACTACGGTAGATTCTTCATGTCCGGCAAATAATAAAAAGCATTTCTACAGGGATTCATTTGCCATGGAACTTGCAGAATGTCTGCACAGAACTCTTTCGAGAAACTGGTCGGACAGGTATCAGTCCATGGATGAACTGCTCATGATCCTTGATTCTCTGTATGGGAATTCTGATGAGACAAGAGCATATGTTGTATCAAGTCCTGTGGCTTGTATTGAAAATGTAGTGGGGAGAACGGATGAACTAAAGCTTCTTACGGATTGGTTTTCTGAAAAGACAAAGCCTTGTATATTTGTAACAGGAATTGGAGGGATCGGAAAGAGTACACTGGTTCGGAGATTTGCCATAGATGTCAGAGACCAGTTAGATACGGTGCTGTATCTGAATTATTCAAACTCATTTTATTCAACTGTATGTAATGATGATATGTTTTATATAAATACAGTTTGCAGACAGGCTGATGAAAACGAAGCTGATTATTTCCACAGAAAGCTCAGGAAATTCAGGGAGTGTATATCGGAAAATACAAAAGAAAGTCTGGTGGTTGTGGATAATGTTCCGGTTCTGGATAACAGTGATATATACCTGGATGATGGAATATCAGAACTTGTGAGGACAGGATGCAGGCTGATAGTAGTGACACGAGGGGGGATTATTCCGGAGTGTTATGACCATATACAGATTACGGCATTTTCTGAAAGACGGCATATGTATGAACTGATGTTGTCAAATATGCGGAATACTGAATCAAAGTCAGATGCTGATCTGTATGAGAAACTGGACGAGCTGATAGACCGGGTGAATGGACACACACTCATGCTGATGATCCTGGCAAGACAGATAGACAGAGGGTATCTGTCAATTGACGAGGCGTGTGCTTTGGTTCGGAAACAAGGATTTATGGCACTGGATGGGGTGAAAACAGGTTGTACCATAGACAGCCGGAATGTATATGGGCATATGACAGATATGATCTCATCGCTGTTTTGCATGGATGGCCTTACGCCGAAACAGAGAGGAATTTTGATGAGTCTGGCTTTGTTTGGGGACAATGGTGTAGATTTTAGAGATTTTTGCTGCTTTATTGATGCTGATGATGAGAATATGATAAATGAACTGGCTGATATTGGCTGGGTTGAACGGCATAAAAAATTTGCACTTCATCCTGTTATAGGTCAGGCAGTACGAAGAGAACTTGGCAGAAAATGGACAGATATGCAGGATGAGAAGAACATATCGCCAGAAACAGAAGAGCTTCAGCCCGTAAAAGCGTGCCTTGCCAATCTGATCGCTGATGATAACGTCGTGGTATCGACATGCGTGTCTGTTGCAAATTGCTGTATGAATGTGGATAACTTGCGTGATTCCAGGGAATATCTTCGCCTTGCAGCAAAGACAATTGTGATGCTGCCTATAGAAAGTGAACAATTTATACTGACTCATGGAAGAAGAATATGGGAAATGGCCAGACGTACAGATGAACTTATATCAGACCGGGAAATGGTTGAAGTGTGTGATAAGCTGGCTCATATATATGCAGATATGGGTCGGTATAGCGATACAGAGGAGATATTAGGATATCTAGAGAAATGGTCGGAAGGAAAAAGCCACTACATAGAAGGATTTGTCTGCGATATCTGGATGGATTATCTGGACACAATTCTTGACGGAAACTTTGAACCGGAGACAAGAGAAGGGAAAAAACTGTATGCTCTTCAGATGAGATATATGGATAGGGCGATAGCGTGCTATGAAAAGGCAGAAACGACGGATGCACGGTTAAAGCTTGCTGCAGATATTATTGCGGTAGCGACATATACAGTCAGATCCTGTTTTGATGGGAATTTCACATTGCGAAGCAGAAAAAAGGTCGTAGATCTTCTTAACAGAGCCAGGATGATCATGACTCAGATAGATGATTCAGAGACCGGTGGAATTGCAGATAATGCTGAAAATTGGTTATCGTATTACATAACTAAGGGATGGTTCTATACATATATTGATGTCAATCCATGTCAGGTAGACAGAAATATACACAAGGCATGGAGGGTTTATAGCAGAGCATGCGGTTTGGAGCTTGATCTGATAAATTATATGCTTATTCCTGCAGCAAATATTTATATTGAGCTTGGAGACAGGAATGAGTGCGTTGTATGGTTGGAGAGGGCAGTAAAATTATGTGAAAGGAACAGTGATCTGGATGCATACAACAGAAAGCGGGAAGAACTTGAGCAAATAATCCGGGAGCTTTAGCACGATGCGGACGGCGGTCGTAAATTGACTTTCGGTAAGACATAATAATTAAGATAAATTATATATGAAAAAAGGCACTCTGAAGACAGCTGACAGGCTGGATTCAGAGTGCCTTTTTGCACTGACAAATCCACTTTTAAAAATACGGTGGGACAATATCAACATCGAAGGCAGCATATGTTATGGACTGGCATCAATGTGTTGACTGCACGTAACGTGCAATTTTACAGTTAAGAAAATGTCTGCGTGAGGTGGTGATAAAAAGAGTGGAGACATTGAGGGAGTTGTGTGAACATACTGGGGTCAGCAGACGGGCGATTCAGGGATATGAAAAGGCCGGCTTAATGTCTGCGGCAGCAAGAAATGAGAGAGGCTATCTGCTGTATGATGCGAAAGCCCGGGACAGAGTCAGGATGATCAAGCTCCTTCAGAATCTGGAGTTTTCCATCAGGGAGATAGCTGAACTGGATAATCTTAGCAAAGATGAAGTGAGGAGAGAGGTTGATGCGCATATATTAAGGCTCAGACAGCGGAAAGTAGAGATCGATGAATACATAGATCAGGCGTATGAGTTGATAGAGAAAATATCGTAAGGAGGAGAAGAACAATGTTTTGTAGTAAATGTGGAGCAAATATTTCGGAGGGGGCGACATTTTGTCCGGAGTGTGGAAATAGATGCGAGAGTCAGACAGGTGCTCGTATAATAAAGCTGAAGTGTAAAAACTGCAATGGAGATTTGGAAGTGGATGCAGATAAGGGAGAATATACTTGTCCATATTGCGGAGATAGAGAAAAGATACTTGACAGTGATGCGGTGGCAATAGAAAAACTTAAGAGCAATACATATAAAGAAATGGAATACGCCAGAATGGCAAATGAAAAAGAAAAGGAAGAACGCAACGAAAAGAGAGAAGAACAAAAGACATACAGAAAGAGTAAGTTTAGCAAGGTTACTATAGTGTCTGTGTTTATTTGTATTATAGCAGCGATTGGTTCATTTTCTTCTGGTTCGGTATTATCGGGTATAATTGCATTGATACAGAGCGGTTTGCTTGCTGTGTCATGGCTTATGGGTATGCAGATTATAAAAGAAAAGAAAAAATTCATATATGTGGCACTTGCTGTTCTTGCATTTCTGCTCGTGATTCCTTTTGGAGCAAGTCATAGCGGAGGACATTCATCATCACATGAGAATAGAAAACTGAACTGGCCGGATGATGGTCTTGCAGCGTATCTTCCTGCTCCGGATACAGAATATGGATACGTATTGTCAAATGATAAAGATTATTTAAGTGCGAGTGCTGATAAAGTAACAGATGAAAAATATGCGGATTATATTGATGCATGTAAGAAAAAAGGATTTGATAAAAATTCTTCAACAACATCGACTTCGTTTGAGGCTGATAATAAGGATGGTTATCATTTGGAACTTACACATTACTCGAGTGACTCCATGGATATATATCTTTCTTCGCCTGAAAGGATGAAAGCTAAGACGGAGATCACAACTGAAGCATCGACTGAAGAAAAAGAAGAATCAGCCACATCAGAAGAAGTTGAAGAGACAACTACAGTTGAAGAAAGTGAGCAGGAAAGTGAGGATACGGCAGATGAAGAAACCTCGGTTTCAGATTCTAGCGTGGTTGATCCCGACCTCAAGGCGTTTCTTGATAGATATGAGGCGTTTATAGACGATTATATTGAATTTATGGAGAAATATGAGAATTCAGATGACACGGTGAGCATGCTCGCAGACTATGCAGATTATGCGAGCAAATATGCAGATTTTGTCAGTAAAGCAGATGCATATGATGCTGACAAAATGTCACCGGTTGATTCGGCATATTATCTTGAGGTTATGACGAGATGCAATACCAAGCTGGCGAAGGCAGCTTTATAGCATTATATTACAAGGATAATTATAGGTGTTAATTATATATAGATAAAAGAAAAAAGTTCCATTATAATTGTATCGAATCAGAGAAATAAGGACGGTACACTATAATGGAACTTTTTGATATATGCGACGAACAGGGCAACCCTACCGGAGACACAGTGGAGAGGAGCGAGGCACATGCAAAAGGCATATGCCACAGGACTGCCCATATCTGGATAGCGAAGAAAGAGAATGGCAGATACAAGGTCTTGCTTCAGAAGAGAGCCATGAACAAGGATTCATTTCCTGGGAGATATGACACGTCATCGGCGGGACATATACAGGCTGGCGATGAGCCGAGAGAATCTGCTATAAGAGAACTTAGCGAGGAACTTGGTATAAAGGCAGATCCGGCTGAGCTGGATTTTGCGGGAACATTCAGAATACAGTATGAGAAGGAATTTCACGGCAAAATGTTCAGGGATAATGAGGTGGCATTTGTGTTCGTGTACCAGAAACCGGTGGACATAGCAGACCTGACGATCCAGAAGGAAGAACTGGACGGCGTGAGCTGGTTTGATCTGGAGGAAACCTATGAGGCATGTAAGAACCATGACCAGAAGTTTTGCGTGCCAATTGGAGGACTTGAGACGGTAGGGAAATACTTGAACGAAAGAATATATTAATGTGACTGAAAGAATTTTGCATGTAGCGTTGGCTCACGATGAAGATGCCTATAAAAGCGCTGACGTTTGTCAGATATCGTAAAGTGATTTATGAAAAAATAATCCAAATAAAAGGCTCAAATGAATCTTGATGATTGTAGTTGACTGGAGGAGAAGAGCGTGGAATACGATGAAAAATATTTAAATAAGCTCAGCCGTTTTATGAGTCTGATTCTTCGACACAGACCAGAAAGTATCGGAATCAGTCTGAATGAGCATGGCTGGGCAAATGTTGACGAGCTGTTGTCTGGTATTGGAGAACAACACCCGATCGATATGGATATGTTGGAAGAGATTGTCCGTATTGACAAGAAACAGAGGTATTCATTCAACGAAGACAAGACTCTTATAAGGGCAAATCAGGGACATTCGATACCTGTTGATGTCGAGCTGGACGAGGTGAGTCCACCGGAAGAATTGTGGCACGGCACGGGTGAAAAGTATGTACAGGATATAGAAACAGAGGGACTGCTGCCTAAGAGCCGTCTGTATGTCCACTTGTCAAATGACAGAGACACAGCATTTAAGGTGGGACAGCGACATGGAAAACCGGTATTGTATATTGTAAGATCTGGAGAGATGTACAGGGATGGATATAAGTTCTATCTTTCGAAGAATGGCGTGTGGCTTACGAAAACAGTTCCGGTGAAGTATCTGCAGAAGCAGTAGAATACATCTCTGTCAGTTGGCGGATAGTAGGAAAAAGCAAGGATTTGTATAAGTCAGGAACAATGGTTACATCTCTGTCAGTTAGTGGATAGCTGGAAAAAAAGCCAGAGCGTAAAGAAAGGCGTTACAAATAATACTTTACATAAAAAAGTGGTTGTTAGATTGGTTAGTTTGTGCTAACATGACATGTGTTATGGAAAACGACAAGCGCAGTGAAACGATAGAAAAACTGAAAAAAGCAGGTAAAGAGGAATTCTTTAAAAATGGCTACCAGAGGGCAAGCCTTAGAAGAATATGCAATAGTGCGGGAGTTACCACTGGAGCCTTCTACTTTTCATTTGAGAGTAAGGAGGCATTGTTCAAGGCGATACTCGAACCGCTTGTGAGCCAATATGAAGCCATGCTTGGAAAACTTATGAAGGGTGAGATTCAGAACCCCGGCACGGGCGTGGATGCAGACAAGATCATGATGCAATTCCTTCTGATACATAGGGAAGAGGTAATGATCATCATGCATGGCGCTGACGGCAGCTGCTATGAGAATTATCACCAGAGGGTTGAGGAGTTCATGAGACATTCATTTGCGGCATATTACAGGTCGCAGCTCGGATGCGAGCCGGATGAGGCTTTGGTTCGCGTGCTGGCGAAGATGCGGCTTGAAGGAGCCATGGCGATACTGAACGAGGATGTAGATGTGGAGAAGAAAATGTATCTGACAGAAAAAATCGGCATTCATGCCACAGGCGGTACAGAAAAGTTGATAGAGAGTTTAAAGAAAGAGGTTCATCGATGATGAACCTCTTATTTTTACGAACATAACAAAACAAGACAAATGTTATATTTCATAAGGAGGGGCCCACGTAAGTGGGAGGATTCCTTGTGAAGCACGCAAACACCGCGCGCAGCGCCTCTCATGCGTTTGCACAATTAAAAAGCAGGAGGAAATGAGAAAATGGTTAGCACACAGAACAATACAGTAAGCAGATCAAAAGTAGACATAACGGGAGTCCCGGAGACGATGCTCCAGACACTCTATGCCAGGGCGAAAGAATCAAGAAAACCGGATCATGCCATATACGATGGCAAGGCCATAGAGATAGTTGACAGCCTGGATTATGACTTTTCACTGGCGGACAAGGATCTGGCAATGGGAAGCGGAGTTATAGCGCGAACTATAGTTCTTGATAAGCTTGTATCAGAATACCTGAAAAAGCATAAGGGTGCTGTGGTTGTGAATATCGCCTGCGGTCTTGATACCCGCTGTTACAGAAATGAGGGCAGATATAAAGGCTGGTACAACATTGATCTCCCGGAGACCATGACTGTAAGGGCAAAGTTCCTGCAGGAAGAGGGACCGGTGTACCAGATAGCGGAATCCGCCATGGACGGCAAATGGGCTGACATGGTAGAGTATGCCGGCGAACCTGTGCTGGTCATCATAGAGGGGCTTACGATGTATCTCACAGAAGCTGATGTGAAGAAAATATTCGACATATTAGACAGGAAATTTACTTACGCTACGGTGTTCGTAGAGACTATGGCTCCGTTCATGGCGAAGCATATCAAAGAGAAATCCATACATGGAAGCCATGCCAAGTTCTCCTGGGGCGTGTCAAACGGAAAGAAACTGGCGGAGATCATACCGAAATACAGATACATAGAACAGCACAGTCTTGTAGAAGGAATGGCTGAGTTCATACCGGTGTATAAAGTCATTGGCAAAATACCATTTGTCAGCAATATATCAAACAAGATAGTAGTGATGGAAAAGTGATAAAAAAGAGTTGACATAAAGTTAAAAGCCATTTATTATACAATAAAATGCAAATGATTTGCAAATTCGAAAAAGAGGAATATTATGGCGAGGGAGTATAAAACGAGAATAAGTCAGGCTATAGAGGCATTTGCCACTGAGAGGCAGGACAGAGGGTTTTGCGCGGCTGATGTTAGTGTGTATTTGGATGAGAATGGCATAGATGCGAATACAACGACCGTATATCGCAATCTTGACCGCATGGTTACCCAGGACAAATTGATAAAGTATCAGAGTGCTGATGGTGGTTCAAGTATGTATAGAATGGAAAAGGCTGATCATAGTTGTCACGAACACCTTCATATGCAGTGTGTTAAGTGCGGAAGAGTCATACATATTGACCGCGATACCATGAATCACATAGCTAAAGGAGTTCAGGAGAGGTATGGATTTGTGATCGACTGTGACAGATCGTCGATATGTGGTATTTGCAAAGATTGTCAGAGACGTTGTGGAGTCGCTGCAGTCTAAACTAAAAGGGATTGTTACAGATGGGATTGTATCGTTACGGTCACAACGAAAACTATATATCCCCCAATTTCTAAACATGAAAAGGAGGTGTGCAGAATGAGTAAAAAGAGAATAATGTCATGGATTCTTATAGTGTTCTTTGTAGCAGGAGTACTTTTCTCTTACGGCTATATTGCGCGCAATGTGGAGCATGACTGTACGGGGCAGGAATGTCCTATATGTATGCATTTGCAGCAGGCTGCACAGTTCCTTTCAAATATAAAGACAATGTCAACTACGCCAGTGTTCTTGGCGTTCTTAAGTGTGTTCACACTTGGAGTTGTATTGGTGTATACCCACGAGTATTGTACCGATACGCTCGTTTCCCTGAAGGTGGAATTGCTGAATTGATTTAAAGTACAGAGATTGACTGAGAATTGCGTCTGGAAATACATCTAAAGATAATGGCGAATGCTTATTATTGGTGTTTTTGATCTAGAGGCAGTTTATTAAATTTACCCAATTATAGGCATCAAAATATGCCTGTCAATTTTATCAATCAATTCGGAGGTTTATTGATCATTATGAAAAATAGAATATTTGGCCTTGTTATGGCATCGGTACTTACTGTTTCAGCATTTTGTGGCTGCGGAGCATCAAGGACGGCAGCAGATTCTGATCAGAAAGGGGGAAGTGTGCCCCAAAATGCGGCAAATGCTGCGGCATACAGCATTGTATGTACGACTTTTCCTCAGTATGACTGGATTCGCAATATTATAGGCGATGATTCCGACAAGTTTCAGCTTACTATGCTGCTTGATCAGGGCACGGATCTTCACAGCTACCAGCCAACTGCAGAGGATATAGCAAAGATAGCTGACGCAGATATGTTTGTGTATGTTGGCGGTGAGTCTGATGAATGGGTGGATAATGCCCTGAAAGAAGCAACTAATAAGGATATGAAGGTTGTAAACATGCTTGACTCTTTGGGAACTGCAGTCAAAGAGGAAGAGGTAGTTCCGGGCATGCAGGCAGAGGAAGAAGAGGAAAGTGGGGAAGAGGAAGGTTCCGAGTATGATGAGCATGTGTGGCTTTCTCTGAAAAATGCGGCGACGATTACCGATGTTCTGTCCAGAAATATACAGGAACTTGATCCTGAGAGTAAAGAGGATTATATCGAGAATGCAGCCGAGTACGTGGATAAGCTAAATGATCTTGATGGAAGATATGCGCTTACTATATCTAAAAGTGAACGTCAGGTGATACTGTTCGGAGACCGATTCCCGTTCAGATATATGGCGGATGATTATGGTCTCACCTACTATGCGGCATTTGTGGGATGCAGCGCTGAATCGGAGGCAAGCTTTGAGACTATAACATTTCTTGCACAGAAGGTGGACTATTTAAAGCTCTCAGCTATTTTGACGATAGAGGACGCGGATCACAATATAGCAGAGTCGATAAAGAACGCGACCGAGTCAAAGAATCAGGAGATACTGACAATGAACTCAATGCAGTCTGTAACCGCAGAGGATGTGGCTGATGGAGAGACATATCTGAACGTGATGGAAGATAACCTGAATGTACTGTCTCAGGCGTTAAATTAATTGCGGCTTAACTAGATGGACTGATGTTTAAAGGAATAGGAGAAAACAAATGTCATATATAACGTGTAAAGACCTGGCAGTCGGGTACGACGGAAGATCAGTTGCGTCAGGTCTTAATTTCAGTATAGACAAGGGAGACTATCTCTGTATAGTTGGAGAGAACGGAGCGGGAAAGAGTACCTTGGTAAAAACTTTACTTGGGCTGCTGAAACCGGTTTCAGGAGAGATAAAGTTTGGCGATGATCTGACATCGTGTGATATAGGCTATCTGCCGCAGCAGACACCTGTGCAGAAGGACTTCCCTGCGACTGTATGGGAGGTAGCTTTGTCGGGCGCACTGACTAAGTGCGGAGCGCGTCCTTTTTATGGCAGAAAGGAAAAACAGCTTGCACAATCTCAGCTTGAAAGACTTGGGATATGGAATATACGCAGGGAATGCTACAGGCATTTGTCAGGAGGACAGCAGCAGCGCGTCCTTCTGGCGAGAGCCTTGTGTGCAACTGAGAATCTTCTTCTGCTTGACGAACCGGTAACTGGTCTCGATCCGGTCGCGACGGCCCAGTTCTATCAGATGATACAGCAGTTAAATGAAAATGGTGTGGCAGTGATCATGATATCACATGATCTGAGGGCAATAGATTGCGCCAGACATGTACTTCATATGCATCATGGAGGCTCGTTCTGGGGTAGCAGAGATGAATATAAGAACAGCAGATATTGGGATATCATTTCGGTAGAATATGAGAAAGGCGGTGGACAAAGTGCAGCTCATTAATAAATTAACTTACTATATGCAGTATCCATTTGTCAGGTATGCGCTTATCGTTGGAGTTCTTATAGCTTTGTGTTCGTCGCTTTTTGGTGCAACATTGGTTCTTAAAAGATTCTCATTTATTGGTGATGGTCTTTCTCATGTAGCATTTGGTGCAATGGCTATAGGCTCAGTCCTGAAACTGACAAATAACACGGTCATAGTCATGCCGGTGACTGTGGTTGCGGCAATTCTTATACTTATGTCAGGGCAAAATGCAAAGCTTAAGGGCGATGCAGCTATAGCTATGATGTCCGTCGGAGCTCTTGCTGTCGGTTATCTGATAATGAATGTGTTCTCCACGTCAGCAAATGTATCAGGTGACGTGTGCTCAACGTTGTTTGGTTCAACCTCAATACTTACATTGACAATGGGAGAAGTGTGGCTGTGTATAGTGATGTCAATATGTGTAATAGCGTTTTTTTGTTTGTTCTATAACAGGATATTTGCGGTCACATTTGATGAGAGCTTTACAAAAGCAATAGGGAAAAATGCAGGGGCATATAATCTGGCTCTAGCTGTGATAATCGCAGTGATAATAGTGCTTGCAATGAACCTGGTGGGCTCACTGCTCATCACGGCGCTTCTGGTATTTCCTGCTCTATCTGCGATGAGAGTCATGTACAGCTTCAGATCGGTAGTAATTTATTCAGCCATACTTTCGGTTGTCGGAACTTTGGCTGGAATGCTGGTATCCATACTATTTTCAACACCGGTGGGTTCTACGATAGTTGCGTGTGATATGGTTTTGTTTGCGCTTAACTGTTTTGTTGGAAGAGTATTGAGGAGGTAGGAGTATGAGTAAAAAGTTAAATACAAGAATAGCTCAAAATGGGGATAATATTAAGCGAAGCATGGCGCTGATATTGGTGCTGGGGATGATCCTTACAGTTACAGGCTGTAGTGGTGGGGATTCTCAAACTATGGGCAGCAAGTTGAATACAGAAAATGCAGTAGATAAGGTGCTTAATCAGAAAACAGGCGATGGTGATGTGGAAAGTAAGTCGTCAGCGGGAGCCACAACAGAGACGACGATCACAACAGAGATGCAAAACACGATAGAGACAGAATCCGCATCTGTAACTGAGGCAACTTCAGAACCAACATATGGGCAGGTCGTGAATGGTGACAGCTCAGTTATAGCTCAATACAAGTCTGAGGGCGTGGATGTGGACCTCACTCTTATGGGAAAAGATCTTATATATGCAACTGTATATCAGATGATGTCGAAGCCTGAGGAATATGAGGGCAAGACGATAAGAATAGAAGGAAAGTATTATGCATCCTATTATCCTGTTACAGACAAATACTACAATTACTGCCTTATAGCCGATGCTCTGGCATGCTGCAGTCAGGGACTTGAATTTGAACTCGGTGGAGATGCCGTGTATCCAGATGATTACCCGGCAGATCAGAGCCAGGTGATAGTGACGGGAGTATTTGAAACTTATACAGAGGAGGCCGGGCAGACATTTTATTACTGCAGGCTGAAGGATGCCAAATATAAATTGGTATTGGAAGACGATCAGTAGGATGTAAACAGCATAATGTTATGTAGAATCCGGGCAGATTAAAAATGTCCGGATTTTTATTTGCATAAGTGGTGAGTTGGGATTGTGCCAGCGAAAAGAGTTTGACAGAGGATGAGTTAACTTGAGAAAATATGGCAAAATGTCGCAAGTATATTAAATAACATTAAAAATAGCTAAAAAATGATAAAAATACTTAAAAAATAGTTTGATATATTGTGAAAACTGTGCTAATTTTGAATAAAGGTAAATATTCAGCCGTGCAGCAGCGAAAGAGCACGGGAACCGTGCGGTTTTGCGAATGTATGGTCGGCTGAATACATTAAAATACATAGAAGGGAAGCGATGAAGTGAAAGAGAAATACAGAGATGTGCAGAAACTTACGGATAATCCGTTCCTCAACCTTTATCATATAGATGCGGTTGACACAGATGGAAAAGACTTCAATTATTACTTTGCTTCAAGAAATAAAGAAAACAATATAAAGATGAAGACCCATGATGTAAGACCGGATGGCATAGTCATATATGGAGTGACGACTGGGAATGAACCAAAGCTGGTGCTTATAAAACAGTACAGATATCCGCTTGATGCGTACATATATGAGCTTCCTGCAGGACTTGTGGATGGAGATGAGACTCCTGCACAGGCGGCAGTCAGAGAGATGAAGGAAGAGACTGGGCTTTCCCTTGAAGTATATGAAGGCGGGGCAGAGCTCTACAGAAGACCATTCTATATGGGACCGGGATTTACAGATGAGATGAGCTGCGCAGTATTTGGCACGGTGGCAGGCACTCCTAATCTTGACAGCAAGGAGAGTACAGAGGACATTCAGGTCATACTGGCAGACCGCGCTGAGGTCAGGAGGATCTTGACAGAGGAACAGGTATCCCTCAGGGGAGCATACCTCATGACACATTTTCTCTCGGATGGAGATCCGCTGGGATTTTTAAAAAACTAGGAGACGTCGGATAAAAAGTACTAAATAGCAGTTGCTCAGACAGTGGAATATACACAAAATGACATATCTAATGAGAAAAAAATGTGGCAGAACAGGAAACTTCTATGTAGCAAGTTGATATTTAGAAAATACTTGGGATTGCTGCGAATGCTATAAGAAGGAGAAGTTTAAAATGAGTTACAGAGACACATATGATTTTTGGATGACAGATGATTATTTCGATGATGATACAAAGAAAGAACTTGCAGCTATAGCTGGAGATGACGCCGAGATCGAAGACAGATTCTACCGTGATCTCGTATTTGGAACCGGTGGACTACGTGGGGTTATCGGGGCCGGAACAAACAGAATGAATTTCTACACTGTTCGTAAGGCAACACAGGGACTTGCAAACTTTATAGTAAAGCAGAATGCCCAGGAAAAGGGTGTTGCTATAGCATATGATTCAAGAAAGTATTCTCCGGAGTTTGCCGCTGAGGCTGCTCTCTGCCTGTGTGCAAATGGAATCAAGGCTTATCTTTTTGAGTCGCTCAGACCTACACCGGAGCTTTCGTATGCAGTCAGAAAACTTGGATGCACAGCCGGCATCGTTATAACAGCAAGTCACAACCCACCTGAGTACAATGGTTATAAGGTGTACTGGGAGGATGGCGCACAGATCACGGCGCCAAAAGACAGAGAGATCATTGCAGAAGTCAAGGCTGTGACAGATTTCCACGCAGTAAAGACTATGGATAGGCAAGAAGCCTTAGATAAGGGACTTCTTACCATCATAGGTGCAGAGATAGATGACGCATATATGGAGGAACTCAAGAAACAGATCATCCATCCGGAGATCATCAAGGAACAGTCGGAGAATATCAAAATCGTGTACACACCGTTCCACGGAACAGGTCTTGTGCCTGTAAAGAGAGTTCTGTCCGAGCTTGGTTTCAAGAACGTATACATTGTTCCTGAGCAGGAGCTTCCAGATCCTGAGTTCACAACACTTGAGTATCCAAATCCGGAGGATCCAAAGGCATTTGAGCTTGCACTTAAGCTGGCAAAGGAGAAAAATGCGGACATCGTCCTTGCGACAGACCCGGACGCCGACCGTCTTGGAATATATGCACTTGATACAAAAACTGGCAGATACATGCCATTTACAGGAAATATGTCAGGACTTATAATCGCTGAGTATCAGTTTAGAGAGAGAGCAAAATGCGGTCTTATGCCGAAGAATCCGGCGATGGTCAAGACTATTGTAACCACAAATATGGCTGACCCTTTGGCGGCAGATTACAATGTAAATCTCATCGAGGTTCTCACAGGCTTTAAGTTCATCGGCGAGCAGATAAAATTCTTCGAGCAGAATAACTCATACAATTTTGTGATGGGTATGGAGGAGAGTTACGGATGCCTGGTTGGAACATATGCCAGAGACAAGGATGCTCCTGTTGCGGTTATGTGTCTATGCGAGGCTGCCGCGTACTGCAAGAGTCAGGGGATCACTCTGTGGGATCACATGCTCGATCTCTATGAGAAGTACGGATATTACAAGGAAGGCCTCTACACAATAACACTCAAGGGTGTTACGGGAGCAGAGAAGATAAGAAGGATCATGTCTTCACTTAGATCAGAGTCCATCACTCAGATAGAAACACTCAAGGTTCTCAAGGTTCGTGATTACGAGAAGAACACGATCACAGATCTTGCCACAGGAGAGGTTACAGCGTCAGGACTACCACAGTCCAACGTTCTCTATTATGACCTTGAGGATGGCGCGTGGGCATGCGTACGTCCGTCAGGTACGGAGCCAAAGATCAAGCTATATTACGGAATCAAGGGAACAAGCCTTGAGGATGCCGATGCAAAGCTTGAGTCTCTTCAGGCTGCACTTGTTGAGAAGCTCAATAAGCTTGCAGAATAATAAACTGAATTATTTACAAATGATTTGCGGAGTA
The DNA here is from genome assembly GCA_902461735.1 of uncultured Coprococcus sp. Lineage (GTDB taxonomy): Bacteria > Bacillota > Clostridia > Lachnospirales > Lachnospiraceae > Coprococcus. Next base: position 43,523 of record CABPYV010000004.1, read on the forward strand.
ATTTACGAAGTAATTTGCTGGGTGATTGATAACGATATAATTATCGCAGAGAGCGGTGTTTTTCAGGAAAAGATACAAAATTATCCCGAAACAGCGAAAAAGGTAAGACAAGAGATAAAATTCAGGGGAATTATCCTGAGACAGATAAAACAAATAAAAAAAGTAAAAAATTCTCCCCAGACAGTACAAAAAGGCTGCCTGGGGAGAATTTTTTGTACTTCGCAACAAAGTGATATAAAACGCAAGATTAAATATTGAAATTAAAAACACATTAATCTAATATTTAATTAAGTAAAATTAGCTAAAAAAGAACTAAACATAATGTGAAAAAACGAGTCGGTCAGACAGTGTTTTGCGACAAAAACGGTATAAGACAAGCAAAAGACAGGCAAAAGACAAGAGAATGTGCGTTGAATATACATCGGTATAACAGGGATTAGTAGTTTGGAAAAAAGGGGGATCTAAGTATGGATGCAGAACAGAAATATGAGATGTGGCTTGGCAGTGACCAGGTTGACGAGTACACAAAGAAAGAGCTTATCAGTATCAGAGATAATGCAGAAGAGATTGAGGACAGATTCTATACAAATCTGGAATTTGGAACAGGCGGACTTCGAGGTGTGATGGGAGCGGGAACAAACCGCATGAACATATACACAGTTCGTATGGCGACACAGGGAATAGCAAATTACCTGGCAAAGCTCGGTATATCAGAGCCATCGGCAGCTATAGCATTTGACAACAGAAACAATGCTTCGCTGTATGCCCTTGAAACTGCCCTCTGCCTGTGCGCAAATGGTGTGAAGGTGTATCTGTTTGATGCACTCCGCCCGACACCGGAGCTTTCATTTGCGGTCAGATATCTGCACTGCAATATCGGAGTGAATATAACAGCAAGCCACAATCCGAAGGAGTACAACGGATACAAGGTTTACTGGGATGACGGAGCCCAGATCGTATCTCCACAGGATAAGGAGATCATTGCAGAGGTCAACAAGATAGAAGATTTCTCCATGGTTAAGACTATGGACAAGGACTCTGCAATAGATGCAGGACTGCTACATGTGATCGGTCAGGAGATCGATGACGCATATATAGGAGAGCTTCACAAGCTTGTCATGAATCCGGAGGAGATCCAGAAAGCGGGAGATCTGAAGATCGTATATTCTCCGCTTCACGGAACAGGCCTTAAGCCTGTTACAAGAGTTCTCAGCGAACTTGGTTTCAAGGATGTACATGTCGTTGAGGAGCAGGCTGTTCAAGATGGCAATTTCCCAACTGTAAAGTCCCCAAATCCTGAGGGCGCAGAGGCGTATGCCCTGAGTCTTGAGCTGGCGAAGAAGGTCGGCGGCGAGCTGATACTCGTCACAGACCCTGATGCGGATAGGCTTGGAATGTATGGATACGACAGCAAGAATAATGAATATAAAGAATTTACGGGCAATATGTTCGGTGCAATCCTCTGTGATTACGTGCTGATGCAGAGATCCCAGAGCGGCCGACTGCCTGAGAATCCGGCGATTGTAACTACGGTTGTTATCACCAATATGGTCAAGGAGATATGTAAGAAGTACAACACCTTCTGTGACTGCAACAACCTGATCGGATTTAAGAATATAGCATCGAGAATGAGAGCTTACGAGCAGACTGGCGAACACAATTATGTGTTCGGACTTGAAGATACATTTGGCTGTCTGCCTGGTACATATGCAAGAGACAAGGACTCGGTCGGAACACTGATGCTTCTCTGCGAGGCGGCGGCATACTACAAGAACCGTGGCATGACTCTGTGGGACAGAATGGTTGAGCTGTGGCAGGAATATGGTTACTACAAAGAGAAGGTTCAGACCATGAAGTTCGACGGGCGTGAGGGCGCTGCAAAGATACAGTCCATGATACAGAACCTGAGAGATAATCCGGTACAGAAGGTCGGCGCTTACAGCGTGGAGAAGATATACGACTACAAGCTTGGAACAGAGACAGACGCCGCAACAGGCAAATCCGAAGCGGCAGTTCTTCCAAAGTCCAACATGATATATTATCAGCTTGCAGATGGCGCGTGGTTCCTTGTGAGACCTTCAGGTACAGAGCCAAAGATCAAGTTCTACCTCGGGGTAAAGGGAAGCTCTCAGGAGGATGCGGCAGAGCAGCTTGACGAGCTTGCGGTAAATGTGAAGGCGATGTTCTCGTAAAACTGAACAATAGGAAAGAAATGGAATGCCTGGGAAGAAACGGACCGACTGGGAAGAAATGGAACGACTGTGAAGAGACGGAATGCCTGGGAAGGAACGGAATGACTAGCAAGCAAATGTCGGCAGAAAAAAGATTTGAAGATAGTGGACGCAGCTAAAAATAATTACAAGGTGGAGGTAATAGAAATGGGTTACATGGACGAATACAAGTTCTGGCTTGAGTCAGACTGCTTTGATGAGAAGACAAAGGAAGAACTCAGAAGTATCGCAGATGATGACAAAGAGATTCAGGACAGATTCTACAAGAATCTGAAATTTGGAACCGGCGGAATGCGCGGAATTATGGGTGCCGGAACCAACAGAATGAATATATACACAGTTACAAAGGCTACACAGGGCCTTGCAGAATACATACTTGAGGTTGGCCCTGAGGCTGCTAAGAGAGGTGTAGTAATTGCACATGACTGTCGAAATATGTCAGCAGAGTTTACGGAGGCATCAGCTCTGTGTCTCAACGCAAATGGTATAAAGACTTATGTGTTTGATGCACTCCGCCCTACACCTGAACTGTCATTTGCAGTGAGAGAGCTTGGATGTATAGCCGGAATCGTGGTAACAGCAAGCCACAATCCACCTGAGTACAACGGCTACAAGGTGTACTGGGAGGACGGCAGCCAGATCGTATCCCCTCAGGATCAGGATATCCTGAAGCATGTGGCGGATGTAGAGAGATATGAGGATGTCAAGACCATGGACAAGGACAAGGCTATCGCGGACGGACTGTTCTGCATGGTTCCTGCAAGCGTAGATGAGAACTACTATCAGGCGCTCATAAAGCAGACTATCCACGGCGACATCATTCCAAAGGTTGCAGATGATATCAAGATAGTATACACACCACTTCATGGAACAGGAAATGTACCTGTAAGGGAAGTGCTCAAGAGACTTGGCTTCAAGCACGTATATGTTGTAGAGGAGCAGACTGTTCCTGACGGAGACTTCAGTACAGTCAAGTCACCAAATCCGGAGGAACCATCAGCATTCGCCATGGGAATAGACCTTGCAAAGAAGGTGGATGCAGACGTTATCATGGCTACAGACCCTGATGCAGACAGACTTGGAATATACGTCAAGGACAGCACGGGAATCTGGAAGGACACGGAATTTGCAGATGATCCTGCATATCCATATGTCCGCTTCAATGCCAATATGACAGGTGCCCTGATAGCAGAGTATGTATGCCGTGAGCAGAAGGCAGTCGGTAAGCTGCCGGCAAACGGAGCTATCTGTAATACGGTTGTCAGCACCAATCTTACAAAGGCTATAGCAGAGAATTACAATCTGAAATATATAGAGACACTCACAGGATTCAAGTACATAGGTGAGCAGATACTTCTCTTTGAGAAGAACAACACATACAAGTTCATCTTCGGAATGGAGGAGAGCTTTGGATGTTTGGTAGGAGACTACACTCGTGACAAGGACGCTTGCGCAGCCGTTGTCATTTTATGTGAAATAGCAGCGTTTTATAAGCTGCAGGGAGAAACCATCTGTAATGCCATGGAAGAGGTTTACCGCAAATATGGCTATTACTTTGAAGGTGCGTTTGGGATAACTCTAAAGGGTGTAGATGGTGCAGCCCAGATTAAGGAGATGATGGAGAACTTCAGAAACCATCCACTTACGACCTTTGCAGGTATCAAAGTTACCGGCATGAGGGACTATGTGAGTGGAATCCGCAAGCCGCTTGATGGTGAGGAGGAGAACATGGGTCTTCCAAAGTCAAATGTGCTGTACTATGAGCTGGAAAATAATGCCTGGTTCGCGGTTAGGCCTTCTGGAAATGAACCAAAGATCAAATTCTACTTTGGCGTGAATGAAAACAGCCTAAAAAATGCCATGTCAAAGATAGACGAGATGAAAGCATGTGTGCAGGAACTTGTTAAATAAACAATCACAAAATATGGCAGAATTTACTGCCGAAAAATAAAAACATTCCTTCCATATACTACAAAATTTAACATACAAATGCACTTTCCAGCCAATGCGCTGAACAAGAGGGATCTCGGCTTTGAGGCTGAGGTCCCTTTTGTAAAAGTAAAATATAGTTAAAAATACTAAAAACCTGTTTAAAAATTAACTAAAAAATGTTACAATGTATAAAGTAACTGCGGTGTGCGGCAAATGCGGATAGGAGTAGTATAGGAGATTATATGCCAGAAAAAGAAATAGAAAAGAAAAATGTAAAAAGTATCGCTGGACATATCATAGATGAGAAAACCGATGAAAAAGAGAAGCGAGAGCCAGAGAGTGTCTTGGATGTGGATGAGCATATGTCTGAGAAGCAGAAGCTCAGTCTTATGAACAAACAGCAGAAAAGGGAATACATACTGGAGTATTATGCCCCGAAGGCTCTATTTGCACTTGTTGTTGTTGGCATAGTTGTATTCCTTGTCGTAAAACATTTTACGGCGGAATCTGCTGCACTCAACATCCTTGCGGTCAACACTACACAACAGGAATCCGCGGCGAATGACAAGGCATATTATGAGGAATTCCTCAGTGAAAATGGCCTTGATGCGGAGAAGGAATATGTCAGCATAAGTACAGGGATCGGCGTATCAACTGATCCGAACGATGCCATGAGTCAGGATAGCCTACAGCTTATACAGAACAAATTCATGACGAATGCGGTGGACGTGTTCTTTGCCGACACAGACCTTGTCATGAGTTTTGGAGAGTTCGGATATATGCAGGATCTTGATAAGGTGCTGACTGATGAACTGAAAGAAAAGTATAAAGATTCGTTTGTGTATGCAACGGTTATTGAAACGGGTGAGAAGATACCTGTCGGAATAAAGATCGGTGATAATTCCTGGGTGAAGGATACCGGTTGGTATGAAATGGATGCTGCAGTGGGATTTGGTGAGAATGCCAAGAATATGGATCTTGCACTTGAATTTCTTGAATACATAAGCAGAGAGTGATACCCATAAATAAAACGAGGAGACTATAGATACATATGAGCATAAGATATGATGAGGCAAACAGAATATTTGAACTTGATACGAGAAACACGAGTTACCGGATCGGAATCGTCGATGAAGAGGGTTTTGTCGGACATATATATTATGGACAGAAGATTCGTCCGCAGAAATGTGATCAGTTTTTGAGAACGTGTGAGGCTCCTTTTGTTCCGTCCAAGAATAACAGGGAGAGATGTTCATTTATGGATACATTTCCGACAGAGTATTCCGGAAATGGAATAGGAGACTACAGGGAGAGTTGTATTGCAGTAAAGACTGCAAATGGCAGCAGAACCGTTGATCTGAAATTTGTGGATTACGATATTGCAAATGGAAAACCGGGGATTAGTGGCCTTCCGGCATCATTTGCGGGAGAAGAGGAGGTTCAGACTCTTGTTGTCCATATGATGGATGGGGGATGCGGCATTGAGGTTGACCTGATATATTCTGTGTTTGAGGATGAGGATGTTATAACCAGAAGTGTGAGCGTGAAAAATGCAGGTGATAAGGATATCAGGCTCACAAAGGTATATTCTGCATGTATAGACATGGATGACGAGGATTTTGAGATGCTTACTCTTCATGGCTCATGGGCCAGGGAGAGACAGATCGAGAGACGCCCGATAGCTTATGGCAAGCAGAGTGTAAGCTCTCTCCGCGGTGAGTCATCCCACCAGGACCATCCATTTATGGCATGGATGACAAAGGGTACAGATCAGACTACGGGTGATGTATATGGAATGCATTTTGTGTACTCGGGTAACTTCATCGCACAGATAGAGAAATCACAGTTTGATTCCATACGCGCAGTCATGGGCATACATTCAGAGGGATTTGAGTGGTGGCTCACGCCTGGAGAGACGTTTACAGCGCCTGAGGTTGTGCTTACATACAGCCATGATGGACTTGGACAGATGACTAGAAATCTTCATGATTTTTACAGATGCCACATGATAAGGAGCAGATATCTTCACCAGAAGAGACCTGTCCTCATCAACAACTGGGAGGCTACATATTTTGACTTTGATACCGATAAGCTCCTTGCGATAGCAAAGAGTGCGGCAGAACATGGAATAGAGATGCTGGTCATGGATGATGGCTGGTTTGGACATAGAAATGATGATGCCACAAGTCTTGGAGACTGGTTTGTAAATGAAAACAAGATCAAGGGCGGTTTGAAACATCTTGTTGATGAGGTGAATAAGCTGGGGCTGAAATTTGGAATATGGATGGAGCCTGAAATGATTTCCCCTGATTCTGAACTTTACAGAAAGCATCCTGACTGGGCGTTTGCGGTTCCGGAGAGAACGGCTACATTATCGCGAAATCAGTACGTGCTTGATCTCTCGAGAAAAGAAGTTAGAGACTACGTGTATGAATGTGTGCATAACGTGATATCATCCGCAAATATCGAGTATGTTAAGTGGGATATGAACAGACAGCTCACGGATATCGGCAGCGTAGAATTCACCGGAGACAGGCAGGGAGAATTGGCTCACAGGTATGTGCTTGGAGTATATGAGCTGCAAGAGCGCCTTGTTAACGATTTTCCAGATCTTTTGCTTGAGAACTGCTCGGGCGGTGGCGCAAGATTTGACCCTGGCATGCTTTACTACAGTCCGCAGATATGGTGCTCCGATGACACGGATGCCATAGAGAGACTTTCTATACAGGAGGGAACGGAACTGATATATCCGCTTTCGACCATGGGCGCCCATGTGTCGGATTGCCCTAATCACACAGTTGGAAGGAGTACACCTTTTATGACCAGGGCACATGTGGCTCTGGCGGGAACATTTGGCTATGAGCTCGATATCACAAAAATAAGTGAAGAAGAACGTGCGATGATCCCTGAGCAGGTGTCTATGTATCATAAATATAATGATCTTGTAAGGGAGGGTGATTATTATAGGGTTGCACCGTACAGGGAAAATGGACTGTATGATTGCTGGATGGTTGTTGCAAAGGATAAGAGTGAGGCGTTGGTGACTTACGTTCAGGTGCTTGGAAAACCTAACGTACACAGCAGAAAGATAAAACTTTTTGGGCTTGATGAGGCTGCTGATTACAGACTTGATGGCGCGGACAAAGTGTATGGGGGAGATCTTCTCATGAATGCTGGATTGCTCATTGAAAAAATGTGTGGAGACTATATGAGCAGACTGTATCACTTTGTACTTGACAATAGTTTAACTAAAAAATAAAATAAAATTAAGTTATTTAACCACGTGAAAAAATAGAATAAGAAGGACTAGTTATGGCAAAATCAGTAAAATTGGGAGACATAGCTGCCATTGTTGGCGTGAGTACCGTGACGGTTTCAAAGGCACTTTCAGATCAGAAGGGTGTCAGCGAGGAACTCAGAGCACAGATCAAACAGTTGGCAGATGAGATGGGATATCAGTCACCATCTGAGATCAGAAAGAAGACGGCAAAGAAAAAGTATAATATAGGAGTGCTCATCCAGGAGATATACCTTGGAAAGTATCCATCGTTCTATTGGCAGTTATATCAGGTGCTTAACAAAAAAGCGGTGGCAAGAGGCTGCTTTACTATGCTGGAATTTGTTTCCAGAGATAGTGTATTGAATGCTGAGATGCCTATGCTCTTGGAGGATGACAAGGTTGATGGAATGGTTGTTGTAGGTTCCATGGGTAAGGAATACCTGGAAAAGCTGGAGAAGACAGCCAAGGTTCCTATAGAGTATGTGGATTATTATGACAATTCGAGGCCGATAGACACGGTTATAGCAAACAGTTTCTATGGAAGCTATATGCTGACTAATTATCTGTATGATATGGGACATAGAGATATTGCATATGTTGGCACGATAGGTTCAACGAACAGTATAACTGACAGATATTTGGGCTATAGAAAGTCTTTGTTGGAGCATGATATTCCGTTCAGAGAAGACTGGGTTATTCCGGACAGAGATGTGAAGACGGGGCAGTTTGACGAGGAGAAGTGTTTTAAACTTCCGGGGAATATGCCTACAGCGTTTGTGTGCAACTGTGATCTTGCGGCAGCTACGCTCATAAAGATACTCAATGCTGCGGGCTACAGAGTTCCTGAGGATGTGTCCGTTGTGGGGTTTGATAATTACATGTATCCTGGAATCTGCGATATAGGCGTGACCACATACGAGATCAATATGCAGGAGATGGCAGAGAGAACCATGCATAAGATTATAAAAAAGATATCCAACGAAAAATATACTGATGGCATATTTGTTGTGGATGGACGAATCGTGATAAAGGATAGCGTCGCCAGAATAGAACGATAATAAAACTACATATCAATTGTAATGCAAATCGGAAATAGACACCGGTGCAGCCTGCTTGAAAGACAGCGGAGTTGTACCGGTGTCTTTTTTGAACAAGTTGATAAAGTGGTTTGTGTTCTCGATTCCAACCTGGGATCCGACCTCGTGGACGGACAGATCTGTTGTGAGAAGGAGCCTTTTGGCAGCATCGATCCTGCGACTGTTGAGATAGCGCATAGGCGATTCACCGAAGTGAAATGAAAATTCTCTGCATATCCTGTATCTGCTGATCCTGTAAGTTGCCTCGAGGTCATCAAGCGACAGCGGTTCGGCGTAGTTTGTATCCATCTGATTCTTTACCGATAAAAGATAAGAAGGCGCACTATCGCTCTTCTTGGATGAGTTTTCAATAAATACACATAATTCGGTCAGGATATCATTAAACCATTTGGAAATTCTGAAAATATCGGTGGTAGACAACTCCCCTTGGAGTCTGCTTATCAGCGAAAGATGGCTCCAGAGTACAGAGGCTCCGGCGGATTCCTTTTTATAGGATATAGATTCGGGGAGAAACTCATGATACAGGTTAAGCGGAGCTCCGAGGATGAATGCCTCGTAGAAACGACACTTGCCGTTCGCGGCGTATGTTATTTCTGATCCTGCCTTAAAAAGCGCGGCTGTATTCTTGGAATATGATGATTTGCTGCTGCCCGATGTTACTGTAAGAGTTCCTTCATATATATAGAAGAAATGGTAACACGGGATGAAAGAGAAGGTATAGCTGCATGAATAAGCAAAAGAATTATCGCCGTTGGCCAGAAGATGAATCAGGCCATCGTTAATCATTGATTCTTCATATGTAAAGAACGCACTGTGGAATCTTGCGTTCTCAATATCTTTCTGAATATTGTAACCTGACAGTACAGTGCAGGAAATTAATTCTTTAGCTAACATGTAAACCACCTCCTATCCATAATAATACAATTATTAAACAATCATCACAAGCTAAAAGCGATATAAATTAGTGGCTAATTAGCTAAAAAAACAATAAAATACTAATTGACGATAAAAATATATAGGTAAAATGTCTATATGATATTGAAAAAAAATAACGATAATGGTAAAATTAACGAAAAATACAAAATACTGTGATTAAAAACAAAATTGAGTGATGACTAAAAAATAAATTAATGTATACTTAATATAAAGTTAAAAACAAAGAAGGTTTTAAGGAGGACAAAACTATGAAATCAAAGCGTATTGCATGTATCGCAATGGCTGGTCTTATGGCTGCATCACTTGCAGGTTGTGGAGGCTCAGACAGCGATAACAAGGACACAACAGAGGCAACAAAGGCTGCCACAGAGGCAACAGGAAGTGATTCAGCAGATGACACAACAGCTGATGCTGAGGGAATCAAGTCATATGCAGACATCCAGTTAGGAACAGACTTCACAGATCTTTCAGCAGAGATCAAGTTCTACAACAACAGAACTGATATGGACTCAGATGACTACGGCGGAAAGAACTGGAAGCAGTATCTTGAGGACTTCAACAAGGAGTATCCAAACATCAAGGTTGATGTCATCACAGATACAAACTATGCAGAAGATGCTCTTACACATCTTCAGTCAGGAAACTACGAGACAGTAATGTGTATCCCGGCAGTTGACATGGCAGACCTTTCAACATATTTCATGTCATATGGCGATTATGATACAATGAGCAGTCTTGTAAATTACTCAAACAGATGGCTGTATCAGGGTCAGGTATATGGTGTACCTCTTGCAGCTACAACACAGGGTATCGTATACAACAAGAAGGTATTTGCTGATGCAGGTGTGACAGACGTACCTAAGACACCAGAGGAGTTCATCGCAGCTCTTAAAGCCATCAAGGAGAAGAATCCAAAGTGCATCCCACTTTACACAAACTATGCGGCAGGTTGGACAATGGGAGCTTGGGATGATTATATCTCAATCACAGCAACAGGCGATGCTACATACAAGAACCAGAAGTTAGCCCATACAAAGGATCCATTCAAGAACTATGGCGACGATACACATGCTTATGCAGTATATAAGATTCTTTACGATGCAGTATCACAGGGACTTACAGAGGATGATTACTCAACAACAGATTGGGAGTCATGTAAGGGAATGATCAACAACGGCGAGATCGGATGTATGGTACTTGGTTCATGGGCATACCCACAGATGGAAGCAGGCGGACCTAACGCAGACGATATCGGATACATTCCTTTCCCTATCTCAGTAAATGGTAAGCAGTACGCTTCATCAGGTGCAGATTACTGCTACGGTATCAACGTAAACGCTTCAGATGATGAGAAACAGGCAGCTCTTGTATTTGTTAAGTGGATGACAGAGAAGTCAGGATATGCTTACAACGAGGATTCACTTGCACTTGTTCCTGGTTCAGAGTCAAAGATCTCATTCGACGGTGTTGACTTCGTTGCAGACGAGGCAGCTCTTGAGGGCGAGGAGGATTACCTCAACCAGCTCAACTCAGAGTCAGAGCTTAACGTAAGCAATGGTGGTAACGACAAGATCCAGGCCATCATCGAGCATGCTGCAAATGGCGACATGTCATTCGACGATATCATGGCTGAGTGGAACCAGAAGTGGTCAGATGCTCAGGAGTCATTAGGAATCGAAGTTACTGAGAAGTAATAAAGATTTCAATATAAATAAGTAAGAATAAGCTACAGACCGGGGCGGGATTGCCCGCCCCGGTTTATTTTGAGAAAAATGTCATCAAACGAGTATTTGATGACAGGCTACCAGCAGTGTAGCTCATGATTATAAAAAGGCGGTGGAATGAGTATGGCTAACAAAAAACAATCCGGCTTTGGTAAATGGGCGTCAAGCAGGAAGGGGCAGCAGGTTATAATATGCGCAGCCTTCGCAATTATCCCATTGCTTTTGCTATTAGTATTTACATATATACCATTCGGAGAGATGGTTAAATTTAGTTTCTACAAGATGAAATATACGACGCCTGTAGAAAAGAGAGAATTCGTAGGATTAGCAAATTATATCGACGTGTTCACAAGAAAGGACTGTTTCGGCGCATTAAAGCTCAGTTTGTATTACATTGTAGGAGCACTTGTACAGTTAGTGCTTGCACTTTTCCTTGCAACTCTTCTGAGTTTCAAAGTAAAAGGTGGTAACCTTTTCAAGGGATTTATTTTCTTCCCTTATCTTATCAGTGGTATCGCTGTAGGTTTCATTTTCAAATTCTTCTTCACAAGAGGATTCGTGTTTGACTCAATCCTTCAGTTGTGTGGATTTAGCTTAGACAACCTTCCATACTGGCTCAAAGACCAGAGTGTCAACAACTGGACACTGGTTTCAACCTCGGTCTGGAGATACCTTGGACAGATGATGGTTCTCTTCATTGGAGCTATCATGTCGGTAGATGCAGAACTTTATGAGGCGGCAGAGCTTGATGGTGCAAATAAATTCCAGCAGTTTAGATATATCATACTGCCAAGTATCAAGACAATCGTTACATTAAATGTAATTTTAGCAATAACAGGATCACTCAGTGCTTTCGAGCAGCCTTTCGTTATCACAACAGGTGCAAACGGAACAGGTACTTACTTCATCATCATGAACAAGATAGCACATACAAGCCAGAAGGTCGGTCTTGCATCAGCAATGGCCGTTGTACTTCTCCTTATCATACTTATATGTGCTGCGCTTCAGAAGCTGTTCTTTGAGTACATCTTCAAGGATTCAAGCTCAGATGATGAGAGTTATAAGGCAAAGAAGCTTCGCAAGAAACAGGAGAGAGATACCAAGAAATACGTGAAGCAGATGGCTGCTTCTGCGAAGGGAGGCAAGTAACATGGCAAGAGGAAAGACAGATGTGCCAAGCATAGCACCAATAAAAGAAAAACGAACCGTTGGATATTATGTAAGAGGTTTCCTCAAGTACTTTGTACTCATATTCTTCTCACTGTGTGCGGTTGTACCTCTTATATCATGTGTTACAACAGCCTTCAAGACAACAGATGAGTATAAGGCTACTTCAGTAATGGAACTTCCTGAAAGCTTTCTGAACTTCAGCAACTTTGTAAAGGCATTCACGACTGCCAACATGGGACGTGCGTTCATCAATTCAGTCATAGTTATGATATGTGTACTCATTGTGTCAGTAGTAATAGGAACACAGCTTGCATATGTGCTTAACAGATTCAAGTTCCCGGGAAACGGCTTTATCAGAACACTTTTCCTTGTGGCATCATTGCTCCCTGCAGTTGCAATGCAGGTTACAGTCTACAACATCATGGGTGATCTGAGATTCATAGATCACTTATATGGTTACATCATCATGAGCTGTGGTACAGATGTTATCTCAATCTATATCTTTATACAGTTTATGGAGAACATATCAGTATCTCTTGACGAGTCAGCTATCGTGGATGGTGCATCATACTGGACTATCTACTGGAAGATCATACTTCCACTTCTCAAGCCGGCTATCGTTACTGCTTGTATACTGAAAGGCGTTGTAATCTATAACGAGTACTACGCTGCAAACCTTTACCTCATAAGCCCGGAGATCAAGACAATGGCTATCTCACTTTACAAGTTCGTAGGACCTATGGGCAGCCAGTACAACCTGATATGTGCAGGTGTTATCATATCGATCATACCGGCACTTATAGTATTCATCTGTTGTCAGAAACAGATCTACAGTGGTATTACACAGGGTGCTGTAAAGGGTTAATAATTTATTAGAAGAAGAGAGTTCATGAATATGAGAAATGAAATTCAAAAAGAATTAATAGATGCTATCATCCCATTCTGGGAGGCCCTGAGGGATGATGAGTACGGCGGATTTTATGGGTATATGGATTACGACCTCAACCTTGATAAAAAGGCTGAGAAGGGTTGTATTCTTAACAGCAGAATTACCTGGTTCTTCGCAAGTGCGTATAAGGCACTCAAGGACCCGAAGCTTCTAGATGAGGCTGCTCATGGATATGAATTTCTGAAAGAATATTGTATAGACAGGGAATATGGCGGAATATATTGGTCCATGAATTACGATGGTTCACCCAAAGATACGACAAAACACACTTACAATCAGGCATTTAGTATATATGCCTTATCCGCCTATTACGAAGCTTCCGGCGATTCGGAAGCTTTGGACCTGGCCCTGCAGCTTTTCCATACAATAGAAGAGAAATGTACTGACGAAGGTGGCTATCTCGAGGCATTTACAAGAGAGTTCAAGCCAGAGTCAAATGATAAGCTTTCTGAGAATGGTGTTCTCGCAGAGAGAACAATGAACACACTGCTCCATGCACTTGAGGCTTACACAGAACTTTATAAGGTATCCAAGGATTCCAAGGTAAAGGAGCGCCTGGAATGGTTGCTCGATGTATTCGTTGATAAGGTATACAATCCGGAGCTTAAGAGACAGGAAGTGTTCTTTGATAAGGATTATAACTCTCTGATCGATCTGTACTCATACGGACATGACATTGAGACATCATGGCTTCTGGATAGGGCAACCGAGGTGCTTGGAGAGGCAGAGTATACAGAGAAGATTACAAAGATAACAGATATCCTTGCAGAGCAGATATATGAGCTTGCTTTCGATGGACATTCAGTTCTGACAGAATGTGAAAAGGGCGTGCCATACACGGTAAGAGTATGGTGGGTTCAGGCAGAATCAATAGTAGGATTCATAAATGCTTATCAAAAGTCGGGTGATAAGAAGTATTACGAGGCTGCTGAGAAGGTGTGGGAGTACATAAAGGAATACTTCATAGACAAGAGACCGGGATCAGAGTGGTTCTGGGATCTGAATGCGGATGGAACACCGAGAGTCGGACGTCCTATAGTTGAGCCATGGAAGTGCCCATACCACAACGGCAGAATGTGCCTTGAGATTATGAACAGACTCGCTGACGGCAAATAAATAGCATTCAATTGCTTTCAAATTATAAGGAGAATGCCTAAATGATGAATGAGAAATATTATGTAGAGCTTGACAAACTGAACAAGCTTCTTGAGAGAAAAAATAAGAAGACAGATTTCTATAATGGAATCTATGACAGATATGAGTACCCTGTACTTACAAGAGAGATGATACCTCTCACATGGAGATATGACTTAAACCCTGAGACAAATCCATACTTCATTGAGCGTCTCGGAGTTAATGCTGTCATGAACTCAGGTGCTATCTACCTGAACGGCAAGTATTATCTTGTCGCAAGAATAGAGGGAAATGACAGAAAGTCATTCTTCGGCGTAGCTGAGAGTGACAACGGTATCGATGGATTCCGTTTCTGGGATTATCCAATCCTTCTGGACGATGTATGTCCTGAGGAGACAAATGTATATGATATGAGACTGACACAGCACGAGGATGGATGGATCTACGGTGTGTTCTGTTCAGAGAGCAAGGATACAACTGTAAATGACCTCTCAGCAGCAGTTGCAGCAGCAGGTATCGTGAGAACAAAGGATTTAAAGCACTGGGAGCGCCTTGACAACCTCAAGACTCTTCGTTCCCCACAGCAGAGAAATGTTGTACTTCACCCTGAATTTGTGGATGGCAAGTACGCATTCTATACACGTCCAATGGATGATTTCATCGAGACAGGAAGCGGCAGCGGAATAGGATTCGGTCTCTGTGATGATATAGAGCATGCGGTTATAGACGAGGAGAAGATGACAAGTCTTCGTAAGTACCACACTATAACGGAGGCAAAGAACGGTGCAGGTGCACCTCCTATAAAGACAGACAAGGGCTGGATCCACATCGCACATGGTGTGAGAAATACAGCAGCCGGTCTCAGATACGTGCTTTATGCATTTGCGACAGATCTCAATGATCCTTCAAAGGTTATCGCTGAGCCATCAGGAATGCTTATCGGACCTCGCGGCGAGGAGAGAATCGGCGATGTATCAAACGTTGTATTCACAAATGGCGCCATCGTAAACGAGAACAACGAGGTGTTCATCTATTATGCATCAAGCGATACAAGAATGCATGTTGCAACAACAACAGTTGACAGACTCATCGACTATGTATTCAACACACCTGCAGATCCGGGAAGAAGCGTTGAGTGTGTAGCGCAGAGATGTGAGTTGATCAGGAAGAACCTTGAGTTCCTCAAGAATGCAGACAAGTAAGAAAGTATAATATATGGGCTGCCAGATGAAACAGCACGTTGGTTAGTATGCCCTTTGCCTGTGCAGATACCATATAACGTGATAATAAAATAAAAAATCCGGCTAAGATGCCGGAAGAAAGAGGTACTTATGTCAGAAGTAAAAATGTTCAGCGAGCCTGTGCCAAACGTGCCATGGCAGGACAGACCGGCAAATGACAATCATGACGCTCCAATCTGGAGATATACAGAGAATCCTATAATAGGAAGAAACCCGGCAAAGGGTGTTGCAAGAATATTCAACAGCGCGGTAGTTCCATTTGAGGGAAAATTTGTTGGAGTATTCAGAGGCGAGCAGGTAAATGGAATACCTTACATCTACCTCGGAGAGAGCGAGGATGCTATCCACTGGAATTTCAATGAGGAGAAGATCAAGTTTGTTGATGAGAATGGTGAAGAGTTCATGCCTATATACGCATATGATCCAAGACTTGTAAAGGTAGAGGATACATATTATGCAATCTGGTGCCAGGATTTCTATGGTGCAGCGATAGGTATCGCAAAGTCAAAGGATCTCAAGACATTTGTGAGAATCGAGAACCCATTCCTTCCATTTAATAGAAATGCAGTTCTCTTCCCGAGAAAGATCAACGGTAATTTCGTGATGCTGTCACGCCCAAGTGACAGTGGACACACACCATTTGGTGATATATTCGTAAGTGAGAGTCCTGATATGGTTTACTGGGGTAAGCACAGACATGTCATGGGCAAGAGCAGCGAGTGGTGGGAGTCACTCAAGATTGGCGGCGGTGCAGCTCCTATCGAGACTTCTGAAGGATGGCTGTTATTCTACCACGGAGTATCAGGAACGTGTAATGGTTATGTATACTCAATCGGTGGAGCAATCCTTGATATCGACAACCCATCGATCGTTAAGTATCGTTGTGAGAACTTCCTTCTCACACCAGAAGAGTGGTACGAGGAGCGTGGATTTGTTCCTAATGTATGCTTCCCATGTGCTACTATTCACGACAGCGAGTCTGGAAAGATCGCCATTTACTACGGTGCAGCTGATAGCTATGTTGGCCTTGCATTCACAAAGCTTGATGAGATCGTAGATTACATCAAGTCACACAGTGTGGTAACAACTTCTGATACCGAGATTGGTAGAAGATAGTTAGTTATAGATCGCTATGAACCCTTACTCATATGCGGTAATTGTATTAATTTTTCTCATTCCCGAATGCGGTGCCCGCCGCCTTCGGGGCCCCCTCTAAAAAGAAATGTAATGGCAGGTGATTGCCAAAACTTTTAGACTATGACAGCCTGGCAGTAAGCCGGGCTGAATTTGGTTCTGAGAGCTTTGGCAATCATATGACAGATTTTGAATCTGATAAAAAACGGGTTATATGATTGAAAAAAGATATATTGCGTGGTCGAGTCTTGCGCTTTCACAAGAAACTAAAAATAAAATACTAAAAAGCCGGAAAAAAGACTCTGATGTTATAGAAAAAAGGCAACAGATACAATAAAATAACAGTGGCATACATTATCATGGAAATGACGAGTGAAGAAGTCATGGTTGGTGTAAAAAAGATTTCTTCAACGTCTTATATAGAACAGGCAATTGGGGACAAACATGAGCATACACAATATCTCACAACGTAGATTCTCCAATTGCCGTACGTCAAAAGGAGGATAATAACGATGAATAAGGAAATACTTTTTTTGAATCCCGTGTTTACACATAATATCTGGGGCGGTACAAAGCTCAGAGAAGAATACGGATATGATGTTGAGGGCGATGATATAGGCGAGTGCTGGGGAGTTGCGGCACATGAGAATGGCAATTGTACAGTGAAAAATGGCGAGTTTGCGGGGCAGACGCTTGCCGACTTATGGGACAGCCACAGAGAGCTGTTTGGCGGTATAGACGGTGTCAGATTCCCGCTGCTTATCAAGATAATCGATGCGAAAGATGATCTGAGTATTCAGGTGCATCCGGACGATGCATACGCAGCAGAGCATGAGAATGGTTCATTTGGCAAGATGGAGTGCTGGTATATTCTTGACTGCAAGGAAGATTCAACACTTGTAATCGGTCATAATGCAAGGACAAAGGAAGAATTGTGCGATATGATCGAAGGTAAGAAATGGAAGGAGTTTATCAGAGAGATCCCTGTTAAGAAGGGGGATTTCATTCAGATAGATCCTGGTACAGTACATGCGATCAAGGGCGGAATTACACTTCTTGAGACGCAGCAGAACAGTGATATCACATACAGAGTTTATGATTATGACAGACTGAGCAATGGAAAGCCGAGAGATCTGCATGTAAAGCAGAGCATAGATGTTATAACAGTTCCTGCAAAGCCGGTTGAGGACAGCGTTATAAGTGTCAAGGCGGATAAGGCAAATGAACTCTGTGAGCTTATAAGCTGTAAGTATTACACGGTATACAAGCTGGACGTTGAGGGAAAGGCAGAGCTGAATGTGGGCGACAAGCCATTCCTTATCATGTCTGTAACCTCTGGAAGTGGAACAGTGGATGGAAACGCGATAAAGAAGGGTGATCACTTTATCCTGCCGAACGGATACAGCAACCCAGTGTTTGAGGGAAATATGGAGATCGTAGCATCCACAGTCAGCAAGTAAGATCCTGCCTTTGGAAGAGAAGGTCAAGGAGGATAGTTATGAAGAGAAAGACGATAGGTGTTCTGGTAGGCGGAATCACGGATGATTTTACGAGGCTGCTCTGTCATGGGGTTATAGAGAAGGCAAAGACACTTGATGTCAATATAGTTGTTATTCCGGGTAAGTTCCTTGACCGGGAATACCCAGAAACGTCAGATATATATTATGAATATCAGTACCAGACACTGTTCTCCTATGTTACAAAGGAGAATCTGGACGGCGTTATTGTTGCATCGAGTTGTATTGGCTGCTTTGCAACCAAGGAGCGTATCAGCGAATTTATGAAAAGATATCTGCAGATGCCGTGTGTGATAGTGGCTGCAGATGAGCCGGATCAGATTTGTGTCAGATATGACAATGGAGCAGGCATAAGAGAAGGACTCAATTACATGATCGAGGAACTTGGTTATACAAGAATAGGCATGATAGGCGGTCCGGACTCCAATTATGATGCAAAGGAGAGAAGGAGAACCTACATTGAGGTGCTTGAGGCTCATGGAATAGAGTTTGATCCGGGACTTTATGTGGAGGGCAATCTTACATCGGAATCAAAAGAAGCTTTCAGAGATATTCTGGACAGGAATCCGGACATGCAGGGAGTGTTCTGTGTGAATGATTCCTGTGCATCTGGTTTTTATGAAGAACTTAAGGCGAGGGATATTCTGCCAGGAAGAGATATATCAGTCATGGGTTACGATGATATTGAGTGGGCTACACAGATATATCCGACGCTCTCGACTGTGCGCGCAGACGCGGGAAAACTTGGCTCAGAGGCAGTAAATCTTATGGTCAGGCTCATTGATGGCAAGCAGGTTGAGAGTAAGATACTTCCGACTGAGTTTATCAGAAGGGATTCGTTCTGTAAAAAAGGCGGATCAAGGAAACGTAGTAAGAATGTTATTGAGGGATATCTCTCAATGAACCATATGCTCTCAGAGCAGTGGGAAGAACGGAATAAGACGCAGTTCAAGATGAAGACATTTATCCAGAAGGTTCTGAGTTTTGACAGAGGCAATGACAGGAGTTATGGAGAGATCCTTGGCACCATGGACTGGCTGGACATAGAGAATGCATTCATATTCCTCTATAAGGAGCCGATAATACACTTGATCGGTGAACCGTTTGAACTTCCGGCTCAGCTGTACCTGAAGACTAAGGACCTGAAGGAGAAGGTCAGCAGTGTGATCACTGTGAACCAGAAGGTGTCATCATCAAATCTCTATGATTTTGAGAGCCTCGGTGTGGAAAGTGCTGGAATATATGTACTCTTGCCGCTGTATTCCAACGAAATACTCTATGGAGTTCTTCTGTGTGATCTCACGGAAGGAGTTCTGGTAAATGGGGAGTTCCTTGGAAATCAGGTCTCAGCCGCTGTCAAGATGATCAATCTGCTCAAGACGAACGAGGAGATCATGAAGCGCCTTGAGGAGAGTATGGCAATCCTGCAGAAAAACAACATTATGCTTGACAATCTGTCAAAGCAGGATCCTCTGACAGGAATTATGAACAGACGAGGTTTCTTTGACAGATCATTACAGCTGCTCAAGGAATGTGAGGAGCAGAAAAGGACTGCTACTGTATTCTATGCAGATATGAACAGTCTCAAGATCATCAATGACAGATATGGCCATGACGAGGGCGATTTCTCTCTCAAGACCATAGGAGATATTCTGATCGAATCTGTAGGCGATAATGGGATCGTAGGCAGAATAGGTGGAGACGAGTATTGCTGTCTTGTACTCGACCTTAAGGACTCTGACGCTGCAGATGCATTCGCTGAGGAAGTATACAGTTCATTTGAGAAGTTCAATGAACACTGTGACAAGCCTTACAAGGTCAGTGTATCTCTTGGAAACTGCCAGATCGTTGAATATAACAAGAAAGGTCTTCAGAATGCCATGACTATGGCAGATGAGAAACTGTATGAGGTGAAGAAGTACAGGAAGAAGGACGTTGTTAAGGTTAAGAATTGATAATTTATATAATAAATAAAAGGTATGATCAGGTCGCGTTGAGTGCAGCTTGATCATACCTTTTTGTAAAATATATGCTCCCAGGGAAAATGTCTAAAATGTATAAATACAGAAAAAATATCTAATAATACTTGTGTGATGCATATTGTGCATGGAGGTGTTATTGAGATGAAAAGAAATAATCATAGATGGAAGCTGGTTTCAGATTCCGGCTGCAGTCTGCTCGTGCCGGCTGGATCGGATGGACTGGCTGGAATAGATATAGATTATGCTGAGGTTCCGTTTGTAATATCTGTTGATAACACAGATTATATAGACGAACCGGGTATAGATATCGAGAAGATGCTTGAGCATATTGCAAATTGCCAGTCAGGCGGAAGGACGAGCTGCCCTTCGCCGCATGCTTGGCTAGAGGCGTGGGGAGATGCGGAAAATGTTATTGCATTTACGTTGTCAGCCGCATTGTCGGGAAGTTACAACAGTGCCATAGCTGCAAGACACATGGCGCTTGAGAAGAATCCCGGCAGGAATATTGCGGTGATAAATACATGCGGAGCCGGAGTATTCCCTGAACAGCTGGCAAACATCATATACGAAGGAATTGAGGACGGGGATTCATTTGACGCCATAGTAAGCGCCACTGACAAGGCGACGAGGGAGATACAGGTGATGTTTGCACTGGGGAGTCTGGACAACCTGATAAAGGCGGGCAGACTAAATAAGCTTGTGGGGTATGCGGCTCATAGATTCAATATATCTGCAATAGGCGTGGCATCACCAGGCGGACGAATTGAACTCAGACACAAATTCAGAGGCATGAAGAAGATATATGGCAAGCTGATAGACACTCTCCGGGAGACGGGATTTACAGGGGGAGAGCTGGTCATAAGCCACTGTATGAATGAGGATGGCGCAGAGAAACTGGGGCATCTTATCAAGGCTGAATGGCTTGACACGGATGTGAGTATCGTACCTGCAAGCGGACTGTGCAGCTATTATATGGGAAAAGGTGGGATGATAATAACATATCGTGAGTAGATTGATGTGTGGATAAAGCATATAAAATACGTGGAGTAGACAAAATAATGAAAAATAATTAAAAATAAATAAAAATAATGGAAGGCTGCCGCACCTTCTATTATTTTTTATGTATTAACCTATTGACATAGTAGGTAAATGGGAATATCCTATTTTTGCGAGTCAGATATTGACTTATTACGCCAAAAAATGGCGGATGAGGGTGATGACTGGAACGACCATGTATTTGCGGCTGGAATGTGGTCACACTCATATGTAAGGAGGACATACAGATATGGTGATTTCTTCAAAGGGAGAATATGCCCTGAGGGTTATGGCAGACCTTGCCATAAACCACGACGGCAGATTTATCCCGTTAAAAGAAATAGTTCAGAAAGAGGAGCTGTCCCAGAAGTATCTGGAGAGTATAATGCGCATGCTGTCCAAGGCGAATCTGATAGAGGCAGCCAGCGGACATGGCGGAGGCTACAGACTCAAAAAGGCTCCTGAGGAATATACATTGTGGGAGATACTTGAACTCACGGAAGGTGGGCTTGCACCTGTGGCATGTATGAAGAACAGCACGATGACCTGCGACAGATCCGAGCAGTGTTACACTTTGCCGATATGGCAGGGACTGGCTGAGCTGATACAGGATTATTTTAAAGGTAAGACACTGGCAGATATAGCCAGAAATGTGGAATGCGCAGAGTAGTGTGATATAAGCAAAAAGATAATTAAAGCGGGACAATTGAATCGCCGGATATAGAAGTGATAAAGCAATTGCCGGGCTTGGTATAAAAGGAGGCAGACTGATGTCAGATAAAAAATTATTGGAAGTTAAGAATTTACACGTTGATGTTGAGGATAAACAGATCCTTCACGGTGTGAACTTGGAGATCGGCAAGGGTGAGACCCATGTACTTATGGGACCTAACGGAACAGGAAAGTCAACCCTTGGATATGCACTTATGGGCAATCCTAGATATACAGTTAGAGAGGGCGAGATATGGTTTGATGGCAAAAACATCACAGATGAGGCTGTGAATGAGCGTGCAAAGGCGGGAATGTTCCTCTCATTCCAGAATCCTCTTGAAGTACCGGGTGTGACACTCAGCTCATTTATAAGAAATGCGCTGGAGCAGAAGACTGGCAAGAGAATCCGTCTCTGGGATTTCAAGAAGGAGCTTGAGAGAACCATGGAGATACTTCAGATGGATCCTTCATATGCGGAGAGAGACCTGAATGTGGGATTTTCAGGTGGTGAGAAGAAGAAGGCTGAGATACTTCAGCTTCTGATGCTCAAGCCATCACTGGCAATCCTTGACGAGACAGATTCAGGACTTGACGTTGATGCAGTCCGTACAGTATCAGCAGGTATCGAGGAATACCAGAAGAACTGCAAGGGAAGTCTGCTGATCATTACACACAGCACCAAGATCCTTGAGTCACTCACCGTTGACTACACACATGTCATGGTTGAGGGCAAGATCATAGAGACTGGTGATGCATCACTTGTGGACAAGATCAACGAGTCAGGATTTGCAGAGTATGAAAGGATATAGAAGATGAAGGAAAAGACATATGTAGAGGACATAGACAGAAATATATATGACTTCAAGTATGACGACAAAGATGCTTATAAGCTTAAAGCTGGTCTCACACCTGAGATAGTTGAGCAGCTTTCTAAGGAGAAGCATGATCCGGCATGGATGCAGAATTTCAGACTTGAGTCTTTACAGATATACAACAATATGCAGGTGCCTGACTGGGGCCCATCCATCGAGGGGCTGGATATTGACAATATAGTTACTTACGTAAGACCAAATACCAAGATGAAGGGAAGCTGGGATGAGGTTCCTGAGGATATCAAGGATACATTTGAGAGGCTTGGAATCCCTCAGGCTGAGAGAAAATCCCTTGCGGGAGTTGGCGCACAGTACGATTCAGAACTTGTATACCACAATGTCCGTCAGGAGGTTGCGGATATGGGAGTTGTGTACACCGATATGGAAAGTGCACTCACAGGTGAGTATGCGGATATGGTGCAGAAGCATTTCATGAAACTTGTCACACCTCATGATCACAAATTTGCAGCACTTCACGGAGCTGTGTGGTCAGGCGGTTCATTTGTATATGTGCCACCTGGAGTAAAGGTCGAGATTCCGCTTCAGTCGTATTTCAGACTTAACGCAGCGGGCGCAGGTCAGTTCGAGCACACACTCATCATCGTCGATGAGGGGGCAGACCTCCACTTTATAGAGGGCTGTTCAGCGCCGAAGTATAATGTGGCGAACCTCCACGCAGGTTGTGTGGAGTTGTTTGTCGGCAAAAACGCAAAACTCAGATATTCAACCATAGAGAACTGGTCCAAGAACATGTACAACCTGAACACCAAGAGAGCCCGCGTTGAAGAGGGCGGAACCATCGAGTGGGTATCGGGTTCATTTGGCTCACATGTGTCATATCTTTATCCGATGAGCGTGCTCAAGGGCAGGGGCGCCAGGATGGAGTTCACCGGAGTTACATTTGCCGGTAAGGGACAGAACCTTGACACAGGAGCGAAGGTAGTCCATGCGGCACCTGACACAAGCTCATATATCAACACAAAGTCTATCTCGAAGGATGGCGGTATAAGTACATTCCGTTCGTCTGTTGTAGTTACTAAGGAGGCAGAGAACTCCAAGGCAGCGGTTTCCTGTCAGTCACTTATGCTTGATTCAATATCACGTTCGGACACCATACCGGCCATGGATATCAGAACCAAGAAGGTAAATGTGGGACATGAGGCACAGATAGGAAGCATCAGTGACGAGGCTGTGTTCTACCTGATGTCCAGAGGAATGAGCGAAGAAGACGCGAGAGCATGTATAGTAAGTGGATTTGCAGACAACGTATCGAAGGAGCTGCCGCTTGAGTATGCTCTTGAGATGAACAACCTCATCCGTCTTGAGATGAAGGGCAGCATAGGTTAAGGAGGTGCGGTGACATGGAGAACAATAATGAGATGAAGATCAACAGACTCCCGGCAAAGACATGGTACTGGCTTCGCATGAACGACACAGCACTTAACTGGAATCCGGACATGGCGGGATGCAGTGTGAAGATAGATGGCGGCAAGGAGGCTGATAAGCAGGCTCCTGATTTCGATGAAATAGAGACTGGTGCGGGAAGAGATGCAGACGTGCTCTTTGCACAGCAGGCAGCAGGAAGTGTACTCGTTGCGGACGAGACCAATAAAGGGCAGACAGTACACGTGCTGATAAATGGAACCGGGGCAAATGGCAGCAGCGGCTATGTGTATGTCCAGGCGGATGCCGGTTCGGACATGACAGTCATAGAGACATTTGGCGAAAATGCGGAGGGCGGCAGCCTGGCATTCCGTACACGCTTTAATATAGAGAAGGATGCACATATACGTCTTGTGCAGATATTTATGCAGGATGAGAACACAACAATACTCAACGATGTGGGAAGTGAGTGTGCAGAGAACGGACAGTTTGATGTGCTACAGATATTTATCGGCAAGGGCAATCTGTACAATGGTGTGAGAACAGAACTTATTGGCAAGCATGCATCAACCAACATGGATATAGGTTATCTGGGACAGAAGAAGCAGATAATAGATATCAACCTTGTGGTTAACCATATAGGCAAGAAGACCAACTGCAGCATACAGGTGGATGGAACACTTAAGGATGCGGCTCAGAAGATATTCAGAGGTTCGATAGATTTCAAGACAGGATCATCGGATTCGAAGGGTGCTGAGACTGAGAATGTACTGCTTCTCGGCGATGATGTGGTGAACAAAACTATACCACTCATTCTCTGTGCAGAGGAGAATGTTGAGGGCTCACATGGAGCGACCATCGGTGAGCTTGATGAGGATACACTGTTCTATTTCGCATCAAGGGGAATCGATATGGAGACAGCTGAGGACATGATGACCAAGGGCAAGATGGAAGTCCTCTACCGCAAGATCCAGGACGAGGACACAGAGAAGCTGGTGGAGAAGCAGCTTGCGGAGGTAATGGAATATGACAGACAGGAATTATAGAGAGGATTTTCCTCTATTGAGGAATAACGATACAGCATATATAGACAATGCGGCCACAGCACAGAAGCCACAGGTGGTCATAGACGCTGAGAGAGAGTTCTACGAGAAGAGCAATGCGAATCCGCTCAGAGGCTTCTATCCACTCAGTCTTGAGGCTACAGAGAAGTATGAGAGTGCCAGAAAGGTTGTGAGAGATTTCATCCATGCGGATTCCGAGAAGGAAATAATCTTTACAAGGAACACCACGGAGAGCCTTAATCTTGTGGCATACAGCTATGCACTTAACAACCTGAAAGCCGGCGACGAGATAGCGGTCACCATCATGGAGCACCACAGCAATATGCTTCCATGGCAGATGGCAGCCAGAGTCACAGGCGCAACTCTCAGATATCTCGACTGTGAGAAGGATGGAACGCTGACTGACGAGACCATCAATGCCGGCATCAATGAGCACACAAAACTGCTTGCTGTCGGACATGTGTCCAATGTTCTCGGATGCGTGAATCCGGTCAGAAAGATGGCTGACAGAGCACACAGTTTTGGCGCGGTTGTCGTAGTTGACGGTGCGCAGAGCACACCGCATATGGCTATAGATGTGCATGAGCTGGGAGCGGATTTCTTCGCATTTTCAGGTCATAAGCTGATGGGTCCTATGGGAATAGGCGTGTTATATGGAAGACAGGAGCTGCTTGATGCCATGCCTCCATTCATGTCAGGCGGAGAGATGATAGATTCCGTTTCAAGAGATGGCGCTGTATATGCCGAACTCCCTCACAAGTTCGAGGCCGGTACGGTAAATGCGGCAGGTGCTGTGGGACTTGCGGCTGCGATAGGATACATCAAAGAGGTTGGATTTGACTATATAGAAAAGAGAGAGCTGGAGCTTACCACCCGTGCAATGGAAGGACTTGCAAAGCTTCCGCATGTGCATGTGATCGGCTCGGACAAACCGGAGAATCATACAGGAATAGTGGCGTTCACCATAGACAATGTACACCCGCATGACGTCAGCGAGATCATGGCTGCGGACGGAATAGACGTGAGAGCAGGACATCACTGCGCACAGCCGTTGCTTGTACATCTCGGCGTGTACAATACGACAAGGGCGAGCTTTATGTTCTACAATACGGATGAGGAAGTTGATGCATTTGTGGAGAGCGTCGCAAATGTGAGAAGGAGAATGGGATATGCAGAATAATATTCAGAACAGGAACTTTTATAATGAGATCCTTACGGAGCACAATATGCGTCCTGAATTCAAATATGATCTTCCAGCAGCAAATGTAGTTCTGGAGGGTGTTAATCCAAACTGCGGTGATGACATCTGGCTTAAGCTCAAGGTTGAGAATGGAGTCATCGAGGACGGATCATTCGTGGGAGATGGATGTGCCATATCGCAGGCATCGGCAGATATAATGCTTGGAATGATCATAGGAAAGACTAAGGAAGAGGCTCTGGAGCTTGGAAAGCTCTTCCTTAAGATGATACAGGGTGAGGCGACAGATGAAGAGATAGATCAGCTTGAGGAGGCGTCTGCGCTTAAGGATATCGCACACATGCCGGCAAGGGTAAAATGCGCTGTTCTCGGATGGCACACTCTTGAAGAAGCACTGAAGAATATATCATAAGGGTGGATTCTTTATGATAATGCGGGCGCTGCGCGAAGCGCATCGGAATGCGCCTGCTCCACATATCGTAGATATTCCTTATCTGCATCTTAGCTATAGCTATGATATAATCCAAAAATGAATGTGTGAAAAGCGGGCGTCGCCGGTAAGATCTGTGTCAATTAAGGCATGAGGTGTACTGGTGGCGCTTTCTTTAAAATAATCCAAAGGGATTGATACATATGAAAAAAATAAATATACAAAAAAGCATAAATAATTCGGAATGTAAATGTAAGGACATCATAAAAAATGTGCTGCTGATGTTGGTGATGACAGCCATAGGGGTTGGACTGTGTCTGATAATAAAGACAACATTTACTACAGACATATTGATACCGGCCGTCATGGTGTTTTCGGTATTTCTGATATCGGTGTTCACTGATGGATATGTGTATGGAATACTGGCATCTGTAGTCAGCGTGATAATAGTGAATTTTGCATTTACATTTCCGTATTTCAAGATAGATTTCCTGATACCTGAAAATATCACATCGGCGATAATCATGATAGCCATAGCGTTTATCACCTGTGGTTTTACAAGTAAGATAAAGCATCAGGAAATGCTCAAGAAAGAAAGTGAGA
This sequence comes from uncultured Coprococcus sp., assembly GCA_902461735.1. Lineage (GTDB taxonomy): Bacteria > Bacillota > Clostridia > Lachnospirales > Lachnospiraceae > Coprococcus. The sequence continues at coordinate 71,146 of CABPYV010000004.1, forward strand.
TGGAGAAAATGAGGGCGAACCTGCTGCGTGCAGTGTCGCATGATTTTCGAACTCCGCTTACCACCATTTACGGAGCCAGCTCGGCACTTATAGAGAGTGGCAGCGAATTTACGGATGAGCAGAAGGAGAAGATGCTCAGGGGAATACAACAGGATTCCCAGTGGCTTTATCGTATGGTTGAGAACCTGCTGTCCATCACCAGGCTGGATGGCGATATTAAACTAATAAAGACGCCCATAGCACTGGATGAACTCATAGATTCTGTGCTTATCAAATTTGCAAAGAGATATCCTGATCAGGAGGTAGAAGTCGATCTGCCTGATGAGCTGGTCATCATACCAATGGATGCAATTCTCATAGAACAGGTTATCATCAATATCCTCGAGAATGCAGTACAGCATGCGGAGGGAATGAAGAAGCTGGCATTGAATGTGAAATGCGATGGCGACAGGGTTGTGTTTGAGGTACAGGACGATGGCGATGGAATACCGGAGGATAGGCTGAAACACCTGTTTGATGGCAGCCTCTTAGGAGACAGCTCCGATGAGGCGTCCGTGGACTGCAGGCAGAGAAGAAATGCCGGAATAGGTCTGTCGGTATGTGCGACCATCATAAAAGCACATGGCGGAGATATAAGTGCATACAATTCCGTGGAAGGCGGTGCAGTATTCAGATTTACACTGAAGATAGAGGAGGTTACGGATGAGCAATAACAAATACAAAGTCTTGATAATAGAAGATGAGCAGAATATCAATAATCTGCTGGATACTTTAATGCAGGCAAATGGATATCAGACGATCATAGCCACATCCTGCGGAAGCGGTCTTATGATGTATGCGTCACACAGACCAGATATAGTTATACTTGATCTGGGACTTCCAGACAAGGATGGTCTATCTTTTCTCACAGAGATAAGAAAGACGGATTTTACGCCTGTCATAGTCCTTTCGGCGAGGTCGGATGAGAAGGACAAGGTGGAGGCTCTCAATCTTGGCGCAAATGATTATGTAACGAAACCATTTGGCTCGGAAGAATTGGTGGCGAGGGTCAGGTCAGCACTCCGCACAGCACTTTACCAGGCACATGACAGTGAGCTTCCGACAGGCAGGTTTCAGTCGGGAGATCTGCTCATCGATTATGAGGCAAGACGTGTGTTCATAGGCAGTGATGAGGTAAAGCTCACACAGACTGAGTACAATATCGTGGATCTTCTTTCGAGACATCCGGGCAAGATGCTTACATACAGTTTTATCGTGAAGGAGGTATGGGGCTACAATGATACCGGAAGTACCAAGAGGCTTCAGGTCAATATGGCGAATATCAGAAAGAAGTTCGGAGTGAAACCGGGTAAGAAGAGTTACATCATAAATGAGCTGGGAGTGGGCTATAGGATGTGTGATGACAGTGAAGCATAGAAAAAGAGCAGGGACATGACTCAGAGCAGGAGCGTTGCCCCTGCTCTTTTCGTATTTTTATACAAATTAATAGGGAACTATGACGGATTGACAAACGTTGGTGTTAATTTATAATTAAAATGTAGTATTTTATGGCTTGAGGGAAAGGCGCATGTAAAACAAAGTTACACAGGAGGGAATGTATGAAAAAGTGTAGAAGAATCATGGCTTTTGTTGCGGTTGTTCTTGCATTTGCAATGGCATTTACGAATGTCAATGTACCGGCAGAGGCGGCAACTACAACAGTGAAGAGTATCTCGGTGACGAATCTTCCGGCGAATACTCTCACATTGAAGGCGGGCAAGACATTTGCCCTGAAGACGAATGTGGCAGCAAGTAAATTGAAATTTGCAACGAGCAACAGCCACATAGCGACTGTGACATCTAAGGGAACGATCAAGGCGGTAAAGAATGGAAAGGCCGATATCACTGTTTCTTTGAAGTCCAATTCAAGGATAAAGAAGACGATCAATGTCACGGTGGGACAGCCTGTTACAGGAGTGAAGCTGTCTAAGAGAACACTCACTCTGAGAAAGGGAAAATCGGCTGTGCTCAGAGCGGCAGTTCAGACATCAAAGGCAAGCAATAAGAAGCTTATATGGAAGAGCAGCAATTCCAAGATTGTCAAGGTGACTTCGTCTGGAAAGATCATTGCACTTAAAGGTGGATCGGCGGTTGTCACAGCGATAGCAGCGGACGGTTCAGGCAAAAAAGACAGCTGTAAGATAACAGTCAAGGCCCCTGTGACATCTGTAAAATTCAGCAAGAGCAGCGGAAAAATATATATTGGCTCAACATACGATCTGAAGGCTGTTGTGAAGCCTGCGGATGCAACAAACAAGAAATGTGTGTGGAGTTCGTCGAATGAGAAAGTAGCCATGGTATCTTCGGCAGGAAGAGTTGTGGCGGTTGCTGCAGGATCAGCGGTGATAACAGCAAAGGCGACAGATGGTTCTGGGAAGAAGGCATCATTTAAGGTCACTGTGGCAAAGCGTGTGACGATCGCCTCTGCAAGTATGCCGAATCAGCAGACTGTTAAGCTCACACTGTCGGCTGCACAGAAATTAAAAACAACTGACTTTGTGGTTAAGTCAAGTAAAGTGTTAAACGGTGCATACAGTTACAATATGCCAATCGACAAGGTTACGACAAAAGACCATAAGACATATACCATCGTATGCAACAAGGCATATCGTGCGGATGATGGAGAGAGAGTATGCGTATGGGTAAGCAATCTGGCTGGAACAGGCAAAGCAAAAATAGAGACTTGTTATACAGGAGACAGATACAGGCAGACGGATTATGTTTCATATATGTTTGAAAAAGATGCAGTAGTGAATGAACATCTTTCTGTAGAGTGTGAGGGATACAGCAGCATTACAGTAAAGGATCTCCCTGCTGGTATCGTGTGTTACCGTGAGAAAAAAGGAAAAAATAACATTCTGTTTAAGGGATCTCCAAAGTATGCAGGCACAAAGACATCGACCATCACATTCAAGGATGAGCTTGGCAATGTTTTGATCAAGAAAGTGACATGGAATATATATAGCAGCTCAGTCATCAGGGCAAGTTATACACCTCTTTACACTACTATTAATTCTGCCGTTCCATCGATTGTAATTTCCAGATATGTCTCCGATGTGGCAGGCGGTTCGGGACAGTATAACTACAGTATTGTTGGTGAAAACCATGGCTTGAGCGTTGATTCCGAGGGTAAGGTATATGGTTATGCAACTAAGCCGGGAACGTATAACGTTAAAGTGAAGATAACCGATGCAAATGATCCGGCAGTCAGTGGAACGGCTGTCTGTGAGATATATGTGGCAAAGCGCATTGAGATATCTGGATTTGTGAAGGATAAAAATGGAAAAGTTATAAATGATGCATATGTCAAATTTGTCAACAAAGATAAGACAACACCTTATAAAAATTTATGGGATAGCTCGTTCACGGAACTCGTGCAGAGAAGGTATTCTGTGGAGATCATTCCGGGAACATACGATGTGATCATAACGGTTGGCTCTGATATTACATATGTATACTCAAGGAAATTTACGGAGACTACGGAAGATGTTGATTTTGTGTCTGACGTAAGAACAGTGGAGATCAGGAGCAATAACAGCCAGTATTCTGCAGATGAAATAGGAAATTGGACGGATGACGTGGGAAATGTCTATGGCGAAGATGACAAGCTGTATCTTCTTCTGGGAACATACAAACTTAAAGCAAATGGTGCCGGAAAGACAGGAACGATAACGGCGACAGTGACGGATAAAACAACATATGTCACGGCGAATATAGGGAACAACATGGCTGATTTTGGCGACGGTACATATGTTGATGCGAAAAATGGTGTATATTATAAGTTTGTACCTAAAATTACCGGAACGTATTATTTCTATTCGATCACAGAGCACGCTGATCCATTTGGATTTCTGTATGGTGCAAATATGAAAAAATTGGCAAGCTCATATGATGGTCAGCATGGACTTACAAACAATGTGAATGATTTTTGTATGAACTATAACTGTGAGGCTGGAAAGACTTATTATGTGTGTGTGAAAAATGCAAACTGCAGAATATATGCGACAATGACCAATCCGGGACCAGCTAAATAACAGAAAATAGTGATCTTTTCGGGAGTCAGTGTACCGACGGCTGCGTATGGCTCGGGAAACCCCATGATTGGTTGAATAATATTTTGGCAGTTTAAAATAGCTTTTTAGGATTCAATCCGCTATACTATAGGATATGGTATAGCGGATTGTTTTGCAGTTATTTTGCAATGGAGGTTTCATATGAATGGTAATTTAAAATTGCCGGTTGGAATAGATGATTTTAGGAAAATACGTGAATGCGGTTTTTACTATGTGGATAAGACAAAGCTTGTAGAGCAGCTTATGCAGAATTGGGGCGAGGTAAATCTGTTTACCAGACCAAGAAGATTTGGCAAGACGTTAAATATGAGCATGCTCAGAAGCTTTTTTGAGATCGGCACAGATAAGTCTTTGTTTGATGGACTATATATATCGCGGAACAAAGAACTCTGTGATATGCATATGGGTAAATATCCGGTTATCTCCATTACGCTTAAAGGCATTGAGGGGATGACATTTGAGGAAGCCCGGAACATGTTGAAGATAATCCTGAAAAATGAAGCGAGGAGACACTATTATCTGAAAAGCAGCGACAGGCTGACAGATGATGATAAGCAGCAGTACGAACAGATATTGCTTGGTACGTCGGAGAATACTGCTGATAGTCTCAGGCTGTTATCTCAGCTTTTGTTCCTGCACTATGATAAAAAGGTAGTTATATTGATCGACGAGTATGACGTGCCTTTAGATAAAGCTTTTCAGAATGGTTATTACAGCGAGATGACATCGTTGATCCGTAGAATTCTGGGACAGGCATTGAAGACCAATGATTATCTGCAATTTGCTGTTTTGACCGGATGCCTGCGTATATCTAAGGAGAGCATTTTTACAGGTTTGAATAATTTTAAAGTTCTTTCCATTGCCGATGCGAGATTTGATGAGCAATTTGGATTCACCGATTCGGAGGTTAGAGACATTCTTGAGGAGTATGGAGTATCTGATAAAATCTCAGAGGTGAAGGACTGGTATGATGGATATCGTTTCGGCAAAGCGGATGTATATTGCCCGTGGGATGTTATCAATTATGTGGATTATCTTCAGGCGGATCCGAATGCCAGACCGCAGGCATATTGGATCAATAGCAGTGGAAATGGGCTTGTGAGGAGGCTCATCAACATAGCAGATGAGTCAACAAAGGATGAGATAGAGAGACTTATTGCTGGTGAGACTATAGAGAAAGCTATTCGTTTGGAACTGACATATGATGAGATTGACAACAGCATTGACAATATATGGAGTGTTCTGTTTACAACCGGATATCTCACGAATGCTGGAGAGATAGAGCTTCCGGGTGGTGACGGATATGGATACAGACTTGTAATTCCAAATAAGGAAGTCAGACAGGTGTTTGTATCTCAGATACAGGAATGGTTCAGGCAGACCGTGACGTATGATGATGGATCTGTACAGGATCTGTGCGAAGCTTTCATGGCTGGTGATGCCGATAAGATCCAGAGCAATCTAAATATGATACTGATAAAGACAATAAGTGTTTTGGATACAAAGGCTCGTGATGACCAGAAAGAGAATTTCTATCATGGACTTTTACTTGGGCTGCTTAGAAGTAAGCCTGATTGGAGAATAAAATCCAACAGAGAATCTGGAGATGGATTCAGCGATATAAGTATAGAACCAACCATTCCTGAAAAAGGAATCGTGATTGAAGTTAAATATGCAAACACAATAAGCGGGCTTGATGATGCCTGCGGTAGGGCGATGAAGCAGATCAGAGATCGCAGGTATGATGAAGCGCTGCGTGAGGATGGAAGAGAGGATATCATTGCTTACGGAATTGCTTTTTGCAGAAAGAGATGTAAGGTTGTGTGCGAGAAAATGTAACGCTAACAAAGGCAGGTTGATGTTATTTTGTTGCAGCAGTATGAAGGAGAAAAATCAATGGAATTAATAGTGAAGAAGCCTCATTATAATTGTGGGGTGTATGCAGTTATACAATTAGTAAAACTTCATGTGTATGTGGGTGAGACAGATACTTTGCATTCACGATTTTGCGATCATATATGTGGCATAGCCGGAATTGATGGTAGTAGATTTTATAAAACAAATGAGAATTTAAAGAATGAGAATGATAAAAGGTTCCTAATTGTACCTCTTAGAAACTGTGATAAGATTGAAAAACAGTATTATGAAACTATATTTATGTTTCTTATGCGTAAATTTGGATTTAGTTTGTACAACTGCGAAAGTGATAATACAGGGTATGCTCGCAAGTTTATTGTTGATTATAAAGATGATTGCAGCAATGGTTTGGAAGATCTGGCAGAGAAAACCGTAGAATCTGCCAAGAAATTATTAGAAAATTCTTCAAAGACAAATGCAGATATAAGGAATGATATTTATAACTGTGAAAAAGAGTTAAAAAGTATCTTTAAATCGGTTTTGGGCATAGATGATTCGGAACGGGTGTCAAATGAACAAGTAAATTTGGAAAGATTATGGGCAGACTTGGTGTATTCAAATAAAAATTGCAAAGTAGAGGGAAAAGATTCATTATCAAAACAATATTTGCTTATAGACAATAAAGATAATGTATTGAGAGCGTGTGCACAATTGGATGGAAGTGAACTAAATCGGCAGATTTTGGAAGCTTGTGGAGTTAAAACGATGAAAACAAGTGTGTTTTCAGAAATTATTAGGCAAGGACAATTGGATACTACTATATTTACAACATTTGGAGGATATTTAGATCAGTTGCCGGAAACTATATTGGCAATTAAGACAGAAGATATAGAAAGGATTAGAATAGAGCAGATAAGTGAAAAAGGATGGAAACTTGTTCCTAGAACTAAGGTAGATATGAATGAAGGAGTTTGTATATGGTCATTCAAAAAATTATGTTCGATGGACACGAGAAAATTCCTTGAAACTAGTGGTGAAAAAACACACAAGTATATTATTCTTAAATATACAAATTCAGATAGCAAAGCTGGACAAAGAAATGCGAAGGACTATAATCCTGTTGATAACGAGAGTTTTAAAGAGTTTGAGAGCAGATATCGGGAGAGTGTGCGCAAGGTACGTAACAAGAGTAGAGTGGCCGGATCAATTACAGTTGGGTGGTCTGAAGGAGATAAATGCACAACGGAATTGCCTGATGAAATGTTTCCAGAGATAATTTCAGATGGTGAAAATAGAGCTTTTCTCATTTCGAATTTTTATATGCTAGATAGAGTTTTGAAAGATCCAATGTCGTTACTTGATTTTTATTGGAGACATCATAGGGGAATATCGGATAACGGATATGAGAAACCTGAGAAAACTGAAGTTCTGCCGGAGTGGCTGGAAAAGAATGAGGGAAAATATGATAGAGTTGAATATTTACCTAATGGTAAATGTTTAGTAGTCAATAATCATGTTTCAATGGTTAAAACAGGGTATGTGAATGTACAGTGTGGTAGGATAAAAGATGATAAAAGCAGAGAAGAATTGGCGAGTTATGTTTTGAATAATACAGTTAGAGAAGAGGAATCCATAAACATGTTGATTGCAGAGTTGACATACCCGTATATCGTTGATGTAAATTAAAAAAGTATTTTATGTAAATGGTGGAGATGAAATATTTCATTTCCACTTTTTTGTTTATTATCTAATATAATTACTGGAAAAATAAAAAACACATAATCCCTATTGACATAGTAGGAAATAAGTTGTATACTCCAACATGTTGACAGATAATTACTACATATCAGATAGGATATATATGGATAAGGAGGTGGACACATGCAACAGGTGTTGTGCTTTGGAGATTCCAATACATGGGGATACAATCCTGAGAATGGAGAGAGATTTCCCTGGGGGATCAGATGGACCAGTATATTGCAGCAGAAGCTGGCAGATAAAGAGATAAGGATCATAGAGGAAGGCCTCTGTGGAAGAACAACAGTGTTCGAGGATCCACTGAGACAGGGAAGGAAGGGCGTGTCGCTGTTCCCGACTCTGCTGGAGACACACAAACCGGAGAATATAGTGATCATGCTTGGAACAAATGACTGTAAGACAGTGTTCTCGGCATCACCGGATGTGATAGGCAAGGGAATACGGAGACTTCTCATTCAGGCAAGGCAGTATTCAGCGGACAGCAGGATACTTCTCGTATCGCCGATACACTTAGGCGAGCAGGTGTGGAAGGATGAATTTGATCCTGAGTTCTCACCGGAGTCCGTTGAGGTGTCAAGAAAACTCACGGATGTTTATAAGAAGATAGCCGATGAGTTCGGCGTGGAATTCCTGGCGGCATCATCTGTGGCGGACAGCAGTGAAGCAGATCAGGAGCATATGAATCCTGAAGGTCACGCGGCACTGGCGGGAGCGATAGAGGAAAAGATTTATCAGATGGCCTGTTAAAAGCAGATTGAAGACAATAAATGAGAAAATCATGAAAATATGAATTGAAAACCTCAGACTTTAGACTGAAAAAGAATTATATAGAAAATAATGCACAGTATATAAAAATAGTTGAGAATCAAGAAATAATATAGAGACATGAAAAAGTAAAAAAGAAAAGAAAGGAAACAAGAACCATGGCAAAGATAGCATCACAGTTGACAGAACTTATAGGAAACACTCCACTTCTGGAGCTTACAAATTACGAGAAGGAGCTTGGACTTAAGGCACACATCGTTGCAAAGCTTGAGTACTTCAACCCGCTTGGCTCAGTAAAGGATCGTGTGGCAGCAGCCATGATCGAGCAGGGAATAAAGGATGGTCTCATCAATCAGGATACAGTCATCATCGAGCCTACATCAGGAAATACAGGAATCGGACTTGCATTTGTATCAGCGGCAAAGGGACTTCACCTGATACTCACCATGCCGGACACCATGAGCGTTGAGCGTAGAAAGATCGTGTCAGCTCTCGGCGCTGAGATCGTGTTAACACCTGGCAGAGAGGGAATGAAGGGAGCCATTGCCAAGGCAAATGAGCTCAAGGAGCAGTACGGAAATGCGTTTATTCCACAGCAGTTTGAGAACAAGGCAAATCCTGCTATCCACAAGAAGACAACAGCAGAGGAGATCTGGAGAGATACAGACGGAAAGGTTGATGCATTTGTATCAGCAGTAGGAACAGGCGGAACAGCCACAGGAACAGGAAGCGGACTCAAGGAGCACAACCCGAATGTCAAGTTGATTGCAGTTGAGCCTGCCGATTCACCGGTTCTCTCAGGTGGTGCACCCGGCCCACACAAGATACAGGGAATCGGAGCCGGATTCATACCTAGCGTCATGGATCTGAGCATCGTGGACGAGATCATCAGAATCCAGAACGATGACGCATTTGACACAGCGAGAAAGATTGCAAAGACAGATGGTGTTCTTGTTGGAATATCCGCAGGTGCGGCACTCTATGCGGCAACTGAGCTTGCAAAGAGACCTGAGTACGAGGACAAGACCATCGTGGTTCTCTTCCCTGACACAGGAGAGAGATACCTCTCAACATCGCTGTTTAACCTGTAATTAGGAGAAAAATATGAGACTTGGGAAAAGAGTATTGCTTCTGTCCGTGGCGGCGGTGCTTGCGATAGGCGCGGCCGGCTGTGGCGGGAAGAAGGACGATGTTATCACAATTACAAATGTTTCGTATGACCCGACGAGGGAGCTGTATGAGCGATACAATGACATGTTCGAACAGTATTACAAGGAGCAGTACGGACAGGACATCAAGATCATCCAGTCTCATGGAGGCTCCGGCTCACAGGCGAGATCGGTGGTGGAGGGCTGTAATGCAGATGTTGTCACACTGGCACTTGAGCATGACATTGACCTCATATCGGCAAATGGCCTGATAGATAAGGGCTGGATAGATGAATTTGGCAAGGATTCGGCGCCGTACACATCCACGATCGTCTTTCTGGTTAGAAAGGGAAATGACAAGAACATACAGGATTGGAACGATCTGGTGAAGGACGATGTGGAAGTCATAACACCTGATCCGAAGAGCAGTGGCGGTGCCTGCTGGAATTTCCTTGCGGCTCTTGCATATGCGAGGGAGACGTACAGTGATGAAAATGATATATGGCAGTTCATGAAGAAGCTTTATCAGAATGTGTCGGTCATGGATTCAGGAGCCAGAGGTTCAACCACCACATTTGTGGAGAATGGCAAGGGTGATGTGCTGATAGCCTGGGAGAATGAGGCGATAGCGACATTGAAGGAATATCCGGAGGATTACGAGATAGTTAATCCGTCGGTGAGTATATTAGCTCAGCCGAGTGTGGCAGTTGTCGATGACAACGCAAAGCACAATGGAACAGAGGAGGTCAGCACAGAGTACCTGAAGTACCTGTACAGCGATGAAGCCCAGAGGCTTGAGGCCGAGAGCGGATACCGCCCAACAAATGAGAAGATACTCGCAGAGTATGCGGATGTGTTTGATCTGAACATCAAGCTGTGGACCATAGATGATTTCGGAGGCTGGGACAAGGCTTATGAGGATTTCTTCGATGACGGAGCAAAGTTTGATGAAATTTACGATTATTAAACGAAGAGAATTGGAGAAAATAGACTGAAACGTGGGCGTACAGCGCCGTACAAATAGACTGAAACATGGACTTGCAGCTTAGTATTCTTCGATGATGGATCAACAGTTAGATAATATATGAAATGGATTGGAAGGCAAGATGGCAGCAGAGGAAAATGGCAAGAAGGATAAACTGAATAATGCAAAAAAGACCAGAGTTATCCCGGGATATCATCTGACGCTTGGAATTGTCATTGCCATGCTGTCGCTGATAGTTCTGATTCCGTTGGCATCAGTGCTGGTGTCATCGCTTAAGCTCTCGCCGAGTGAATTCTGGCATCTGCTTCTGAAGAAGAATGTGCTGAATGCATTTAAGACCAGCATAGGCTGTTCATTTATAGCGGCGATAGTCAACACGGTGTTTGGACTGATAATAGCATGGACACTGGTAAAGTACGATTTCCACGGCAAGAAGATACTGGACGGATTCATAGAACTTCCATTCTGTCTGCCAACGGCGGTTGCAGGTATCACGCTGTCGAGACTGTACAGTGAGGATGGATTCCTTGGAAAGCCGCTTGCGGCTCTTGGAATAGATGTTGCATACACGAAGATCGGACTTACCATCGCCCTTGTATTTGTGGGAATACCATTTGTCATAAGGGCGGTGCAGCCGATACTTGAGAAGATGGACAACCAGTACGAGGAGGCGGCCTACATGCTGGGGGCCACACCGAGAAGAACATTTTTCAAGGTTATTCTTCCAGAGCTCAGACCGGCACTGCTTACAGGATTTGGACTGGCATTTGCCAGAGGGATCGGAGAGTACGGCAGTGTCATCTACATATCAGGCAACAGCGCAAAGGAGCAGACGCAGGTCATATCATACGTGATCATGCAGAAGCTCAGCTACATAGACTATGCCAGCGCAACAGCCATAGCACTGGTGATGCTGGTCATATCATTTGTACTGTTATTTGCAATCAACATAGTACAGCTGAGGCAGTCGAGAAGGACGAACTTACTTTAATAAAAAGGAGGAGCCACGATGAGTGAGCAGGAAAAGCTGCAGCGCGGCAAGCGCAGGACAAAGATAATACTGATAACCGTGACGGTGCTTTTTATAGTGCTCATGCTGGTAGTTCCACTTATATCGGTGATAACAAGTGCGCTGAAGGAGGGCTTTAAGTTCTATCTTCAGTCCATCACAACAGAGTACGTGATAAGTGCACTCGGTGTCACACTGATCGCCACTGTCATAGCTGTGGTGGTAAACACATTTTTCGGAATATGTGCGGCATGGCTGCTGACGAAGTTCTCCTTCAAAGGCAAGCAGGTGCTGGCAACATTGATAGATATTCCGTTTTCCATATCACCGGTCATCGTAGGACTTGCCTACCTCATGACATTTGGAAGACTTGGATGGACGTATCCGGCGATCAGGTGGATCAATGATATGCTGGGGACAAACATCAGGATAACATTTGCGGTTCCGGGCGTTGTGCTTGCTACCATATTCGTGACATTCCCATTTGTGTCGAGGGAACTTATCCCGGTGCTGAACGCCCAGGGCAAGGATGAGGAGGAGGCAGCGGCGCTCATGGGGGCGAAGGGCTTTACGATATTCAGAAGGATAACACTTCCCCAGATGAAATGGGGACTCATATACGGAATCATCCTTTGTACCGCCAGAGCGTTAGGCGAGTTCGGTGCGGTAAATGCACTGTCCAAGACAAGGGGCGGGACATTTACACTTCCACTTGAGATCGATGCGCTGTACATGTCGGGAACGGAGGAATCCATCACAGCAGCATTTGCTGTATCGTCCATACTGGTGATCATAGCGGTCATCATATTGTTCTTGAGAAATCTGCTTGAGTACAGAGCAAAGAGGAAACGCGCTTATGAACGAAGTTCATAACTCTCATGCGCGTGACGACCTGCCGCTGAGCGGAGGCGAGGGGGCGATACCCGAAAAAGGGCGATATCCGATAAGGGCGAGGTGAGATAGACTGCATATGTGATGGCTTGCATGAGTTTCAAGATTTAGATTAAATGCGACAGAAAAAGAGAACGATAAGGAGGCTGACGACATGTACGTCGAGATGAAAAATATATATAAAAAATATGGAGACTTCCTGGCGTCCAACAATGTCAGCTTCGGTGTTGAGAAGGGTAAGCTGGTGGCGCTTCTGGGACCGTCGGGAAGCGGAAAGACGACACTTCTCCGAATGATAGCCGGACTTGAAAATCCAAATTCCGGTGACATATACATAGACGGCAGACGTGTAAATGATATACCGGCTGCGAAGAGAGGAATCGGATTCGTATTTCAGAATTACGCATTGTTCCGTTATATGACGGTATTTGACAATGTGGCATTCGGACTGGAACTTATGAAGGTTCCTAAGAAAGAGATCAAGAAGAGGGTCATGGAGCTACTGGAGCTGACTGGGCTTTCTGGGATGGAGAAGAGATATCCGAATCAGCTCTCAGGCGGACAACGGCAGAGAGTGGCATTTGCAAGAGCGCTGGCTCCGAATCCACAGGTGTTGCTGCTGGATGAGCCATTTGCCGCAATAGATGCAAAGGTCAGGACAGAGCTTAGGACATGGCTCAAGGAGATGGTTGAAAAGCTTGGCATAACGAGCATATTTGTCACCCACGATCAGGACGAGGCAGTGGAGGTTGCGGATGAGATCATCATCACCAACCACGGACAGATAGAGCAGATGGGATCACCGATGGAGATATACAAGACGCCATCCACACCGTTTGTGGCACAGTTCATTGGAAGGTCAACTGTTGTGGAGGACTACGAGAAGCTTAAGGGCTTTGACAGAGTGCCGGGAGCGGACAAGGCAGTCATCAGACCTGAGTTTGTAAAGATATCCAAGAGCGGCAGACTGGATCAGTACCAGAGTGCGGCGGAGTCGGGAATAGTCAAGGATGTGCTGTTTCGCGGAAGCCATCTGGACGTCACGGTGGATGTCAACGGAGTGGAGATCGTCGCCGAGAGATCCAAGGAGAAGGATATGGTAAAGTCTGGTGAACAGGTCCACGTTCTTATCTACAGGCTGTACGTCTTCAACGAGAACCAGACCTATCTGCTGGAGAACAAGGCAATGCAGGACAACGATGTATTCTACATTTAAATAAGAAGGGGGACGGAGGTGCCTGCCCCCTTTGGGGACGGAGGGGACAGGTACCTCCGTCCCCCATAAAAAAGATTGGAGAGAGAATATGGGTATTGCAAACAGGAAAATACTTCATACGGACATTTTGATAATCGGTGGTGGTACGGCTGGCTGTTATGCAGCGCTGACTGTCAGAGAACATTCTGATTATTCCATCATCATCGCGGAGAAGGCAAACATAAAGAGAAGTGGGTGCCTGGCGGCGGGTGTGAACGCCATCAACGCATACATAGTGAAGGGCAGGAAACCAGAAGACTATGTGGACTACTGCAGGAAAGACGCTGACGGGATCGTCAGAGAAGATCTTTTGCTTTCTATGTCACAGGGGCTGAACCGTGTAACAGACAAGATGGAGAAGCTGGGGCTGGTAATCTTAAAGGACGAGAATGGTGAGTATGTTGCAAGGGGCAACAGAAATATCAAGATAAATGGTGAGAACATGAAACCGCTGCTGGCAAAGGCGGTGGAGGAGCTTGACAACTGTCAGATACTGAACAGAGTCAACATCACGGATTATATAGTTGAAAATAATCAGATCCTCGGAGCATTTGGATTCTCCATAGAGGATAATACAGCCTACGAGATCAGAGCAAAGAAAGTGCTCTGTGCTACAGGCGGTGCGGCGGGACTTTACAGACCGAACAATCCAGGATTTTCGAGACATAAGATGTGGTATCCGCCGTTCAACACCGGAGCGGGATATGCAATGGGAATAAATGCCGGAGCGGAGATGACTACATTTGAGATGAGATTCATAGCACTCAGATGTAAGGACACCATAGCACCTACGGGAACCATAGCCCAGGGTGTGGGTGCAAAGCAGATCAACTCACTCGGCGAGGTATACGAGAACAAATACGGACTCACCACATCCCAGAGAGTGTACGGAACTGTGAGAGAGAATATAGAGGGAAGAGGTCCATGTTACCTGAGAACAGAGGGCATCACCCCTGAGCAGGATGACTCACTGAAGAGGGCATACCTCAACATGGCTCCGAGCCAGACACTCAAATGGCTTGAGTCCGGCAAGAATCCGAGTGAGCAGAATGTGGAGATAGAGGGCACAGAGCCTTATATAGTCGGCGGTCATACAGCAAGCGGTTACTGGGTGGACAACGACAGAGAGTCCACAATACATGGACTGTTCGCAGCCGGAGATGTGGCGGGGGGATGTCCACAGAAGTATGTGACCGGTGCGATGGTTGAGGGAGAGATAGCAGCCATTGCCATGGTAAATCAGCTTGACGAGGGATACCTTGATCCTGAGTTTGACGAGGAGGCTGCATTTGACAGAAAGATAGAAGAATATGATCATTTCCTCGATACCGACGAGAAGATGTTCACATACGAGGCGATAGAGGAGGCCATGCAGAAGGTCATGGACAACTACGCCGGAGGAATATCCACCCACTACCAGTTCAACGAGAAACAGCTTGAGCTGGCAAAGGAGAAGATAGAGCAGCTCCAGAAACTTGTATGGCACATAAGTGCCCACGACATGCACGAGCTCATGTTTGTGTATGAGGTGAAGGAGAGGCTAACAGTTGCACTCTCTGTAATCGCGCACTTGAAGGACAGGAAAGAGACGAGATGGCACAGCTTTGCTGAGAACCTGGACTACCCAGAGAAGAGCAAAGAATGGGAGATATTTGTCAACTCAAAGATGGTGAACGGCGAGCTTAAGATGATACACAGAGACCTAGTTAATTTGTGCCAGGTTCCCGCAGGGAATATGGCATGCAGCGTCAGCCCCTCGCCGGAGGCGACTTCAAATGGGCTGATGTTCCAAGGAAAGGGGGATGCATATGAGCATAATGATAAATAAAGAGCTTTGCAAAAACTGCAGCAAATGTGCAAATGTCTGCCCGGGTTCCCTCATAAAGAGAGATGAGGATGGACAGATATTCATGAAATACCCTAAGGATTGCTGGGGATGTTCATCCTGTATCAAGGAGTGTGCATTTGACGCCATCTCATTATATCTCGGAGCTGACATCGGCGGAATGGGAAGCCGGATGTCGGTGGAGAACAAGGGAGATCTGCTGCTGTGGAATATCCGAAAGATGGACGGCACCACAGACCAGATCGTGATAGACAAGAAAGAAGCAAACAAATATTGACAAAATAAAACAGCTGCGTAATCCCCGGACGGGGGCCCGTGAGGGGGACAGGTACCTCCGTCCCCCAAAGGGGGTAAAATGAGGTGAAATTTGCGATTTCCCCAAAAGGGGACAGGTACCTCCGTCCCCATCTTCGTTACCGGGGCGGCGCGGCTATAAAGAAGAAAGGTTGGTATAAACATGGGAAAGTTATCACATCTTGACGAACTGGAGGCAGAGGCGATATACATCATCCGCGAAGTTGCTGCGGAGTGTGAGAAGCCGGTTATGCTTTACTCAATAGGAAAGGACAGCTCAGTAATGCTGCATCTGGCACTCAAGGCATTCTATCCTGAGAAGCCGCCATTTCCATTCTTGCATGTAAATACAACATGGAAGTTCAAGGAAATGATCGAGTTCAGAGACAAGACAGCGAAGAAATACGGACTTGACATGATCGAGTACATCAACGAGGAGGGTGTCAAGAAGGGCATCAACCCATTTGACCACGGCTCAGCATACACAGATATCATGAAGACACAGGCACTCAAGCAGGCGCTTGACAAATACGGCTTCACAGCAGCATTTGGCGGCGGACGCAGAGACGAGGAGAAGTCCCGTGCGAAGGAGAGAATTCTCTCATTCAGAAATGCACAGCATGCCTGGGATCCAAAGAACCAGAGACCGGAGATGTGGAAGCTGTTCAACACCAAGATCCAGAAGGGCGAGGAGGTCAGAGTGTTCCCACTTTCCAACTGGACAGAGGCTGATATATGGGAGTACATAGAGCGTGAGAACATAGAGATCCCATCGCTGTACTTCGCAAAGGTTAGGCCTGTTGTATACCGTGACGGAAATATCATCATGGTCGATGATGACAGAATGAAACTCAGACCTGGTGAGAAGATAGAGTACAAGAGCGTTCGTTTCAGAACTCTCGGATGCTATCCACTGACAGGCGGCGTGGAGTCCACAGCGGACACACTCCCTGAGATTATCGAGGAGACGCTCAGTGCGGTATCCTCAGAGAGAACCACCAGAGTTATAGACAACGAGGCAGCAGGCAGCATGGAGCGTAGAAAGAGGGAGGGATACTTCTAAGATGAGCGGATTACTTAAATTTATAACATGCGGAAGTGTAGATGACGGAAAGTCAACACTTATAGGACATATATTATACGATTCAAAGCTTTTATATGCAGATCAGGAGAAGGCTCTGGAGCTTGATTCCAAGGTAGGAAGCCGTGGCGGTGCCATCGACTATTCACTTCTTCTGGACGGACTGATGGCAGAGCGTGAGCAGGGTATCACCATCGATGTTGCATACAGATATTTTACAACAGACAAGAGAAGCTTCATCGTGGCGGATACACCGGGTCATGAGGAGTACACAAGAAATATGGCGGTTGGAGCATCATTTGCCGACCTGGCAGTCATCCTCATCGATGCAAAGCAGGGCGTGCTGGTGCAGACCAGAAGACACGCAAGGATCTGCGCGCTGATGGGAATTAGATACTTTGTATTTGCAGTAAATAAGATGGATCTTGTCGGATACGATGAGAAGCGTTTCAACGAGATAGTTGAGCAGATAAATGAGCTGTCATCCGAGCTCAGCCTGCCAAATATCACTATCATCCCTGTGTCAGCGACAGAGGGTGACAATGTGACAAAGAAGTCAGAGAATATTCCTTGGTATGAGGGCCCCACACTCCTTACATACCTTGAGGATATAGATATCGCAGAGGATAACACAGAGGCAGGATTCTATATGCCTGTTCAGAGAGTGTGCCGTCCTGACCACACATTCAGAGGTTTCCAGGGTCAGATCGAGGACGGTGAGATCCACGTTGGAGACGAGATCAACACACTCCCAAGCAACGAGACCGCAAAGGTCAAGAGCATCCATGTGGGATTTGACACAGTGGACTCAGCACAGAAGGGACAGCCTGTAACAATACAGCTTGACCGTGAGGTTGATGTGTCAAGAGGATGTGTGCTCACAGTTGATTCAGGTGCAAAGGTTGCATCTTCAATCACTGCAACACTTCTCTGGATGGATGACGATGAGTTGTACAATGGCAAGAACTTCTTAGTGAAGCTCGGAACAAAAATGATCCCTGGTACAGTTACACATATCGATTACACCATAGATGTAAATACAGGTGAGCAGAAATCAGCGGACACCCTTTCCAAGAATGGTATCGCGGTCTGCAGGATCGCTTTTGCCGACAGGATCGTGGTTGACGAGTTCAAGAAGCACAAGACTCTCGGAGAACTCATACTCATCGACCGTGTCACAGACATGACAAGTGCCTGCGGTGTTGTCGAGGAGGTTCACACTGAGGAGACCGGACTTTACGAGGGACGCATAGACAGAAATGTGCGTGCAGCGATCAAGGGACAGAAGGCTGTCATAGTTCCATTTGCAGCAGGCAATGTCACAAGAGATTTCGTTGAGTCGGTGGAGAAGAAGCTCAGCATCGACGGACGTCATACATATCTGTATGCTCCAGATATCCGCGAGAATGTAAATGCTGTATTAAAGCATCTTCATCATGCCGGAATCATCGTGCTTCTCTTCGCAAGCGAGCAGCAGATCGCAGGAATCAAGGTAGAAGGCGCCGAGGTTTACAATGGCGGCTGGAATGCTGACGGCGAGCTTGACTCAGACGAGATAGCAGACGAGATCCGAAAGGAGTCTGTATACGACGCGGCCCAGGTTCACGATGGAAACTACATCTAAAAAAGATCACGTAGTAATATAATAATAAAGCGAAGGATGGAGGTGTTTTATGCCTTCGTCCTTCGCTTTTGTATAGAAAGTAGTAATATGAAATATTTATTTGTCAGAACCTTTAAGTCTGGCTATTTCTGCCCTTAATTCGGCAAGCTCGTTGTCCTTGTCGGCGAGCTTCTTGTCTTTGTCGGCAATCTCCTTATCCATCTCAGCCATACGTTTTTCCATCCTGGCTTTCTCTTCCTGAAAAACATCCACAAATGTAATAATCGACTGTTCCACCATATCCGTAACCTCCTCGGTCTCTTCAAACTGGGAATATAGGCGAGTATAAAGCATCTGAGTAAATCTGTATAGTTGTGCTCCATCCTCAGCTGTTATATTCCCAAGTTCCACGTTCTTGTCTATGCTACCCATTATATCTGTTTTGATGAGGCTTTTCAATGAGGCTATATTCTCTGGTGTACGTGCTTTCTTATTCCTCAGCTTTTCGCGGAGTTTCAGAATGTAGAATGGAATCAGGATGATCATTTTCCTGTCGTTTATTTCCTTTACGGAGCAGGACGTGAGTTTTGTAACAGGGACGTTATAGGTTATGTTCTGGGTATGCCCGAATCCCACCTGCAACGAATATGTATCAGGTACTGATTTTGGTACATTGCTCAGATATATCACACAGGGTTCAGGAAAATGAATTCGATATACCTGACAGCCCTCTTCGTCCTGCAGTATCTCCTTAGTCTGATCTGCATATCCCGCTCCATATGAAAATACACGGAATACAATAGAATCATCCTTTTTCATCTGCGCTTCCATATGATATGCATCGGAATTGTTGATTACGAGTATGGTGTCGGCCAGAGTTGTGGTCATAGAATTCTGATTATCGTGAACATTTTCAGTCCAGTGATAAGATACTGTTGAGTTTTCCGGATCGTAAAACATGTTGAACAGGCCGTTAATCATGTTGATCACAGCTTTCGAGGACAGCGTGAGAATCTTCTTGAAGATGCTGTCATAAAGTTTTCTTGTTGTTGGCAAGAGTGTTCCTCCTTAGTATTTTATCCGGCCGGTAGGCACACTTTAGACCATTCAAATCGCTGTGCCAATAGGTTTTGGCAAATGCGTTTATAAAGCGCAGAGTGACGCTGTGAGTGGAAAAATAAGGGGGAAATGGGAGGTGATTTTACTATTTGTATAGTAGACGAGGGAATATGTTTTGCTCCTGTTTTGTTTGATTTTCTTTGATTGACATGGTGCTCTATGTTAGATTATAATAATATATGTCATAATAACTATTATAACATACCAAGAATAAAAAGGTTAATGTGACAAGGCTGCGCATTCGTGCGTATGCCGAACCTATCCCATTCATTCGTTATGAGTGAATGGGATTTTTTGCAATAATGACAGAGGGAGGAGAAAAGTATGCGAAAGAAAATTAGATATGTATTGGGGCTGGATATTGGAATTGCGTCTGTTGGATGGGCAGTTCTTTTGCTGGATGGAGAAGACAATGTATGCGGGATTGTGCGTGCTGGAGTACACACGTTTGATGAGGTTACTGTAGGGAAAGAAAAAATAACGGCGACAGCAAATAGAAGAGGGTATAGATCTGGAAGAAGGCTTGTACGTAGAAAGGCACATAGAATACAGCGAGTGAAAAGCCTATTGCAGGAAATGAATATAGTCTCAAAAAAGGATATGGATGAGTATTACTCAGGAGCAGTTGAGGATGTGTATTTCCTCAGGTGGGCTGCAATTCAGGATGAACCAGTATATATACTGAATAATAGAGAACTGGCACAGCTTCTTATATATTTTGCCAAACATCGTGGGTATAAGAGTACTGCAGTGCATGAGCAGGAGGATGAAGACGACAAAAAAGTTTTATCAGCAATTTCTGAAAACAAAAAATATATGCATGAGCATGGATATCGTACAGCCGGGGAAATGATATATAAGGATGCTAAATTTAGACAAAAAAGGTGTGGAAGCAGTGAAGAAAATGAATTGCTAGTGGCACGAAATTCGGAGGGAAACTATAGTAATTCGATTAGCAGAGATTTGCTTGTTGAAGAGGTTCGGATAATATTTGAAAAGCAGAGGGAATTAGGTAATACTCTCGCGACAAAAGAATTAGAAGATCGATTTTTAAGCATTATGCAGAGTCAGAGGAATTATGATGAAGGACCAGGTGAAGGAAGTCCATATGGAGGTAATCTGATTGAAAAGATGGTTGGTGAATGTACATTCGAGAAGGGAGAGAAACGAGCATGTAAAGCCTCGTATACATCGGAGCGATTCGTACTGCTTGAAAAAATAAATCATCTGCGAATTTGTACTGCCGATGGGAATGAGAGACCACTTAATGAGGATGAAAAGAGTGCAGTAATAAAGCTTGCATATAAGACTAAGGTGGTAAAATATAATGCTATACGAAAAGAACTAAAGCTTGATTTGGAAGAACGATTTGGAGGCTTGACATATTCTAAGGTTAATAATGGTGACTTTAAGCAAAGGATATTGGATACAGAAAAAAAGAGTGACTTTATTTCGCTTAAATATTGGCATGAAGTAAAAGATATTTTGAATTTATCTTATAAGGATTTGACGGAAGAGCAAAAACAGTTGATGGATTCTGTGGGTAAGGTGTTGACATATTACAAATCGGAAGAAAAAAGACGAGAAGAATTATCAGATCTATCGCTAAATCAAGCGCAGATAGAAAAAATGTTAAAGCTGAATTATGCAAAATTTCATAACTTGTCGTTTAAGGCAATGAAGAAGCTGATGCCTGAATTGGAAGCTGGCTATTCATATATGGAATCATGTTTACGGGTGGGATATGACAGCTTAAGTACAGACGGCGTGAAAACAAAATATATTTCAAAAGAATTATTGAATGAGGCAGTGGACAAAATAATGAATCCCACGGTCAAACGTGCTGTTCGTAGAACTGTACGGATTCTAAATGAAATAGTTAAGCTATATGGTAGCCCGGTAGAAATTCACATTGAAATGGCAAGGGATTTGCCACATTCCGGGGAGGTAAAAAAGAAAATTGCCACTGCTCAAAAAAATAATAATAAAGAGAAGAAAGAGGCAATAAAGTTCATAAGTGAGAATTTTGGAAAGATTGAAAGTGATATACGTCGGAAAGATATACTGAGGTATCGTCTTTGGAAGAATCAGAGTCAGATGGATCTGTATTCGGAAAAATTAATACCAGTTGAGGATATACTGGATTATGAAAAATATGAGGTGGATCATATTATCCCATATAGCCGTTCGTTCAACGACAGCTTTAATAATAAGGTGCTCGTAAAAAAGAAGGATAATCAGGACAAGAAAAACCATACACCGCATGAATATATTGGACATGACGATGAGGCATGGAACAAATTCGTAAAAATGGTTAATAATTATGTGTTAAGTCTTGGAAAGAGAAAAAATGCGCTTACAAAGTCATCTGATTCTGATGAATGGCGATCTAGAAACTTAAATGATACGAGATATACAACTAAGGTAGTTGCAGATTTGATTCGCAGACATTTGGTATTTGAACCATATTTTAATGGGGCTAGAAATAAACATGTATATCCTCTAAACGGAGGTGTAACAGCCAGACTTAGACATGAATGGGGGCTCGAAAAGGATAGAGAGAAAAGTGATAAACACCATGCTCAGGATGCAATTGTGATTGCGTGTTGCACGGAAAAAATGATCTGGAAAATGAGTAATATATATAAGCAAGAAGAGTTGGGTGGCGTTGTTCGAAAAGGGAATAAGCTTGTTGATAGGAGAACCGGCGAAATATTAGAAACAACAGCACTGCCGTGGAAATGGTTTCGAGAGGAAGTAGAGATGGTTATGGCAGATCATCCAGAAGATTATATCGAGAGGGCAAAAGATAGAGGCTACATGGGTGATATACCTAAGCCGATTTTTGTATCACGACTTCCAGTGAAGAAAAAGACAGGGGTAATAAGCGAGAATACTATTCGGGGTGTTGATGAGGCGAGTTCAAGAACTGTAGAAAAAACAAGCCTTGACAAGCTAAAGCTGATAGAGGTGAATGGCAAAAAGCAGATTAAAGATTATTATCGACCGGAAGACGACGTGCTACTATATAATAAATTACTTGATAGACTAATTCGATATGGAAATGCAAAAGATGCATTTGCAGAGCCATTTTATAAACCTAAGAAGGATGGATCTGATGGCCCGATTGTAAAAAAAGTTAAACTCTATGTAGGAGTAGCTGATGATCAGGTTAAGGTTAGAGGAAGAGGTGAAGATATAGATAGAGAAGGAGTCAAAGATAGAGGAGGGATGTACCGATGCGATATATTCAGGAAAGATGGAAAATATTATATGGTTCCGGTATATTATAAAGATTTATATTTGCACAGGATGCCAACAAAGGCTGTAGTTGCCCATAAGGAGACTGCGGATTGGAAGGAAATGGATGATAAAGATTTCCTGTTTAGCTTATATCCGGATGACCTTATAAAAGTACAAAAGAAAAATAAAGAAATAGAAAATGGTTATTATAAAACCAGTGATCGCTATTCTGCAGGGATAAGCTATGTACAACATGATCTCGGCGCGAAGTCTTATGTTAGGTTGTGTATACAAAATCTAGCAATTTTTGAAAAATTAAATGTTGATATACTTGGAAATATATATTCTTGTTCCAAAGAAGAAAGAGAGTGGTTATAGGTGGCATATCGTAATATCATTGTGACTAGGAATATAGGGATTTCTGTTCATAACTATCAATTGGTAATCGGAAATGAAGATATGTGTGTGCCGCTTGAGGATATAAACTGTCTTGTGCTTGAGCATGCGGGAATTATGATTTCAAGTGGAGTCTTGCAGCGGTTAAGTGAGAATGGATGTCTGGTTTATATATGCGATGAAAAGCATCTACCATCTACAGTTGTTCTTCCTATGGCAAGACATAGCAGACATTTTAAGATGCTCACTGCGCAGCTTGCGGTAACAAAACCAAGACAAAACAGGATATGGCAGCAAATTGTAAAACAAAAGATAGCTAATCAGGCGATGTGCTTAAAATTGTGCGGCAAAAAGAATGCCGATCAATTATACAATATGACAAAAAAGGTGCAGTCTGGTGATAAGACAAATGTAGAAGCGCAGGCAGCAGCATTGTACTTTAAAAGCTTATTTGGCAACGACTTTACTCGGGGAGATGACAACGGAATAAATGCGGCACTTAACTATGGATATAGTATATTGCGAGGTCATATATCTAGGTCAATAGTATGTTATGGATTTGAGCCTTCTCTTGGAATTAATCATCATAGCCAGCTGAACAATTTCAATCTTGCAGATGATTTTATTGAACCGTATCGAGCAATTGTTGATTATTTTGTTTATACACAGCTACATATGGAAGAAGGAAAAGAGCTAAGCAAAGAGATGCGGTATCAATTGGTGGATATTGTGAATTATGACATGGATATACATGGAGAAAAACATGTAATACATCATGCCATAGATAAAATGGTAGCAAGTTATAATTCTATTTTGATGGGTAATAAGGATGAACTTGAAATCCCAGAATTGATAGAGCTGGAAAGACATAATTATGAGTAAATTTATGAGATTGATTGTATTTTTTGATATTCCAACAAAGACGAAGAAGGATAGAAGATGCGCATACAGTTTCCGCAAATTTCTGTTGAATGATGGATATTGTATGTTGCAATATTCGGTATATGTTCGTGTGTGCAATGGGATGGATGCGGTAAGAAAACATGAAGGGCGTCTGAATGAAAATCTTCCAGAAACGGGTTCTGTAAGAATGTTGGTTCTCACGGATAAACAGTATTCTTCGATGAAAATACTGGTGGGAACAACAAAAAAAGAAGAAAAAGGTAGCATAAATTTGCTGGATATCATATGATTTTTTAATGTGAAAAAGCTAGGATTTGTTGAAAATCCTAGCTTTTTTGCTACCCTATTATAACATACCAAGAATAAAAAGGGAAATATGACGCTCATCGGTCAAACCCATTAACACTAAATATTATAACATACCAAGAATAAAAAGGGAAATATGACCGTCAACAGTAAGAAGAGAAACCTTATCCTATTATAACATACCAAGAATAAAAAGGGAAATATGACAAGTCAAGCGGCACGATCAACGACATATGAATTATAACATACCAAGAATAAAAAGGGAAATATGACTTCTTTCCCTGTATGTTTTCTTGATAATTTATTATAACATACCAAGAATAAAAAGGGAAATATGACTTGATGCTTTTACACCATTTATTGCTGTGTATTATAACATACCAAGAATAAAAAGGGAAATATGACTACATGATCTTCACTATTTTTTCTCCACACATTATAACATACCAAGAATAAAAAGGGAAATATGACGTCGCAAACGTCAGCCCCTTGCCAATCTTATTATAACATACCAAGAATAAAAAGGGAAATATGACGATATGTTGTCTGATTATTCTTACTCAGAGATTATAACATACCAAGAATAAAAAGGGAAATATGACTGCCACATGCTCCTCATAGTTGTATACGTATTATAACATACCAAGAATAAAAAGGGAAATATGACCTGTCTGTGATGCACTATCGGCAGTCGATTTATTATAACATACCAAGAATAAAAAGGGAAATATGACTATATGTCATTTCTTTTCATCATATTATGATTATAACATACCAAGAATAAAAAGGGAAATATGACCTGCGTATTGTCACCATTGATTCCATTATCATTATAACATACCAAGAATAAAAAACATGTGGAAAAACGTGTCTATTTGCGTATCCCACTCGCCACATCCTCCATTGTGCCCCGACATACTCTGTGTTAAAATAAAAATGATTATGTTTGCACTCAGGATGGCTGGTGTTCAATCGAAAATGAGTGGTGATTACATGGCAAGAACAGTAAGTATCGGAAATCAAGGCTTTGAGAGAATAAGAAAAAAAATTACTTCTATATAGATAAAACCAGATTCATAAAAGACTGGTGGGAGTCCGGGGACGAGGTTACACTCATCACACGTCCACGACGTTTTGGCAAGACGCTCAACATGAACATGTTGCAGACAAGCCTGTGGGGGGAAAGTCATCGGAGCAGGTGACGGATAGTGCAGAAATCACGGTGGACGACGTGAAAAATCACGCAGAAACACCGGCATCAGACTTTGAATATGTAGATCATGGAGACAGTGTATCCATAAAGGCATACAACGGAAGTGACCCGATAGTTGTCATACCGGAGCAGATAGACGGAAAGGATGTCATATCTATAATTGACGGGCCTTTTAGTAATGACAGTTTTATAAAGGGAATCTCACTGCCTGATACGATAAAGGAGCTTTCGTATACGTTCTGCAACAATGCGTGTCTGCAGGTTGTTCTGGCAACCGGTGTTGAAACGGTTGGAGAGGGTACGTTCAACTGTGACAACTTACGAATCGTTGACCTTGGGGATAAAGTCACTACATTTAATGAGAGCAATTTCTTCTTGGGGAGTATGGAGCGTCTGCATATTCCGGCAGGTGTGACGGAGCTGAATAAATAAATGTTTATGGGCGGTACAGAAAAGCTCACGATAGTTGGAGAAACAGGCTCATATGCAGAAAGCTATGCAGGTGAGATTGGAGCCCGGTTTGAGGCGGAATGAAAAAGGCTGAGTGAATAAAAAGATAATATGGGTTTATTGATTTTCTTTAAAAATAGAATATAATGTATAACAGAAACAGGGGTAAACGCTGTTATGCAGGTGGCAAGAGTTGCCTATCAGATTGACGTAAACTTAATTTACCAAAACTCGGATAGACAGAGATGCCGAAAGAAAATGTTCAGGGAGTTCTGCCGACAGTGGAACTCCTTTTTTATTCGTGAAAAAGAGAAAATTCTATAGAAATTGATGTGCTATTTTCGGAGAATCAGAGGAAAGTTATGAGTTCTACATTAAAACAAAATAAATATGAAATTGATATGTGCAACGGGACGATCATGGATAAGCTGATCTCATTTTCGCTCCCGCTTATGCTCTCGGGTATTCTGCAGCTGATGTTCAATGCGGTGGATATCATTGTTGTAGGGAAGTTCAGTGGTAACGAGTCGCTGGCGGCGGTCGGTTCAACCACAGCACTTATCAATGTATTCACAAATTTGTTCATAGGGATATCCCTTGGGGCAAATGTGCTTGCGGCAAGGCTTTATGCCGCAGGAAAAGATAAAGAAATGTCAGAGACAGTACATACCGCGATCGCGCTGGCGCTGGTCAGCGGTATTATTATGGCCTTTGTCGGGTGGATTTGCGCAAAACCGGCGCTTGAGCTTATGGATACTCCGGGGGATGTCATCGGACTTTCTTCTTTATATATGAGGATATATTTCCTGGGAATGCCATTTTTCATGCTGTACAATTACGGCGCTGCCATACTCAGGGCGGTGGGAGATACCAAAAGACCACTCCTTTTTCTGGTTATATCCGGAATTGCAAATACAGGCCTTAACCTGTGTTTTGTGATCATTTTCAAGCTTGGAGTTGCGGGGGTCGCAATCGGAACAGTCATCTCACAGCTGATATCCTGCGTGCTCGTCCTCCGCTGCCTGTGCAGGTCAGAAACGAGCTATCAGCTTAGATTTTCAAAGCTTACCATCAAGGGTGCATATGTAAAGCAGATCTTTTCGGTCGGAGTTCCGGCTGGAATCCAGAGCACGGTCATCAACTTCTCAAATGTACTGCTGCAGTCGTCAGTCAACTCGTTTGGCTCGGTTGCCATGGCGGGCTACACGTCGGCAAATAATATATTTGGCTTTCTGTATGTGACGGTGAATGCTGTAACGCAGTCGTGCATGAGTTTTACGAGCCAGAACTACGGTGTCGGCAAATGGAAACGTATGGAGAGAGTTCTGATCGACTGTCTGATATTGTCATTTGCGGCAATGATGGTTCTGGGCAATGGAGCGTATTTCTTTGGACCGCAGCTGCTGCATATATATACGAGCAGCGACGCGGTTATAAAGTGCGGAATGGAGATTCTGCTGTATACGACAGTCACATATTTCCTGTGCGGATTTATGGACTTGTTCCCCGGGGCGCTTCGTGGGATGGGACATTCCGGAGTTCCGATGCTCCTCTCGATCATAGGAACGGTGGGAACCCGAATCGTGTGGATATACTGGATTTTCCCGAGACACAGATCCCTGGCGGTTCTGTTCATCTCATATCCGGCGTCCTGGATCATAACCCTTGCTATGCAGATAGTATGTTATTTCTATGTGAGGAAGATGCTGTATAAGAAAATTGCAAATAGGAAATGAGTGAAAACGTATGGGGAAGCTGCCAGAGAAATGGCATGTGTCGTGTATACCGTACGGAATTATAAAATAAGCAATGCCCTCCCCTCGCTGCTAACGCGGCTCGTGGAATGGCACCATATAGATAACAAAAAAACACCAGTTGATTGTGAGCAAGCTCCCGATGACTACCACTACAAAATAAGCAATGCTCCCCTCGCCGCTGGCGCAGCTCGTGGAATGGCATGCGCCATATACAAGACAAAAAAATATCTCCTGATTGTGAGCAAGCTCCCGTCAGGAGATATTTTTTTGTCTTGTGCATTGCTTATTTTACAATTCCTATTGACATAGTAGGGTATAAGAGCTATAATCCTATCATGTTCGTAGGAATTATAGGATTTATTATTTAGTGAGGCATAGAAGATCATGAGATTTAACACAGCATTATTACACAGCGCAAAGCTTGGTGATGAGAATACAGGCGCCACACTTACACCGATCTATCAATCCAGTGCATTCTATCAGCCTTCGGCGGAGCAGCATGAGAGGCTCTTCCACAACAAGGCGACGGGTTATTCTTATACGAGGATCAACAACCCGACGATAGTTGCATTTGAGGAGCGGATGACGAATCTTGAAAAGGGAGTAGGTTCGGTAGCGTGTTCTTCCGGAATGGCGGCACTCACAAATGCACTCTTAAATATAGTAGGAACTGGCGGAGAGATAGTCTCCAGCACAGGGCTCTACGGCGGAACGATAGATCTGTTCCACGATCTGGAGGCATTTGGGATCAAGACGACATTTGTGGAGATATCGGATAAGGAAGCTGTTGAGGCAGCAATAAATGAGAACACCAGAGTGATATTTGCTGAGACCATCGGCAATCCGAAGCTCGATGTGGTGGATATAAAGGCTCTTTCGGAGCTGGCTCACTCACACAGACTTCCGCTCCTGATAGACAATACAGTGGCAACTGCATATCTGGTCACACCACTGACACTTGGAGCGGACATAGTCATCAATTCCACATCCAAGTATATAAATGGCAACAGCGATGCCATAAGCGGAGTCATCACCGACAGCGGTAATTTCAAATGGGACGCAGAGCGTTATCCGCTTCTGCAGCAGTACAAGATGTTCGGAAAGTTCGCCTATATAGCAAAGCTCAGAAACGGACTTTTTAGAAATACAGGAGCCTGCATAGCTCCGCAGACGGCATTTTACAATATGCTGGGCATGGAGACATTGGGGCTTCGAATGGAGCGATGTTGTCACAATGCACTTGCCCTTGCACAGTTCCTGGAAAGTCAGGAGGGTGTAAAGGTCAACTATCCGGGACTTGAATCCAGTCCTTGGCATGACATTGCAGATGAACAGCTCCACGGTGGTTATGGTGCCATAATCACCATCAGAGTCGGCAGCAAGGAGAAGGCATTTGCAGTGATGAACAAGCTCACAATACCGCAGATAGTGTCGAACATAGGAGATACAAAGACGCTCATCGTGCATCCTGAATCAACACTGAATGCGCACAGCACAGAGCAGGAGAAGCTTGACGCCAACGTATATGATGATATGATTCGTATTAGTGTCGGAATCGAGGACGTGGAGGATCTCATAGAGGACTTCCGGAAGGCCCTTGCCGACTAATACACAAATGATTTGGAGGAACTACATATGGCAGTAGATTACGCAGCTCTGAAAAAGGGCGGATTCATGAGACAGAAACAGAAGAATAATTTTTCTCTGAGACTTCAGGTGGTGGGAGGAAATCTTACCGCAGAGAATCTTAAGAAGATAGCAGAGGTTGCCGAGAAATACGGAGATGGACATGTACATCTCACATCGAGACAGAGTGTTGAGATCCCATTTGTTAAGCTTGACGATGTGGAAGCGGTAAAGGAAGAACTGGCAAAGGGAGGCTGTAAGCCGGGTGTGTGTGGCCCGAGAGTAAGAACAGTCACAGCGTGCCAGGGAAATCAGATCTGTCCGAGCGGCAATATAGACACTTATGACATAGCCAAGAAGCTTGATGCGAGATATTACGCAAGGGAGCTTCCTCACAAGTTCAAGTTCGGTGTCACAGGATGCCAGAACAACTGTCTGAAGGCAGAGGAGAACGACGTGGGAATCAAGGGCGCAATGGTAGTAGAGTGGGATGAGCCATCATGTATCATGTGTGGCGTGTGCGTCAAGGCGTGTCGTGAGGGCGCGATCACCATGGCGGACGGCAAGATCATCCTCGACACAGACAAATGTAACTACTGCGGTCGATGCGCAAAGGCATGTCCTACAGATGCATGGAAGGGTGAGACAGGATACCTTGTATCATTCGGAGGATTATTTGGAAATACGATCCACCGCGGCGAGGAGTTACTTCCGGTTGTTACATCTGAGGAACAGCTTTTCCGTATCACAGATGCAGCAATACAGTTCTTTGCAGACAATGCAAAGCCAAGCGAGCGTTTCCAGTTCACATTAGAGCGCGTGGGCTTAGACAAATTCAAAGAAGTATTAAAGGAGGCTTACAATGGCTGATTATGAAATTGATGACAGAGTAGATATAACTGATGTGGTGTGCCCGATGACATTTGTCAAGGCGAAGGTAGCCATGGAGGAGCTTGAGATAGGACAGGTGCTTGCGGTTACCATGAACGACGGCGAGCCTGTACAGAACGTACCAAGAAGCTTCAAGGAGGAAGGACAGCAGATCCTGAAGCTCATCGACAACGAGAACGGTACTTACGATCTTATAGTTAAGAAGCTGGAGGATTGATCAGATAAGGTAGAAAAGGAGAAAATGAATGGCAGTAAGAGTCAGTGCAGAGGATTTCGATGTGAAGGTTATTCAGTCGAAGCTCCCGGTCATCGTGGAATTCTATTCGGACAGCTGCATACCATGCAAGCAGCTCTCACCTATCCTTGGCGGCATAGAAGATGACTACGAGGATAAGGTAAATGTGTACAAGGTAAATGTAAACTTCGACGCAGAGCTTGCTGAGAAGTACGCAGTCATGGCATCACCAACCATACTCTTCTTCAAGGGTGGTGAGGAGGTTTCCCGCATCCGAGGTCTTGTGAAGAGAAATGTGCTGGAGGAGGAAGTTGGCAAATTATTGTAGAAATTCATTGGTAAAGTGACATGATGGAGTATTTGACTGTAGTCAATTACTTCGGTGCACATAAGAATGAAACTATATAAATAATTTTATAAAGTATATAATCACATTTTATGTCAGTCTGGCAACGCCGGACAGGCAAATGAATCGTCAGGAGGAAAGAAAAATGACAGTCACAATAGCAGGAAAGAAGAAAGAGATAGCAGAGAAGACAACAATAGCTCAGATCATCGTGTCAGAGAACGTTGAGAATCCGGACTATGTCACAGTAACAGTAAACGATGAGTTTGTTGACTCAGATGCATTTGCAACAACAGAGCTCAAGGACGGCGATACAGTAGAGTTCCTCTACTTCATGGGAGGTGGCAGCTTCTAATGGCATTCACAAATGAACAGATGGAACGTTACTCACGTCACATCATCCTTCAGGAAGTTGGCGTGAAGGGACAGAAGAAATTGTTAAATGGCAAGGTACTGATCATCGGCGCAGGTGGACTTGGGGCACCAGCCGCTATGTACCTGGCAGCAGCCGGAGTAGGAACCATCGGTATAGTTGATGCCGATGAGGTAGATCTGTCAAATCTTCAGAGACAGATCATTCACGGAACAGCAGATGTGGGTAAGGCGAAGGTCAAATCCGCAAAGGAGACCATGAACGCTATGAACCCGGATGTAAATGTGATCACATACAGAGAGTTCGTGACATCAGAGAACATCATGGATCTCATCAAGGACTATGATTTCATCATCGATGGAACAGACAACTTCCCTGCGAAGTTCCTTATAAATGATGCCTGTGTTATGGCTAAGAAGCCATTTTCACATGCAGGAATCATCAGATTCAAGGGTCAGCTCATGACATATGTTCCAGATGAGGGTCCATGTTACAGATGTGTATTCAAGGATCCACCTCCAAAGGATGCGGTTCCTACGTGTAAGCAGGCCGGAGTCATCGGAGCAATGGGCGGAGTCATCGGAAGCCTTCAGGCTATGGAGGCGATCAAGTATCTCATTGGAGTTGGCGATCTTCTGACAGGAAGACTCCTTACATTTGACGCACTTAAGATGGAATTCCACACAGTAAAGCTCCCTCACAAGAAGGGCTGTGGATGTGCTGTATGCGGACCAAATCCAACCATCACCAAGCTCATTGACTACGAGCAGGTGGAGTGTGACGGAAAATAAAATGATCTCTGTAATCCGCCTGTGTATAGGACTGTGAATGCTAAGTCTGACTGACAATACCATATCTGGGAGCGCTCCCGCTTAACGCTACATGATCAACATAGTTGATACAGGTGGGGCACAGAGATAGTTGAATATAAGGAGGATATGAAGTAAGATGTTGTACATGACAAAGTCTGATTACGAGAAGATACTTGCACACTGCAAGGAAGGCCTTCCAAATGAGTCCTGTGGTCTGATCGGCGGTGTTAGAGAGGGAGATAAGAAGTACATCAGGAAGGTGTATCTCCTGACAAATATTGACGCCAGCAACGAGCATTTTTCCATGGATCCGAGAGAGCAGCTTGCGGCAGTTAAGGATATGCGTGCAAATGGATACGAGCTTCTTGGCAACTTTCATTCCCATCCAGAGTCTCCATCCAGACCTTCGGAGGAGGATAAGAGACTTGCATATGATTCCAAGGTGAATTATCTGATTCTCTCCCTCATGGAGATAGACAATCCGGTACTCAAGGCCTTCAACATAGATGAGGAAAAGAATGTGACGATAGAGGAGCTTGTTATAGAATCATGATAGATAGCAGGCATTTGAAGGAACAGGGCGGGCTTTGATACCCGCCCTTGTTCTTTACGCGGACTGTGTCATAAATTTTATTTGGAGTTACTGAAGAGATGTTTTGCATAAGTATAAACCATAAGAACACGCCGGCCGATGTCAGGGAGAGATTTGCATTTACGACAAAAGGACAGAGACAGTTCACTGAGCGCCTTAAGGCTGAGGTGGGTGGATGTGTCGTGTTGTCGACCTGCAACAGGATGGAGATATACTTCACAGATAAATATGAACAGGTGGAAAAGCTGTTGGCAAATGACAGGGAGGTTCCGGTCAGCCTCATAAGAAGATACAGCATGAATTATGAAGGATTTCAGTGTGTGTTACATCTGTGCAGAGTGGCGTGTGGTATGGATTCCATGGTGCTCGGCGAGGTGGAGATCATACATCAGGTGAAGAACGCATATCTTGTGGCAAAGGAGCTTGGAGCCTGTGACGGCGAGCTGAATATAGCATTTCAGGGAGCACTTGCGGCGGCAAAGGCGGTGGCAACGGAGAGTGATGCCACGAGGCTTCCGATATCCGTCGGAACCTTGTCAGCACGGGAGGCAGTGAATTTTACAAGAAATGGCGGTATTGAAAACACGTGCAGAGACGTTCGAAGTGATGTGGTAAGCAGCAGTCAAGTTGAGAGTGTGGATGCTGAAAAGGCAAATACCGGGCATATCCTAGTCGTAGGAGCCACAGGCAAGATAGGCAGCATAGTTGTCAAGGATATTGCAGATCTTGCGCCAGACATAGAGATAACAGGCACAAGCAGAAGCCACCACAGTGCAGATGAGGTATTTGGCAGACATCAGCAGATCAGGATAGAGGCCTACAGCAGAAGATATGAGCTGGCAGCCTGGGCGGATGTCATCATCAGCGCGACAGCAAGCCCTCATTATACATTTGTCAGAGATGAACTGGCAGAAGCCGTGAAAATGCATCATAAGCGGAGGTTGTTCCTGGATCTGGCAATGCCGAAGGACATTGACCCGTCAGTCTCAGAGGTGGACGGATGTGTATTGCGTGACATAGACTATATCAGGACACTCTCCAGAGAGAACAATGAAAACAGGGCAAAGACAATCACAGAGATGGAGCCGTGGCTCATATCACAGGTTGACGAGATCATGAAGAACATAGCATTTTCGAGGTTCAACAGGGAGCACGGAGATGTGATGGCACAACTAAAGACAACAGACGGAGCAAAGCTGGTATACAAGCTTAAAGGGCAGCTTGAGTATGAGGCATTTGAGAAAATGCTGGACAGTATTCTGACTGCCGGATGTGAGAACTGAATACTGCTTGTTTGCCTGAGATTATGCAGTATCATCGTCTGATGATGGTTATGTCAGATGTCAGATAATTGGAACAACTTTTGGTGCTTTTTAATAGAGACTCAATAATAGAAATTAGAGGTAGTGATGTCGTATTTCCCATTTATGATCGAACTGAATAATGAGAGATGCCTGATCGCAGGAGGCGGAACTGTTGCATACAGAAAGGTGTGCAGCATGCTGGAATTTGGCGCGGTGGTCACGGTGGTGTCCCCAGAGTTTTGCCCGGAGATTTTGGAGCTGGCGGAACATCCTGCACGCCTTACGCTTATAAAAAGATGCGTGCAGCCGCAGGATATTGATGGTGCATTTGTCGTCATAATGGCGACGGACGATGAGAAGGTCAACCACGAAATGGCGGAGCTTTGCAGGCAGCAGCGAATACTGGTAAATGTGGTGGATGTGAAGGCGGATTGCGGATTTTATTTTCCGGCGATCATAAAGGATAAAGAGGTTGTTATAAGCGTTTCCACCGGTGGACAGAGTCCAGTGCTTGCGGGCACGATCAAGAGAAATATAGAGAGCCATTTAGGTAGGAGTTATGGCGATATAGCAGAACGTATGGGTGAGCTCCGCGAGCAGATCAAAGCACAGATAGACGGCGAGGAAGAGCGAAAGAAAGCGTTTCAGCAAATGGTTAGGAGTCTGTTAGATGAGAGTTGAGAATGGACATGGTAAAAATAAACCGAATATTCGTAAATTTGCGGAGAATGATATGGCAGATGGATTCAATAGTGACGGTTTGGATTGCGAAAGCGGAGGACAGAAAAAAACAGTAAAAGTTGGAACCCGCGGCAGCAAGCTTGCTCTTGCTCAGACTGGATTTGTGATAAAGGCACTCAATGAGAGATTTCCCCAGGTTGATTTTCAGATGGTTACAATGAGTACCCGGGGGGATCGGGACACTAGCAGAGCGCTTCTGGAATTCGGAGGCAAAGCGGTATTTGTCGAGGAGTTCGAGGAAGCTATACTTAAAGGTGACATAGACATAGCGGTACACAGTGCCAAGGATATGCCGATGGAGATCATGGAAGGTCTTACGATATCGGGTACACTTCCGAGAGCATGTCCGCAGGACGTTTTTATATATAAGAGTGGCAGGTCATTTGACAGAAACGACAGTTTCGTGGTGGGAACCAGCAGCCTGAGACGGCAGTACCAGATAAGAGACATGTATCCAAATGCTGAGTGCAAGAACCTGAGAGGAAATGTCGGCACCCGCATACAGAAGCTGGAAGATGGCGAATACGATGCCATCATTCTTGCAGCGGCAGGGCTTGAGCGCCTGGGAGTTATTGAAGACAAAGGCAATGACAGCACAGAATGCTTTGAAGTGCACAAGGACGAACTTACATTCAGATACATCAGTACAGAGTCAATGCTTCCGGCAGCATGCCAGGGCATCATAGCCATAGAGACGCGAACATCCGGCGAAGCATACAACATGGTGAGGACGATAAATGATACCGAGGCATACACACAGCTCACATGCGAGCGGGCAGTCTTAAGCCGCCTGAACGCCGGCTGCCACGAACCGATAGGCGTGTACTCAGAACTGAAAGGCAAACACATGAAGCTGAGCCTGATGAAAGCAGGCGCAGCGGCTTCGGACAAAGAGAAAGATGAAGAAATCCAGATACACAGAAAGACGGTAGAAGGAAACACCGCAGAATGGGAACAGCTTGTAGAGAATTTAATAAAGTAGAGTAAGTTGTTTTGCAACAGTATATTTAAAAGATAAATAAAAACATAAAATGTAGATTGTTTTGAAGATAAAAGAAAAGTAAAGAAGTAAATTTTTTCGATGCGTAAGCCGTGTGAGTTGGATGGGTGTCTCTACGGTGTGCGTAGCCGAGAGACACCCATCCAACTCACACGGCGTAGGGAGAGAATAAAATGGTATATTTGATAGGAGCAGGCCCCGGCGACCCGGGACTCATCACGGTGAAGGGCCTGGAATTTATAAAACAGTGCGATACAATCATATATGACAGGCTTGGCACCTACCAGCTTCTGGAGATGGTGAAGCCGGACTGCCGCAGGATATACGTCGGCAAACAGGCGGGCAGCCACTACAAGAAGCAGCCTGAGATAAACGAGATACTTGTTGAGGAAGGCCGCAAAGGCAACATGGTGGTGCGACTCAAAGGCGGCGATCCATTTGTATTCGGAAGAGGCGGCGAGGAAGTGACCGCACTTTTAGAAGCGGGGATCCCATTTCAGGTGATACCGGGAATAACATCCGCAGTGGCGGTTCCAGAGGTGTGCGGCATACCGGTGACCCACCGAGGAACGAGCAGAAGCTTTCACGTGATAACAGGACACAAGCGGGCAGACATACACAGATCAGATGAAGATGTTTTAAATGACTATGCTTATATCAGAAATCAGGAAGGGACAAGCGTGTTCCTGATGGGGCTGAACAGACTGCCACAGATCGTGGAGAGGCTTGTACAGACCGGTGCGGAGGAGAATACTCCGGTCGCGGTCATTTCCAAGGGAACCATGCCAGGGCAGAGGATAGTCCGCGGCGATATACAGACAATTGCGGACAAGGTGAACGAGGCAAAGCTTGAATCCCCCGCAATCATAGTTGTGGGTGAAAATGCAGCGTTGGATTTTACTGCACCAAACAGAGGACCACTTCAGAATGTTCACGTTGGACTTGTTGGAACACCAAAGCTTCGCGAGAAGATGAGAGTTGCAATAGATGCGCTTGGCGGTCAGTCCTACAGCATAGTGGATATGAGTGTGGAGCAGACAGAGGAAAAGGACAGGCTGCGCGTGGCTCTGGAACATATAGAAGATTACAGCTGGCTGGCATTTACCAGTCAGAACACCATAACCCTGTTTTTCAAATGGCTCAGGGAGTGGAATATAGATGTCAGAAAACTGGCTCATCTGAAATTTGCGGTGGTCGGTGCTGGAACAAGAGATGCGCTTAAATCTGAGGGATACATAGCGGATTATGTGCCGGACGAGTACACCACAAGCGCTCTTGCTATGGGACTTGCAAATGTGATGAATGACGGAGAGAAACTTCTTCTTCCGAGGGCCGTTCAGGGTAGCGAGACAATGCTTGATATACTTGATAAGGGCGGCGTAACATACGAGGAGATTCCGGTATATGATGTGGTTGGCCGCAGGATGGAGAGCATACAGTATCTGAAAGATCTGGATGTGATCACATTTGTCAGCGCGTCAGGTGTCAGGGGATTCCTGAAAGTCCTTGACGCAGAGAAAAATGGATCTGGCATGGATCATATGCCGAATGATGTTGATTCATGCAGGGAGCATACGAATAACACAGGAAGTACTTTAAAAATCCATGATATAATGAAAAACATCCGCATAGCAGCACTTGGAGATGTGACAGAGAAGGCTTTGGAGAAGGCTGGTTATCATGCGGATATAGTTCCGGAGATCGGTGATATCGAGCATCTTATATCATCCATCGGCGAATTCTATACCCGCAAGTAGCATCAGCAGTGGGGGACAGGTACCTCCGTCCCCAAACCGCTCACCGGGGACAGGTACCTCCGTCCCCATTTGAATAATAGAGAGAACATGTATGTAGAGAAAAGAGGCAATAATATGATAAGACTCAGAAGACTTCGCGGCAGCGAGGCTATCAGAAATATGGTTAGAGAGAACAGAGTTAACAAGGAGGATCTTGTATATCCGATGTTTGTGGCAGAGGGCACGAGGATCAAGAATCCGGTAGACTCCATGCCAGGAATATACCAGTATTCACTCGACACATTTGAGGAGGAGCTTCACAGAGTGGCGGACGCCGGAATCAGCGCGGTTCTCCTGTTCGGCATACCGGCTCACAAGGATGAGGTGGGCAGCAGCGCGTACGACGACCAGGGAATCATGCAGAAAGCGGTCAGAAGGATAAAAGAGCTGTATCCGGACATGATAGTCATAGCGGACATTTGTCTGTGCGAGTACACATCACACGGTCACTGCGGAATTATCCATGACGGCAAGATACTCAACGATGAGACTCTTCCATATCTGGGCAAGATGGCTGTATCCCTTGCAAAGGCCGGCGCGGACATGGTGGCTCCATCGGATATGATGGATGGACACACTGCTTACATCAGAAAGGCACTTGACGACAACGGGCTGACGGATGTACTGATCATGGGCTATAGTGCGAAATTTGCATCTGGTTACTATGCACCATTTCGTGATGCGGCACATTCTGCACCACAGTTTGGAGACAGAAGGACATACCAGATGGATCCCGCAAATGGCAGGGAGGCTCTGAGAGAGTGCGAGGCGGATATTGCCGAGGGCGCAGACATAATCATGGTCAAGCCGGCACTTGCTTATCTGGATGTAGTCAAGGACGTGAGAAACCACACAGACTATCCGATAGCGGTGTACAATGTCAGCGGCGAGTACTCAATGGTCAAGGCAGCTGCGGCAAATGGCTGGATAGACGAGAAGAGGATCGTCATGGAAAACATGACAGCCATGAAGCGTGCCGGAGCAGGGATCATCATAACCTATCACGCTATAGACGTTGCACACTGGCTTGAGTCGGAATCATAAAAAGTCACACAGGACGATAAATTATAGAAAGAAGAATAGCAATGACAAATTCACAGGATTTATTTGAAAAATCACAGAAGGTAATTCCGGGCGGCGTCAATTCACCGGTCAGGGCATTTGGCTCGGTGGGACGTACACCTGTATTTATGAAGAAAGCAAAAGGTTCACATATATTTGACGAGGATGGCAATTCCTACGTGGATTATGTCTGCTCCTGGGGCCCGGGAATTCTGGGACATGCCGATGACAGAGTCATAGATGCGGTAAAGGCGGCTTGTGATGACGGACTTACATTCGGCGCACCGACAAGGAAAGAACTCGAGATCGCAGAGCTGATAAATGAGCTCATGCCGTCAATGGAGCTGACACGAATGGTCAACTCGGGAACAGAGGCGGTGATGAGTGCACTCAGAGTGGCGAGGGGATTTACAGGCAGAGACAAGATTGTAAAGTTCCGCGGCTGCTATCACGGACACAGTGATGGACTTCTGGTCAAGGCAGGCTCGGCGGCACTCACACAGTCAGTTCCGGACAGTCTTGGAGTTCCAAAGTCGTATACACAGCATACACTCATAGCTGAGTATAACAACGAGGACAGCGTAAAGAAGTTATTTGAGGCGGAGGGAAAAAACATTGCAGCAATAGTGGTCGAGCCTGTTGCAGCAAATATGGGAGTTGTCCCACCGCATGATGGATTCCTTCAGTTCCTCAGAGACATAACAAATGAATACGGCGCACTTCTTATATTTGATGAGGTCATCACAGGTTTCAGACTCAGCCTTGGCGGTGCCCAGGAATACTTCGGGGTAAAGCCTGACCTCACAACGCTTGGCAAGATAGTTGGAGGCGGAATGCCGGTGGGAGCATACGGCGGACGCCGCGATGTCATGAGCATGGTGGCGCCACTCGGCGGAGTATATCAGGCGGGAACCCTGTCGGGCAATCCGATTGCCATGACAGCCGGACTCACAACGCTCCGCATACTCCAGAAGGAAAAGGACAAGATATATCCGGCGATAGAAAAGAGCACAAGGCAGATAGCCGACACAGTCAGAAGCACATTTGGCGGAGCAGTCCACGTCAACCAGATAGGCTCACTGATGAGTGTATTCTTCACAGATCAGGAAGTGGTGGACATGGACACATCGATATCCAGCGACACAGCTAGGTATGCAAAGTATTTCTCATACATGCTGGACAACGGAATCTACCTTGCTCCATCACAGTTCGAGGCAATGTTCGTGTCCTACGCACACAGCAAGGAAGACGTATCCAAAACCTGTGAGCTGATAAAGAAATACAAAGAGAACTAGAGAGACTTAGTAGGTCAGAAGATGTCTCATTAAAAAGGAATTTATATTCCTATATTGTAGAAATAATTAGATAAGTATTAAAAGAGTGGTTTGGAAATAACATAATAAAACTAACGGTTATCGAAGAGTAAGCTGTCATGTTTATGTGATGCTCCAAAGGCGGGTAGCACATAGACGACGGAAGCTTGTCGCTCCTTGCTGAGCGGGAGCTCCCCCTGTCCTTATAGGGGGCGGGAGCGAATGCAGTCAGGAGCTAAGACAAGGTGACAGAGTCGTGCGTAGCCTCGGAGCATCACATAAACATGACAGTGACCTTCTTCGACAAGGAGGAACTATGAGAGATTTGGTTATTGTGGGCAGCGGTCCTGCAGGCCTGTCCGCCGCAGTCTACGCCAAGAGGGCGATGATGGACGTGGTGGTACTGGAGAAGGAGGCGTTCTCCGGCGGGCAGATCGTGAATACAGAGCAGGTTGACAACTACCTTGGTCTGCCTGGCATAAGCGGCTTTGATATGGGTATGAAGTTCAGAGAACACGCAGATACATTTGAGGTGGAATTTGATGACAGAGAGGTGACAGCTATCGAGGATCACGGCGATCACAAGAAGGTCAGCCTGGAGGATGGCAGCAGCATAGAGACAAAGGCGGTTCTGATAGCCACGGGCGCAAAGCACAGAAAGCTTGGCATTCCCGGTGAGGAGAAATTCACAGGGGCAGGAGTTTCTTACTGTGCTACATGTGATGGAGCATTTTTTAGGAACAAAGAAGTCGCAGTTGTGGGCGGAGGCAACATAGCCCTTGAGGATGCCCTGTATCTGTCAAAGATGTGTAGCAAGGTGCATCTGCTCCATAGAAGAGATAAGTTCAGAGGCGAGAAAATACTTGGTGCGCAGGTGCTTGAGACTGAGAATATAGAATTCCACCCATTTGCGCAGGTGACAGAGATAAGCGGAACCCCGGGCAAGCTGGAGCTCAAAGTCGCTGTGAAGACACCGACAGCAGTGGATGGACAGGCCGATCACGATTTCACACTTCCGGTAGCCGGTGTATTTATAGCCATAGGCACAAGCCCGATCACAGATTTTCTCGGTGACGTCGTGGAACTTGATGACGCTGGTTACGTTGTAGCGGGCGAGACCGGACGGACCAGCACACAGGGAATATTTGCCGCGGGAGATGTGAGGACCAAGGCGGTGCGCCAGGTGGCGACAGCAGTCGGAGACGGT
The DNA here is from genome assembly GCA_902461735.1 of uncultured Coprococcus sp. Lineage (GTDB taxonomy): Bacteria > Bacillota > Clostridia > Lachnospirales > Lachnospiraceae > Coprococcus. Next base: position 112,435 of record CABPYV010000004.1, read on the forward strand.
GCAGCAGTTATCCATTATGTAGAGGAATACCTGAATGAGTTAAAAAATAAGGATAACTGAAACAGCTGATCAGCATATATGATTAACGATATAGAAACATACTCATAAAAAATAAACAGAATAATTGGGAAGTAATTGGCATGGAGATAAAGCATGGAATGTAAATGCATACCTGTTTTCTCCCTGCCAAAAAAAATAAAACTAATTCATAGTAATTCTATAGGTAAAATATAACAATGAACAGGAGGCGGAAAAATGTTAATATCATCAAAGGGACAATATGCATTGAGACTCATGGTAGATATATCGATAAACAGTGGCAGCACGGTTACTGTCAAAGCCGTAGCCAGAAGATGTGGATTGTCTGACAAATATCTTGAGCAGGTTACATCTTCTCTGCTAAAGGCAGGATATTTAAGGAGCGTGAGAGGCCCGAGGGGCGGATACCGTCTGAACATGCCAGCGGAGGAGATCACGGTTGGGATGGTGCTAAGGGCGATTGAGGGCAGGATATCACCAATCGATAATCGAGTTGATGAGGATGGCGACACCAACATGGTCATGAACGATGTCATCGGAGAGGTGTGGGATGACCTTGAGACTGCCATCAACAATGTCCTTGATAACAAAACCATCGCCGATCTTACCCGGGAGTACAGTGACCGGATCGGATACATGTACTCAATATAAATCAGGGACGGAGGGGTCAGGCCCCTCCGTCCCCCGAAAGGGCAATAAGATTTCAGTTGAAAAAAAACTTATTTTGTATATAGTTGTAGTGGGATATATATCATAGTAGGAGAATAAGAGATGTTAACACAGTTTTCGAGAACAGAGCTGCTATTTGGCAAGGAAGCCATGGACAAGCTGGCAGGCTCTAAGGTAGCGGTATTTGGAATAGGCGGAGTTGGAGGTTATGTATGCGAGGCGCTGGTAAGGAGCGGTGTCGGAGCATTTGACCTTATAGATGACGACAAGGTGTGTCTGACGAACCTTAACAGACAGATCATAGCGACAATGAGCACGGTTGGAAAGTACAAGACCGATGTTATGAGGGACAGGATGCTTGACATCAACCCTAAGGTGGATGTAGAAGTTCACAAATGTTTCTTCCTCCCAGAGAATGCGGACGACTTCCCTTGGGACAGCTACGACTACGTGGTCGACGCGGTGGACACCGTGACAGCTAAGATCGCTCTGGTTATGAAGTGTAAGGAGAAGAATATTCCAATCATCAGCAGCATGGGTGCGGGAAACAAGCTTGACGGAAGCCAGTTCAAAGTTGCAGATATATACAAGACAAAGGTGTGTCCGCTAGCGAAGGTCATGAGAAGAGAGCTGAAGAAGAGGGGCGTCAAGAAGCTCAAGGTCGTATACTCTGAAGAGATTCCGACAAGGCCAATCGAAGATATGGCGATAAGCTGCAGAAACAACTGCATTTGTCCGCCGGGAGCAGAACACAAATGTACAGAGCGTAGAGACATCCCGGGCAGCGTGGCATTTGTGCCATCAGTCGCAGGGCTTATCATAGCCGGTGAGGTTGCAAAGGATCTCATCAGGGTGAAATAAAAAAGGACGCTGAGAAATCAGCGTCTTCTCCATAAAAATACCAGAGTTCCAAGCAGAACCGCACCACCATAGATGAATGGTGCATTTTTGTCACTGTTCATAGTTCTTTCCGTATAAGATACGGATGGATTATTCGGGTTGTAATATATTGCGATGGACGACATGGAGTTGTAATTTGTTATACCGCGGACGGAAAGAAAACCATTGTGCAATACTCCGGACTGGTCGCGGTATTCATAGTTGATATGGGTTCTTTTACTGAATCTTCTGACAGATGTGATATCGGCGGATGTTCTGGTATAGTCCCGCTCGATACGGCATGCCTTACCCCGTATGGAAAGACCGATGATCACAGCTATGATGAATGATGCTATTGGAATAATGTAAGTCGTATAAGGTAATAGTCTGAAAAAAATACTGATAGAATCCCCTGATGTTAAAATCATGATATACCCCCTGAAATTGTTGTTTCCCCAAAATGTCAGACATGAGATTCCTATTTACATGCCAGACTTGTATGTGTAAATTATAATATAAAGTGGACAGGTTGAGAATCCATTAATTTAAGCGGATAAGTCTGTTAATATAGCAAAATTCAGGTGAATAGATATATTACTGTTTGCTTTGCCGGTGGTCTTTTGAGCGATATTCTGTGCGGTCATAAGCTCAGTCATATTCGCATTTGCCAGAAGTGATAACATGGCGATAATAGGCCAATAATATAATAGAGAATATACAAAAGGAAGATGAACGAGATGGATAAGAAGGAAGAAAAGAAGATCATAAGACAGGAGTTCCTGACAGGTGAGAGAGCTCTTTTCATGGGAAAAAATCTTGACATATATGACACGATATTTGACGATGGTGAGTCGCCGCTTAAGGAAAGCCGCGATATAAATCTGTACGGCAGCATGTTCAAATGGAAGTATCCGCTGTGGTACAGCAAGAACATTGTTGCGGAGGATTGCCACTGGTTTGAGATGGCGAGAGCCGGAGTCTGGTACACAGATAATATCGCAGTGAGGCGGGCACTCATCCAGGCGCCAAAGAACTTCCGCAGATGTAAGGGCCTGGAGCTTACAGATGTGACATTCACCCATGCTGAGGAAACACTGTGGAGCTGCGATGACGTGACCATAGATCATGTGACAGCAAAGGGCGACTATTTTGCCATGAACAGCAATAATATGAAGATAGACGATCTGAAGCTCGACGGCAACTATTCATTTGACGGATGCAGGAATGTGGAGATAAGGAACTCCAACCTGCTGTCAAAGGATGCATTCTGGAATACAGAGAACGTGATTGTATACGACTCATTCATATCAGGCGAATACCTCGGTTGGAACGCAAAGAACCTCACCCTGGTGAACTGCACCATTGAGAGCCTTCAGGGCATGTGCTACATCGACAACCTTGTGATGAAGAACTGCAAGCTCATCAACACAACACTTGCATTTGAATACTCAACAGTGGATGCCGACATCTGCAGCAAGATAGACAGCGTCATGAATCCGACGTCAGGGACCATCAAAGCCCAGCACATTGACAATCTGATAATAGAAAAAGACAAAGTAGATCCGTCAAAGACAAAAATAATAGTACAGGACTAAACGAGTTTAAGATTTGGTGATATATCATAACGCAAATGGGATTTTGGCATTTGAATGGCGAAATGTGCTGACATATACCATGTGAGCAATCGGTAGTGAAGTCGACTGAGTCTTGCTGCTTCTTGCCGGAGCGGCGCAAGCAACGCCCTTATCGCTTGCAGAGCGCAGTGCAGATAGAAGCAAAGCAAGGCGAGGGAAGACGAACGTGATTGAGCACATGGTATATGCCAGCCGTCAGCCCCCTCAAATGCCAAAATCCCTTCACAAAGTGGAGGGAAAACATGAAGTTTGATTTCGACAAGGTTATAGACAGACGCGGCACAGGCTCCCTGAAGTGGGACGTGCCGGAAAACGAACTGCCAATGTGGGTGGCAGACATGGACTTTCAGACGGCTCCGTGTATCAGGGAGGCACTGGCAGCCCGGGTTGAGCACGGAATATTCGGATATTCTATCATCCCGGACGAGTGGGCAGATGCCTACGTGAACTGGTGGGGCAGCAGACACGGATTTGCGATAGATAGGGATTGGCTGGTGTTCTGCACCGGAGTCATCCCAGAAATATCAACGGCGGTCAGGAAACTCACTACACCTGCAGAGAATGTGGTGGTGCAGACCCCTGTCTACAATATTTTCTTCAATTCTATATACAACAATGGGCGAAATATATTGGAGAGCCCTCTGAAATATGACGGCGAGGAATATGCCATGGATTTTGAGGATCTTGAGGCAAAGCTTGCAGATCCACAGACCAGCCTCATGATACTCTGCAATCCACAGAATCCTGCGGGGAAGATCTGGGATAAGGAGACACTTGCCCATGTGGGAGAGCTATGCGCAAAGTACGGTGTGACGGTCATTTCGGATGAGATACACTGCGATCTCACCGATCCCGGAAAGGAGTATGTGCCATTTGCCACGGCATCTGACACATGCAGGGATATAAGCGTGACCTGTATTGCGCCGACAAAGACCTTCAACATAGCCGGAATCCAGACCGCAGCTATTGTGGTTCCGGATAAATTCCTGAGACACAAGATGTGGAGAGGGCTGAACACAGACGAGGTAGCTGAGCCAAATGCATTTGCGGTGGATGCGGCGATAGCAGCATTTACAAATGGCGGCGAGTGGCTGGACAGTCTCAGACAGTATCTTTATGAGAACAAGCAGTATGTCAGGAAGTTTATAGATGAAAAAGTGCCGGGTATAAAGGTGGTGTATTCGGAGGCCACATATCTGCTCTGGCTTGACTGCAGCGGGATATGCGGCGCTGCCGGTGAAGATGGCAATGCCAAGACTCTGTCGAAATTCATCAGGAAGAACACAGGGCTCTATATGTCGCCGGGGCTTTCATACGGCAAGAACGGAAGGACATTTATCAGGCTTAACATTGCATGCCCAAGATCAACCGTGGAAGACGGTATGATGAGACTTGCCGAGGGTGTCAGTGAGTTTAAAAAATCGTTTGGCACAGGGCTTGTAAGCAGTGACGGTGATTACGGACATTGGGCAGATGCATGTTCAGGACAGACCTCGGAAGACGGTGCGGCAAAGAAGGAGATATAGATGAGTAGCAGTGAAAATTTGCTGAAGGACATGATATCTGGAAAATCCATGACCGCGTCCCAGCAGATAGGTCTTACGGTCAGGCTAAGTATTCCGGCTATTCTTGCCCAGATTTCGTCCATTGTCATGCAGTACATCGATGCATCCATGGTGGGACGTCTTGGTGCAAACGCATCGGGAGCGATCGGACTTGTCTCGTCCACGACATGGCTGTTTGGCGGGCTGTGCATTGCGGTGACTACAGGATTTACTGTGCAGATAGCCCAGGCTGTGGGCGCTGGTGAGGATAAATCTGCCAGAAATATCATGAAACAGGGACTAATAATAGCTCTGTGCATAAGCGCCATACTTGCGCTTGCTGCAGTCCTCATAAGCACACCGCTTCCGAGATGGCTTGGTGGTGAAGCTGCGATACAGAAGATGGCAAGCCAGTATTTCCTTGTGTATATGCTGGGACTTCCCGCTCTGCAGATGAACAGCATAGCGGGCGGCATGCACCAGAGCTCCGGAAATATGAGACTTCCGGGTATACTAAATGTCATGTGCTGTGTGATGGATGTGATCTTCAATTTGTTCTTTATTTTTCCGACAAGAATTGTAAATTTAAGTATTCCGTATTTATCCGGCGTAAGGCTGGCTGGTTCTCAGATGGCAGGAACGATTCAGGCAGAAGCCTTTGGTTCCCATTTGTCAACACTTGTGCAGTCTGAAACCTCGATGAATGGTCTGACATTTACCATGCCGGGACTTGGTCTTGGCGTTGCCGGGGCGGCGCTTGGAACCATCACAGCGGAGGCTGTCACCTGTGCCATCATGGTCACGGCACTTCTGTGGAAGAACAAGACCCTTCACTTAAGAAATGGCGAACATTTAAGGTTTCATAGGGATATACTTGTCAAAGCAGTAAAGATAGGAGCGCCGGTGGGGCTTGAGCAGATGGTCATGTGTTCAGCGTATGTCATGTCCACAAAGATCGTGTCACCGCTCGGAACGATAGCCATTGCAGCCAACTCATTTGCGGTTACTGCGGAGAGCTTCTGTTACATGCCGGGGTACGGAGTACAGGCGGCAGCAACCACACTTGTGGGACAATGTGTGGGAGCCGGACAAAAACAGTTGTCCAGAAGAATGGCATGGATTACAATGGGATTAGGTGTGTCGGTCATGACTTTAGGCGGAGTTCTCATGTACATAGCAGCTCCGGCCATGATAGGTGTGCTGACACCGAACGAAGAGATAAGAAATCTAGGGGCGGCAGTGCTGAGAATAGAAGCATTTGCTGAACCATTTTATGCTGCATCCATAGTTGCATCGGGAGCACTCAGGGGAGCCGGGGACACTCTGGTTCCGAGCTGCATGAACTTTGCAAGTATGTGGTGTGTGAGGATACCGCTTGCAGCCATACTTGCACCGAGAGTCGGTCTCTACGGTGTGTGGATCGCCATGTGCGTGGAGCTCTGTTTCAGAGGAATCCTGTTCACCACAAGGCTTAAACGAGAAAGATGGATGCGGGTGTTTGACGAAAATTAAATATGATATTTCATAATTGCAAGGTATGATTAAACTTGCAATAAAGCATCATTATATAGGGAGGTAAATATGCCGGTATTTGATTTCAGCGGAAGTGACAACAAGAATAAGAACATAGTTACATATGAGACATTTCAGTCATCGGAAAAAACAGCCACAGCGGAGAAGCCAATCATGCTCCTGGAGAACTCGGTCAGAAAATGGGCGCACCACTCCAGCGGAAAGTTCACAAATCCGATCAAAAGGACAGCATTTGAATTTGACGAGGTGGACGGAGTTCAGTCCGCCGACATATTGAAGATAGATGCGAGATTTGTAAGCCTTCTCAAATGGCTCGGCGAAAATCACATCAACGTCCGTCTGTCAGGAGAGAACAGATCGGAAGGCTATGCGGTATACAAGATAAGGGAGACGGAGTTCGGCGGCGGGGCAAAGCTGTCGGCAAATGATGGCTTCCTTCAGTTCATGATAGAGCGACTTCTTGCAAGTGATGCCCCTTCAGAAGAGGAGAAATCCGAGGAGGAAGAAGAGGAGGAGGCACTTGGCGACGACATGAAGCTCACAAGCATGCAGAGCATCATTGACTTCATGCACTGCGCCGGAAGAACGCTCCCTGACAATATAAGACTGTGGGCGAGAAGAAATCTTGCGGTTGCGAGATCCAGCGAGGTATCCCCGGAGGAGAGACGCCACGCGCAGAGAGCACTTTCCATGGCGATGAACATCAGATGGAAGAGCAATTATTTCGAGGCGATAGATCCAGATGAGGCGAGAAGGATACTGGACGAAGAGCTCTACGGAATGGAGAAGGTCAAGCAGAGGATCATCGAGACGATCATCCAGATCAACCGTACACATACACTTCCAGCATACGGACTTCTGCTCTGCGGACCTGCCGGAACAGGAAAGTCACAGATAGCCTACGCAGTTGCAAGAATACTGAGACTTCCATGGACTACCCTCGACATGAGTTCTATCAATGATCCAGAGCAGCTGACCGGAAGCTCAAGAGTATATTCCAATGCCAAGCCGGGAATCATCATGGAAGCATTTTCACAGGCGGGTGAGTCTAACCTTGTATTCATCATCAACGAGCTGGACAAGGCAAATTCCGGCAAGGGCAACGGCAATCCTGCGGATGTACTGCTGACACTTCTGGACAACCTGGGATTTACCGACAACTACATGGAGTGCATGATCCCGACAAACGGTGTATATCCTATAGCAACGGCAAATGATAAGGAGAACATCAGCAAGCCTATCATGTCGAGATTTGCTGTCATAGATATACCGGACTACACCCCGGACGAGAAGAAGGAGATATTCAACAAATTCGTTCTGCCTAAAGTCCTCAAGCGCATCGGACTTGAGGGGAGCGAGTGCGTCATCCTTCCAGACGGTGTGGATGCGGTCATCAGGAAGTGCGACGGCGTGACCGGAATCAGAGATATAGAGCAGGCTGCAGAGCACATAGTTGCACACGCACTGTATCAGATTGAGGTAAACCACGTCCAGAGTGTGACATTTGACGGTGGCATGATAGAGGAACTTTTGAGCTGATTATCGTCATATTACACAATTTACATTACAGAAAGTATTATGGTATACTCTCCTTATGAAACAAGTTTCATAAGGAGAGTATATTTATAAATGGCAAGTATAAGAGATGTTGCAAAGGAGGCCGGGGTCGCAATATGCACAGTGTCAAGACTTATCAACGGCACGGCAAAGGTTGAACCCGAGACTCAGAAGAAGATAGAAGCTGCGATGAAGAAATTGGATTATGTTCCAAATGAGCTTGCGCGAGGCATGTTCAAGGGCAGATCAAACTCCATTGCGATGTTGGTTCCAAATATCCAGCACCCATGGTTCTCATCACTGGCATCGGAGATAGAAAAGATACTTTATGAGAAGAAATACAAGTTTATGCTTTTTTCCACATCCGATGACAAGCAGAGGGAGAAGGAGTGTTTCAAGCTGTTAAAGTCCAACATCGTGGATGGGATCATATGCGGAACGTCGGCATGTACGGCGAAGGAATACCAGAAGATAGATAAGCCGATGGTCATGTTGGATTATAAGGTTGGCAGCAAATTTCCTGTCGTAGTGTCGGATCACAAGATGGGCGGACAGCTTGCTGCTCGGGAATTTATAAACAGTGGATGCAGATACGTCATCCATATATCCGGAATCAGGACTGACAAGAATATCATGTCGTATGAGTGTCATGAGGAACTTGACAGAGTCCTCGCCGAGAATGGGATAAAATCCAGAAGGGTTCCAGTTCAGTTGAATGACTTTGATTTCCAGGGATATTTTGAGATGGCGAAATGCATACTTGAGGAGTACCCGGATGTGGACGGTGTATTTGCCGCAGACATGCCGGCGATAGCATTCCTTAAGGCGGCACTTGCCATAGGCAAAAAAATCCCAGATGATCTCGCGATTGTTGCGTATGATGGAACATACATAACCAATGCAAGCACGACAAGGCTCACATCAATACACCAGCCGTACAAAGAGATCGCTCAAGAGGCAGTTCGCCAGCTCATGGACATGATCGATGGACCCGCGGATGATGAGCAGGCGGATGCTCAGGCAGACGGTACCAGAGATGCAGTTAAGGAAGGAAACATTATATTGCTTCCGGTGAGCGTGGAGAAAGGTGATACCACAAAATAGATAGAAACGTATAGAACCAGACAGAACTAGATAGAGTCGGATAAAACCAAACAGAAATATATAGGATATAAATTACAGATAAAAAGACAACCTCGCAGGACTTTACACCCCTGTGGGGGTGTCTTTTTCTTTGTGGAATTGTATGTATGAGAATTTACATTGCAGTGGGGCTGCATGTCCCAGTGTGAAAAAATAGGAGCAATGACCTTGTGATGGGCAATGACTTCGATGTTTTCCCTGAGTCATGGGGACTCCGTGATCAGTCAAGACTTCCAATGCAGTGGAACAGCGAAAAGAACTTTGGATTCTCAGCACATGAGCCATGGCTGGCATGCAACAATCAATGTGACCGCCAGACAGTGGAACTTGAGAGCGCTGACAAGAATTCGGTGCTTAACTTTTACAAGGCGATGATACAGCTTAGAAATCACTCAGAGTACACACAGACTCTCATCTACGGAGACTTGGAGGATGTGGAAACTGACAGCGTCGGAATCATAGTGTACAGGCGCAAGCCGGTTCAGGATGCAGCTGCTATGAAGTCAGTATATGTAGCCGTCAACATGACAGGCGAGACCGTAGTGTATGCGGTTTAGTTACAGGGGACGGAGGGGACAGGTACCTCCGTCCCCAAGTATAAATATTGGGTGGGTTATGTATATGGATTAATGAATAATAACCGTGTGATTATTGCGTGAATATTGGCATTAAAACGTTATACAAGCCATATTTTTTCAACTTTTTCCCATATAAAATCAAAATCCCAAATAATAAAATTGTCTTAATTAAGAACGATCAGATGGGGACGGAGGTACCTGTTCCCTGTCCCCACTTTGTTTCGGAAAATAATATGGAGAAAAGGAGACATATTTATGGGAATTATATTTCACGAGGAAACAAAGACATTTCATCTTATGAATGATGAGATAAGCTACATCATGACGGTGCTTCCAAATGGACATCTGGGAAATCTGTATTACGGCAAGGCTATAAGAGACAGAGCAGATTTTTCACATTTGCTGGAACTTGTCCAGAGACCTATGTTCCAGTATATAAATGACGATGATAGACTGTTTTCACTGGAGTCAGTGAAGCAGGAGCTCCCTGTGTACGGAACCACTGATTACAGGACGCCGATGGTTGAATTCCTTCAGTCAAATGGCAGCAGGACATCAGACTTTGTGTGTGTATCACATGAGGTAAACGCAGGCAAGCCGAAGCTTGAGGCACTGCCGGCAACATACACAGAGTATGATGAGGAGGCAGAGACTCTGATCATTACATTAAAGGATCCGCTTACAGGAATAAAGGCGAGAATGCTCTATACGATATGGAGGGACAGACCAGTCATAGCGAAGAGTGTAGAGTATGTAAATGAAGGTACGGAGTCGGTGCATCTCACTACAGCATACAGCATGTGCCTGGATCTCCCGGATCCTGATTATCAGTGGATGCAGCTTTCAGGCGCATGGGCAAGGGAGCGTCATATAATAACAAGAAATCTTGAGCAGGGAGTACAGTCCATAGGAAGCAACCGTGGTCATTCATCCCATGAGCACAATCCGTTTATAGCGTTAAAGAGAGAGACAACGGATGAGAATCAGGGAGAGGCAATCGGTATAAGCCTTGTGTACAGTGGAAATTTCAAAATACAGGCAGAGGTTGACACGAGAAACACAGCCCGTATTCTGGCCGGAATAAGTCCAGATACATTTGACTGGAAGCTCGATGCAGGTGAACATTTCCAGACTCCTGAGGCAGTTATTGTGTACTCAGACCAGGGACTTAACAAGATGAGCCAGACCTTCCACAAGCTGTATCAGAAGAGACTTGCAAGAGGTGAGTGGAGAGACAAGCCAAGACCGATACTTATCAATAACTGGGAGGCGACATATTTTGATTTCACCAGAGAGAAGCTCATAGCCATTGCCCAGAAGGCAAAGGAGGGCGGAGTTGAGCTGTTCGTCCTTGATGACGGCTGGTTTGGAGCCAGAACCACAGACCATGCAGGCCTTGGAGACTGGGTGGCAAATCCTGACAGACTTCCGGAGGGAATCACAGGAATTGCAGAGGATATAGAGAATGTAGGGTTGAAGTTCGGACTGTGGTTTGAACCTGAGATGACAAATAAAGACTCAGACCTTTACAGAGAACATCCAGATTGGATTCTCTCGGTTCCAGGCAGACATGACTCACACGGAAGATTCCAGTATGTTTTGGATTTCTCAAGGAAAGAGGTCGTTGACAGGATATATGAGATGATGGCAAAGATACTCAGTACAGCAAAGGTTTCATATGTGAAATGGGATATGAATAGAAGTATCACAGAATGTTACAGCGCAGCTCTTCCTGCTGACAGACAGGGTGAGGTGTTCCACAGGTATATACTTGGAGTGTACGACTTGTATGAGAGGCTTACGAGTACGTTCCCACATGTTCTCTTCGAGTCATGCGCCAGCGGCGGCGGACGTTTCGATCCAGGAATCCTCTACTATGCCCCACAGGGGTGGACGAGTGATGACACCGATGCCATAGAGAGGATAAAGATACAGTATGGAACGTCCATGTGTTACCCGATCAGCAGCATGGGAAGCCACGTGTCCGTTGTGCCAAATCACCAGACAAGACGTGAGACTCCACTTAAGACCCGTGCAAATGCGGCATATTTTGGAACATTTGGATATGAACTTGATCTTAATAAACTCACAGCAGAGGAGATAGAGGAAGTCAAAAAGCAGGTTATGTTTATGAAGTCATACCGTGAGGTGATCCAGTACGGAACATTTTACAGACTTGCAAGTCCATTTGACGATGAGGAGTGTGGCTGGATGGTCGTATCAGACGATAAGAAAACCGCCATCGTTGCATGGTTCAGAACACTCTACACACCTAACAAATGTTTCACAAGAATGAAACTTCACGGCCTTGATCCGGATGCATTATATAGCTGCAATGTGCTCGGAGGTCAGGCACTCACGGTGAGCAAGACACCTGACGGTAAGCGGATATATGAGACAGTAACAAAGGAAAATGATGATCCTGCATCGGCAGATGTCGTTGTTGGACCGGCGTGCTACGGTGATGAGCTGATGAACCTGGGCCTGATCACCAGTGATACAACAGCGGGCGAAATAGTTGGCGAAGATGTTCCATGTGGCGACTATGACTCCAGACTGTATATTCTTAAGGCAGAATAAACTGGCCTGTTGTATGTTAAACGGATAGGGCAGACGGAGGGGACGGAGGGGACAGGTACCTCCGTCCCCAAACTGACGAAATAGATGACGCTATTGTAATAACAAAAGACAGTAAAACACTCAAAAGACTTAATATATTAAATTCCAAATGGTTATATTATTGAGATATAATACAATTGTTTATGAAAGCATTTGGCTATGTTTGATGTAGGAAAGGTGCTGACAGATAAAGATTTGCAGGGAGAAAATAAAATATGAATATATTTGATATTATGGGCCCCGTGATGGTTGGACCGTCTAGTTCACATACAGCAGGAGCAGTGAAAATAGGATATATAAGCAGAAGGTTACTTGGGGAATCAGTGACCAGTGCAAAAATATTATTGTACGGTTCCTTCCTGACTACAGGCAAAGGGCATGGGACAAGAAAAGCGTTAGTTGCCGGACTCCTTGGAATGAAGCCAGATGACATAAGAATCCCGAATGCATTGGATTTGGCTAATGAACAGGGCATAGAGATCCAATGGGGAGAGGCTGTGTTAAAAGACGCCCATCCAAATACAGCACAGTTGATATTGACAGGTCAGTCGGGCAGAACGTTGGAAGTCATAGGTCAGTCACTTGGGGGTTCGCGTATAAATATAGCGGAGATAGATGGAATAGAGACAAATTTTTCAGGCGATCAGCCCACGCTGGTTGTCCACAACCAAGATCAGCCGGGACACGTGTCCGAGGTTACCTCGATGCTAGCTCACAAAGGTGTAAATATTGCCACAATGCAGTTATATCGGGAGAGCCGCGGCGGTGAAGCGGTTATGGTTGTTGAGTGTGATCAGGAAATTCCCAAGGAGGGCATAGATTGGCTCACCAAGGTTGAGGGAGTTAATAAAGTAACTTATCTTAGTGTTGCAGAGGATTGTCAATAGAGATTGTAAAGATGGTAAAACAGGTAGGTGTGAATATACGTGGGGACGGAGGTGCCTGACCCCATTTGCGTGGGGACGGAGGTGCCTGTCCCCTTTTGGGGATTTTCACAAAAAACGGTTTTGAAGGCTTGTTTGGGGACGGAGGTACCTGTCCCCTCCGTCCCCAATACCTGTATGATTGGAAAAGACAAGGTTGCTCAGTATCTGAACATTGCTGAAAGGAGAATCAGATGTATCATTCAATAAAGGAAATAATTGATATATGCGACGAGGAGAATAAGGAGCTTTGGCAGGTGGTTTTAGAGTCAGACGTGCAGGAACGAGGGGTTACTGAGACGATGTCAATGGAGTCTATGTCAAAGTTGTATGAAGCAATGAAACGGGCCGATGCGGATTACAAGCCTGAACTGAAGTCAGCATCGGGACTAGCTGGCGGGGATGGACAAAAAATACATGAATATAACGAGACTGGCAGAAATATTTGCGGAGATTTCATAGGAATGGTTATGGAGAAGGCCATCAGGATGGGAGAGTCAAATGCGTGCATGAGGAGGATAGTGGCAGCTCCAACCGCGGGATCCTGCGGCGTTATTCCGGCAGTGTTTCTCACAGCGCAGAAGAAAATGAAACTTTCTGATGAAATGATGACACATGCAATGTACGTGGCAGCAGGCGTAGGAAATGTGATTGCGGAAAATGCATCTATAGCAGGAGCGTCTGGAGGATGCCAGGCAGAGATAGGTTCGGCGTCGGCTATGGCGGCAGCAGGACTTGTGTATTTGCAAGGCGGCGGTGCGCAGTCTATGGCGAATGCGGCGGCACTTGCACTTAAGAATATGCTTGGGCTGGCGTGCGATCCGGTATGTGGTTTGGTGGAGGTGCCGTGCGTAAAGAGAAATGTGGCCGGAGCGGTAAATGCGGTGACATCTGCACAGATGTCCCTTGCAGGAATCAGAAGTGCAATCCCGGTTGATGAAGTAATAGATGCCATGCGTAGAATAGGGGCAGAGATGCCTGAAAACATACGTGAGACTGCGAAAGGCGGATTGGCGATAACTCCGACAGCATTAGAGATAAAGAAACATATTGGAGCTAGATAATCATCGCCTTTTTGCCGAAGAAGACGAAGAGGGGGACGGAGGTACCTGTCCCCATCTGTTATCCCCATCTGCTGTCCCCATCTGTCCCCATCTGGGCTCCAACTGCCGTCTACTAGAGTCCTTGCTAGTGCAAGTTGCACATAATTAAATAAAAACTTCCCATATATTGTCAAAATGCATAATAACGGTTTTTTTCGGTGAAAAAATGTGATATAATTGCATAAAGAAATTATCGGATGGGAATGATCAAAATGCATAATAGGAAGAGAATATGCGTTATCAGTGCGCAGGTTGACGAAAATACCCAGAATCGCTTTATGCAGGGACTCATGAAAAGAGCATACGAGTTAGATTACGATGTATGCGTTTTTTCCATGTTCCTCAAATATCAGGATTCTACATACAGGGAGGTTGGAGATTCCAATATCTACAACCTTATTAATTTTGACCTTTTTGATGCTGTGGTACTCTGCCAGGATACATTGCAGACACCGGGACTGGTGGAAAAACTCGAAAAGCGCCTGCAGATAGAATTCCCTGATGGAGTAGTACTGGCGGTTGATAAGGAGAATAAGATTTATCCGTCGGTTATAATGGATCATTACACACCGATAGTAAAGCTAGTTGATCATCTTATAGATAAGCACGGATACAAAAACATATATTTCCTGAATGGATTAAAGGGACACATACATTCAAAGCAGAGACTTGCTGGATATCTGGATAGCATGAAAGCCCATGGACTTAACGTCACAGACGATATGATCTATTATGGAACATACTGGTACGACAGTGGAGATTACATGGTAGATGAACTGGTGAAGGATATGGAAAATCTGCCAGAGGCTATAGTATGCGCCAATGACTGTATGGCTATCGGCGTGTGTACAGCATTTGACAAACATGGAATACGAGTTCCTGAAGATATAGCGGTGGTGGGATACGATTCCATAGAGGATGGAAGAAACAGCCCGGTTCCTATTACATCTGCGGATATACCGGCGGAGGATTGCGGACACTACTGCGTGGATTACATAGATGCAAAATTAAACAACAGGGAAGTCCCAGAATTCCATACCAATGTGGAACTTTATATAGGAGGTTCCTGTGGCTGCGAAGGATGGGAGAAGGAGACTGTAAGGACACGCAGAGAGAAATGGGAGACGGCGCTGTCGGCTACAGGGTATTACTCATGCTTTAACAACATGATGGATGATCTGGTTGCACAAACAGATACTGAATCATTCTTTAACACAGTTTCAGAGTATATATATCAGATAAGACCATTTCAGGAGTTCCATATCTGCATGAATGATTACTGGAGAAATCCAGAGATCATGACCGGCGATGAGGCACTTCGTTACGGATATACAGATCAAGTATACAGGATAATCAAGTGCGGACCGGAGGAACAGGATGCGGACACGGTGGTAAGATATGATGATGTGTTTGAGTCATCCATGTTGCTGCCTGAGCTTTATGAGGACAGAGATTATCCTACTTCATATATATTTACCCCTCTGTATTTTCAGGATAGAAGCTTTGGATATACTGTGATCAACTATGGCAGAGAGCCTAGAGTGTTCGAAGAAGTATACAGATCCTGGATAAAGACAGTTGCGAGGGACATAGAATCATTTGCACGCTACGCGGGTGCAGCAGTGCTGCTCAAGAAACTTGAGGCAGAGCAGATAAGAGACGGACTTACAGGACTTTACAATTACCGTGGATTTATGACACGTGCCATTGAGATGATAAATCAGTCAGAGCGTGCGAGTCAGGAGATTCTGGTTATAGCCTTTGATCTGAAAAACATGCATAAGATCAACAGCAAATTTGGCCGCGAAGAGGGAGATAAGTTCATAAGTTATGCTGCCCAGGCGGTGAATGAGATACTGGATAAAGGCGAGATAGCGATGAGAATGGGCAACGATGAGTTTGTCATCGCATCCATCACGGACAAGCTGGATGAGAACAGAGGCGAATGCATAGTAAAAGAACTCAAGACCAAGCTTGGTGAGATAAATGCCGTCAAAGAAGATGGTATAGAGATAGGGATATATTATGTATGTGAGAAGGCGGCTGTGTCGAACAGCAGTGACCTGAAAAATCTCATAAATGATGTGGTAAATAAAAAGAATCACATAAAGGAAAAGAATCTGGCAAATGGCAGAAAGAAGATGGAACTTACCAACAAGGACATTGAGCGAGATGAGCAGGTGGCAATGATACTCGACAGGAATCTTCTCACGTATCATTTCCAGCCGATAGTCAGCGCAAGGGATGGTTCCATATATGCATATGAGGCACTCATGAGAGTATTTGCGCCGGTAAGACTGTCGCCGCCGGAACTGCTTGAGAGTGCAGAGAGACTGGAGAGGCTTTACGATGTTGAGAAACTCACACTGTTCAATGTGGTTGAGATCGTAGATGCCAATCCGGAGATGTTCAAGGGTAAGAAAGTATTTATCAACAGTATGCCGGGACACATGCTCACACAGGAGGACAGAAAGATATTCCTCGCGAAGGTGAAACATCTCAAGTGCGCCGGGATAGTGATCGAGTTTACTGAGGGAGATGAGCTGTCGGATGCTGAGCTTGATGAGCTCAAGACGTTCCTTAGAGGCAATGGAATGGAGATCGCCATAGATGACTATGGTTCAGGATATTCAAATGTCAACAATCTGCTCAGGTACATGCCTGAGTATGTCAAGATTGACAGGATGCTGCTTTCAGGTATAGACAGTGATCCGCACAGACAGCATTTTGTGAAGGATATAATAGAGTTCACAAGTGACAACGGTATCATGGCGCTTGCAGAAGGCGTGGAGACCACAAAAGAGATGAAGACGGTTATCCAGCTCGGTGCAGACCTGATACAGGGATATTACACTGCACATCCAAATGCAGAGGTGGTTCAGCTGATATCGCCTCAGGTGGTGAATGAGATAGTTCAGTACAATGAGGGAGTAAGCGATGTCGCCGACAGGCATGTGTTCGTGATGGAACACACCAGAAGTGTGTCTCTCATGAAGATAGAGAATAAGGGCTACACAAGTATAGTTGTGGCACAGAAAGCTGGCGGAGACAATACCGTACGGATAGTGGGCGCGCACGGATACAAATCCGATATTTCACTCAGGGTGAAGGATGGCTTTACGGGAACCATAGTGCTACAGAATGCCAGCTTTTCCAGTGACAGGAATGTGCCGAGCATAGACTGCGGTGAGAACACGGACATTCACATACTCCTCGAAGGCAAGAATACATGTAAGGGTGGGGGCATAAAGATCCCAGAGTCATCCAGAGTTACATTTGCCGGCAGTGGAGATATGAAAGTTCAGGTGAACAGCAGCATATATTACGGCATTGGAAATGATGTGGAGTCAAAGCATGGAATCATACGATTCAAGCAGGATGGAGCGATATCCATAGATGTAAACGGAGTAAATGGAACAGCTATAGGTGCCGGAAAAGGCGGACAGCTCCGTATAGAGAAAGGAAGATACGACATTTGCGTGAATGGTGAAAATGGCGTTGCTGTGGGAAGTATCGACAGTCCTGTTGACTTGAAGCTTCTCCAGTGTGACATGGACATACAGTTTGACGCTGCAAATGGTGTCGCTATAGGATCGGTGAATGGGCATGCTGACATAAAGATAAGCAACACTTCCATAGCACTCAGAGGATCAAGCAGTCGTTACGTGGCCGTGGGCACACTGGACGGTGATGGTAGCAGAGTTGATATATGCAGAGCACATATAGACATGAGCCTTAAGGGCGATTCGTGTATAGGGATAGGATCAGACCATGGAAAGGCGGAGACCATAATAGAGGATGCCAATACAAGGATAACAGTTATAGGTGAGCAGTGCTTTGCCATAGGCAGCAGAGATGGAAGGGGAATCCTGTCCAGTGCAAATGCCGATCTGAACATCAGTGTAAAGAATGGGATCAACGTAGATGTGGCGGCGACCGAGGATGACATAAGTCTGATAAACGGACGATACATGTTCATGCTCAACAACAGAAGTATTGAGCACAAGGTGATAGAGAAATATTAAATAATAACAGATAAATAAGAGAAAATGTATTATAATGCAGATGGCACCATGAAGATCATAGATGTCATCTGCATTGTGCGTCAAGGAAAAACAAGGAGGTAAATTGAAAAATGGAAAGGGAGACAATGTGTATACAGGCTGGATATCAGCCTAAAAATGGAGAGTCAAGAATGATACCTATCGTACAGAGCACAACATTTAAGTACGATACAAGCGAGGATATGGGAAAACTGTTCGATCTCGAGGCGAGCGGATATTTCTATACAAGACTTGCCAATCCGACAAATGATTATGTGGCAGCAAAGATCTGCGCTCTCGAGGGCGGCTCGGCGGCTGTACTCACATCATCAGGTCAGGCAGCAACGTTCTTTTCAGTATTTAATATAGCGGGCGCAGGAGATCACGTGGTGGCATCTTCAACCATATATGGAGGAAGCTTTAACCTGTTTGCAGTCACGATGAAACGAATGGGAATAGATTTCACATTTGTGGATCCAGACTGCTCGGACGAGGAGCTTGAGGCTGCGTTCAGACCGAACACCAAGGCAGTATTTGGTGAGACGATAGCCAATCCGGCACTCATTGTCTTTGATATAGAGAGATTTGCAAATGCAGCCCATGCACATGGGGTTCCGCTTATCATAGACAATACATTTGCAACACCTATCAACTGCAGACCTATAGAATGGGGAGCAGACATAGTCACACATTCTACAACAAAATACATGGATGGACATGATGCCACAGTGGGCGGAGCCATCGTGGATTCAGGAAAGTTTGACTGGATGGCACATGCGGACAAATTCCCGGGACTTACCACTCCTGATGAGTCCTATCACGGAATAGTGTACGCTGAGAAATTTGGCAAAGAAGGCGCTTACATCAACAAGATTGTTGCACAGCTGATGCGCGATCTCGGTCCGATTCCTGCTCCGATGAATTCATATATGCTCAACCTTGGACTTGAGTCGCTTCATGTCCGTATGCCTAGACACTGCGAGAATGCTCTGGCAGTTGCACAGTTCCTGGAGCAGCATGAGAAGATCGCATGGGTAAACTATCCTGGACTTCCAGGCAACAAATATTATGAGAGAGCAAAGAAGTACATGCCTGATGGAACCTGCGGCGTAGTATCATTTGGTGTAAAGGGCGGCAGAAGCGCTGCTGAGAAGTTCATGAAGGGACTCAAGGTGGCAATGATAGCAACACACGTTGCAGATGCACACACATGCGTGCTTCACCCGGCGTCGGCTACACACAGACAGATGAATGATGAGGAGCTTCTGGCAGCAGGAGTAAGCCCTGATCTTGTGAGACTTTCAGTCGGCATCGAGAATGTGAAAGATATCATAGCCGATCTCGAAAATGCTCTGGCAGAAGTGTGATTGCGGCGACGATGTATGATAGCAATGAAGAAGTGAGATTTGCAGTGACTATGTATGATAGAAGTGGCAAACGTGGGATAGCAAGGACAAATGTATGAGAATTATAGAGATTAGGGATCTGGCTGCCCAGGAACTTGATATATATGCCAGAATGTCTGAGAATCAGCTGGCTCACATATACGAGCCGGACATAGGTCTCTTCATAGCTGAAAGTCCGAACGTCATCCAGCGTGCACTGAATGCTGGATATGAGCCTGTATCTATATTAATAGAAAAGAAACAGCTAGATAGATGGATGCAAAAAGAATCGGCAATGAAATCAGCGATGGAGTTTATGAGCGATCAGATAGATCTGCCTGCTGGGAATAATGGAGATCCGGCGGATGTGGTTTTAGAACATATTATGGCGACTTGCCGCGATATCCCGGTGTACACTGCCGAGTACGATGAACTTACTAAGTTGACAGGGTTTGCACTTACCAGAGGGCTGTTGTGCGCCATGAGAAGAAGAGTGCTTCCATCGGCTGAAGAGGTGTGCCGTGATGCCCGTCGTATAGCGGTGCTTGAGAACGTGATGAACCCGACAAATGTCGGGGCAATATTCAGGTCGGCGGCTGCTCTTGGCATGGATGCGGTTCTGCTCACCGGAGGCTGCAGTGATCCGCTGTACAGAAGATCTGCAAGGGTCAGCATGGGGACAGTGTTCCAGATTCCGTGGACTTATATAGACGATATGACAGCAGGAGTGGATATGCTTCACGCCATGGGATTTAAGACAGCTTCTATGGCTCTCCGAAATGATACTATAGATATCAATGATTCAAAGCTCAAGGGTGTTGAAAAGCTTGCGGTCATTCTTGGCACAGAGGGGGAAGGCCTCAAGACTTCAACCATTGATGCCAGTGACTTTACAATAAAGATACCTATGTTCCACGGAGTAGATTCCCTGAACGTGGCTGCAGCAAGCGCAGTAGCATTCTGGGAGCTTGGCAAAAGATAAAGACTATATAATATGAAGAAATGCCCGGGGATACGTGATGCGTCCTCGGGCATTTTAGAGTAAAAAGAAAATACGATAATAATATTATTTTGACTCTAACAGCTTCCGGAGCCTTGCAATCTCTTTGTTGGCATCATCAAGCTGTCTGGTTGTATCGCCAAGCTGTCTGGTTGTATCGCCAAGCTGTTTGTTGGCATCATCGAGTTTACGAGCGTTCTCGTCAATCTGCTTCTGCATCTCATCCATCATATAGTGTATCGTGTTCTCGTCAAGTATTTTAAGTGCATCTGAAAACATACTGATTACCTCCTCCGGTTGTTCAAGGTAACTCGCCATATCCCGGCAGATACTTTCCATCTGCGGATAGTCGGAGACCAGTTCATCCAGTCTGTCTACCCTGTCTGTGGAGAGCAGGGCAAGCCAGCCATTTAAGTCGTTAAGCTGCTTCTTGCCCTTAGAATAATAATTTTTTGCAAACACGTCAAGTGAAATGAGATAATAATCCTGCAGCAGCTCCATCTCGATTCCTGAGTCGAATTTTGTAGAGCCGAAGTGGACATAAGAGTTCTTGAGAGCGTCAGCTTTCAGCTCTGCGGGGCTATTTTCAAATATAATAATCGTATAGACTTTCTTCAGATCACTATAGGTAAATCCGGCTCCCTTTTGCCCCTTTACGCGGGCGTACTGCCTGAGCAGAAGATCGGCAGAGTAACATGACATCCTCTGCCCTGGAAATAGATATGAAATCTTCTGAATCTCAACATTAGCAATAGAGCCATCCTCCAGCTCAACGATGATGTCCATGAGTGGAGCATGCGCATGGAAAGGCGCTTACGCGCGGCGCATGCGTGCTTCATAAGGGATCTCCCGCCTTACGGCGGGTCCTCCTTATGAAAATTATAAGAAGAGATGTTCCCTGAAGCAGGCTTTCTTCCTGAGACAGGACACTTTTTATCTTCACCTTCCGGCCTAATATACTGCTTATGAATCCCTCCAGACGTTCCGGGTGAATATCCGGATTGAACATCTTCTTGAAGAAGGGATCGTATGTAAGTGGCAGAGTTTTTGTTCCACTTAAGAAATCCACAAGCCGGTTTTTCAGGTCGATGGTGAGCCGCTGATAATCTGACTTAAGTCTGGGATTCCTATTCAAATCCGATATTATCTGATCGCGGCTGCGATCATTTTTATGAAACAATGTGCTTATCTTAATTTCTGTAGGCATAAATATAGATCCTCCTGTTATACCAACACCGTGTGCCGGACGGTGTCCGAAAAGAATATACTGACTGTCGACGCCCGGATTGCAGAAGAAGTCCGATGTTACGCAACGGGAATGCAGTATAGTTCGTGAATGAATTATATAAATATATCAGCTGATCATCCGCGTCAATATCAGCTGTTTTGAGATATGCACATCTGATATCCCGACTCTATCATCGCACAAAGTCCTCGTCAATAGGTTCAGTCAAAGTCGCGCATCTGACCGGATCGTCCAAAAAGTTAATAAAAATCAGCGTACTTATAACGTATAGGGATGGGATATAGCACGGGTAAACAGATATGTAGTGATCAGAAATGCGCGAGGTGTATCCTAAAAGTTAAAACACGCCACGTTATCAAATGGAATCTTAACGAAAATTAATATTTGATCCGGAGACAATTGCATATCTGCAGAAATACATACGATGCAGCCATTTCATAAGAGCGTGAATCAATATAGTATGGTACTCATAACACTACCGATATTTACGATACTGCCACCTCATAAGAGAGTGAATTAATATGTCGAAAAAATGCATCTCAAAAATGGCATAACATTGGACACAATACATAGAAGATATGTTATAATGAAAAACGGTTATAAGATTCCGAGAGAGGTGATACTCGTGGGTCTATATTTTCACAAGGAGGACAGGATAGATGTTTTATGCGATTTCAGGATTGAATGGAGATTACGAGGCTTATAAGAGAGCCCTCAAGAAACTGAAATTTCAGAATCTTGATGATATAAAAGAAGAGGACATAATGAACGAGGAAGCAGTCATAAGCACCCTGGAGGGCGAGGATGTATTATATGTGGTGGGCAACATCATCGGAGCAGGCGGTGGTTCCATCAAGATACTTCAGGATATGATGAGCAGAGATAATATCATAGCGGTGGTTGGAGAGAATGAGTACAAGGTAGTAACATCACTCAAGGCTCTGGATGATCACATCAGGAATACTGGAAGTATTCCTCCACAGGCGATAATGGACAGGATCACATCCATGCTCGGCGATGAGCTCAAGGGGGTTGTGGCAGAATTTGTGGAGCTTGACGATGATGAGCGAGAAGACATAGTGGACTATCTCGATGAGATTTCAGAGGATGCCTTCCTTGAGGTCATGATGGCAAGAAAGAAATTTGTCCTTGTAAATGCCGGAATTAAAGGATTTAAGCCTGATAAGGCTTTGGACGACTACGATATAGAAGACTTTGTGACGGAGCCGGCTGATCTGAACAAGACCTATTACAGTGACAGAACATTGGTGGTTGGCAGCGTACCGACACCAGAGGGCAAGATTGTAAAGCAGAATAATAATGTAGCGATAGATTGCGGCTGCGGCAGAGGTGGACAGCTAGGAATCTACTGTCTGAACAATGGCAAAGAGTTATACGTGTAAAAGCAGACATACAGATACCGGACAGCGAAACCATATGGATATGAGGAATACATATATGGCGGATACTGTCCGGTTTTTGTGTTATGAATGAGACTGGCAGTTACCGAAACCGGCTGGTATCGAAGCCAGATGATACCGAAACTAGCTGACAAAGAAGCTGATTGATACTGCATAAGCTTCTAACGATCATAACACCGATCATATATCAATCATAATACGAATAGTGTATAATTGCGGCAAATGCATATTTTTAGACGCTTATATGAGGGAAATAGACAATACGAAACGGCGTATTATACAAAGTGTATATATTATTCGCACTGAGATGGATTTTTTTGGTAATAAATTCACAGAATTTAAAATTGAAAAAATGTGTCGAATTTGTTACATTAGTGGGTGAGAGCAGAGGAGAAAATATGAGTGTTATAGATTTTCATTCACATATATTGCCAGGAATAGATGATGGAAGCAGGAATGTAGAGACATCTATGGCGATGCTCAGGATGTGCAGAGAGCATGGCGTGGACATCATGGTGGCTACGCCGCATTTCTATGCGGATTCCAACAGGGTAGAGAGATTTGTTGAGAACAGACAGAATGCTTACGATCAGGTCATGAGCCGGATCGTGGCTGAGAATGCGGATGTACCGCAGATCATGATGGGAGCAGAGGTGGCCTTCTTTGACGGTATCAGCCGTGCGGAGAGGGTGGACGCACTTACAATAGAAGAAACAGACATCATGTTGCTTGAAATGCCATTTGTGACATGGAGTGATTCGGTAGTGCATGAAGTAAGAGACTTGATAGAAAAAAGACATTTCCATATCATACTCGCTCATATAGAGCGATTCTTGAAGATACCAGGCAACAAATCTTATGTGGAGCAGGTACTGAGGCTTCCGGTTACGGTTCAGGTGAACGCAGAGACTCTGATGGATTTCAGGCAGAAAGGCCGGATGATAAAGATGTTCAGGAACGGCACGGCACACATAATAGGCAGTGATTGTCACGGTATGCATCACAGGATGCCTAATTTATGGCTTGGCCGTGAAGTGCTTGACAAGAAACTAGGAGAAGATTTCTTGAAAAGTATGGACACGTACGGCGGACGGCTTTTGGAAGAGCATCAGATCCACAATTGATCACCAGGAATTCAGAAAACACAAAAAAAAATATATATAAGATACATATATATAGAAGATACACAGAAAGCGTAAGCGATGATCGAATACGTTACTTCTATATTAATTATGTGGAATTATATGAAATTGCATGGAGGACAAAATATGTCTAAGAAGACAGCTATAATAATCAGCGTAGTTCTGTTCATAGTCCTGTGCGCACTCATAGTGTGCGAGAAGATGTGGCCTACAGCAGGGACAAATCTCCTGTCGCTGGCCATGCTCAGATAAGACAAGGCTATATTTGGTGAGCAGACGGCACTTCTGAGGGGAATAATCCAGAATGGGGTGATACATATGTCATACAGAAATATGACACTTTCAGAGAAAAAGAAAATATTTAGAAAGATAGCAGTCGCTGTGGCGGTGATAGCCATGCTGTGCGTGGTGATGGTCATTGCACTCAGACCGGCGGAGGGCGGACAGACAGGGAACAGTTCAGCGAGTCAGCCTGACGGCCTGATAGAAGTGGACGGGGTGAAATATGTTCCAAAGAAGAACATAGAGACATACCTGTTCATGGGAATTGACAATATGGGAAAGGTCAAGAAAGTGACCGACTACGAGGGCGCGGGACGATGCGACGTGGTCATGCTGATGGTGAGAGACCTGACAGATGGCACGTACAAAACGATAGCGCTGGACAGAAACACCATGGTGGAGCAGGATTCACTGATGCCGGATGGCACGTATCTGACGACATCGACAGCGCAGCTTGCCCTGGCACATGAGAATGGTGATGGCATGGAGATAAGCTGTGAGAATGTGGTGAAGGCAGTTTCCAACTTCCTCGACGGACAGAAGATAGACGGATATGCCGCAGTGAACATGGGAGCCATAGGGACCATCAACAATCTGGCTGGCGGTGTTACAGTCACCATAGAGGATGATTTCTCAAAGGTTGACAAGTCCCTGAAGATGGGAGAGACCATAAAGCTGAGCGACGAGCAGGCAGTGCATTACGTACATGACAGATTTGACGTCGGTGATGAGTCCAACGCACAGCGAATGAAGAGACAGGAACAGTACAAAGCAGGTCTCAAACAGAATCTGAGTGAGAAATGTAATGCGGACAACAAATACCCGCTTACAATATACGAAAAACTTGGAGATTACATGGTGACTGACATCAGTTCACAGAAATTCTCCAAACTGGCATTGCTGGTCCTCAAAGACAAGGATGCCGGAACAGTATCTATAGAAGGAACAGAGTCGATAGACGAATCGGGGTTCGTGGAGGTCGCACCTGACGAGAAGAGCGTTCAGCAGGCGATACTCACATTGTTCTACAAGGAATATAAGTAGCACCCATGATATGGATACAGATAAGCTTGCAAATAAATAAGACACGGAGGAGATTATGAATTCCAACAAAGTTGAGATGACAGAGAGAGAGGCGGGGACACAACCTGCGGCACTGAGCGCGTACAAGGCAGCGGAGAATAATGAAAATGAGATAGATCTTCTCGATATGGGAATGGCACTTCTTGAGAAGCTTCCATATATAGTATTGTGCTTGCTGCTCGGAGCAGTTTTGTTCAATGCATACGCATATTTCATAATAAAGCCGACATACCAGTCCACATCCAAGATGTACGTGGTGTCAGCATCACAGGATTCTGTGGTCAACCTGCAGGATCTGAACCTTGGTTCATCACTTACGAAAGACTACGAAGATCTGATACTCAGCTATCCGGTCCTCGATCAGGTTATAGACAAGCTGAACCTTGATATGGATTCAACAGGACTTGCCAAGATGATAAGCCTTGAGAACCCAACAGATACCCGAGTGCTGAAAATCACAGTCACCAGCACGGACAAGCAGCAGGCATGCGACATAGCGAATACAATCGCAGAGGTGTCCATCCAGTACCTTCCGGATACCATGAGCACCAATGCACCGAACATAGCACAGGTTGCAAGGGTGGCTGATCAGAAGGTAGGACCAAGCTACATGAAGTACACGGCTATAGGTGCCCTCCTCGGAGCGCTTATATATTGCCTGATCGTGATCGTGGGATATCTGATGGATGATACCATCCACTCAGCTGACGACATGGAGAAGTATTTCGGAATAGTTCCACTTACAGTCATTCCGGAGAGCGAACAGTTCAGGACAAATGATGTCCAGGACGAGACAAAGAGACACAATAGGAAGAAAGAGAGGAGCAAAGCATGAAGAAGATGAATGTAGAGTTCCAGGAATTACCATATGCCGTAGAAGAAGCCATGAACAGGCTCAGAATAAATATAAAGTTCTGTGGAAAGAACACCAGAAAGATACTCATCACAAGCAGCATGCCAAACGAAGGCAAGAGCAGTGTTGCGATAAACCTGTGGAAGATGCTGGCTGAGGCGGGATTTCCGGCAGTCCTTGTGGATGTGGATCTTCGAAAGTCCGTTATCAAAGAGAGACATCACATCAGTGATGCTGATAAGCTTCTGGATCTGGGATATTATCTCTCGGGTCAGGCAGAGATAGACGATGTAGTATATGAGACCCAGATAGAGAATGCGTACATAGTTCCATGTATGAATCTTCTGGAGAATCCATCAGCCCTTCTGGAGGATGCAAGATTCTCAGAGATCCTGGACAAACTGGCAGAGACATATAGATATGTGATTATAGATTCGCCACCACTTGGAAGTGTGGCAGATGCAGCCCAGATCGCGTCACTGTGCGATGGTGCGGTATTGGTGGTAAGAGCCGGTGAGACATCAAGAAATCTCATCAAGCAGTCATTCCAGCAGCTCTCCCAGGTGGGATGTACACTCCTGGGTGTCATACTCAACATGGTCGAGACTACGGGAAGAGCCTACAAACGCTACTATGGCAAATACGGCAAATACTACAACAAATACGGCTATGGCGAGTACGGCAGGTACGGTCAGGAGGCAGCCTCGTCGAAGGACAAATAGTTAAACTCACGGATATTGCCGACTGTAAAGTGGCATGCAGGAGGTTTTATCATATATAAGTAATTCATTTACGACAAAATCATGGGAAGGAGGAATTTATCGTGAAGAATTTAAAGAAGATATTGGCAGTAATAGTATGTGTGGCAATGATGATACCAACAGTTGCATTTGCAGCACCATCATCACCAGCTAAGATAAATGTCGACAAGGCAACAGTCACAGCTGGAACACTTACATATACAGGTAAGGCTCAGACACCAAAACTTACTGTTAAAATCAACGGAAAGACACTTGTTGAAGGAACAGACTTTGTAATAGCAAAGAAGACAGCAGTTACCGATGCAGGTACCTACCAGATCACTATCAATGGTACAAACGGTTACACTGGTACAAAAACTATTACATACAAAGTAGCTCCAAAGAAGGTAACTGCTAAAGCTGCAACAGCAAGCAAGTACTATACAGGAAGCAAGGTAACAACTACGCCTGTAGTTAAGGTAGGCGGCAAGACTCTTAAGGCTGGCAAGGACTACGTAGTATCAGGTAATGTGGCAGTTTCTGCCGGATTACATAAGGTTGTGATCAAAGGAAAGGGTAACTACTCATTCGCAACCACAGCTTACTACAGAGTTAAGTACAGTGTAGCTTCATACGCAAAGCCAACTGTTGCTAAGGTAACTTACAACGGTAAGAAGCAGGCTCCAAAGATCACTGTAAAGAATGGCAGCAAGGTTCTTAAGGCTGGAACAGACTACACAGTATCAGGCTGGACAAAGGTTGTAAGCGCTGGAAAGTACAAGATCAAGATCACAGGTAAGGGCAACTACGCCGGATCTAAGGTCATCACTTACACAGTAAACAAGGCTTCTCAGAAGATCAAGGTTAAATCAAATAACAAGACCAAGAGAATCGCTGTAGCTGGAGTAAAGGATGGAGCAAAGGTTGCATACACCACAAACAACAACAGAGTCAAGGTATCAGGCGGTAAGATCTCCATTGGTAA
The DNA here is from genome assembly GCA_902461735.1 of uncultured Coprococcus sp. GTDB lineage: Bacteria > Bacillota > Clostridia > Lachnospirales > Lachnospiraceae > Coprococcus. The sequence goes on from CABPYV010000004.1 coordinate 140,836, forward strand.
GGGCGTAAAGTCCGGTACAAAGGTTAAGATCACTGTCAAGGTTGGAGCTACAAAGAACTTCAACGGAACAAAGAAGACAATCGTTTACGTTGTTAAGTAATTGGATTCTTTGATACCCGCGCAGTGATGCGCGCCATTATGGCGGCACGATCAGGCACTTAGCCACAGGTGCCGGTGCCTGCTGTGGTGGCACCTGCAGTTCACAGATGAGATGGTTCACATATCATGATGTATCATGAAAGCTGAGCTATGACATGTATGAATTGGCTTATTTTTTACAGAGGATGAGGAGAGAAAGAAGTATGTATCAAAAAGGCGCAAAGGGCTGGCTGAAACACTTTGACTTCATGCTGCTTGATCTAATAGTGCTGCAGTTATCGTTCCTTGTGGCATTCCAGATCAGACACGGCATGGTAAATCCGTATGCGAGCAGAGATTATCTCGCGTTGGCTATCATCACAGAGCTTGCGGATATAGTAGCCATGATATTTCTAAATACATATGAGGGTGTACTCAGAAGAGGACATTTCAAGGAATTCGTATCCAGTTTCAAGAATGGTTTCGTGATAGTCGCACTGCTCCTTCTGTATGTGTTTGTCCTCAAGGATACATCTATATATTCCAGGACGACCATCATGCTTATGTGGGCCATATACGTATATGCTACATTTGCAGTGAGGAGCCTGTGGAAGAAACATCTCGAGAAATATGCAGAGAAGGGCAAGGGCAAGAAGCTTCTGGTCATGACCACCAGACATATAGCAGATGATGTGGTGGCAGGACTCAAGGAGAAGAACTACTCCGGGTTTGATATAGTAGGAGTCATGGTGATAGATGCTAATCTCATCGGTCAGGAGATCCAGGGAGTGCCGGTGGTGGCGGATTACAATAGCGCAGTTGATTATGTGAGAACCGCATGGGTGGACGAGATATACGTGGATGTGCGCGGAGCATACGGATATGCGAACACCCTGATAGATGCATTTATCGAGGGCGGAATCACGGTTCACATGTGTATATCATCCATCGTGAAGACCCACGGCGACAAGCAGCTCATCCAGAAGATAAATGGGGAGACCGTGGTCACGACCATGATGAACTATGCAACACCGAAGCAGATGCTGCTCAAGAGAACGGCAGATATAATAGGTGGTCTGGTGGGAAGCATATTCACGCTTATCCTCACCATATTTATAGGACCTATCATATACATCAAGTCCCCGGGACCGATCTTTTTCAAGCAGGAGAGAGTGGGACTGAACGGCAAGATATTCAAGATGTACAAGTTCCGAAGCATGTACATGGACGCTGAGGAGCGCAAGAAGGAACTCATGGCGCAGAACACCATGAGTGATTCGAAGATGTTCAAGATGGACTTTGACCCGAGAGTCATAGGTAACAAGATCCTGCCGGACGGCACCAAGAAGAAGGGAATCGGCCAGTATATCAGAGACTTCTCCATAGATGAGTTCCCACAGTTCTTCAATGTGCTAAAAGGGGATCTCTCACTGGTTGGAACAAGACCACCACTTATCTCTGAGGTGGAGCAGTACGAGATGCATCACAAGAGCAGACTTGCTACTAAACCTGGAATCACAGGTATGTGGCAGGTGAGCGGTCGAAGTGACATCACGGACTTCGAGGAGGTCGTGAGACTGGATACGGAGTATATAGAGAATTGGAGCTTTGGACTGGATGTGAGGATAGTGCTGAAAACTATCAAGGTTGTGCTTGGTAGGGAAGGATCAAAGTAGAGGAGGAAGATAGATGAAAGGAATCATACTCGCCGGAGGCTCCGGCACAAGATTGTACCCACTTACGATGGTGACGAGCAAACAGCTCCTGCCGATATATGACAAGCCGATGATATATTATCCATTGTCGGTGCTTATGAATGCGGGAATAAGGGAGATCCTAATCATCTCAACTCCAGCGGATACGCCGAGATTTGAAGCACTTCTAGGCGATGGACATCAGTTCGGAATAGAACTGTCATATGCAGTACAGCCATCACCTGACGGACTTGCGCAGGCGTTCATAATCGGTGCGGATTTCATCGGAGATGACAGTGTGGCGATGGTGCTGGGAGATAACATATTCGCTGGTCACGGACTCAAGAAGAGACTCAATGAAGCTGTGGCAAATGCTGAAGGTGGCAAGGGTGCTACAGTGTTCGGATATTATGTGGACGACCCGGAGAGGTTTGGCATAGTTGAGTTTGATGAGAACGGCAAGGCCATATCCATAGAGGAGAAACCGGAGAAACCGAAGAGTAACTACTGTGTGACTGGACTGTACTTCTATGACAACAGAGTTGTGGAGTATGCAAAGGGGCTTAAGCCATCGGCCAGAGGTGAGCTGGAGATCACTGACCTGAACAGGATATATCTTGAGAATGGAGAGTTGAATGTGGAGCTTCTTGGACAGGGATTCACATGGCTTGATACAGGAACACATGAGAGTCTGGTGGATGCTACAAACTTCGTAAAGACTGTGGAGCAGCATCAGCACAGGAAGATAGCGTGTATTGAGGAGATAGCGTACCTGAATGGATGGATCAGCAGGGAAGAGGTTCTTAAGGTATATGAAGTGCTGAAGAAGAACCAGTATGGACAGTATCTTAAAGATGTCCTTGATGGCAAGTATCAGGAGCACCTTTATTAGAATATAGATACATTGAGCATTTGCTCATGTACAAAGATAGCAAAAGAAGTAAGAGACAAATGCGAGGAGGAGAATTATGACAATTATAGTAACAGGTGGAGCAGGATTTATAGGAAGCAACTTCGTATTCCACATGCTTAAGAAGTATCCGGATTATAGAATCATATGTCTTGACAAGCTTACATATGCGGGCAATTTGTCAACTCTTGAGCCGGTGATGGACAATAAAAACTTCAGATTTGTGAAGCTTGATATATGTGATAGAGAGGGCTTATATAAGTTATTCGAAGAGGAACATCCAGATATGGTTGTGAACTTCGCTGCTGAGTCCCATGTGGACAGGTCCATAGAGAACCCAGAGATATTCCTTCAGACAAATATCATAGGAACAGCCACACTGATGGATGCATGTAGAAAGTATGGTATACAGAGATATCATCAGGTAAGTACCGATGAAGTATATGGTGACCTTCCACTTGACAGACCAGATCTCTTCTTCACAGAGGAGACTCCTATACATACAAGCTCACCATACAGCAGCTCAAAGGCTGGAGCAGACCTGCTTGTTCTTGCATATCACAGAACATATGGACTTCCTGTTACTATCAGCAGATGTTCCAACAACTATGGTCCATATCACTTCCCAGAGAAGCTTATACCACTTATGATAGCCAATGCTTTGGCAGATAAGCCGCTTCCAGTATATGGAGAGGGATTAAATGTGCGTGACTGGCTCTATGTGGAGGATCACTGCAAGGCGATAGACCTTATCATCCATAAGGGACGAGTAGGAGAGGTCTACAACGTAGGTGGACACAATGAGAAGAAGAATATAGATATAGTGAAGATCATATGTAAAGAGCTTGGCAAGCCAGAAAGCCTTATCACCCATGTGGGAGACAGGAAGGGACATGACATGAGATATGCCATAGACCCTACAAAGATCCACAACGAGCTTGGATGGCTTCCAGAGACGAAGTTCGAGGACGGAATCAAGAAGACAATACAGTGGTATCTGGACAACCGTGAGTGGTGGGAGACCATCATCAGTGGCGAGTACCAGAACTACTATGAGAAGATGTATAGCAATAGATAATTGATTTATATTACAATACCACCGCAGAGCGTATATGTAATATGAATAATAAAAGTCAATTATCATGGAGGTTTAGAATGAGATTTTTCGTAACAGGTGTTGGCGGTCAGCTGGGACATGATGTGATGAATGAACTTCTGAAGCGTGGATATGAGGGAGTTGGTTCTGATATACAGCCTGAATATAGCGGTGTGGATGACGGTTCACCAGTGACTAAGGCAGATTATGTGCAGCTTGACATCACTGACAAGGCTGCTGTAGAAAAGATAATAACAGAGATTAAGCCGGATGCAGTTATCCACTGTGCGGCGTGGACTGCGGTGGATGCTGCAGAAGATGAAGAGAATATAGACAGGGTTCGTGCCATCAATGCTGGTGGAACAAGAAATATTGCAGAGGTATGTAAATCACTTGACTGTAAGATGACATATACTAGCACGGATTATGTGTTTGATGGGCAAGGAGATATAACATGGGAGCCGGACTGTAAAGACTATGCGCCGCTCAATGTGTATGGACAGACAAAGCTTGAGGGTGAACTTGCGGTATCTGAATTGCTTGATAAGTACTTCATAGTGAGAATAGCTTGGGTGTTCGGTCTCAATGGAAAGAACTTCATCAAGACAATGCTCTCTGTAGGTAAAACTCATGATGAGGTGAGAGTAGTATGTGACCAGATAGGAACACCTACTTATACACTGGACCTTGCAAGACTTCTTGTGGATATGAATGAGACTGAGAAGTATGGCTACTATCATGCAACCAATGAAGGTGGGTATATCAGTTGGTTTGATTTCACATGTGAGATATATAGACAGGCTGGATACAGCACAAAGGTGACACCTGTTACAACAGAGGAGTATGGACTTTCAAAAGCGGCAAGGCCATACAACAGCAGACTTGACAAGAAGAAACTTGCAGAGGCTGGGTTTACGCCACTTCCTACATGGCAGGACGCACTTGAAAGGTACCTGAAAGAGATAGATTATTAATTAGGCAATCGCCTAAGATTACTTATACATAAGAGGTAATAGAGAAGATGGGACAGATAAAGGTTGAGAAGAATGTAGGTGGTATCGAAGGACTGTGTGTCATCGAGCCAGCAGTTCATGGAGATGCTAGAGGATACTTTATGGAGACTTATAATGAGAGAGATATGAAGGAAGCCGGGATAGATGTGAAGTTTGTACAGGATAATCAGTCTATGTCAACTAAGGGTGTTCTCAGAGGACTTCATTTCCAGAAGAATTACCCGCAGTGTAAGCTGGTAAGAGCTGTGCGCGGTGAGGTGTTCGATGTGGCTGTTGATCTTCGAAGTGATTCTGAGACTTATGGTAAATGGTATGGTGTAAGACTTTCCGCTGAGAATAAGAAACAGTTCCTCATACCTGAGGGATTCGCACATGGATTCCTTGTGCTTTCTGATGAAGCAGAGTTCTGTTATAAGGTGAATGATTTCTGGCATCCAAATGATGAGGGCGGTATGGCATGGAATGATCCGGAGATAGGAATTGAGTGGCCTGAGGTAGTTGGTGAGTATAAAGGAAGTGCCAGTGCTGAAGGGTATAGGATGAATGATGGAACGTTGCTGAATCTTAGTGATAAGGATCAGGAGTGGGATGGATTGAAGGGGACGTTTAAGTTCTAGAGAAAAATACAAATGGAATTGAGATAATAATTGCATTTGTGGGAGCGCTAAAATGAAACACAAGAATAAAAAAGAAAAATTAAAGGTTTGTTTAGTTGGTTCGTCTGGTGGGCATTTGACCCATTTATATATGTTAAAACCATTTTGGAAAAATAAAGAGAGATTTTGGGTAACGTTCGATAAGGAAGATGCAAGGAGCATATTGGAGAATGAAAAAATGTATCCGTGTTATTATCCTACAAATAGAAGTCTTAAGGCACTATTAAAAAACACTAAAATTGCTTGGAAGGTTCTTAGAAAAGAAAAACCTGATTTGATAATATCTAGTGGTGCAGCAGTTGCGGTGCCGTTCTTCTATCTAGGAAAGCTGTTTGGCGCAAAGTTGATTTATATAGAAGTGTTTGACAGAATTGATAAGCCGACGATGACGGGAAAAATGGTGTATCCTATTGTAGACAAGTTCATAGTACAGTGGGAGGAACAGAAGAAGGTTTATCCAAAGGCAATTAATTTAGGAAGTATATTTTAACAGGTGAGGATATATGATATTTGTTACAGTCGGAACACATGAGCAGCCATTTAACAGACTTGTAAAAAAAATAGACGAGCTAAAAAGAGATGGAGTAATAAAAGAAGATGTAATTATTCAGACGGGGTTTAGTACGTATGAACCAAAATATTGTCAATGGAGTAAATTGATTCCTTATCAGCAGATGATAAAGAATGTTGCAGATGCAAGAATTGTAATTACACATGGTGGACCAGCAAGTTTCATTATGCCGTTGCAGATAGGTAAGACTCCAATAGTTGTGCCTAGGCAATATAAGTATGGTGAACATGTTAATGATCATCAGGTGGAGTTTGCTAGGAATGTATCTGAACGTATGGGAACAATTATTGATGTAGAAGATATTGATAAGTTGAGTGATATCATAACGAATTATGACCAGATTGTTGCTGGCATGGGGCATGGTATGAATAGCAATAATGAAAAGTTTAATGAAGAACTGGGTAAACTTGTAGACAAATTGTTTTGAGGATGTATAAATGAAAAAAGTTGGAATTATGTCAATGCAGCGCATTGCAAATTATGGCTCTTTTTTACAGGCATATGCGCTTAAACAGTTAATAGAGGAATTGGGATATAAAGTGGAATTTGTTGACTACCATGTTGGTGCACCAGTTATTGCCGGAAATGCGGATAGTAAGAACAAATTTGTTCGTAAACTGGAAAAAGGATTGGAAACATTCAAATATCAGGCTCCACTTTCACACAAATTAGCATTCATTCGATATAAGCAGTCTTTTGCTAAAAAGTATATGTCGTTTTTGGGTATTACAGATGAGATGAATTATTATCCAACTTTAGATTGTTTAGTGATTGGTAGTGATGAAGTTTTTAACTGCATCCAAAAGAATTCTAATGTTGGTTATTCCTTGGAATTGTTTGGTAAGGATAATCATGCAGACAGATTAATTACCTATGCGGCATCGTTTGGAAATACAACATTAGACAAGTTAGAAAAATATAATAAAGCTGAAGCGGTGGGAAGGCTGTTGAAAGAATTCAACACAATCTCTGTGAGAGATGCAAATTCTGGCAGCATTGTAGAACAGCTTACAGGTGAGAAACCGGTATATAATTTGGATCCGGTTTTGATATATGACTATATGAATTGTTGCGATAGAATTCCACAGATTGAAATATCCGAGAAATATTTGGTTTTGTATGCATACGCTGGGCGTATTTCTAATGATGAGGCAGATTGGATTGCAGAATATGCAAAGGCAAAAAAATTGAAGATTTATGCTATTGGCGGTATTCAGAAGTGTGCTGCTCGTTTTATAGACTGCTCGCCATTTGAAGTACTGGCTTATTTTAGAAGTGCAGAAGAGGTGATTACGGATACTTTCCATGGTAGCATCTTCTCCGTAATCACACACAGACCATTTACAACATTGGTTCGTAAGAGCACAGGCAATAGCTATGGGAATGAAGAAAAACTCTGTGATTTGTTAAATCGGTTAGGTCTGGAAGACCGAATGGCGATGAGAGTCGAAGACACCAATCGCATCAATCAGCAGCTGATTGATTATGGAAAAGTAAATGCTGTTTTGCAGAAGCAAAGGGAAATAACCCAAAAGTATCTGCAGGAAAATATTGAGGGATGACATGGAGAATATATCGAGAATTAAGGAAAAGTGTGTCGGTTGCAAAAGCTGCGAGCAAAGCTGCCCCAAACATTGTATTTCTATGGTGGACAATGAAGAAGGTTTTTGGTATCCAGCTGCGGATGAGAAAAAATGTGTGGAATGCGGTAAATGCTTAAGAACCTGTCCTGTGGAAAACGAAACACAGCATCGGAATACGCCTCAGAAGGTATTGGCTTGGCGAAACAAAAGTGATGCAGATATTATGCGGTCTGCATCCGGCGGTGCTGCGGACAGTGCGGCAAAGGCAGTGTTGCAAATAGGTGGTGTTGTTTATGGTGCCGCTTATGATGAACAATTAGAAGTAAGTCATGTCGAAGTTGAACGCAATGCGGAAAGGGAAAAGCTCCAATCTTCAAAGTATGTCCAATCTGATCCGAAGGACAGTTATTCAAAGGTAGAGCAGAGACTTGCGGATGGAAAAAGTGTTCTTTATACAGGAACGCCTTGTCAGATTGCAGGACTATATGCCTTTCTTGGAGGAGATAAACCAAATCTTTATACGGTTGATTTGATTTGTCATGGTGTTCCATCGCCTAAATTTTTCAAAAAGTATATTGAATATCAGAACAAGGAAATGGATGACCGAGTAATTTACTTCAATTTCCGTTCAAAAGATAAAAAAGGTTGGGGAACACAATATCTTTTAAAGACAAAGACAAAGACAAAGACAAAGCCACTTTCCCTTGATCGTTATGGTAAACATTTCATGGATGGTGATTGCTATAGAGAGAGCTGTTATCAGTGCGCTTATGCAAATATAAGCCGTGTGGGAGATATTACGGTGGGTGATTTTTGGGGAGTTGCAAAAAGCCATCCTGAGTTTAATTCGCCGAAGGGAGTTTCTAGCGTATTTGTGAATACAACAAAGGGGCAAGAGCTTTTTGAAAAAATGAAGTCGTTTGCAGAGATAGAACAGGCAACGTTGGCAGAAGCAATGGTAAAGCAACATAATTTAGTACAGCCAAGTGGCAGACCAAGTGACAGAAATAACTTCTATGAAGGAATTGATGAACCGGATTTTGTAGGAAAATTAAATGTTGGATTGCAACTGAAAGCTCGAATAAAAACCGTTATGCCAAGTAGATTGATTCAAAAAATAAAGTCTATTTGATTTTATGCGGAAGATTTATGGGAGAATCTATAAGGTATCACAATAATGCAAAAGAATGGAAACATATGGTATCCATGCGTTATAGACGAAAATCTAAAAATTGATTTAATAAAATTTTCGTGTGATATGAAGATAGTATAAAAGAGTGAATACAATTTTATAACAAATATATTAAAAAATGAGAAGGTAAACAGATATAGTAGAATACAACTCAGTTATCACTGTTACACATTCTTGACGGTGTGTAGAAGGTAAACAGATATAGTAGAATACAACTCCATAGAACAAGTTTTTTAGAGGTACCCCACGCGATATTCTATACCTTTGTCTTATAATTTGAATATGAGGTAAAATGTAAAAAAATGCTTTGATGGAATACATGAAAGAATTACAATGACAATGATTCCTAAAAATGAAATAAATGTTGAAAACCAATTAGAGATAAATCAAATGTAGAAAGAAGAGGAAAATATAAAATGGTATGGGCAGGTATAGTAATTTTTAATCCATCATTAGATAGATTGAAAAAGAATATTGATAGTATAATTGGTAAAGTTGATGGAATTGTCTTATATAATAATGGATGTGATGAAGAAAGTAAAAAATATTTAAAATCTATAGAAAACAATACAATAAAATTAATTGGAACAGGGAAAAATGTAGGAATTGCAAAAGCATTAAATGAAATTATTGAGGAATCATTACGGAAAGGTGTTGAATGGGTGGTTACACTTGATCAAGACTCAATTACTCCTGTTGAGTTGATTCCTACATATAAAAAATGCATATCAGAGAATAATCCAGAGGTTGCTATTTTTTGTCCTAAAGTAGTTGACAAAAGAAGAATTTATCCGGCTAATAAACCAGTATCGTATACAGAAGGAAACCAAGTAGTAAATATGTGTATAACATCTGGAAGTTGTACAAGAGTAAAGGCATGGAAAGATATAGGAGGGTTTGATGAATTCCTTTTTATAGACTTGGTTGACAATGATTTTTGTAAGAGACTTAAAATAAATGGATGGAAGATTTTAAGAATAAATTCATTAGAATTAGATCAGGAATTTGGAAATATAATTCCTAAAAGAAAAAATATAATTGAATTTTATAGAAAAATATGTAACAAAATACCTGACAAGAATTTGGCAGTTAAAGTATCAAAATTAGCCTATAAAAAGAATGTAAGTCCATTAAGGGTATACTACACAAATAGAAATATAATATATTTAAATAAAAAATTCGAGAAATGTGGTGGTATTGGTTATGAATCCTATAGTTCAAAATCTTATTTAGGATTTTATATAAGTTTTAATATACCTTCGATAATTAGGGGAAGAGATAAGATTAAGATAATAAAAGCAATTAGAAAAGGAATTAAAGATGGAAAAAAAGCAGCAGGAGAATTTGAAAGATAATACAAAAATGATTACTTGCATAATACCTACATATAAGCAGTTGAATTATTTATTGGATAGTATTAAATCTGTTTTGGCGCAGAATTACCCATGTATTGAATTAATAATTACAGATGATGCTAGTGACAATTTTGATGAAAATCTAATAAAAGAATATGTAAACGCAAATAATAGAGGAAATATAATCAACTATAAAATTATTACAAATAAAGAAAATGTAGGAACTGTTAAAAATATGAATGGCGCTTTAAGGCAAGCTCATGGAGAAATTGTTATTTCTTTAGCTGCGGATGATATATTTTATGACGAATATGTTATATCTAATATTGTAAATCGGTTTGCAGAGACTAATTGTGAAATAATGTCGTGTTCTCGGTTGATGTTTTCTACTGATATGACACAAGAAATTCGTTTAATGCCACATAAAGGATATCGTAGCTATATAGAAAAACATATGGACACTGCTCAGAAACAGTACAAGCAAATGGCATTAGGGCGATCATACGAATTTGCAAGTGGAGCAGCATTATATTATAAAATGTCATTAATTAAAAAATTAGGTTGGTATGATGAGCGATATGTACTTTGGGAGGATGGCCCGTTACTTGCAAAATGTACTAGAGAAGGGGTTAAAATATGCACGGCATATGATATAGTATCTATTAAATATAGAGCAGGAGGCATTAGCACAAAAAGTAAAAGTAATATTCCTACAAAAATTCAGACGGATTATTGTAATTTAATTAAATATGAATATATGGATTATCCCAATAACTTTACGGAGAGAGAATTAAAAATAATTCAGGGACGATGGATACTTCAGAAAAATTATGGGAATGTAAGTAAGGATATAATTTTAAAATATCCTGAAACAGTATTTAATTTAATATATTTAAAAATTAGTAAGTTAGTGTTACGACTTAGGAAAAAATAAGGGGCAGTAATTGTGCAAATAAAAATAACAAGAAATAAATTTTATGAATATCTTTGTGCCTTTGCTGGAATTTTATCTATGAATCCATACTTTCTATGGCCAAGTTTTGCAAATGGAATATTAGTATATTTAACATATGTTTTATACACAGTATCGATTTTTTATCTAATAAGATCTTCAGCACATTTTAAGTTATCAAAAGGCAACTTCATAGTAGGAGTACTTTTTTTGATAATGTATATGCATATTTATGTTTTAGGTGCAAAGGAATTAGCAGTTCAAACGTTAATTTCAGGATTATTAGGATATATCAACTTATTTTTGTTGATGATTTGTCAAGAAAATACCCAAAAAAGTATTTTTGAAAAATTTGTTATATTATTTATAATTTCTTTAATCCCTGGATTGATATATTACATTTTGGAGAAAATAGGAATTTCTCTATCTATCGGTATACTTCAATCAGAGAATCAACTTGTATATTCAAATTCAGCAGAATTTATGGGGGATAGTGGATATTATAAATTATATATTGGCGCTGTGATGCGTGTGAATTCTAATACCAGATTTTCAGGCATATATGATGAGGCTGGATTAGTAGGCACGGTAACAGCTTTATTGCTGGTAGCAAGAAAATTTAATATAAAAAAAGATAAAAAATGTAGGTGGCTACTTTTATTTAATATTATAAGCTTTTCATTAGCTGGGTATTTATTAGTAGCAATTTATTTTTTTATTAAATGGCTTCGTAAAGGTCAGTGGAAGTTATGTGTAGGAATACTTGTTGGTATAATAGGGGTATATGGATTTTTAAATATGCGCACAAGTAATATATTAATTAATAACTTGCAGAGTCGAATTAAAGTGACAACAACAGGAATTTCATTAGTAAATAATAGAGAAACCAGTTTATTTGAAAAAGGGTATGAAGAATTTACACAAGCATCATTATATCGAAGAATAATGGGATATGGACGAGGAGCATCAACTCAAAATAAATATATGAATGGAAGTTCATCATATAAATGTATAGTATATGATTATGGATATGGAGGTTTCTTCTTGATGATTCTAACAATAACGTTGTGTTATTTTAGGGGCCTGGCAAGGAGAAACGGAGATATTTGGGAATTAATAACGTTATATGTTGTTTTCATGATTTCAATATATCAAAGACCAGCAATAATGTATGCATATTATTTTATAATATTATATGGTGGTAAAGAGTATTTATGTTCTTGTGACAAAGTAAATGGTTATAAATAAAGGAGAAAAACATGCAAGTGATAAAATATGTATTTCAACCGCATGGTGACGAAAGAGGTCAGTTGGTTGCATTAGAAGAATTTAAAGATATTCCGTTTAAAATTAAAAGAGTATATTATATGTACGATACCGCAGAGGGCGTAACTAGGGGGTATCATGCACACAAGAATCTACAGCAGATACTTATATGTATTCATGGAAGCTGTAAGATTCGCCTTGATAATGGTACGGAGAAAAAAGTTGTGCCATTGGAGAAACCATATGAAGGCTTGTATGTTGCCAATAATATGTGGCGAGAGATGTTTGATTTTTCACCAGACGCAGTACTTATGGTTCTTGCATCAGAACTTTATGATGAGAGTGATTACATAAGAGATTATGATGAATTTTTAAAGTTTGTAAAGGATAATGAGAGTACAGGGGGGGCAGAATAATATGATGAAGGTGCCATTTGTTAGTTTCAGACCAATGGAAAAAGAACTGGATACAGAGCTTAGAGATGCATTTGAGAGAGTATATACTAGGTCGTGGTATATAGAAGGAGAAGAAGATGCAGCTTTTGAGAAAGCGTTTGCCAAGTTTTGTAATGCAGAGAATTGTGTAGGTGTTGGAAACGGACTTGATGCGTTGATGCTGTCGCTTAAAGCACTTGGAAGTGGCAATGGTGACGAGATTATTGTTCCGTCTAATACATATATAGCTACTGCACTTGCTGTAACATATGTAGGTGCGACGCCAGTATTTGTTGAGCCGGATATCAGGACATTTAATATTGATTCAGCACGTATTGAACAGGCAATTACTGATAAGACTAAGGCAATAATGCCAGTTCACCTTTATGGACAGCCTTGTGATATGGATCCGATTATGGAAATTGCGAAGAAATATAATCTTTATGTAATTGAAGATTGCGCACAGGCTCATGGTGCAACATATAAGGGAAAGAAGATTGGTTCTTTCGGTGATGCGGCAGGATTCAGCTTTTATCCAGGGAAAAATCTTGGCGCATTGGGTGATGCAGGTGCAGCTGTAACAAATAGCAAAGAACTTGCAGATAAGATAAGAGCACTTGGTAATTATGGTTCTGATTATAAATATCATCATATTTATCAGGGAAATAACTCAAGACTTGACGAGTTACAGGCAGCATTTCTTGCAGCAAAGCTTCCAATACTTGATAAGATGAATGAAGAAAGACGTAGAATTGCAAAGCTGTATATGACAGGGATAAATAATTCTGAAATCATACTTCCGTATGTGATTGATGATGCAGTCCCTGTATGGCATATATTTGGAATCAGGTGTGATAGAAGAGATGAGTTAGAGAAACACTTGAATAATAATGGTATAGGAACAAATAAGCATTATCCGATCCCTATGCATTTGCAGAAATGCTACGCTGATCTCGGTTACAAGCAGGGTGACTTCCCTATTGCTGAGAAGATAAGTGCAACTGAGCTTAGTCTGCCTATGTATTATGGAATGACAGATGAAGAGATTGATTATGTAATAGAAAATATTAATGCATTTTAAAAGGATAATTGCTTTATGGATTCAACAAAGAAGAGACAGTCAAATATAGAGCTTTTAAGAGTTATCACAATGTTAGGTGTAATAATTTTACATTACAATAATCCGTCAATAGGTGGAGCAATGAAGTATGTGGTACCTGGAAGCTTTAACTTTTATATGTTATACATATTAGAATCTGTATTTGTTTGTGCGGTAGATTTATTTGTCTTGATATCTGGCTTCTTTTTGTGTACTAGTTATAAGCGGAGCTGGTGGAAGACTATTGAGCTTCTGGTTCAGGTGATATTGTTTTCTGAGGCGATATATGTATTTAAAGTTATTATTGGCGCAGAAGCATTTTCTCCTAAAAAAATTGTATTACATTTGATTCCTTCAAATTATTTTGTGATTTTGTATATTGCTGTATTTTTGATATCTCCCTTCATAAATAAATTGTTGGATGATATAACGAAGAAACAATTTAATATACTGTTGGTTATGTTGATATGTATGTTTTCCATAGAACCAACAATTGTAGATATACTTGGTGAACTGAAGGGGTCAGCAGTGATTGGACTAAGTTTTGTTGGAATGTATGGAAGTCAGTGGGGCTATTCAGTAGTTAATTTCATATTGATGTATATTGTAGGAGCGTATTTGCGCAAGAATATTGATTCAATAAAAAATATAGGTTATAGCAAATTGTTGATAATTCTGGCAACCGGTGTTGCAATAATGACCATATGGTCGAGAATTGATGATAAAATAGGGTATCTCACAGAAAAAACAGCGTGGGAGTATTGTAATCCTGTAGTGATTTTATCTGCATGTATTATTTTTGTATGTTTTTACAAGATGGACATAGGGTACAGATGCGTGGTAAATAAATTGGCAGCAGGTGCGTTTTCGGTATTCTTACTGCATAATCCTATTCTTAGTTTGATAGGTATAAATAAATATGTAAATATGAACTGTGCGATTATGTTAATACATATCATTATATGTGCTTTAGCTATATATTTGATTTGTTGGTGCATTTGGTGGGTTTATGATAAGATTATGTCGGTTGTGTATAATGTATTAAAAAAACGTATACATATCCCAGATATAAATGTCGAATAGAAAAGGTTACATCGATGAATAAACTAAAGTTATTTGTAGAAAATTTTTTAGTGTATGGACTTGGAGGAATTATTAATAAAATAATTCCTCTTATTATGGTTCCTATAGTTACCAGACTTATGCCTAACACTGAGTATTATGGTATAAGTGATCTTTCTAATACGGTTGTTTCGTTTGCAAGTGCACTTGCGGTTATGGGTATGTATGATGCTATGTATCGACTTTTTTTTGAAAAAGATGATGAAGAGTATAAGAAGAATATCTGCTCAACAGCACTTGGGTTTACAATCATAACGTCAATAGTTGTGTTTATTATTATGTTGATATGTAAAGATGTCATAGCTCAGTATTTTTTTAGTGATAAAAAATATGCATATGTGGTCTATCTTTCTGCGATAGCTACATTGGTAGGAGCCACTAACAGTATCATATCTGCACCTACCAGAATGCAGAACAAGCGGAAGATATTTCTTATAACAAATACCGTTAGTCCGATATTGTCATATGGAATTTCTGTTCCGATGCTTTTAGCGGGACATTATGTAATTGCTTTGCCGTTAGCAGCAATTGTAGCGGGTGTAACGATGGAGATCTGCTTTGGCATATTGAACCATAGCTGGTTTAATCTGAAGAGATATGATAAGGATCTGCTCAAGCAGTTGCTGGTGATTGCAGTACCATTACTTCCGAATTTTCTTATTTATTGGATTTTCAACTCGTGTGACAAGATAATGATTACAAATATGATTGGCATAGGAGCGGCGGGAATATATTCTGTAAGCTCTAAACTCGGACATTGTAGTCAGCTTATCTATACTGCATTTGCAGGAGGTTGGCAGTTTTTTGCATTTTCTACAATGAAGGATAAAGATCAGGTTAAAACAAATTCTCATATATTTGAGTATTTGGGGATTATTTCGTTTGTTGCAACTGCGTTCATATGTGCATGGAGTTACCCTATATTTAAGTTGCTGTTTACAGAACAGTATCTGAGTGGTTATATATCTGCTCCATATTTATTTATGGCTCCGTTGCTCCAGATGCTGTTTCAGGTAGCGGCGAATCAGTTTCTTGTTGTGAAGAAGACGTGGCCGAATATGTTGATATTGATGTCAGGAGCAATTATCAACATTTTAATTAATTTGTTCTTGATCCCAGTTCTTGGAATAGAGGGCGCATCAATTGCAACACTGACAGGGTATTTTGTCTCAGATATAATATGTGTGATTGTGTTATGTAAGATGAAACTTATGGTAGTAAGCCACAAGTTTATAATGGCATCAATATGCGTAATTTGCTTTATGGTAGCGTGGAGAATGTTGTTTACAACTAGTGTTATTGTGTCAACGTGTTTGGCGGTTGGTGTAAGTGTTATTTTTGTGTTCTTGTATAGGGAGGACTTGCTGAAACTGAAGAATGCAGTTAGCAATAAGAGAAAAAATTGAGTGGTTTTTTATATTGTACATTGGTGAATAGTAAAAATGTGGTATAATTGTATCATTGAAAAAAAGAATGCTTGAGGTGAATGTATGAATCCTTCTCCGCTGCGATACCCAGGAGGTAAATATAAACTATATAAATACGTTGAGGCGCTGGTCAGTGAGAATGGTTGCACCACATACATAGAGCCATTTTGCGGGGGAACAGCAATTGCATTGGAGTTACTATTGAATGGTATTGTTAAGCGCATAATAATTAATGATTTTGATTATACAATTTATTGTTTTTGGAATAGTGTATTAAATCATACGGATAACTTTATTAATTTAATTAGAACTACTAATATTACTATTGAAGAATGGAATAGACAGAAACATATACGGAATAATTTGGATGAATATAATGAACTAGAAATAGGATTTTCAACTTTTTTTCTTAATAGGACAAATCATTCGGGAATAATTGATAAGGCTGGACCTATAGGGGGAATGGAACAACAGGGAAATTATAATATGGATTGTCGTTTTAATAGAGATAGACTTGCTGAGCAGATCGTGAGAATTGCTTCGCATAGAGATCGTATCGATGTTTACAATATGGAAGCCATGAGTTTTATTGATCAAGTTATACTAAACACACGTAACTCATTTACATTTTTTGATCCTCCATATTACAGTAAGGGACCAGGTTTATATACAAATTTTTATGTACATGGAGATCATGTCAATTTAGCAAAACACATACTTGATAAAATGAAAAGACGAAAATGGATTGTTACTTATGACAATGTGAATGAAATAAAAAGTATGTATTCATCAGTTGAAAAAATAGAGTTTGAGTTAAAATACACATTACAAGAGAAAAAAAGTGCTAGTGAGGTAATGTTTTTCTCGAAATGCATACAAAGACCAGAAAATGAAAATTCATTGATTAAAATATTATAGGAGAACAGTTTATGGCAGGGGAGATACGAAGGATAAGAATTGACGAGATTGTAAATTATTATGAGAATCCGCGTCATGCAATAGCTATAAGTGAAAAAGATACATTAAAAAAATTGTTTGAATCTGTTGGATATCAATACATGCTTAATTTGGCAGAAGATATAAAGAATCATGGATTGCTTGGAAATCAACAGGTAGTATTAGTATATTCTAAAACAATGAAAAAATATATAGTGTATGAGGGAAACAGAAGAGTTGCTGCTATAAAATTATTATTAAACCCATCAAGTTTCGAGTTCTTAGATAAGTCAATTCGAGATAAAGCTGCAAAGATTGCAGGCGAAATGTCAATTCCAATTACGGAAGTATGGGGGTATGTTACAGATGAAAAAGAGGCATATTTTATAATGGAAAGACTACATTCCGGAGAAGATAGAGGCCGGGGTGTTAAGGCCTGGAGTGCTAGAGAGAAAGAAGCATTTAAAGTTAGACAGAATAATCAAAAGTCAATAGCATATTTAATTGATTTCTATATAAAGAAATATTGTAACAATTACGATATAACATCAATTATGCCGTATACTACTATTCAAAGAATATTTGGTAACAGAGAGGTAAAAGCAAAACTAGGGTTAGATATAAATGACGAGTCTACATTTACAAAAATAAAGATGGAATTAATTGTAAAAGTAGCAAGGAAGGTAGAGGAAAGCGCTAGAAGTGAGGGAATATCTGTTACACGATTGTTTAATCGTGCTAGAGATATAGAAGATAAAATTGTTCCCTTAATTTATAGTGTTGATAATAATGAAAATCATTTTATAGAAAATAGTTGTATATCACAAGACGATGGTATTGAAGAAGAAAAAACTGCTCAACAAAAAATAGCAACTGATGGAGAAAAGAGAGAAAACAATAACAAACAGAATGAAAATATAACGCCTGCTGTATCTGTGCAAAATACGTATATTGGAAATAAAACTAATAATAGTCCATACACAAGAAAATTGCCATATTTTTTCCAAGGGATAGATATTTCTCATTTGAACCCGAATGACATTGAAACGCATGGTATAGTGGAGATATGTCACGAGCTGAAATGGTTTTCAGAAAAGAAAATGGTGGGACAGTTACCTATAGCTGCGGTGTTTCTGGTGCGTTCAGCGATAGAACAATCAATAATATATTATTCTAAGAAACACAGAATACAAGGACAGAGTAAGTTTATTTGGGATAACATAAAAGATTTATCTAAGTTAAGTAAGATAATAGACAACTATAAAAAGAATTTACCTAATTATATTATTGATGCAGATATGCGGCAATATTTTGGAGTGCTTTTTAATGATTATGAAAAAAATGTTGATCCGCTTAATTGGGTGGTTCATAGACCCTCTGAATTTCAATTAGATACAAATACATTGATAGAACTCCCTAAAAAGGGTTTGTTGACACTTATTAATTATTTTATTTCTTAAAAATTATTTGATATTGACACTAGGGAGAAGAAATAATGAGAATAATACCAAGACACTTTTTTATTGATAATTTTAGAAATTTCAGGGATGCGTCTTTTGATTTAGGGGAGAGAATTACTATTATTAGTGGGCAAAATGGCGTGGGAAAATCAAATATATTATCGTTGATTGCATCTGGATCTGGCGTTGGAACAAAATCCATGCTAGGAAGTAATTTTCAACCGGAATTTACAGATTTTTTCAATATAGATACCTCCGAAACATATGATGATTATAAATTATTCCTATCTTATGAGGATGAAAAAGGAGAATTTGCTTTTGCCAAAAGACTTTCCTTTAAAAATGATACTAAGTTTAATCGTGGTATAAGAATCATTCCTCGAACGACCAACATGGGGCTAGACAATTGTACGATTAAGGAAGCTGCAAACTATGTAAAAAACAAGTATGGAGTAGGTGCTGATGCAAGAGTAAGGATCCCGACAATTTATTTGAGTTTATCAAGATTATATCCTTTAGGCGAACAGAAAGCAGCAGTGAAAATAACTAAGATAAATAAAAATAATACGTTTTACAGGGCAAAGGCTGATGAGAAGTATAAGAAATGGTATAATGCGGTTATCCCCAATTCTATAGTTAGTGATGCAACATTGACTGTAGTCGAGAAAGATGCATGTTCTAGAGCTTCATTACATATGGATATGTTAAATACTCCAACATTATCGCAGTCAATAGGACAGGATAATTTAGGAAATATAATAAGCGCGTTGGTAGATGTTTATTTATTGTCATTGCAAGACGATTATAGTGGTGCATTGCTGTGTATAGATGAAATAGATGTTTCTTTACATCCAGATACACAAATAAGATTATTGAATCTTTTTGACAAATTGTCTGAAGAATTGAGAATACAATTTGTTGTAAGTACCCATTCGCTATCGGTGCTGAAAGAATGCATTTATAAAGAAAAAAAGAATAGCAATTACTATAAAGTTGTTTACATAAAAAATCCAATGGCTCCATATATATCAAATATACATTCCTTTGAAGTTTTGGAAGCTGATATGATGGGAAGTTTGCAATTTGATAAACCACGAGTTGGCGTATATTTTGAAGATAGTGTTGGTATGGAATTGTTTGGAATATTATTTAAGGCATTCAAGCATATTTGTAGTGAGGTAAAAGAAGATATAGATATACCTTATTTGCGTAATAGTACATATGTTGATAGCTATATATGCATCAATGATAAAATAAGGGTGCTTAAAAAAATGCAAAACTTTGATACGAACATAAGGCAGATTTCGACGGAATTGGGATGCGAAGAATTGATAAAGATTTGCCAGGCTGATTCATACTTTAAACGAATTATCTTTATATTAGATGGTGATGCAAGATATAAAGAACCATCTCAGAAGCCTAAGATAAGCGATTATTTAGAAGAAAAATACGATCAGAAAGAATTCAAACTCAATGATCGGAATCATCCACAAAATATGTGCTTTTTCCCAGATTATTTTGCACCAGAATCGTTTTTGTATAGGATTATACATAAAGTTGTCTCCGATCCAATAACTAATTATGAATTTTGGAAATCTATGGATAGAAAAGAGTCTACGGCATTATATACTACAGATAAGATTAAAAATTTATTTGTGAGTTTACCTACAAATTATAATAATGACAATTTAAAAAATATTTTTAAAGAAGTTTCGTTATCAGAAATTTGGGAATTTATTCAAAAATCAGATATAGTGTCATATTATTATTCGGATTACGCAACGGTTCAAGAGTTGTTATCTTTTGTAGAAAGCTTAAAAAGAGCGTTTGACATGACATGGCCAATAACCTTAGCCAATAGGTATTTGTAATGTACTATAAATATGTTTAAGGAAAATCTTTGTAAACATCAATTTTTTACAAATGAAACTTCTGAGGGAAAATAAATAATTTGCATATATTTTATGGATTAGGTTAACTAGGTTTGCATATAATAAGAGACAAGTTGATTTGAAAAGTGGAGAAAATAAAAATGAGCGGTGTTGTAAAACAAGGAATTAATTGTTTGGTGGATAAGGATACGGTGATAGGTGATAACGTGACTTTAGGGCATAATGTTATCATAGAATCTGGAACAAAAATTGGAGCAAATACATATATAGATAGCAATACAATAATAAGATCGGGTGTGAGTATAGGTGATAATTCGTTTATTGGTTCCAATTGTATATTGGGGGAGTATTGGATGGATTTTTGCATAGAGAGAAAGATTCATATACATCCTTTGAATATTGGTGATAATGCGTTGATAAGGTCTGGCTCTATAATATATGCCGGTTCTAATATAGGCTCTGATTTCCAGACTGGACATCAGGTTACGATACGTGAGCGAGCTGAAATAGGAAATAATGTAAGCCTTGGAACATTATCTGATATTCAAGGAAATTGTAAAATAGGTAATTATGTTAGAATGCATAGCAATGTTCATATTGGACAACTTTCAGAAATAGATGATTTTGTATGGATATTCCCATATGTGGTATTGACTAATGATCCAACACCTCCGTCAGAAGAGTTTGTTGGTGTTCATATAAAATCTTTTGCTATTGTTGCTACAGCAGCAATTGTTATGCCAGGGTTACAGATAAGTCAGGATTCATTAGTGGCAGCAGGGGCTATAGTAACAAAAAATGTTGATAAATACGCAGTTGTTGCTGGCAATCCTGCAAAAGTTATATCAGATGTTAGAAATATAAAAAATAAGATAACGGGTGCAGATGTATATCCTTGGAGAGAGCATTTTAAGAGATATATGCCGTGGGAAGAAAGTGATTTTGAAACGTGGTATAATAGCTTGAACCTAGGGGATAAGGAGAGAATTGAGTTGTAGGATTTTTGTTGTAGAAGAGATACTGATTGATAATTGGTTGATTTAGATATGGCGTAAAGGTATATTTATTAGTTTCTGTTAAAAAAGCTAGATGAATATGGAGAAATCGGTCGATACTTGTCTTTTTTTTGAGAGTATGATATAATAGCAACCTCGGTGTTAGATGTTTGAGGGGGATAGAGAAATGCATCGAAAAAAAGATTGGCTTACAATTATTCCTGTATTGTTTTGGATTTTATGTATAGGATTATCTATAGGAAAAATGTTTCAGACAGGAAATAAATTGCATATAATAGATTGGTTAGAAGCTTTAAATAGTAATACGTTCTCAACCTACATATCAATGGTTATATGTATGGCTTATCAATTCTTTTCTACAGATAAAATATCAAAGCAAAAAGAATCAGGGCTGTCAAGAAAGTGGATTTGGTTAACGTTAATATCCACGGTAATGTATGGAATAATATCAATTATTAATTCATGTAGATATTGTTTGACTACATCAGTAATTATGTTTGTTGCTTCCGTAGCGTATGTTTATATTTTTTTTAGATTCATGAGAAGCAAAAATAAGATGTAGGATTTTTGATAAAAAATAAGGAGATGAATTATGTTAAGTAAGGTGCGAGAGGTATTTACTCAAGAATATAAAAGAGAGACAGAATATAGAGAGTTTATGGAAAGCAAGCTTTCTTGTTTTGAATTGAATAATAAAAGTGAGGACGTAGAAGAAAAAGTAAAAAGACTTGTTGACAAAAATTTTGTTTCGAAATTTAAGATGTGTGTAGGAGAATACAAATGAAAATAGAAACGTTCGATTATTTGTGGGAGCAAGGTATTGTAAAAGCTGCACAAAATGTTGTTAGCGAGATTCCTGCGGATGTTCGAAGCAGATATAATTTAACAATTGATGTTTCAAAGGAAATGTGTAAAAAATTATATTTGGAATATGAAGAGATAAGACTGAGGGTTCGCAATAACTATTTTAATACAGGAAGTAATGATGAAAATAAAATGGATGGGCATAAGATATGTGCATGTATTACAGGTGCTCTTTTAAATGTCAGATTGGTTTCATTTGATATCCTTGATGGAAAGATGCCTAAATCAGTACTCTATTCTAATTATGCAATTGCATTTATGGCGGCAATATATATAATGTTTTTATTTTTGCTATCAGATTATGAGAAGAAAGGAATGACCAAGTGTTATAATGATTTAATAGATAAGTCCACGTTTGAATTCCCAGAAACAAATTTAGGGCATGATTCATACGTTCAAGGTAGAATAAAGACATTGGCATTAAATGATATATGTGGTGTTGATTTTGATGTGCTTACTTATGCAGACATGTTATTTTGGATCGAAAAATATAATAAAGAAATTATATTAAAGAAGTGTGAACTTTCAAAGGAATAGAGGGTGTGAGGTTAGCTATGCAAATGTCAATGAAAAAGTGAGTGTGCAAGACTACATTGGCAATGCCATTAAGTTAACTGTTCGCTAAGTGCTCGATGTATCAGGAAGAACCACAACCAGTGTTGTATTCCGGATGAAGAGCCAAAAAGTTCTGTTTTGGGGCATAACAAATAGACAGACGCAGTCTGCGGGTGGAGGGTGCGGACATTTCCGTGGAGAGTGTGTGAATAAAAGTCTGTAAATGTGATCTCCTATGATAATAACTGGGCTGAAGGCTCTGGACAGAGCGTTCAGCCCTTGTTTTATATATAACAGTGTTGTTTTAAGCATGTCAAGAGCAGGTGAATAAATCCACCTGTAAAACAAGCTTTGAACTTTATTCTGGGAGTCGTCCTTCGTACATGATGCTCAACTCCCCATAAACCTGTCCCCAGTTTCGCAACGGGAGCGTCCATTTCTTAGTTGCTTCAAAAGTGGATAGGTAAAGCGCCTTTAGCAGTGCTGTATCGCTAGGAAATACACTCCGCTGTCGGTTAAGTTTTCTATAGGTCGCATTTAGGCTTTCTATTGCATTTGTGGTATATATAACTTTCCGGACATCAGCAGAGAACTTAAAGATTGGTGAGATGGCATCCCAGTTTTGCTTCCAGCTCTTCATGGAATTCGGATATTTCTCACTCCATTTTGCAGTGACTCGCTCCAATGACTCTATTGCTTTTTCTTCAGTTGGTGCCTGGTAAATAGTTTTTAAATCTGCACAAAACGGTTTTCTATCTTTATCTGCGACGTACTTCATTGTATTTCTGACCTGATGAACGATACAACGTTGATACTCTGTTTTAGGATAGGCTGCAGTAATGGCTTCTTTGATGCCGGTCAGTCCATCTGCACAGACGATCAGGATGTCTTTTACTCCACGATTTTTCAGTCCATTTAAAACAGACAGCCAGTATTTTGCACTTTCGTTTTCACCTATTTCGATTGTCAAAACCTCCTTGTATCCATCCTGATTTATTCCAAGAATGACATAGGCTGCAAGTTTCCGGATGACACCATTATCACGAACAGAATAGTGTATCGCATCAATATAAATCACTGGATAAACCTCGGAAAGAGGACGATTTTGCCAATCTTCAATCTGGGGCATTATCTTATCTGTTACATCCGAAATAAAGCCCTCTGAGGCTTCGAATCCATAAATATCTTCCAATGTATCAGATATTTGACGAGTGGTCATACCTTTTGCATACATTGAAATGATCTTCTGGTCAATATCTGAAATATCCTTTTGACGTTTTTTTACCACTTGTGGTTCAAATGTTGACTTGCGATCCTGTGGAACTTCAATTTCCATGCTGCCATAACTGCTATTAACCCTCTTGGTCTTATAGCCATTACGATAATCATCGCTATCTGATCGTTCAGACTTGGAGTATCCTAAATGATCGTCCATTTCTGCTTCCATCATTTCTTTGATAGTACCACCAAGCAGATCTTTCAGCGCATCCTGAATATCCTGTGCGGATTCAATGTCATACTCTTCAAGAAGCTGGCGGATAATGTTTCTTTTACCTTCTGTCATTTGTACTTTGTGTACTGGTTTTTTTTCTCTTGCCATAAAATAAGGCCTCCTATGATTTAATATTTTATCATAGAAGACCTCTAAATCCTATTTACAGAAAACTTTTCACAGACTCTCCTTGGACTATCTAAGTGACCAATCCAAGTCTATGTCTGTACTCTATAGGACTCAAATATCCTAATGATTTTTTTATTCTTTTTTCATTATACCAATAAAGATAATTATTTAAAATACCAATAAATTCTGAGATGTTTACCACAGACCAATCTGCATTATAGAACATCTCATTTTTAATTCTTCCAAATACACCCTCACAGGCAGAATTATCAGGTGAACAGCCTTTCTTTGACATTGATCGTATGAAACCATTTTTCTCCATCCTGTCAATCCAGCCTGGCCAGCGGTAGTGTACGCCTCTGTCTGAATGTATGATTGTTTTTTCTCCTACAGATAGTAATTTAGCTGCATCATCAAGCATAGAATTGACAAGTAATGCATCTGGAGAAGTGCTTATATTCCAATTGACAAGTAAGCCATCAAAACAATCTACTATAGGCGATAAATAAACCTTTCCTGCCGGAATTGCAAACTCGGTTATATCTGTTAACCACTTTTCGTTAGGTTTAGATGCAGAAAAATTTCTGTTAATTAGATTATCTACTGCTGGAGATATTTCACTTTGATAGGAATTATATTTACGAGTTCGTTTGATTTTTACTACAAGTTGTTTTTCTTTCATAATCCTACGAATAACTTTTTCTGAGACAATTATATTTTCACGCTTAAGTAGGGCGTGAATTCGTCTGTAACCATATCGACCTTTATTCTCTGTAAATAATTCAATGACTCTAACACGTAAAAGTGTATATTTATCTTCTTTTTGTAGGGATTGTTCCTGATAATAATAACTGCTTTTTGATAATTGTAATTTTTGTAATAATAGTGGCAGTGAGTATCTATTTTTCAAGACATCGATTATCACCGCCTTCTCTCTGTTGCTGAGAGCACTCTGATCGATGTCTGGGTCTTTTTTTAATACATTTATTGTTTCTCTAAGAATGTCTATTTCTAATTGCATATCTTGCATTTGAGCCTTCAACTGATTTATTTCATCAGAAGAAATATCTGTACTTGAAACAGAGCCTTCTACTAATGTTCCCGGAGTAATGTTTTTGTGATTCATAAGACCTAATGTACCTTCTTTTAAATAACGTTTTCGCCATTGATAAATAATAGCTCTACTATACCCAATGTCTTCTGAAACATATTTTATATTTTCTCCGAGCTCATAGCAACGGTGAATTGCATCTAATTTTACTTCTAATGGAGGATTGCGAGGATGATCAGGAGGATTATTAATTACAGGATATTCTTTCCTTGTTTTGGGTGGGTTATTTTCCTCAGCAATCCATGTGTACAGATTTCTACGTGTTGGATACTCTAGAATCCTAATAGTTTCAGTTACAGACTCTGTTTGATGATATATCCGTAGTGCAATATCCTTTTGTTCTTTTGAATACATAAAAAGGCTCCTTTCGAAGCCCTATAGTAGTCCAGAATTTTGTCCGCACCCTCCTCTCATTAAAAAGTTTACCACTTTGGTTCAAATATAAGGGAATGCCCGTGGAAGAGCATTACATAATTTCTGTGTAATGGTATAGCGCTTTTGGGGGATCATGTAGAATACATGGTCCCCTTTTTATCTTTTCTTTAACGTGTGAAAACTAAGAATAGCATATGGGCATCCCTTCCCATCTGCATTTTCCATTTTATATATCCCCCACAACCACATAAGAGGTAGATTATAGAATTAATCCCGCTTAAAAATATCTCTTGTATAAACTTTATCATTTACATCATCGAGACATGAATCATATCTATTGGCAATGATAGCATGACTTTTTTTCTTGAATTTCTTAAGGTCATTTACAACCTCTGAACCGAAGAATGTCTCTCCATTTTTTAGTGTTGGCTCATAGATTATGACCTTTGCACCCTTTGCTTTGATTCTTTTTATGACGCCTTGGACGGATGACTGACGGAAGTTATCTGAGTTGCTCTTCATTGTCAGACGATATACACCTATGACACATTCTTTTTCCTGTTCAGGGGAAAAATCACCGCGATCATAGTAATCATAGTAACCGGCCATGTTAAGAACCCGGTCTGCGATAAAGTCTTTTCTGGTTCTGTTGCATTCTACTATTGCAGATATTATATTCTGAGGAACGTCGTTGAAGTTTGCCAGGAGCTGCTTGGTGTCTTTTGGCAGGCAGTATCCGCCATAACCGAAGCTTGGATTGTTGTAGTGGCTGCCGATACGAGGATCGAGACATACTCCATCGATGATCTCCTTGGTATTAAGTCCTTTTGTTTCTGCATATGTATCAAGCTCGTTGAAATATGACACACGGAGAGCAAGATAGGTATTTGCAAAGAGTTTTACTGCCTCGGCCTCTGTGAATCCCATGAACAGGGTATCTATATTTTCTTTTATGGCACCCTGCTGGAGTAGTGCAGCAAAGGTATGCGCCTTGTCAGTAGATTCTTCATCGCATGACACGATAATTCGTGATGGATAGAGATTGTCATACAAGGCCTTTGACTCACGGAGAAATTCCGGACTGAATATTATGTTATGTGTATTGTATTTTTCCCTGACGGATGCAGTGTAGCCGACAGGAATAGTTGATTTGATAACCATAGTGGCATCTGGATTGACCTTAAGCACAAGCTCAATTACGGCCTCTACTGCTGAGCAATCGAAGAAGTTTTTCTTACTGTCATAATTGGTAGGTGCAGCGATTACTACGAAATCAGCATTCTTGTATGCTGTTTCGCCATCTAATGTTGCTGTGAGGTCAAGCTCCTTCTCCGCAAGATACATCTCGATGTAGTCATCCTGAATAGGAGACTTCTTATTATTTATAAGTTCAACTTTTTCTGGAATGATGTCAACTGCAGTCACGTGATTGTGCTGTGCAAGAAGGGTTGCTATTGACAGTCCTACATATCCGGTTCCTGCTACTGCTATATTGTATTTTTTGTCGAGTGCAGCTGCATTTGCTGTCTTTTTCTCTTCTTCGAATAGGTCAACGACTTCGAAGTCTAAGGCTTCAGCAAGTGCCTGTGAGAGATTCTTGTCTTTTCTCTTTGTTGTGATGGTATCGACCATCTTTGTTGTGGATAGTTTCTTCATACGTAGAATCCTCTCTTTTAGCTGGTGGGTGTTAGGCCACGGTTGATATATTACTAGTCTGCAATTCTGAACGACGATTGCTGCGTTAATAACATGATGCTGTTCAGAATACTGATGTTTATGATGGCAAGATAGCATTTGGGGGGAGGGATTGTCAATGGGGAGGAAGATAGAGATTTTGGTTTGTAGTGGTTTCAAAGTATGCTATCATTAAGATAGTATATTTTGAAACCTTTTTTAATTTTATAGGAAACTTTGTTCTATAAAGAGGAGAAGACATGTTAGATATTATTGTGGTAGAAGATAATAAAGAGATTGGCAAGCTGCTTTTTGATTTCTTACAGAAAGAACACTATACAGTCAGTGTTGTCGATACGGGAGAAAAGGCGATTGCGTTATTTGAACGATATGGAGCCAAATTAGTGATTCTTGACCTGATGCTTCCGGGCATAGATGGATTTGCTGTATGTTCTAGAATTCGTGAGAGCTCCAATGCGCATATTCTGATTGCAAGTGCCAGAACACAGAAAGAGGATAAGTTAAAGGGACTGAATCTCGGAGCGGATGATTATATAGATAAGCCATATGATGTAGATATTTTATTGGCGAAGATCAATGGTATATTCAAAAGAAAGTATTCACAGGCAGAGATGATCAGTGGTGATATCAAATTAAATACTGTTATGCAGACGGTTTATCGTGCGATCGGGACAGAACCGGAGCGGAGCTGGCAGCCGGTCGAGACGACAGCAAAGGAATTTGAACTGCTGAAATTATTGATGGAGAATCCGGGAGTGACGTTGAAGAAAGAGTATCTGTTTCATACCATATGGGGAAGTGACAGTGAATCGGAAATGCAGACATTGACGGTGCATATCAAATGGCTCCGGCACAAGATTGAGAAAGATCCAAAACATCCGGTACATATTATTACGGAATGGGGAACGGGGTATCGTTTTGAGTAGATATAGAAGATTTGCAGCAGGTATTTTGTTATTGGAATTATGCCTGATCGGAATATGTAATTTTGTCATAACCGGGTACGACTCCCACCGGGCACAGAAAGAATATCTCGTGGATGTCTCACGGGCAGCCCAGGACATGAGGGAAGGTATTTCGGCGAAAGATCTGGACATGGGGAAATATACCAGCCTTTTATCGGTTCAGATATTTGATCCGGATGAAGTGTGTAATGAAGAATACCGGATAGAAGACATTGATGGTACATGGTATCGGTTCTGTTACCGGAAGAATCCAGGCAGCCACACGGTAACGATGATGAATGGAATGTTGATGGTTATGTGGCTGATATCTGCAGTTGTCCTGTATATGATGGGAAAGAAAGTCATTGCTCCATTCAATACGATGGAATATCTGACCACAGAACTTGCCAAGGGCAATCTGTCGGTTCCGGTAAAAGCAGAAAAAAGCAAGTTTTTTGGGCGCTTTCTGTGGGGAATGGATATGCTGCGTGAGAAATTGGAATCAGATAAGATCCGTGAGCTGGAATTAGAAAAGGAGAAAAAAACATTAGTATTATCTCTGTCACATGATATCCGGACACCGTTGTCCGCAATTGATCTGTATACAAAGGCGCTTGCCACCAATTTGTATGACGAAGAGGAGGAGCGGCAACAGGCCATTGCAGGAATCCGAAGGAATGCAGACGAGATCAATCGTTATGTAGAACAGATTGTACAGGCGGCAAGGGAAGATTTTCTGCAAATGGAAGTGCACAATGGAGAAATCTATCTTTCGAAAGTGATACGCATGCTTGTTCATTATTATGCAGAGAAGTTGGAACAGCTTCATACAAGTTTTATAGTGGAAGATGTGCCGGGATGTCTGGTGTATGGGGATGAAGACCGTATGATTGAGGCAGGACAGAATATACTGGAAAATGCGATCAAATACGGAGATGGGAGAAGCATAAGAATATCATTTTCAGAGGAAGAGGCTCATGTGCTTGTGTCAATTACGAATACCGGACATATATTGCCACAGGAAGAGATGGCACATATTTTTGATTCGTTTTACCGGGGAAGTAACAGTGAACATGTCAGAGGCAGCGGATTAGGATTGTATATCTGTAAGGAGCTTCTTCACAAGATGGATGGCGAGATCTATGCCGGGACAGCGAAGGATAATGAATTTACGGTTACGATGGTTTTGCGAAAGATATAGTGAGATTGTATCATTAGATCGGGTGGGAGTGATCCTGCCCGGTCTACTTGCTTTATAGGGAAGTTCGTACGATAAAGCAAGGGCGCAAAAAGTCGTAATTGCCCATTTGTTCTAATATAGGCAGTAGATTATTTAAGGATTATTTAATAATTCTTCTGTTATGCTGGATACAAGAAAACAGGAAGGGAGTTATGTATATGTATCTCAATATATTGAAAAGAGATCTGAAGAGGAATCGTACCATGAATATAATCCTGCTGCTTTTTGTAATTCTGGCTGCAATGTTTGTGGCAAGTGGATTGAATAATGTGGTAACCATATTAAATGGAACGGATTATTTTTTTGAAAAAGCGGGACTGCTGGATTATATGGTATTTACCCAGTCGGGAGATGGAGGTGTCGGGGAACTTCTGGAGCATTCAACATCCGTTTCAAATTTCCGGGAGGAACATTGCATCTGGGGCTCCAATGATGATGTGACAGTAAATGGAAAGAAACTTAGTACCAAGAATAATACATTGGTATTGCAGTCGTTAGAAAAAGATCAGCTGCATTTTTTTCTGCCGGATAATGAGCAGCTGACACAGGTAAAGCAGGGAGAAATCTATATCACAAGTGGAATGCTTGCTAAGAATCATGCAAAGGTGGGAGATATGCTCCGTATTCAGATGCGGGATGTGGATATGACGTTCCGGATCGCCGGAGAGATCAAGGACGCTTTGCTTGGATCCGACATGATGGGGAATACCCGGTTGATCATGAATAGTGAGGATTATCAGGTGTTTGCAAGAAGTGAGAAGGTAAAGACGTATGAAGGAAGGATCTTTCATGTCGCAACGGACGATACGAAAGCACTTGCTTCCGAGCTGACCCGGGCATCTAACATTTTGTTTAGTTCAGATCGCTCCACGATCAAAATGGCGTATGTAATGGATATGATTGTGGCAATGGTCGTGTTAGTGCTTAGCATCTGTTTGATTATTGTGTCGTTTGTGATCTTAAGATTTGTGATCGCATTTACCATACAAGGGGAATATCGTGAGATTGGGGTTATGAAGGCGATTGGAATTAAAAATAGCCGGATTCGCAAATTGTATATAGTCAAATATTGTGTAATGGCTTTCGTGGGAGGAGTGACCGGTTTTGCCCTGAGTATTCCGTTTGGTAACATGTTGATTGCGTCGGTATCTGCCAAAATGGTTCTTGGAAGTGACAATGGTCATGGAATCAATGCGATCGGTACAGTACTGGTTATGG
This sequence comes from uncultured Coprococcus sp., assembly GCA_902461735.1. Taxonomy (GTDB): domain Bacteria; phylum Bacillota; class Clostridia; order Lachnospirales; family Lachnospiraceae; genus Coprococcus. The sequence goes on from CABPYV010000004.1 coordinate 172,211, forward strand.
TGCTCATGGTATGGGTTGCTTATCTGTGTACAGGAAATGTAAAGAAACTAACACCGGTTGATGCGATACGGAGTGGTCAGACCGGAGAGAGATACCGGAAGAAATCCGGGTACCGCCTGGGACGTTCCCATGTGCAGGCATCATTTTATATGGCAGTAAATGATGTGCTGAGTGCACCGAAACGGTATCTGACCATATGGCTGGCCTTTTTCCTGTGTTCCGTTATTATGTTAGGGATGGTGCTGGTATCCTCCACAATGAAGAGTAAGAATCTGATCACCTGTTTTGGAAAGGAATCAGACATCTATATACCGGATGCCAAACTGCTCAAAATGAGTGTTATGAAGGAGGATGGGGAAAAGCAGTTAAAAGAGAATTACCGGTCAATTGAAAAGGATCTGGAAGAGATGGGAATGCCGGGTAAAGTCAGTATGGAAATCTGGTACCAATATTCCTGTGAGGTGGACGGAGAGGCTTATTCGGTTATTTTCCAGCAAAATACGGAGACAAAAGCATCCGAGTATAGCTATACAGAGGGAACTGCGCCGCAAAATGCAAATGAGATTGCGATCACGCCTGCCATTGGTGAACAATTAGGAATAGGAATTGGTGATACGATTACAATTGATTTTGGGGCAGAAAAAAGAAAGTGTATGGTAACGGCGATGTTTCAGTCGATGAACCAGCTTGGCAAAGTCGCAAGACTGCATGAGGATGCACCTACATCGATGGTATATGCCAATGCAATGATGGCATATCAGATTGATTTTGCTGACCATCCGGATGACAAGGAGATTACAAAGCGGGTACAGAAGATCAAACAGATGTATGATATTGATGGGGTCTATGACGCGGCTGGATACTGCGTGGATTGTATGGGAGTTGCGGATGCTATGGATTCTGTGATCCTGCTGCTTCTGGTCATAACAGGGATTGTAGTGATTCTTGTAACAGTGCTGATGGAACGTTCTTTTCTGTCAACGGAGATTAGTCAGATCGCGCTTTTGAAGGCGATTGGATTTACAAATGGTGCTATATGGAAATGGCAGGTGTGCCGGTTCCTTCTGGTAGCGATAGTGGCGGAGTTGTGTGCTGTGGCGTTTGCGGTACCCGTTACAAAATTGTGGTGTGATCCGATCTGGGCGATGATGGGGGCGACAGAAGTGCGGTACTGTTTTGATCCAATAAAGATGCTGCTGATCTATCCGGGTATTATTCTGGGAGCGACGCTGCTCACGATTGGAATCACTGCATGGAGAGTATACGCGATCCGTGGAACAGATTTGGTAAATGTAGAATAGAACAAGATGATAGCATAGAGAATGCTTGATGGGAAAAGATGTAAAAGGATGGGAAGACAGATGGGAAATATATTAGAAGTAAAGGATTTGTGTAAGACCTATGTGATTGATAAACGACAGAATAACGTATTGCGTAATGTGAGTTTCAATGTGGAAGAGGGGGATATGGTTGCTATTATGGGACCGTCCGGTTCCGGAAAATCCACATTGTTGTATTCTGTGTCAGGTATGGATCTTGCAACAAGTGGATCGGTTTTATTTGATGGTCAGGATATAATGAAACTGGATAAGAACACATTGGCAAAGAAGCGGTTGGATGATATGGGATTTATCTTTCAGCAAATGTATATGATGAAGAACCTGACGATTCTTGATAATATTCTGCTTCCGGCGGTAGAGAGTAAGAAGTCGAGAGATAGTCGAGCGGAGAAGGTATCCCGTGCGGAGGCACTGATGCGTAAATTATCTATTATTGAGGTGGCGGATCATGACATTAATGAAGTGTCCGGAGGACAGTTGCAGCGTGCCTGTATCTGCCGGAGCATGATCAATCATCCGAAACTGTTGTTTGCGGACGAGCCGACAGGTGCGCTTAATCGGGCATCCTCCACGGAAGTGATGAATGAGCTGGTTCGGTTAAATGATGAGGGAACTACAATCATGATGGTGACACATGATGCAAAGGTGGCATCGCGCTGCAAGCGGGTGTTCTATATTTTAGATGGCACAATTAAAGGAGAATATATCGCACCGGCAGATGAAAGTCTGTCGGATATGGATCGGGAGCGGAGACTGAATAACTGGCTGTTAGATTTTGGCTGGTAGACTGGTAGAATGGATGCTTATTATATGCTTTGAGAGGAAAGACTTGCCAGGGGAGATCTGAGGTGGCGGGTGTAGATGAACATTCTGCGAACATTTGCACGGCACGCCTTAACGCTGGAGGGTATATTATAGCCATAGTGTATAAGAAAGGAGCGCACCCCTCTGCATTTTCCATTTTATATATCCCCCATATATGATAAGATACATGTATATGTGCATTACAAAAGCACACGGGAGGTACATATCATGAAGGGAATTATCCTTGCGGGAGGCTCTGGTTCAAGGCTTTATCCGCTTACAAAGGTTACAAGTAAACAGCTGTTGCCTATATATGACAAGCCCATGATCTATTATCCTATGTCGGTTCTCATGAATGCGGGCATAAGGGATATATTGATCATATCGACACCGGCGGATACGCCTAGATTTGAAAGGCTTTTAGGGGACGGACATCAGTTCGGACTCAATCTGACATATAAAATCCAGCAGTCGCCGGATGGATTGGCTCAGGCATTTATCATTGGCGAGGATTTTATCGGCGATGACACGGTGGCGATGGTTCTTGGGGACAACATTTTCTCTGGACATGGGTTTAATGAAAAGCTGAAGATTGCTGTGGAAAATGCTGAAAATGGCAAGGGCGCTACAATATTTGGATATTATGTGGATGATCCGGAGCGTTTTGGTATAGTTGAATTTGATAAGGATGGAAGAGTTGTTTCCATAGAGGAAAAACCGGAGAAACCCAAGAGTAACTATTGCGTCACGGGGTTGTATTTTTATGACAACAGGGCTGTTGAATATGCCAAGGCGTTAACGCCGAGTGCGAGAGGTGAGCTAGAGATCACAGATCTGAACAGGCGTTATCTCGATGACGGTGAGCTGAATGTGGAGCTGCTTGGACAGGGATTTACATGGCTTGATACGGGAACCCACGAGAGCTTGGTTGACGCGACCAATTTTGTCAAGACAGTTGAGCAGCACCAGCACAGAAAGATAGGCTGCCTGGAGGAGATTGCATACCTGAATGGATGGATAAGCCGCGATGAGGTTATGGCAGTTTACGAGACGATGAAACAGAATCAGTATGGACAATACTTAAAGGATGTACTTGATGGCAAATATCAGGAGCATCTTTATTAAAATCGGGGGACGGAGGGGACAGGTACCTCCGGCCCCGCCAAGTTAACATAAAAGGGGACAGGTACCTCCGTCCCCAGTGATGGGGACAGGCACCTCCGTCCCCGGATTAGGGTGAGAACAGGAGAAATAGGATATGACGATCATAGTTACCGGCGGTGCCGGTTTTATAGGAAGTAATTTTGTATTTTATATGTTAAAGAAACATCCTGAGTACAGGATCATTTGTCTGGACAAGCTGACGTATGCGGGGAATTTGTCTACTCTGCAGCCAGTCATGGACAGAGAGAATTTTAGATTTGTGAAGATGGATATTTGCGACAGGGACGGCGTATATCAGTTGTTTGAGGAGGAACATCCGGATATGGTGGTGAATTTTGCCGCCGAGAGCCATGTGGACAGGTCCATAGAGAATCCGGAAGTGTTCCTGCAGACCAATATTATAGGAACGGCAACACTTATGGATGCCTGCCGCAAATACGGAATACAGAGGTATCACCAGGTTTCCACGGATGAGGTGTACGGAGACCTGCCGCTTGACAGACCGGATCTGTTCTTTACGGAGGAGACGCCTATTCATACGAGTTCACCGTACAGCAGTTCAAAGGCAGGGGCAGATCTGCTGGTGCAGGCATATCATAGGACATATGGACTACCTGTGACTATAAGCAGATGTTCAAATAACTATGGACCGTATCATTTTCCAGAGAAATTGATACCGCTCATGATTGCAAATGCCTTGGCTGACAAGCCCCTGCCCGTGTATGGCGAGGGATTGAATGTCCGCGATTGGCTGTATGTGGAGGATCACTGCAAGGCTATTGACCTTATCATACACAAAGGCCGCGTGGGAGAGGTCTACAATGTGGGCGGACACAATGAGAAGAGAAATATTGACATTGTAAAACTCATTTGCAGGGAGCTCGGCAAGCCGGAGAGCTTGATAACTTATGTGACGGATCGCAAGGGGCATGACATGAGATACGCCATTGATCCAACCAAGATACATCGTGAACTTGGCTGGCTGCCGGAGACTAAGTTTGAGGACGGAATAAAGAAGACGATAAAGTGGTATCTGAAGAACCGTGAGTGGTGGGAGACTATCATCAGCGGTGAGTATCAGAGCTATTACGAGAAAATGTATGGGAATCGTTAGTTTGAACTGGGATTGATGAGAGATATGGATAGAGTAAAGAAAGTTTTCGTGACAGGCGTGTGTGGCCAGCTCGGGCATGATGTGGCAAATGAGCTTTTGCGCCGGGGATATGATGTCATAGGGTCTGATATAAAATCAGAAGAAGAGTTTGCAACGACAGATTGCATGACGCCGAATAGATGCAAAAGTGAGGTTTGTGGTTCGTTTCGGTATGTGACTTTCGACATATGCAGTTCCGATGATACTAGGAGAGAACTTCTGACGATCAAGCCAGATGCTGTGGTCCACTGTGCTGCATGGACGGCTGTTGATGCTGCGGAGGATGTTTCGGTGCATGACAAAGTGTATTCGATAAATGCATTTGCGACAAAGAATATAGCTGAGATCTGCAAGGAACTGTCGTGTAAGATGGTGTACATAAGCACGGATTATGTGTTTGGTGGACAGGGGAATATTCCATGGGGACCGGACTGTCAGGATTTTAATCCTCTGAATGTGTACGGAAAGTCTAAGCTGGCTGGAGAACAGGCAGTATCAGGACTTCTTGATAAGTTTTTTATAGTGAGAATTGCCTGGGTATTTGGCTTGCATGGTGGGAATTTTGTAAAGACCATGCTCCGCCTCGGAAGGACTCACGATGAGATAAGAGTGGTGAATGATCAGATTGGCACGCCTACTTATACATTTGATCTGGCGAGGCTGCTGGTTGATATGCTTGAAACGGACAAGTATGGATATTATCATGCCACAAACGAGGGCGGTTATATAAGCTGGTATGATTTTGCACGCGAGATATTCAGGCAGGCTGGGTATTCTACTAAGGTTATACCTGTCAGCACGGCTGAATATGGACAGTCCAAGGCAGCCAGACCGTATAACAGCAGGCTGGACAGAAGCAAATTGACACAAAACGGATTTGTACCTTTGCCGGATTGGCGGGATGCGTTGGCGAGGTATCTGATAGAGTTGCACAACTAAGTCTTGCGATGCTTTTGATGTTGGATATGTTGACTGAAAATGTATATTTAGATGGTTGTGTGATTCTTTGAATAGCTCCTCACAAGATGTACGACAGGATGCATATTTAGATAAATGTGAGACCGTATAAGAGAGGATATAAGGGATATGGGACAGATAGATGTAGAGAAGAATGTTGGCGGAATAGAGGGGCTATGTGTGATAACTCCGACAGTTCACGGGGATAGCAGAGGATATTTCGTCGAGACATATAATGAGCGTGATCTGGCAGAACATGGAATAAAAGTTAAATTTGTGCAGGATAATCAGTCGATGTCTGTAAAAGGGGTACTTCGGGGATTGCATTTTCAGATGGATCATCCACAGTGCAAGCTTGTGCGCACCATTCGCGGAGTGGTGTTTGATGTGGTAGTAGATCTGCGCACTGACTCTGCGACATACGGCAGATGGCATGGGGAGATATTGTCAGCCGAGAACAAAAAGCAATTTCTGATACCAGCGGGATTTGCCCATGGATTCCTAGTCCTCTCCGATGAGGCTGAATTCTGTTACAAGGTGAATGACTTCTGGCACCCGAATGACGAGGGTGGCATAGCGTGGAATGACCCGGAAATCGGGATTGTATGGCCGGAGGTATGCGGTGAATATAGAGGAAGTGCTTCGGCTGAGGGATATACGCTGAAGGATGGAACCCCGCTGATGTTGTCAGAGAAGGATCAGCGGTGGGGAAGGTTTGAGCCAGGTTGGTAAATGTGGTATTGTAAAATAGATTAAAAATAGCGGATGCACAGTTATTGACATATATCTAATGCTGGTATTACAATAACGACATGTATTGATTCGGTATAAATTTATATTGGATGAATAAAATATAGGATATGACATAGTGTGGAATTGTCATTACTTACATGGAGGGGAAATCGTGGAAAGAATAAATCGAGTTGGATCAGATTCCAAAGGATTTTCATTGGTAGAGCTGATAATTGTAATTGCAATTATGGCTATCTTGGCAGGTGCCCTTGCTCCGGCTTTGATAAAGTATATCGAGAAGAGTAAGAGAGCGAAGGACATAAAGAATGCAAAGGCTATAGAGGATGTACTTATATATGGATTTTCTGATGGTACAATAAAGATTCCAGCGGGAACGAAACGAACTGGCTATGGCGCGTGGGTTATGTTGTGCAACGGGACAAGAGATAATGCACCAGTGCCATATCACAGCAAGAATTTTTCCGAAGTATGGTGTGGAGCAGACAGAGGTATTGAGATAAATGGCCAAGTATCTAACAATGATTGGGATTATTGTCAGGAGCTTGATGAATTCCTCAGGGGCGAAGGTGTAAATATCTCAAATGGAAGAACATATGCAAAAGGTAATAGTGATGGCTGGGATTGGGTAATTATTCAGGTTTGTTTTGATTCCAATGAACGTCTGTGTTCGAGAATTTACTCTGGATACAAGAATCAGGATGGTGCTATCAACTTGACTCCGGAGAGTAATATAGAAAGACTTATGGGAAGAGGATGGATCCCGGTTGAGTAATATGGTGCCCAAATTACAAATAAAGATTTTTTTAACTTATATAAAGTGTCGGTTTTGTACCGGCACTTTTGTTTATCTGTGGTATGTTTTGTATATTGGGATATAGCATGTGATGAGCTGGAGAGATGAAAAGAGATGAAGAACTGGAGAGAGATGAAGAGCTAGAGAGCTGAAGAGCTGGAAGGATGGCGGAATCATGTTGATTTGCAAGAGGGATTTTTATATAATTATATATAGATTTTGACGGAAAATACCAGGGAGGAATGTATTATGAGATTGGTTACAAGATCAGATTTTGACGGACTTGCATGTGGAGCACTTCTGAAGGAGGCTGGAATAATAGACCATTGGAAATTTGCGCATCCCAAGGATCTTCAGGATGGATTGATTGAGGTTAATGAGGATGACTGCCTTGCAAATGTTCCATTTGTCGAGGGCTGTGGTCTTTGGTTTGATCACCATTCAAGCGAGCATGAGAGACTTGCTCTTGAGGGTAAATACAAAGGTGAAAGCCGTATCACACCATCATGTGCGAGAATTATCTATGAATATTATGGCGGAAGGGAGCGGTTTCCTCAATTTGACGATATGATGGAGGCTGTTGATAAGGTTGACTCGGGAAATCTTACTATAGATGATGTTCAGAATCCGAAAGGGTGGATTCTCATAGGTTTCCTTATGGATCCAAGAACGGGACTTGGAAGATTCAGAAATTTTACTATATCTAACTATCAGTTGATGGAAAAGCTAATTGATGCGTGTCGAACCATGACTACAGATGAGATACTTGCCATGCCAGATATTCAGGAGAGAATCGAGCTATACAATGAGCAGACAGAGAAGTTTAAGGAGATGGTTAAAGCACACACAGTAGTTGACGGCAACCTGATAATCAGTGATCTCCGCGGTGTTGATCCTATATATACAGGCAATCGTTTTATGATCTATAGCATGTATCCTGAGCAGAATGTGTCGGCTTGGATAGTCAGTGGTCGTGGTGGACAGGGTTGTTCAGCCGCATGCGGATACAGTATTCTCAATCGTACAGCTACAATGGATGTCGGCAGTCTTATGCTCAAGTATGGCGGTGGTGGCCACAAGAAGGTCGGCACATGTCAGTTCAAGAGCGAGGAGATGGACACTAAGCTTCCTCAGATGCTAGACGAGCTGAAGGCACAGGCCAACGCATAAGAGAGATAAACACAATCAAATAGATATCACCGTAAACAGGCGGCGTTCTGGTTGGATTCAACTGGAACGCCGCCTGTTTGCATGTCCGGCCGTGGGGACGGAGGTACCTGACCCCTTTTGCCGAAAACGACGAAAATGCGTCAAAAACCCCTGTTTTGGGGACGGAGGTACCTGTCCCCCATTTGCCTATTTGACAGGTAAAAATGGCTGTCGCTGGTGATAAAACAGTTTGTTTTTGATGCCAGTCCTACCGGGGGGGAGAAAGGCTGCGTGATAGAAAAATGCCGTTCCCGATAAAAAGGGAGCGGCATTTGTGCGTAATTAAGTTAATTAAGAATTACCTCAAGTTTTATTGGATTGTGATCTGAGTTTTGAAAATCCAGATTAACTGTTTCAATAGACTTGATAGAAATGTTTGATGAAACAATAAAACCGTCAATTTCATAAAACTGAAATTTATCATCCTCGTTGTTGTAAGACTTGTCCAGCGAACGGCATGTAGGAACTGACGAATCAGTTATACATGTAAAATCATTTCCAAATTCAGAAATATCTATGAGACCAGGAGCCCATAGTTCAGCAGATTGCTGGGGATAGGCTGATATGTCGGTATTTGAAAATGTCTGGTTGAAGTCGCCACCAGCTATCACGTAATTGCCTTTATCGGTTTCAGTTTGCAGTATGTCTGCAAGCATTTTCGTCTGGGCAGCCTTGCCCTCACCGGAATCATAGGCTTCAAGGTGTAGATTTACAATGACAAGCTCATTATCCGTACCATCAATAGGAATTCTAGATACAATCAGACATCGTTTCAGATTGCACAGCCTGATAGGATAAGAAAATGGGCAAGGAAGCTTGATTCTGCAAGCGGCCGACACCGGATAAGTGCTGAGAGTCATTATACCGGAAGCGACCTGCCCGATGGGTGGAATTGGGTAGGGCACCATGAGCGTTTTGTAGTTGTAAGCGTAGGAACTGTTGTATGAGGACAGTTCATCTTTAATTATGGACTCTTCATTTATTTTGTGACTTCGGGAGGATTTCTCATCGACTTCCTGAAGCAGGATAATATCGGGCGATAAACTATTCAATTCTTCTGTGATGGCAGACATGTTGGTCAGCACCTGTTCTTTGGTGGATGTGTACACACTATTACCGCCATCCATGAAAAAGTCAGCATTTGCTCCGAGGGAACCGTAGCCGATGTTCCACGTAACAACGGAAATATTATCGCCAATTGATAATTCCTTCTGCTGGGAGAGCTTGTTTGTATCAGTGGGAAATGAATCATCCTGAGTAGCTGGCTGGTCGTTGTAAGTTACCATCAGATCCTCAGAGTCTTGAGGTTTGTATTCGGTTACAGTGAGTACGACGATAAAGATAGCAGCAATCAAAATGATAATTCCAAGAGCAGCACCTACTATCTTAAGAATTTTGGTTACTGGTTTAGTGTTAGATTTTTTTAAGGATTTCAAATAACAGGTCATCTCCTATCAAATAATAAGTAAACAATATCGAGATATTTGTGTACTAAACAAAATTATAGCAGACACGTCTTATTCAAACAATGAAAAGTATTTTTCACAATAACGCAAATGGAGACGGGGGTGACGGAGGGGACGGAGGTACCTGCCCCCTTTTGAGAAATTCTACGGAAATACGCCAAAAATCACCACTTGGGGGGACGGAGGTACCTGTCCCCTCCGTCCCCAAGAAATTATCGGTAATGCATTCTATTTCCGTATGTTTAATTACAGAGAAATATGTTATGATGCAGAGGATAATAAGTCGATGAGGGGAAAATATGTTTGATTATATAGTTAAAGATGTTATGGAAGTGGTAGGATACCTGCCCATAGGAATTCTGTGTGGAATCCTTGCGGTTGCTATATATCTCGTGTGCGTGTGGCATGCTGGGAGAAAAAGACATTTGGATATTCATTTGCCGGATGGCAGCAGTGAAATAGATGATAATGATGTTCCGGCTGTGACCTCAGCGGGAACTCACATATGGAATTCTATGGTGTGGTTTCTGCTTGGAGTGTATCTTGCAGTTATGTTTGTGACGGTTTTTCTGTCTAGAGAGCCGGGGTCCAGGCAGGGGATAGACATGACATTATTCGGAACCTGGGGCGAGACACCGCAGGCGCATGCATTTGTCATAGAGAATATACTGTTGTTTGTCCCATTTGGAATATTGTATCCGCTGGCGGTTTCGGCGACGGACAGAAAGCCGGATCTCAGTAAGAAAATAGATTGGGAGAAATTCACGGTGCTATGGGGATTCCTCATAAGCGTTGGGATAGAGACAGTGCAGCTTATAACGGAGCGCGGATATTGCCAGCTGGATGATGTGGTGATGAACACGTTGGGAGCGCTGGTGGGGTATGTGGTATTTGCCACAATAAAAATTATGTTTACAAGAAAAATATAGGATCATAAAGATGGTCAATATTTTATCATTCAATTCGGTTGGTGATAGAATGTGGCCATTTTTATTTTACTCCAAACAAATTGAACGTTTGACATTGTGAAATGTGGTGTAGATTTTGGGACGAAAAGAATGCATAAAGTGCTATATAAAAAAGTTTGTAATAGACAGATTTCGATTTTAAGGTACAATATATATGTGGAAGTTAAGACATCAGGAATAGGCTTGAATGCAATAAAATGAAGGGAGCAGCAAAGGTATGAAAAAGACTGCAATAATTCTGATGGCAGGAATAGCGCTTGGACTTTCGGGCTGTGGCATGTCAGATTTTGACGAAGCAGTAAACCGTCAGATCGAAGAGGAATCTGGAATAAAGAATGATGAAGATTATAAACAATACGAGGCGCTAAAAAATGATAATAAGCTGAATGAAAGTGATGAGTATATAGAGAATGCTGAAGCTGAAGACGATGTAGAACAAATAGATGGAACGATTCACGTCACCGTTGCGACAAATAGCAATATGAATATCAAATTCTATAAGGACAAAGAACTGACGCAGGAACTTGGGGCAAGCTTTTACATGAATCCTGGTGATGAACTGTATTCTTCTGATATTGAAATAAAAAATGAAACAGGAGGCAGCTATGTATTTGATCACTACAGGATATGCGAATGTGATACAAATGACAAGGTGGTTCAGACAAAAGACTGGGTAAGTCCGGGCGGAAATGTTGTTATGAAGATACCAGGAGACTTCAATGGAACTGAGCTGATGGTACAGCCCATTGGGAGATATAATCTGAGAAATATAAAGTTTAAGGCTTACTGTTATGATGCGGAAGGCAGCAAGGAAAATGTTTCCGGAAAATGGTGGATTAACGACGAATTGAAGAGCGAAGATAACGGGGAAGTGGAAATGTCAGAGACAGATATATTGGCAACGAAGACCAATATAGTCTCCTACACCTATGATAATGACTCATATTATGTGGTGAGTTCTACTCCTGAATACTGGAATTTGGATGAGAATGATGGAAAAATAAATTTCAGGAGTGAAGATCTTGTTAATGGGGTGAATGAGTTCGATATAGAACTGCACAAGTACATAGACGTTTCCATAAATATCGTTGGAAGTGACGAGGTGACCATAGATTCACAGAAATATAAGATAAAGAACAACAATCAGACATTTGACTTGGGACGAAAATGGAAGGTTGGAGATAAGATTAAAGTTGAGGCAGGCAAAAAGATCGCATATGAAAGTGACAGCCTCGAATGCGGTCAGCCTGAGGATGCAGGTGGTAAGTATATATATACGTTTACCGTTAAAGATATTGTCAAATGAGAGGAGACCCGGAATGGCAAATATGATTCTAAAAAAATATCTGAAATACATTCCCCTTGTGCTGTCAGTATTGGTGGTTTGCTTTTTGGCTTTTAAGATTATTCCACTTTATATTGATGCACAGGAAATTGGAAACAAAACAGGACAGGCACTTGGAAAGGGTGTAGGAACAGCGATTGGTACATATAAAGGTGTGACTGAAGGCTGGCAAAAAGGTGCAGCTGACGGCAAAGAAGAAGGACTCAGCGCTAAGGATACAAAGTCAGAGATCTTTGCGCAGATGGAAAGTGCGGAGTCCCTGCAGGTGATGGAATGTAATATGGAGCTGTATGAAAAGGTAGATAATATTTCAAAAGGAAATAATCTGGAATCCGAAGCTGAGGATTATACAAATATCAAGTGGGCGATATTATATAAGATAGAGTGCACGGGCACATTTACTGTGGACTTATCTAAAGCAGTCATAGAGGAAACGGAGAATGGAATGATTCAGATTACAGTCCCGGAGCCTGAGCTGCAGATACATCAAAAATCATCAAAGAAAATTAAAGACTACAGAAAAAACAGATTTAGTGACGCAGAAGTTGAGGATGCTGACAAAGCAATTACAAATGCGAAAAAAATAACGGTGAGCGAAGTTGAAAAAAAGCTTCCGGAGTATGGCAGCCTTAAAAATCATGCCAAGGTGATGGCTAAGGATCAGCTTATGAAAATATGCGATAATTCCAGGATGAATGGGAAAAAGATTGATATAGTATTTGCAAATGAAAGAGAGTGATGTAACTTGAATAAAGAAAACAGACAAAAGAAAAGTCTTGAAAAGCGTGATAAATCAGGTGCAGCATTTGTTGTTGTGCCAATAATAGTGATCATAATAGCTGTGGCAGTTTCTTCGTATTTCATGAGACAGGCTATAAAGAGAGCTGCAAGTTCCGGAAGTGATGCATATGATCAGGCGAAGCAGGAAAGGGAAGCAGAAGTATATAATGGAATTTATAATGACCGCAAGGAGAAATCGAAAAAAAAGTATCAAATACGAAACAGGGTGGATATAGATATAACCGGAATAAAAGAATTGTCTCAAATGGAAGTTTTTAGGGTGAGTGATGCAGAATACGAACTGCTAGGAGAGGGCGATGAAGATTATGATAATGTAACATCGTGGAAAAGGATCCCTGCAGAAGGGGTATTTACCGTCGATATGGCAGCTTGCGAATATATAGTTGACAATGAACGAAAATATGTGCTGCTTAGAGTTCCGAAGCCTGTATTAGGTGATATAAGTATAGATGAGAAGAATAAGAAGACCTTATTATATTATGACGCTGGCTTGTTTGATAAAAACCAACAATATGCCGCTGACCTCGATGAGAAACAGACAAATGATGCCAAGGAAAAACTTGAAAAGAAAATGAGAGGCAATCAGGAATATTATACTAAAGCAGAGCAATCGGCAAAGATAGTGATAAAAAATATGGTTGAAATGTTAAATTATGATATAGATGACCTGAAGGTTGAAGTGGAATTTATGGAATAATAAAAAATAAGAAGCAAGAAGGAGGAACACACATGCCGTGCACAACAATTTTAGTGGGTAAGGCCGCCTCATATGACGGTTCAACGATAATAGCGAGAAATGATGATTCGGGGGCTGGTTCGTATACTCCGAAGAGGTATGCTGTGGTGCATCCTGAGGAGCAGCCGCGCATTTACAAGTCTGTTATTTCCCATGTGGAGATAGAGCTTCCAGACGATCCGATGAGATACACCTGTGTGCCGAACGCTCTAAGCGGTGAGGGAATCTGGGCGGCCAGCGGAGTAAATGCAGCAAATGTGGCGATGACTGCAACTGAGACTATAACCTCGAATCCGAGGGTGCTCGGGGCGGACCCGCTTGTGTGTTATGAGCCAGCAGACGGAGATAAGCCAGAGAAGGCAGGTGGAATAGGTGAGGAGGACATCGTGTCCATCACTCTTCCATATATAAAAAGTGCCAGAGAGGGTGTAATTCGCCTTGGAAGTCTGCTTGAACAGTACGGAACTTATGAGATGAATGGAATAGCATTTCAGGACGTGGATGAGATCTGGTGGCTTGAGACCATCGGCGGACATCACTGGATCGCGAGAAAGGTTCCAGATGACGTGTATGTTGTCATGCCAAACCAGTTCGGCATGGATGAATTTGACCTGGCAGATGCATTTGGGGCACAGAACGAATTTATGTGTTCAGCGGATCTTCCGGAATTTATAGAGAAATATCATCTGAACGTGGAGAATATGGAGTGCGTGATGCTACGGAATATATCACAGACCGGAGAGCTTCAGGATAAAGATGAGAACGATGATTGTGGACAAGAAGTCGACAGCACCAACAATGAGATTGATTCGTCGGATGGCACATATACAAGTATAATCTGCCCGAGGGATATATTTGGCAGTCATGACGATGCTGATCATGTGTATAATACGCCGAGAGCGTGGTTCATGGTGAGGACACTTAATCCGAATTCCGCTGTCTGGGATGGCCCGGACGCGGACTTTACTCCGGTGTCGGACGACATTCCGTGGTGTATGATACCGGAGAAGAAGATAACCATGGAGGACGTGAAGTATGTCCTGTCCTCACATTATCAGGGCACTCCGTATGATCCATATGGAAATTACGGCGACAAGAGCCGTCGAGGTGCATACAGGTCAATCGGAGTGAACAGAACGGATTTCATGTCGGCGATCCAGATCAGGCCGTATGCGGATGAGGACAGCAGTGCCATCCAGTGGCTGGCATTTGCATCAAATGCATTCAATGTCATGGTGCCATTTTACACAAATGTTGACGAGGTTCCAGAGTATCTGGCGAATACATCCGCGGAAGTGTCCACGGACAATTTCTACTGGACCAGCCGTATGATCGCGGCAATGGCGGATGCATCGTATGCGAAGTCGGTGTTCCATATTGAGAGATATGACGAGAAGGTCATGTCTAAGGCGCATGAGATCATATATAGGTATGATGATCTCCTCGGAGCTGATAGGGATGAGCAGACGGATGCTGTCAGTAAGTTGGGGCAGAAACTCAGGCAGCAGGCAAACCGGGAGACTGCCGATATGGTAAGGCAGGCGGCAAGCGACACTCTTGGAAAGGTGCTTTATGAGCTGAGCAATCAGATGAAAAATTCATACTCCAGATCGGATGCGTAACTGAAGTATGCATGGCGCAGTTTGAGTGGTGACTTTTCAGTAGGGAATATACGCCATGGTGTCAGTTGTGAGTTTCTCTGTACCGGCTCGGTGTTACGCCATATTTTTTCTTGAACATTCTATTGAAATATGACAGGTTGAAGAATCCGCAGTTTTCTGCTACAGACAGCACATTCTCATCATTTGTGGATAGAAGTCTTGCGGCAACATTCAGTCTGAAGTCGTTCAGATATGATACAAATGACACACCCATGGTGTTTTTGAAAAATCGCATAAAATGGGATTCTGAGAATCCGCAGTAGGAGGCTATGTCTGTAATGGATATGGCCTCTTTGTAGTTTTCATCTATGTATGAGAGGATGAGCTTGGTCCTTTCAAGATCTCTGGCGCGGTTCTTTCTGTCTGATTCATCCCTGACCGTGGAGTTAGTGAACAAAATGTAGAAAAATTCAAAGTAACATCCCTTTAGAGCCAGATGATATCCTTTGGGAGTTTCAGAGCAAAGCTTATCCACTCGGTTCAGGCATGAGGAAAGCTGTGGGTACAATGGATCATCCTTGTCGTAGATGCTCTTTATGTCCACATCGCCTGCCAGAAGCGGCAAGAAAAATTCGCTGTCCAGTGAGTCGTGATTCTTTGATCTGAACATGTCGACGGAGAACAGGATATTTTCGTATTCCATGGAGTATCCTTCGTGCTGAGAAATACCGTGGATGTGTCCGGGCAGGATGATGATGATGTCACCTTCCTCCACATAATGAGTGGTAAAATCTACAGTAACATTTCCTTTTCCTTTTTTGATATAGATTATTTCCATAAACTCGTGCCAGTGCAGCGACACCGAATTGAAGTCCAACGGTATAGAACACAGATACGTATTATATGGAAACATCGGATCTGCGTGAGTCTTATTCTCCAACAGGTTTTCATATTCCAGACTGTTCATTTTATATAACCCTCCACTTCGTCAAAGGGGACAGGTACCTCCGTCCCCCACAACTCTCCACTTCGTCAAAGGGGACAGGTACCTCCGTCCCCAGGTTGATAGATGATAGAATTGTACAATTAATTGCCTGTATAATGCAAGCATAAAAGGTGAAATGCTAATAAAATACAAATCATAACAGGAACTGTTTAGGAGGTATCAGAGATGAATAAAGCATTGGAGCGTGGTGCAGGAATACTTCTGCCGATAAGCAGCCTCCCATCACCGTACGGAATTGGAACCATGGGAAGAGATGCTTATGAGTTTGTTGATATGTTGAAAAGAGCAGGGCAGAAGTACTGGCAGGTACTTCCGATAGGACCAACAAGCTTCGGTGATAGTCCATATCAGTCATTTTCAGCATTTGCGGGCAATCCGTATTTTATCGATTTGGATACATTGATAGAGGAAGGTCTTCTCAAGAAAGAGGAGGTAGAATCCTACAAATGGGCTGACAGTGATGACGAGATTGATTATGCAAGGATTTACAGACAGAGATTTGAAGTCCTCAGAAAAGCATTTGGCAGAGCAAAAGAAACAAATGGAAGAGATTACGCGGACTTCATGAAGTTCTTAGATGAAAACGAACAGTGGATAGATGACTATGCGCTGTATATGGCGATCAAGGCTGATCATAACAACAGAGAATGGCTTGCGTGGGAACCGGCAATCAAGAAGAGAAAGCCGGAGGCTATGGCAGCTTACAGAGAAAAGCTTGGTGAAGACGTGGAATTCTACAAATTCCTTCAGTTCAAGTTCTACCAGCAGTGGATGCCATTAAAAGAGTACGCCAACAGAAATGGAATAAGCATCATCGGTGACATTCCGATCTATGTTGCACTGGACAGTGCGGATGTGTGGGCGAACACGGACCAGTTCCAGCTTTCTGGAAGTCTTGCACCGTCAGTTGTGGCAGGGTGTCCGCCGGACATGTTCTCAAGCTACGGACAGAAGTGGGGTAACCCGATCTATGACTGGGATGTCATGGAGAAGGATGATTTCGCGTGGTGGAAGAAGAGAATTGCTGCATCTGCAAAGCTCTACGACGTGATCCGTATAGATCATTTTATCGGGATAGTCAGATACTACAGCATCCCGGCAAATGGAGAACCGAAGGACGGTTACTACAGACAGGGACCGGGAAAGAAGCTCATCGCTGCGATAGATAGTGCCATAGGTTCATCCAAGGTTATAGCTGAGGACCTCGGCGTGGTCGTGCCAGAGGTTCAGAAACTTGTGAAGGAATCCGGTTATCCGGGCATGAAGGTGTTGGAATTTGCATTTGACGGCAATACGGCAAATGAATATCTGCCGCACAATCACGCAAAGAACTACGTAGCGTATATCGGAACCCACGACAATGATATGCTGAAAAGTTATATCAGCGGACAGAGTGAGGAGCTTCAGGAATATATGATGAAGTACCTCATGGCGAACAGTCTGGATGATGTGGCGGAGAAGATGATACATGCACTTTACATGAGCTCAGCGGACACTGTCATACTTCAGATGCAGGATATTCTGGGCAAGGACAACAGCGCCAGAATGAACTATCCATCAACGCTTGGCGGCAACTGGAAGTGGCGGATTACGAAGCAAAGAGCTGCAGCAAATGAAAATGAAAACAGGAGCGATGCAGTTCAGGGAGCAACATGGGAATTTACACAGAAACATATAGATAAATTAAGGGATCTCACCAGACTATATGGAAGGAACAGGGTGAAGACGTATATTTGTAAGGAGGATATTATGTTAAAGGATATTTGCATGAAGAAATACAACAAGGAGATCAAGGATTGTACAAATGAGGAGATATACTTCGCACTCCTTGATATGACAAAGAAGCTCGCAGACGGAAAGGTTTCAGAGGAGGGACAGAAGAAGGTTTATTACATTTCAGCAGAGTTCCTCATTGGAAAGCTTCTCTCGAACAATCTCATCAACCTTGGTGTATTTGACGAGGTTAAGCAGGTGCTTGCTGAGAATGGCAAGAGCATCTATGACATAGAGGAGGTTGAGCCGGAACCATCACTTGGAAATGGCGGTCTTGGAAGACTTGCAGCATGCTTCCTTGACTCCATGGCAACCCTCGGACTTCACGGAGATGGAATTGGACTTAACTACCACATGGGTCTGTTCAAGCAGGTATTTGAGAACAACTATCAGAAGGAGACTGCAAATCCTTGGATTGAGGCAGACAGCTGGCTTGAGAAGACAGATGTTACCAACACGATCACATTTGGCAATCTGAAGGTTCAGTCAAGAATGTACGATATTGATGTAACCGGATACGAGAACAGAACAAATAAGCTCCACCTCTTCGATATCGAGAGCGTTGACGAGTCCATCATGGAGCCGGACGGAATTAACTTCGACAAGACAGACATTGCAAAGAACCTTACACTCTGCCTGTACCCGGACGACAGCGATGAGGCTGGAAATCTTCTCCGTATCTACCAGCAGTATTTCATGGTGGCAAATGGTGCAAAGCTCATCCTTGATGAGGCTAAGGCAAAGGGTTCAAATCTTCATGACCTGGCAGATTATGCAGCAGTTCAGATCAATGATACACACCCTTCAATGGTGATCCCTGAGTTTATCAGACTTCTTACCGCTGAGGGAATATCATTTGACGAGGCTACAGAGATCGTGACAGAGGTGTGCGCATACACCAACCACACTATCCTTGCAGAGGCTCTTGAGAAATGGCCGCTTGCTTACCTTGAGAAGGTTGTTCCACAGCTTGTTCCTATCATCAAGAAGCTGGATGAGAAGGTTCGCAACAGATACAAGGATGAGAGCGTATACATCATTGACAAGGATCAGAGAGTTCACATGGCACACATTGATATACACTATAGCCACAGTGTAAATGGTGTTGCATACCTTCACACAGAGATCCTCAAGGATTCTGAGCTGAATAACTTCTACAAGATCTATCCTGAGAAGTTCAACAACAAGACAAATGGTATCACATTCAGAAGATGGCTTCTCCACTGCAACGAGCAGCTTGCAGCTTATATCACAGAGCTCATCGGCGACGGCTACAAGAAGGATGCAGAGAAGCTGGGAGATCTCGCAAAGTTCTATGATGACGAGGCTGTTCTTGGCAAGATCATGGATATCAAGAAGCAGAACAAGCTCGTTCTCAAGGATTACCTTAAGGAGACACAGAACATTGATATAGATGAGAATTCTATCTTTGACATACAGGTTAAGAGACTCCATGAGTACAAGCGTCAGCAGATGAACGCACTCTGGGTTATCCACAAGTACTTCGATATCAAGGCAGGAAATCTTCCAAAGACTCCTGTGACTGTAATATTTGGCGCAAAGGCAGCTCCTGCATACACCATCGCAAAGGATATCATTCATCTTATCCTCTGCCTGCAGCAGCTCATCGATAATGACCCAGAGGTGAGCCCATACCTCAAGGTTGTCATGATCGAGAACTACAATGTGTCAAAGGCAGCAAAGATCATACCTGCATGTGACATTTCAGAGCAGATCTCACTTGCATCAAAGGAGGCATCAGGTACCGGAAACATGAAGTTCATGCTGAACGGTGCGCTTACACTTGGTACAAGAGATGGTGCAAATGTTGAGATTGGTGAGCTTGTCGGCGAGGATAACATTTACTTCTTTGGTGAGTCAAGCGAGGCAGTTATCGACCATTATGCAAAGGCTGATTATGTGTCAAAGGATTACTACGAGCAGCCTGAGATCAAGAAGCTTGTTGATTTCATCGTGAGCGATGAAATCCTTGAGATCGGACAGAAGGAAAGTCTTGAGAGACTTCACAACGAACTTATCGTTAAGGACTGGTTCATGACACTCCTCGATGTTGAGGATTATATCAAGACCAAGGAAGGCGTACTTGCAGACTACGAGGATCGCAAGACTTGGGCAAAGAAGGCGCTTGTCAACATCAGCAAGGCTGGATTCTTCTCATCAGACAGAACCATCGCTGAGTACAACAAGGACATTTGGAGATTGTAATATAAATCTAGGTTATTTCCCAGCAGGGGACGGAGGGGACAGGTACCTCCGTCCCCTTTTGCCCTGTTCCCATTTGATTTAGGTTTTGGTGGCATATAGGAAGTAAGTTGGTTATAATTAAATATACTAAAGTTGAAATGTGATACGAAAACGGTTCACATCAAGAAAAAGGAAGGCAGTGGAGAGATGTATAGAATACTGATCGTTGATGACGAGAGAATAGAGAGAAACGGGATAAGATTCCTCCTGAAAAAGCTGAATATGGAATTTGATATCGACGAGGCAGTAAACGGTCTTGATGCATTGGAGAAGATACGTCAGGAGGATTATGATATCCTTCTCACCGATGTGAAGATGCCATTCATGGACGGTATAGAACTCATTGACAATGTGGTAAATGAGAAGAAGAAAATGAGATGTGTGATATTCAGCGGCTGCAATGAATTTGACTATGCTAAGAGAGCAATAAGGCTGGGGGTTGTGGATTATATACTGAAACCAGTCGATCCGAAGGAGTTTAAGGAGACGCTGGAGAAGGTTGTGGATGAGCTAGAGGCGGCTAAAGCCTCGGATGAACTCAAGAGCAAGAGCATGGAATTTCTATATGAGCATGCGCTATATATGCTTGTAAATGGCGAAGATATAGAGAGTATACGCAGAGAGTACAACGGCCTGAACCTGAATTTCGCCAGATTTAAGAGAATTTTGCTGGTTGAATTTAATCACGATTTCTTTGGAAGACGAGATGTGGATTTCAAGAAAAATGAGAAGATAATGTCACTTGGAATACAGAGATACCTCAATCTGAATCAACAGCAGGAACTTATTTTCCTGGGCGAAGAGACAGATGCGGTTTACACGGCCCAGGAGCTCGTCAAAATAATTAAAAGTGATTACGATGAGGAATGTTTTATAGCAGTTTCATCGGATATAGAGAAACCTGAGGACATGAAACAGAAGGTTGATGAGCTTGATGAGCTTATGGACAATAAGTTTTATCATCCGGAGATAAAAGTGTTTTATCCAAATATGGAGAGTGATTCATCAGGAATGATCCAGTTTGATGATGACACTCTCATGAAACAGATGAAACAAGACATCAAGATGAAGGATGTGGAGGCACTCAGGGAACATTTTGACAAATTCTGTGAAAAGTACAGGCACAAGAATGAGTGTTCACAGATATATATAAAGTTTCTCTACTCAAATCTTTTGAAGGACATATACGGCAGTATAGATGGGACCAGTGAGGCGGATCTTAACAAAGATGTTGAAAAGATGTATATGACTACGGATTTTCAGAGTCTTACAGGTCTAGTTGAGGTTGCGATAGACAGACTGGCGGTCTGCTTTGAGGACAAGAGTCAGACCGGACATAAGGAAGTGGAGATGGTAAAGCAGTATATTTACAGGAATTACGGGAGCGAGCTTGGCATAGATATGCTTGCGGATATGGTATATCTTGCCCCAAGTTATCTCAGCACAGTGTTTAAGAAAGAGACGGGACAGAACCTGAGCAAATTTATCAAGTCATACAGAATGGAGCGGGCAAGGGATATGCTTGAGAATAGTATGGCGAAGATTGTAGATATAGGAGCGATGTGTGGTTATCAGAATGTATCCTACTTTTGCTCGAGTTTCAGGGAGTTTTATGGAGTGAGTCCTCAGAAATTCAGGGAGAGCGGTGTTGCAGGTGGTGAGTAGACATACAGCAGACTTGGAAAAGGGAGATTGCAGAACTCGTTAAGCAGGGGGATCGTAGATGAACAAAGGTGGAGTCAAGAAGAGATTTCGTGATATGAAGCTGACTGGCAAAATGGTTGTTATTTATCTGCTGGCCGGACTTGTGCCTGTTATGATAATACTGGGTATAACATATATGGAGATGAAAAAGATTCTGTGGGACCGGGAGACAACGATCTTGGAATCTTATGTCAGCCAGACCACGGATTCCATGGACAATGAATTGGAGATATACAACAATCTCTCTAAATATATATCGTATAACCAGTCGATTGCAAAGATACTGAGCTCGGATCAGTCGGCATATCAGAATTATGAGCAGTTCAGTACGGTGATCGATCCTCTGCTGGCATCGATCATGTATTTCCATGAGGATGTAAATCAGGTCACGATATATACTGACGCCAGTGATGTGAAACATGGGTCAACAGTTGCACCGCTAAAAGATCTGGAGGACGGAAAGCATGCATATAATGATCTGGATAACAATATACACTGGCATATTGATCTGGAAAGCCAAACTGCATTTTCTGTCAGTCGGATGGCTATGCTGGAGCAGAAAGGTGCCAAGGGCGTTTTGTATGTAGGCGTGGATTATGACAGTGTATTTCAACCGTTTTATACAGAGACAATGTTTGATAATTATGGGCTTATCATAGAGGACGAGTATGGACATATGATTTTCAACAAGAATACATTTGCTGATGAGCAGTCAGCATATGAATTGGATGTGGACAAATTCGATGTCCTGAGAGAGATGGAAAATTCAGGGTATCAGTTCATAGATAAGACGTCCAAGGCGACCGGCTGGAATATATGTGTATATAAACCGAACAGACTTATAATCTCATCGGTTCGCCCGATACTTATAATAGCCGTGGCGGCACTTCTGGTAAGTATGCTCGCAGGTATATTATGTATAAATATGGTATCAGAATTTATAACGAAGCGAATCAAAAATCTTCAGAAGACTATGAAGGCCACCGAGACAGGAAATCTGGGCATGGTTATAGAAAATAACAGTACAGATGAGATTGGTGATCTTATAAATGGCTATAACAGCATGAGTAAGCGCCTTGATGAGACTGTCAATGAGGTATATCAGAGCAAGATCAAGGAAAAAGAATACGAGATGAGGGCACTTCAGGCCCAGATCAATCCGCATTTCCTGTACAATTCTCTGTCTATGATCAATTGGAAAGCCCTTGAGGCGGAGCAGGAAGACATAAGCCGGATCACCTTGTCTCTGTCCACATTCTACAGGACAGCCCTGAACAAAGGAAAAAACATCCTGCTTGTCAAAGATGAGATAGCAAATATCAAGTCGTATCTTGATATCCAGCTTGCCATGCATGACAACAGCTTTGATGTGGTGTACGACATAGATGACAGTATCTTAAAATACGAAACATTGAATCTGATACTTCAGCCGCTGCTTGAAAACGCGATAGGGCATGGAATTGACGTCAAGACTGACGGCAGAGGAGAGATACGCATAGAGGGAAAGGAGAATGGAGATTTCATTGACTTTACCGTATCTGACAACGGTGTCGGAATGACAAAGACCCAGGCCGCCCTGATCCTGTCCAAGTCGTCCAGTGGCTACGGTGTGTCAAATGTAAACGAGAGGATCAAACTCTACTACGGAGAACAGTATGCAATAAAAATAGACAGCACTCCGGGAGTCGGCACAAAAGTAATGCTCCACTTCCCAAAGAGAGTAGAAAACTAGAAAAATTATAAAAAATACAAAGAGTGGATGTACCTTTTGAGGCTTATTAAAGCTCAAGAGGTACATTTTTTTATACTTTATAATAACAAAACCACTTATCGGAGAAAAATAAAACAGAATCTATATATGTAATAACATCTATATATGAGAGACATAATAAAATTGCTAACATTCTTTTGACTAAACCAGAGTATATCTTATATAGCACGCAGAGCTGCGCCCGCCCATCAAAAAAATTCAACATATCAAAAAAATTCAACATATCTAAAAAATCCAACATGATTCTAAAATCATTGATATATACGGATTGGAAACGTTTTCTTATAATAATGACATAAGGTAAAGGTACTGCAAAGGTGTTAAAAACATTCAATCAAAACTATATTTTTAAGGAGGAACGGTTATGAAAGTTAAGAGATTTGCAGCAGTTGCACTTGCGGGTGTAATGGGAATGTCAATGCTGGCAGGATGTGGAGATTCAGGAAAGGATGAGTCAACAACAGCAGCAAAGAGTGATGCAACAGAGGCTACAGATGCAACAGAGGCAGCTTCAGAGGAAGAGGCAATCAAGACAACACTTACAGTCTGGGGACCAGCTGAGGATCAGTCACCTGATTACGGCGAGTGGTTACAGACAACATGTGAGGCATTCAAGAAAGAGCATCCAAACTGGGATATCACATTTGACTATGGTACATGTAGTGAGGGTGATGCAGGAAAGACTGTTACACAGGACGTTTCAGCGTCAGCAGATGTATACATGTTCGCAAATGACCAGTTACAGACTCTGATCGATGCAGGTGCTATCTCAGAGCTCGGCGGAAGCACAGCAGATTATGTTAAGTCAACAAATTCACAGGCGATCGTAGATTCTATCACAGTTGATGGAGGTATCTATGGTGTGCCATTTACAACAAATACATGGTTTATGTACTACAACAAGAAGACATTTACAGAGGATGATGTAAAGAGCCTTGACACAATGCTTGAGAAGGGTAAGGTTTCATTCCCACTCACAAACTCATGGTACATCGCAGCATTCTACCTTGCAAATGGCGGAACATTATTCGGTGATGGTACAGACAATGATGCAGGAATCAACTTCGGTGGTGACAACGGCAAGGCTGTTACAGACTACCTGGTAGATCTTGTAAACAACAAGAACTTTGTAAACGATGAGTCAGGTGTTGGTATCTCAGGTATGACAGATGGTTCAATATCAGCAATGTTCTCAGGCTCATGGGACTATGCAGCATTACACGATGCACTTGGAGATGATCTCGGAATCGCAGTTATGCCAACAGCCAAGATCGGCGGTGCGGACAAGCAGCTCCTCTCATTTGCAGGATCAAAGGCAATTGCTGTAAATCCTAAATGTGAGTATCCACAGGTTGCAGTTGCACTTGCACTCTACCTTGGAAATGAGGCATCACAGGAGTCACACTACACAGCAAGAAACATCGTCCCATGTAACACAAGCCTTCTTGAGAGCGATGCAGTTAAGGGCGATGCACTTGTTACAGCTCAGAATGCAACATTCGATACAACAGCATTCATCCAGCCATTTGTTCCTAAGATGGGCAACTACTGGACACCAGCAGAAAACTTTGGTAAGTCTCTCGTAAATGGTGAGGTTACACATGACAACGCAGCAGATATGACAGAGTCATTCAACACATCACTTAACACTGATGTAGCACAGTAAAAATACTAGTTATATATTTCAAAAACAGGTGCTCCATTCATCTATAGGTGATGGGGCACTTGTAATAAGAAGAGATAATGATTTACTTTGAGACGGAGGTGTTAGGATGGCTCAGGCTATAACAAATAAAAAAAGCAAAATAAAGAAAATACGAAGATCTGATTACCCATATACCGTTGCACAGGCAGCGGCAAATGGAGACATAGCTACCAGAATTTCATTTCTAATCTTGGGGTTTGGAAGCATAGTCAGAAAACAGTTTGTAAAGGGATTTTCGTACCTGGTACTTGAGGTACTGTTTATATGGTTTATGATAAAGCACGGAGCATCACTCCTGGTGGATCTCTTCCATCTGGGTGGTCAGGAACAGCAGAAGGTCTGGAATGAGGCAAAGGGTGTATTTGAATATACCCAGGGTGACAACACTCTGCTCATGCTCCTGTACGGTGTGGCAACACTGTTTATAATTTTCGCATTCATCTGCCTTTGGGTAGTAAGTATAGAGAGCGCATACAAAGCGTATTGCCTGTGGGATAAAGGCAAAAAGGTTCCAAAGTTTAAGGACGATGTGAAGAGTCTGTTTGACAGCAATCTTCACGCATTTCTTCTTCCACTTCCTGTACTTGGAGTCGTTGTATTTACGATATTGCCATTGGTTTTCATGATATTTATGGCATTTACAAATTACAGCAAGCTTGATTCACACACAGTTATATTCAACTGGGTTGGACTGAAGAATTTTGCAAAGATATTGAACTTTAGTGATGCAATAGGAAGTACATTCTGGTCAGTGCTTGGCTGGACACTTGTTTGGGCTGTGGCAGCCACATTCAGTAACTACTTCCTTGGAATGATACTCGCAATGGTGATCAACAGAAGGGGAACCAGGGCAAAAGGTATGTGGAGAGCAATCTTCATGCTCTCAGCAGCGGTTCCGCAGTTCGTATCACTTCTTCTGATGAGAACGATCTTCAGTCAGAATGGTATCGTCAATACATTACTTATAAATAACGGAATAATCGACAATGCTATTCCATTCTGGAGCAATGCAACACTTGCCAGAGTCATGGTAATTGTCATCAATATCTGGATAGGAATTCCATTTACCGTCATGCAGGTCACAGGAATTCTCCAGAGCATACCGGAGGAGATATACGAGGCTGCGAGAGTTGACGGCGCAGGCCCGGTAAAGATCTTCTTCAAGATCACTCTTCCTTATATGTTGTTTGTCACAGCACCATATCTGATAACAACATTTGCGGGAAATATCAACAACTTCAACGTTATCTACCTTCTGTCAAATGGAGCGCCTACTCCGGTTGGAAAGACTGCCGGAAAGACAGATCTTCTTGTCACATGGCTCTATAAGCTGACGGTTGATAATCAGTACTACAACTTAGGTGCTGTTATAGGTATCATGACATTCATAGTTCTCGCTGTTGTGTCACTGGTAACTTACCACAACACCGCATCATATAAAGATGAGGAGGGATTTCAGTAATGGCTAAATCAAATAACAAGATTAAAGCAAGAAACAAATGGACACTGGGAGACATAGTGGTTCATATCATACTGGCAATCCTTTCGGTTATCTGGGTACTGCCGATCGCATGGATAATCATGATAAGTTTCAGAGGAGAGAAAGGACAGTATGTTTCAACTCTGCTGCCAAAGTCTCTGACTCTGGCGAACTATACAAAGCTTTTTACAGACACAGGTATCCTGAACTTCATGCAGATGTTCAAGAATACTTTGATAATAGCAATTTTCTCATGTATAATATCAACAGCGTTCGTGCTTGCAGTTTCATACTGTATGTCAAGAATGCGTTTCAGACTGAGAAAGCCATTTATGAATGTGGCACTTATCCTTGGAATGTTCCCGGGATTCATGGCTATGATAGCTGTGTATTACATCCTTAAGGTTCTGGGACTTTCAGAAGGCTCACTCATCAGGGTTGCTTTGGTACTCGTATATTCAGGCGGTTCAGGACTTGGATTCTATATCGCCAAAGGATTCTTTGATACTATACCAAAGTCGCTGGAAGAAGCAGCATACCTTGATGGTGCTACAAGATGGCAGTCATTTACAAGGATCATCATACCACTCAGCCGTCCGATCATAGTTTATACGGTTCTGAATTCGTTCCTTGCACCATGGATTGATTTCGTGTTTGCCAAGGTTATATGCAGAGCCAACAAGGACTATTACACAGTATCCATCGGACTTTGGAACATGCTCGAGAAAGAGTATGTGTACAACTGGTTCAACTCATTTGCGGCTGGCGCAGTGCTGATATCCGTACCGATTATCATTCTCTTTATGATAATGCAGAAGTGCTACAAGGATAGCATGTCTGGAGGCGTAAAGGGTTAAGGATAATATATGAAATTATTTGCATAAACAAGTGGAATGAGGAAAGCATATGCCAGCAGAGAGATATAAATTCAAGTATCTGAAAAAAATAATAACATGTGTGCTAACAATTACCCTTATAATAATATGTGGCTGCCAGGACAATAACACCCCCTCCAACCCGTCTAAGGCGACCACAGATGCAGAATACGAGTCTGCCATGCATATTGCGGAGACAACGCCGCTTGGAAGGTATCCGGAACAGCTCACCTATACCCTGGGAAAGCTGTCCGGTGCAAATAATTCAAATCTCCCACAGGGAGAAACGTATGAAAATAACGCATACACACAGATATTAAATGAAATCTTAAATGTGCAGAACCAGGATATATTTGAGGCTGCTGATAATCAGTATGATGATAATGTATCCATGGTGATAGCACAGAAGGATCTTCCGGATGTGATGATCGTCCAGGACATGGATGAGCTGCAGTATCTGGTGGAAAATGACATGATCGAGGATCTCACAGACAGTTATAACAACTGTATGAGTGAAACGATAAAGAACATATATAAGAGTTATGGCAGCAGTATCATGGATGTGGTCACATTTGATGACCGTATCATGGCCATACCTGAGACAAATATATCAGATGGACCAAATCTGATATGGCTTAGAAAAGACTGGATGGATAAGCTGGGACTTGAGGCTCCGAGAACGCTTTCAGACGCGGAGGAGATCATCAGACAGTTTATTGAGAAGGATCCGGGAAATAATGGTGAAGGAAATACCGTAGGGCTGGTGGCAGACACAAGTCTCTGCGGCGGTTGTGGTTATAGCAGCGAGTACACGCTCGATATAGTATTTGCCGCATATGGGGCATTTCCGAAACAGTGGATAAAGGATGAGGACGGAAATGTTGTGTATGGTTCTGTACAGCCGGAGGCAAAGAAGGCTCTGGAGCATATACATGAGATGTACGAGGAAGGGATTCTGGATCAGAATTTCCTCATGCGGACAAGCAGCAACATAATAGAACTCATAGTGAATGGACAGTGTGGTTCGTTCTTCGGACCATGGTGGGCTCCAAATAATCCTCTTATGGATGCTGTAGCGGCCGATCCAACAGCAAAATGGGAACCATATCTGCTTGCCACAGAGGAAAATGGTTCAACGAGTTATCATACCCAGGTTCCGTATGGCAACTTTGCGGTTGTCAAAAAGGGATATGAGCACCCGGAGATAGTGTGCAAGATAATAAGTGTGCTGTTTGACTATGTAAGATATGAGGATAAAGACAATCAGGCTATAAAGGATTACTACAAACTCAATGTGGATCCTACCGCAAGACCACTTGCGATGAACGTGGATTACAACAATGCACTTCAGATATGTTATGGCGAGCTGAGCCATGTGTTCTCTGGCGTAAGGCAGCCAGATGATCTGAATCTGCTGGAACAATCTTATTATGAAGCATGTGATTCATATCTTAAGAATGAAGATAATGCGTCATCGGAGGACTGGGCGGCATATACATCCCGTATAACTGCGTGCAAGATCCTCAATGATGCGCGTACAAATAAAGTCGAATCTCTGTACTTCGGGGAGACCGAGACCATGGTGTCAGACTGGTGGCACCTTGAGAATCTGGAGAGCGACACTTACCTGAAGATAGTTACAGGTGAAGCTGATCTGGATGAATTTGACAGTTTTGTGGACAACTGGTACAAGACCGGTGGAACAACTATCACCAAGGAAGTTCGACGTGAGTGCCGGTAGCTGGATATATAATTAAATAAAAATGATTACTCGCTATTTTCTATAGAACCTGACGGTGTCAAAACCGTCAGGTTTTTTGCTTTTTCAGACGGAACGTCCATGGGGACGGAGGGGACAGGTACCTCCGTCCCCCTAAGGGTATGAATATAATTGGTGTAATACGCCAAGGATGAGATTGTAAAAAAAGCTCAAAATTTATATACTATGTATATAGTATGAATTAGAACACCCGGTACAATACTAAGGAGGATATATATGATAAGAGCAATAGTATTTGATTTAGATGATACATTATACGACTGCCTTCACGAGAATGATAAGGCAGTGGATGACACTGTGAGATACGTGGCAAATGAACTTCTTCATATAGATGAAGTGACAGTGATGAAAGCCTTTGAAGAAGGCAGAGACATGGTAAAGGATCAGCTTTCTGCCTGGGATATGGCGGCGCAGCACAACAGGGTGTTGTATTTCCAGAAGATGCTGGAGATTCTGGGGATATCACCATTTAAGTACGACCTGCAGGTGTATAATTACTTCTGGAACAATTTTCTGAACAGGATATCCATATTTCCCGGGGCATTGGAGTTTATAGATGATATGAAAGCCAGAGGGATAAAGATAGGTATCTGTACAGATATGACTGCTCATATCCAGTTCAGGAAGATAGACAGACTTGGACTTACGGGCAGACTTGACGCAATGATAACAAGCGAGGAGGCTGGTATAGAAAAGCCGAACCGCAGGATGTTTGATATGATAGCTACAAAGCTGGGCGTAAAGAACGATGAAGTCATCTATGTGGGTGATAGCTACAAGAAGGATGTCATAGGAGCGAAAAATGCCGGAATGACACCGGTGTGGTATCTGTCGCTGCAGAACAAGACGGACGAGGATGTACTGGCTGCATGCAATTATGCGGAGCTTCGAAATATAGTGAATAAGGTGATATAGAGAGAGATGCGATAGCTGCACACCAGATACCATTGATGCCAAACACCATAGGCAGCATCAACACCGCTGCAAGCTGTATCACCAGTGTTCTGAGGAAAGATATGCATAAATATTTTCATTTAAAGATAGGTGAAGGAGTTGTTTTGGGTAGGTAGTGTGGCTATAATAATAGATATGAGCTATGAAATTATAGATATATGTTATGAATGACAGAAATCTATGCGGTGTGAAGAAAGTAGTCATGGCCAGGAAAGGAGTATATACTTATGGGGTTTTTAACAGGTAAGACAGCGATAATAACAGGAGGAGGACGTGCAGTTCTCAGCGATGGAAGCTGTGGATCTATCGGATACGGAATAGCGACAGCATATGCCAAGGAAGGTGCCAATCTGGTGCTTACAGGACGTAATGTCCAGAAACTTGAGGATGCAAAGGCAGAGCTTGAGAGCAAATATGGAATCAAGGTTCTTGCGGTCCAGGCTGATGTAAACGCAGGTGCGGACAATGAGAGCGTTGTCAAGAACGTTGTGGAGCAGGCAGTTAAGGAATTTGGAAGAATAGATGTGCTCATCAACAATGCGCAGGCATCTGCATCAGGCGTTACCATCGCAGATCATACAACAGCACAGTTTGACCTTGCCATATATTCAGGTCTTTACGCTGCATTTTACTATATGCAGGCATGCTATCCATATCTGAAGGAGACAAAGGGTTCAGTCATCAACTTTGCATCAGGTGCAGGCCTATTTGGAAATTACGGACAGTGCGCATATGCGGCAGCGAAGGAAGGCATCAGGGGCCTTACAAGAGTTGCAGCTACAGAGTGGGCAGCTGATGGAATAAATGTCAATATAGTATGTCCTCTCGCATGGACATCACAGCTTGAGAACTTTGAGAAGGCATATCCGGATGCGTTCAAGGCAAATGTAAAGATGCCGCCAATGGGACACTTCGGAAACGTAGAGAAGGAGATTGGACGTGCGTGCGTGGCACTCGCATCACCTGATTTCAAGTACATGAGTGGTGAGACCATCACACTTGAGGGCGCGATGGGACAGAGACCATAGAGCAGTCAATATATCAAATATGGCTTATGCTATGATAATAGAATATGATGTAGGTGCGGATCATAGTTCGCGGCTTGCATAAAAAATGAGCGTAACACAATAATACCCAGATGGGAAATGTGTTATGCTCATTTTGTTTAGCCGACTCAGTCATCAACTATCTTGAAGGGAAGTAAGTATAATATGAGTAAGGCGGCACCTAGACCGAACATGAAAACGGAAGTGAATGTAGGTGTTCTCTTCATGGCAATGTCAGTCACGGCATTTTCTGGATTGCCTTTTTTGTAGTATACTTTGACGGATTCCCCCATGTTAAAGTAATTAGTACCAGTGTATACTGTCTGGGTATATGTCTGGTCATCAATGGTGTATTCGACGATTGTATCAAAGGTTACTGTATGGTTACTGGCTTTTCTGTAACGACCGGAATAATAATCATACTGTTCAGAATACTTTACATATCCGGTTGTCTGTTCACAGCCAATACTTTGAGTCCATGCAATGATATCCGGTACGATATACTTCAAGCAGCCAAGCCCACCCAGTATCAAAAAAACGATCGCCAGGTATAGTGCCTTTTTGTTTTCCGGGTTTCTCCGGTAGTCTTTCACGATTCTCGTCATTAGAATAATCCCCCTTAAAAATAAAACTTGTCATCCTCCCAAGTTTGATGACCATCCACATTATAATATAAAAAATGTATTAATAAAATGTAATATTACAAT
The DNA here is from genome assembly GCA_902461735.1 of uncultured Coprococcus sp. Classification (GTDB taxonomy): domain Bacteria; phylum Bacillota; class Clostridia; order Lachnospirales; family Lachnospiraceae; genus Coprococcus. The sequence continues at coordinate 204,367 of CABPYV010000004.1, forward strand.
ATAATATGCTGTGAATTATCTCAAATAACTTACTTTAGAATAATTTTAAATATATCCACATCTATATCCACATCTCAAACCAGATGGCCGTCCGCTTGTCGTTAATGAGATACAAGGTTTCTTAAAAAAATATGAAATATCTGCCATCCTTCTTGAATAACCTTACTTAGAGTACTTATAATATAACTTTATTAAAGAAATAATGAGATGTCATGGGCAGTCGATGAATAACATTTGCCGACCATATACACAGGAAGAGGTGTTTTATTTGGATACAAATTCAGAAAGCAATTTGGATACACGAGGGGTCCCGATCATGGGTCTTACATCGGAGGAAGTAAGGGAACGGATTGACAATGGACAGACCAATCACACGGATATAAGTACGCAGAAGACTGTGGGGCAGATCGTCAAGTCCAATCTGCTTACGTACTTCAATCTTATATTCCTCATACTTACGGTGCTGCTATGTATCGTTGGATCATTTAGGAATCTGACGTTCCTGCCGGTCATCATAGGCAACACGGTTATAGGAATATTTCAGGAGCTGCGTGCCAAAAAGACTCTTGACAAGATGAGCATGTTAAATGCGCCGCATTCGATAGTTGTGAGAGACGGAGAACAGCAGCAGATACAATCAGAGGAACTGGTTAAGGATGATATCATCATTCTGTCGGCTGGCAATCAGATATGTGCTGATGCTACGGTGCTCAGCGGCAGTATATCGGTAAATGAAGCCCTGCTCACCGGTGAGTCGGATGAGATCAAGAAGAAATCAGGTGATCGACTCATGTCCGGAAGCTTTGTGGTGTCCGGGCAGTGCTATGCCAAGCTTGACAAGGTGGGCAATGAGTCATACATATCACAGCTCACAGCCCAGGCGAAGGCCATGGGTGACGGCGAACAGTCAGAGATGATCAGGTACATCAACAAACTTGTAAAATGGGTTGGAATCATCATCATACCAGTGGGAATCATATTGTTCTGCCAGGCGTATATCATGAATGGAGAGACATTCAAGAAGAGTGTTGTATCGATGGTTGCGGCGGTTCTCGGAATGATCCCTGAAGGACTTTATCTGCTCACAACTGTTGCGCTTGCGCTCAGCACAATAAGACTTGCGAAGAAACAAGTGTTACTGCATGACATGAAGAGTATAGAGACACTCGCGAGAGTCGATGTACTCTGTGTGGATAAGACCGGAACCATCACTGAGCCGGGTATGCAGGTTACAGAGCTGGTGATAAGCGGCAGATGCGGCGATGCCGAGATGGACAAGAGAGCATTTGCGCACTTGCTGGCGGATTACTCGGCGGTCATTGAGGACAACAATGCCACAATGGAGGCGATTAGATCCTATGTAGCTAAGAATGAGATAGAGAAGGGCAGCAGGACACTGCTCAAGACACAGCCTTTCACATCAGCGAACAAATACAGCAAGGTGTCATTTGTCGAGGGAGACTATATGCTTGGTGCTCCGGAGTTTATAATGAAGGATAGGTATGAGGAGATATCCGAAGAGATAGAGGAGTACCAGAGCAAGGGATACAGAGTCCTTCTTATGGCGGAGTCAGGAGTTTCATATATAGAGAACAACGACGACAAAGATGCGGATGATAGTAAGAATATTAATGGAGAGAATTCTATTGGTTCGATAAGACCATTAGGAGGCATATCTCCTATTGGTTATATAGTGCTTTCAAATCCAATAAGGGAAAATGCGGAGAGCACATTTACATATTTCAAAGAGCAGGGCGTTGCCATAAAAGTCATATCCGGAGATAACCCTGCCACAGTATCAGAGGTGGCAAAGCGGGCAGGCATAGATGGAGCGGAGAATTATGTGGATGCTTCCACTTTGGCGTCTGAGAAGGATATAACTGAGGCTGTGGATAAATATACAGTATTTGGAAGAGTTACACCTAAACAGAAACAGCTCATAGTCAGGGCGCTCCAGAAACAGAAACACACGGTTGCCATGACTGGTGATGGTGTAAATGATATACTCGCAATGAAGGATGCGGATTGCAGTATAGCCATGGCATCCGGAAGTGAAGCGGCTGCGCAGGCGGCACAGACGGTGCTTCTGGATTCGGATTTCGGACGTATGCCATATGTGGTGTTTGAGGGAAGACAGGTGGTCAACAATATACAGAGATCAGCAAGCCTCTTCCTTGTTAAGAATATATTCTCACTGCTGATGGCCATATTCTCAGCGATATTTGCGATCACATATCCGCTGGAGCCTTCACAGATATCGCTCATAAGCATGTTCACCATAGGATTGCCGGGATTCCTGCTGGCACTTGAGCCGAACAGGAATCGTATAGAGGGAAACTTTATGGTAAATGTCATGTTAAAAGCATTACCTGCGGGACTCACGGATGTGTTGTCGGTCGGAGCACTTGTAATCTGCGGACAGGTCTTCAATCTCCCGAGTGAGGACATAGCCACAGCCGGCACAATGCTTCTTGCGGTTGTCGGATTCATGATAATAATCAAGATCAGCCATCCGTTCAACAAGATGAAGTATGGTGTACTTCTTATCAACATAGTCGGACTGCTGTTCTGTGGACTTTTCCTCGGCAGGCTGTTTGCCATAGAGTCGATATCCAACATATGTTTCCTGCTCATGGTTGTATTTGCATTTGCTGCGGAATCTATGTTCAGATATTTGACACTGTTTGTTGAAATGCTCAGCAGTTTTTGGGGAGATGAGAAAAACATACGTAAGATCAAAAGAAAGATAAGGAAATATAACATTTTTAAGTAGAGAATTGTCGAAAAATGGGGACAGGTACCTCCGTCCCCCAAAAGGAAAAAATGGGGACAGGTACCTCCGTCCCCCGAGAGGGAAAAAAAAGGGGACAGGTACCTCCGTCCCCCGAGAGGGAAAAAAATGGGGACAGGTACCTCCGTCCCCAGGAAAAGATTGTGAGGTGTAAGATGGCGAATACAACGAAGAAGGCGCTTGAAGTTTCGCTTAAGAAACTGCTCAAGGAGAAGCCGTTTGACAAGATAACAATAGCGGATCTCACCGGAGACTGCGGGATAAGCAGAATGACATTCTATTATCATTTTCAGGACATATATGAGCTTGCCGAATGGGTGTGTATAGAGGATGGAAAGCAGGCGCTGAAGGATAAGAAGACCTACGATACCTGGCAGGAGGGCATGATACAGGTGTTTGAGGCTGTGCTGGAGAACAAGCCATTTATCGCAAATATATACAGGTCGGTGGATAAGGCTAAGATAGAAAACTATCTGTATAAGCTGTCGTATCAGCTCATAGCGGATGTAGTCGATGAGAAATGTGCAGGGGATAATCTTTCGGAAACTGATAAGCAGTTCATAGCAGACTTTTACAAGTATGGATTTGTTGGAATTATGCTTGACTGGGTAGACAAGGGGATGAAGGACGATTATCATAAAATAGTGGAGCAGCTTAGCATTACGCTTCGTGGAAATATAGCAAATTCCATTCATAACTTTGAAAGCGAGATGTAAAAGCAGAGGACGGATCAGGATAAAGGAACCTGTTACTACGGGGATTGTCAAGTGATGAGAAGGACTGGGAGTCATTTGACGATATAGTGAAGGCGGCAGATGAGAGAATGTACGAGAATAAGGCGGCATATTACAGGCAGAAGGGTGCCGACAGAAGGTATCGCTAGAGCAAAGAGCGGTAAGAATCTGTGCTTTTGGCAGCGGGGTTGGTTTAGCTGAAAAAAACTTGATGGAATATATTGCTATATGCTATAATATAAACGAACGTTCGGTTAATAAATATTTTGTATCAAAATCATTCAAAAGGGGGATGGTCTATGAGAAAGGAAAGAATAAAGAGGCGGATCGTCAGCATGTTTCTGGTTGTGTGTATGGCGGTTGGAACGATTTCTGTGGCGCCAAAGGAGGCCAAGGCTGTAGATGTGCTGTCGATGTTTGATGTCGCCGGAACAATGGTCAGAGCAGGCAAGAGTGCCATGGAGCAGGCAAAGAAGGAAAATTGGTCATTTAAGGATGCGATAGGCGGTACATTCAAGTGTATAGGAAAGGAACTGCTGGGAATAAATGAAAATGAGTCGCCAGGAAGCACGGTCATAATGAATGATGTGGATCTGAGCGGCGTGGAATCACAGCTGTACAAGATTCAGCAGAGATTGGATGATCAGAATATGACGCTGACTGCATTAAATGCTACAATGGTTTCTAATATTAGCAAGACTGGGGATGCGCTGAAAGATATTAAAGAGACCTTGGATAACAACACAGAAATATTGAAGTATAACACATATCTTGTGAATTTCTGTGATATGTATGATGCGTTCAGGATAGATATCAAGACATGTGAAACATACTTAGATTCGTTGAAGGCAGAGAGCGATATAGAGGTGGTCAAAAACACATATGATAAATTGTTTAATCTGGGGGCAGCAGATGAGACAAATGGATTGATCTATCGTATTCAGAGAATGGGCGGATATCTCCGCGGAGATTTGAGCGGTGTGAGCTGCCCGGGTTCTGTCACAGATATTTTGTGCAGATACTATAAAGCTGCGGGATATTCTGATGCAGAGACGGCAGCTGCGGTTAAAGATTTTGTGGCGCAGGCTTACTACACATATAATCTGGCAAATTACTATTATATGTCCATAACTCTGTTTCAGAGTACATATATGTCACAAAATAATCTTACTCGCTATGACACAGACTTCGGCTCAAAGCTCGGTATGAACCAGATTGAGGCAATATTTGCATCGATGACTGAAGAGAGCATGAAGACCACAACCCATGTTTTTTATGATCTCAACAAGCATTTCTCATCTATAGAGGGACTTGAAGTCAGTTATAAAGGACCTGCAGGGTATCTGATGCGAAATATGAAAGACAGCACAATGAATGTGGAGCCGGGAGCGGTCATAACTCTTCCAGATTCTAATAGTCTGCTGGCAGCATACTTTGGAAGCGGTTATGTCAAAATGTTTGGCGGAGTATGCGAATACAGTTATGAGTCTTCAGACAGCGGAGTTACGATAAATGGCGACAGAATTGTTTTTGGCACGGACTTTGAGGAAGGTACAGATGCCAAAGTGGATATTTATTGTACCATTGGCGATCAGAAGATACTTCTTCATACATATACGTTTACGAGCAAGGCAGGAAAGTTAGCCGGTGGTTATGGAACATCGGAATATCCATATGTGATCAAGACTGAGGAGCAGTTCAATTCATTTGCAGGCGGTTATTACAATGATGCATATATATCACTTGCAGCTGATCTGGATTACAAAGATTACTATTTCTCGAGTGTGACCGGAAAATTCAGTGGTACATTTTATGGAAATGGACATAGAATATCAAATGTTGATTTTCGTTTAAATAACACAAGCAAGTTTGGCATTTTCAACTGTATATCGGGTGGAACGGTGCAGGATCTGACGGTGGACAAAACTACCATGTACTTGGAAGATGCAGATGGATACTATTATGTTGGTGTCATTGCCGGAATGGTTGAGAATAAGGGAAAGATAGAGAGATGTGAGGTTATTGACAGTTATGCGTATGGGATTATGTCAGGCGGAAGAGTATATCTTGGAGGAATCACAGGCTGGCTAAGCAACAGTGAGCTGAATGGCTGTACTCTGCGCAATGTGTGGACAATTGTCAGAGAGAGCACGAATAAGAAGCAGGACGTAAAAGGTTGCGTAGGAAATATAGCAGGTTATGTTACAGAAAGTAAAATTCTATACTGTGGAAGAGAGGATGGAAACGTTCAATCTGAAAGTACGGATAGTGAAAGCTATACAGGTGGTATGGTTGGTCAAGGCTATAATAGTTTAATGGAGAACTGCTGGAGTTTTATGGCGACAAATGCATGGACTGATCAATTTAAACATTCAGCTGATAATCATGGTTCATTTGCAGGTCTATGTAATGAATTGAAGATTAGAAAATGTTATATATATAATGGAGTCGGTGCAAATAAGTCAAATGTTGATTATATGATTCTGGGTACAACAGTCCAGGGGCGAGAGTGTGATGTATCATATGTGGACGATTTTACACTCAGCAAGCTTGGTTATGAATATGTTGGAATGCTGACAAATGCTGATATCACAGGCCACCCAATCAGACTTAATCCAGTTAAGGTGGATATAAAAACTGACAATGCAAAGACAACATTTTACTATGGTCAGGATCTCGCATTGAACGGAGTAAGCGTAAGGCTTATAAGAAGCAGTGGATTTAATTCGAGACTAATTCCTTATGATGTGACCACAGATTACAGTTCGACTCAGCCGGGCAGGCATGTGGTTACAATATCTTCGGGAGACGTAAAGGCTGATTATGATGTCTTGGTGGCAAATAAACCACACACATATGTGGTGACAAAGAAAGCTGCGACATGTACAGAGGATGGTTATGTGGGATACAAATGTCAGGATGAAGGATGTGATGCACACATTTCAGATGAGGTGCTCAAGGCAACCGGACATTCGACGACCAAGAAGAAAGCTAATGAGAAGACTTGCAAGACACCAGGAAATATAGAGTACTGGCTCTGTAGTAATTGCAAAAAATGTTTCCTGGATGAGAGTGGTGAACAGGAAATAAGTATTGATGATACCATTATTCCGGCAGCGCACACTATAAAGGCTGTGAAAGCAGTATCTGCTACCTGCGCCAAGGCGGGAAATAAGGCGTACTGGTACTGTGGGGTATGCCACAAATATTTCACAGATGCAAAGTGTACATCTGAAACTACACTTGATAAGCTCAAGATTCCTGCAACAGGCAAACATACCACAAAGAGGACGACCGTTAAGGCGACTGCGAAGACCAATGGAAAGGTTACAGTTAAGTGCTCTGCCTGTGGCAAGGTGATTTCTTCAAAGACTATACCAAGATTAGCGAGCATCACTCTGGCAGCGACAGAGCTCACCTATAATGGCAAAGTCAGAACTCCGGGCGTGACGGTCAAGGACAGCAAAGGAAATAAACTTGGAAGTGCTTCTTATACAGTTACATATGCTTCTGGCCGAAAGGCAGTGGGCAGTTACATTGTGAAGATCAGCTTCAAGGGCAATTATAGCGGCACTTTCACAAAATCATTTACAATTAGGCCGAAGGGTGTTGGCGTATCCAGCATAAGTGCAGACAAGAAAAAGCTGGTAGTCAAGTGGGCAAAGCAGCCGACACAGACAACTGGTTATCAGTTACAGTACAGCACATCTTCAACATTTGCCGGAGCGAAGACTGTTACGATCAGGAAGAATGCGACAACCAGTTATGCTTTATCAAATCTTCAGGCAAAGAAAAAGTATTATGTGAGGATTCGTACTTATAAGCAGATAACTAAGAATAATAAGACAAGGAATTATTTTTCAGGATGGAGCGGAATAAAGTCAGCCACAACCAAATAAGATTGTGTCGTGCTAATATGAAAAAAGTTGCCTGATTAAATGCTGGCAGGATGTTACTTGAAGGAGGCAGTGAAGTGAGAGTACGCAATGAGGAACAGTTTCAAGCTAAAAAGATAGAACTGATGGAAAAATGCTATGAGTGCTATGCCGAGAACGGACTGAATTCTGTGGGAATAAGAGGCCTTGCAAAAGCATGCAATACAAACCCATCTGTGTTATATACATATTTTGACGATTTGGATGATCTGATAGTACAGTCCACTGCATATTGCATGTCAAAGGTTGAGGATGATTTCATGAAGGAATCGCCAAAGAATGCAGAGGATGTAATGCGTTTTATTGAGGAAATACCATATTGGACGGCAAGGAAGCATGGCAAAAAATACAGACTGATGTATCAGGTGTATACTCATCCAAAGTATATTGAGCATGGAAAGAGATTTTTTGAAGGAGTCAATGAGAGATATACAGAGTATGCAAAACAGCTTGAGCCTAAGATAGGCATTCCTTACAATATTCTTACTCCATTGATTTTCATATTCGTAAGAGCAAGTGTGCATTATGCTTTATTTGGGGATGAATATTATATGAAGTCACAGATGAAAGTGCTGAGACAGAGCGTGATACTCTTCATGGAGAAATATTCAAAGTAAATTTATACAAAACGGGTGGAATGATAAAAATTTTATCATTCCACTTTTTTTGTAAATATGAAATAAAAATTGGGCAAGCTATTATAGGGGCATGAGATAGAAATAGACGGCAGACTGAAAGGAGAATTGCTTATGTCAAAGAAGAAATTGGGAATCGGGATAGCGGCGGTGGCAGCAGTCGGCGCAGGAGCAGCAGCTCTCACAGTAAAGAATCACAATAAGGCAAAAGTTCAGAAGAAGAAGGCAGCGGCTGAACATGCTGAGTACCGCAATACGGAGCGCGGAAAGCATGAAAAGAACAGCAAGGGAATCTATTATACAAATGGTAACTACGAGGCATTTGCCAGACCGAGAAAGCCGGAGGGCGTGGATGACAAGAATGCATATATAGTGGGAAGCGGTCTTGCATCACTGGCAGCAGCTTGCTTCCTTGTACGTGATGGACAGATGCCGGGTTCACATATCCATATTCTTGAGGCTATGGATATAGCGGGCGGTGCATGCGATGGAATATTTGATCCTGCCAGAGGCTACGTCATGAGAGGTGGACGTGAGATGGAGAACCATTTCGAGTGCCTGTGGGATCTGTTCAGAAGTATACCTTCCATAGAGACACCGGGGGTATCTGTTCTTGACGAGTATTACTGGCTGAACAAGGAGGATCCAAATTATTCACTGTGCAGAGCAACAGTGAACAGAGGCAAGGATGCCCACACAGATGGCAAATTCAATCTGAGCCAGAAGGGCTGTATGGAGATCATGAAACTCTTTATGACAAAGGATGAGGATCTGTATGACAAGACAATAGAAGATGTATTCGATGATGAGGTATTTGATTCGACATTCTGGCTGTACTGGAGGACGATGTTCGCATTTGAGAACTGGCACAGCGCGCTGGAGATGAAACTTTACTTCCAGAGATTCATACATCACATCTCAGGACTTCCAGATTTCTCGGCCCTCAAGTTCACAAAGTACAACCAGTATGAGTCGCTGATCCTTCCGATGGTGAAGTATCTTGAGGCTGCGGGTGTGACATTCCAGTACAACACGGAGGTCACAAATGTGATATTTGACATGAGAGACGGCAAGAAGATAGCAAAGACCATCGAGTGCAGGGTAAACGGAACTGAGAAGGGTATTCCACTCACTGAGAACGATCTTGTATTTGTTACAAATGGAAGCTGCACGGAGGGAACTATCTACGGAGACCAGAATCATGCGCCAAATGGTGACGCAGAGGTGAGAACAAGCGGCTGCTGGAGCCTGTGGAAGAACATAGCTGCACAGGATCCTTCATTTGGCCATCCTGAGAAGTTCTGCTCTGATATATCTAAGACAAACTGGGAGTCAGCAACAGTCACAACGCTGGACGACAAGATCATCCCATACATCGTAGATATCTGCAAGCGTGATCCGAGAACAGGAAAGGTTGTCACGGGTGGTATAGTGAGCTGTCAGGATTCAAGCTGGCTGATGAGCTGGACCATCAACAGACAGGGACAGTTCAAGACCCAGGACAAGGATAAGGTGTGTGTATGGGTATATGGCCTGTTCACAGATGTTCCGGGCGATTATATCAAGAAACCTATGAAGGATTGTACCGGTAAGGAGATCACAGAGGAGTGGCTCTACCATCTGGGTGTGCCAGAAGAGGAGATCGAGGAGCTGGCCACAAACAGCGCAGTCTGTGTGCCAACTATGATGCCATATATCACCGCGTTCTTCATGCCTAGAGCAAAGGGCGACAGACCAGACGTAATTCCGGACGGATGCACCAACTTTGCATTCCTCGGACAGTTCGCCGACACTCCTCGCGACACAGTGTTCACCACAGAGTATTCAGTGAGAACTGCTATGGAGGCTGTGTATGGGCTCCTCGGTGTGGACAGAGGTGTTCCAGAGGTGTGGGGAAGTGTGTACGATATCCGTGAACTGCTGGACAGCAGCGTGAAGCTCATGGATGGCAAATCTCCGCTTGAGATAAATCTCGGACCACTGAACAAGCTCAAGAGACCTATACTTAAGAAGATCCAGGGCACGGTGATCGAAAAGGTACTGAGAGACCACGACATCATCAAAGAGGGGATGCTGTAGGTTGAAGTTAATATAGAGTAATAAGAAAGTTCCATGTGTCTGCACGGTGCAGATGCATGGAACTTTTTATATGTTTGAATTAGTTTGGAGACGGTTGTTAATTGCTGTTTCTTTTAGAATATACAAAGCTGGCAACTAGCCAGATGAGGCAGGCGGTGTTTCCTGATGCCTGACTGAATACATAATCCAGTGTGGATATGTCGGCGCCCATGGCCTGTCTGATGTCAGGAATGAGCACAAATATAAGCTGCCATGTGATGATGTGAAATACGATCATGCTTCTCTTCATGACAGTTCTGCCTGCCAGCAGCGATATAAGACTTGTGAGCATGAGCAGTGCCGTAGGTATGTACACTATGCTGACGGCTGGAAAGAGCAGATTGTAGTAGTCGTCAACATAAGCGATGGCCTGTTCTCTTCCAATGTGTTCAGACAGATAGGTTACCCAGTAAGCGAGTGTTCCCACGAGAAAATGCAGTGTCGCGGCGGACGCGACATACATGAGCCCTGCGTATTTGACGAGTGCCCTCGTCTTGCGGTACTTGGGAAGTATCTGCTCCGATATGGCGTCTATGCCAAATGCATAGAAGAACATACCGACAAGACCTGTCACAAGCAGCAGAGCCACTCTCCACAGCTGGAAATCCCCGTTCAGATATGCCCCCCTCACATAAAGTCCTTTGTCCGCGGGTGATGCGGGTACTATGCTGATACACAGATCCCCCACGATCAGGAGCGCTGCGCCGAGCGCGCCCAGCAGGCAGTTCCTTTGGTATTTAATTTTTTCTTTCTGTTCCATGTAATCCCCCTTGTAAATAATCTATATGGTTAGCATAAACTAACTAGAACATATCATATATGAGGAGATAATTGAAGAAATATTTGCCAAAAACAAGTCGCGCCAATGGGGAAAGAAAATTGACTTTTTTCGTATATAAAAATATACTTTCCATATATAAACAATAAAAGATGCTTAAGAATGGAGGTACATTATGAGGGGAAGATGGAAAAAGGAGATTTTGTTATTTGTGATAGGTGCAGTATGGGGATTCATATATTGGGGCAATACGGTGTGGAATCCTGATGTGCAGTACCTCTTGCAAGATATAAAACATATAAAATTGCCGCTTAACTGGCATTGGATATTTGACTCAGGTGTGCATCTTGGCATAGCGGCTCTTGTGTTGGCGGTTGGCACACTGTTGATTCTATGGATACTGCGCTTTTTATCAGATTCACGTAACACACATGGGCTGATCATAGCCGGCCAGTGGTTCACAGATCTGATCTTATGTTCATTTCTGACTGGCGTGATCCTGTTCTATTTTAATAAATGGTTCCTATACAAGATTATTGGCGATAAAGGTGATGTCGTATTTTCCATAGCATATTTGTTTGTATACATATTGATATATATGATACTGTGTTCATGGTTTGATATATCCATTGAGAGGGTACAGAGAAAACCAAAGAAGAATTGCAGTCTGCTTATATGTCAGGTTCAGAATCGTGAGACATTTATGGATGTCAAGGAACTAGTAAAGAATTGCAAGTACACAGAGTGCTATACGTTGATGAAAAATAATCAGGAGAGATTGTCTCCAAAACAGTTCTGGGTCATAAGGGAGACGAACTTTACAGGGAAAAAGATGACAGCCGAGTGGAGATATTATGCAAATGGTGACTATGTAGAACTGGATGATGAAGAGCTTGCGACCAGGTTGCTGCTTGCTGAGAATGCAAAGAATATAGACTGGCAGTTATAATCGTATATAATGTTGTTAGTCTATGATATAAAAGACACGAGAGAGAAGTAAATATGAAAAAGATAGAGATAAACGACAAATGGATGCAGAAGACCAGTGTTGTGTGGTTCGGTGCCATGCTGTGCTGCCTGTTGTGGGGAAGTGCGTTTCCTTGTATAAAGATAGGTTATGGACTGTGGAATATAGAGAGTGCGGATACGTCGGCACAGATACTGTTCGCCGGTATGCGATTCGTGCTGGCGGGAATCCTTGCCGTGATATTTGGAAGTCTGCTGGAAGGAAGATTCATCAGACCGGAGAAGGGCTGCGCCGGCAAGATAGCGTGGCTTGCGATGCTGCAGACAGTCATGCAATACCTGTTCTTTTATATAGGTCTCGCGCACACAAGCGGAGTCAAGGCCTCGATCATAGAGGCAGTAAATGTATTCGTTGCCATCATAGTGTCAGGATTCATATTCCATCAGGAAAATGTAACTGCGAAGAAGATGCTTGGCTGTCTGGTTGGATTTGCGGGAGTTGTCCTCATAAATATGAACGGAATGAACTTTCAGATGAGCCTGTCAGGAGAGGGTGCGATATTTCTGTCGACAGTGGCTTATGCGTTCTCATCGGTATTTTTGAAGAGATATTCGGCAAAACACAATCCGGTCATGCTCAGTGGCTACCAGTTTATATTTGGCGGAATGATTCTGTCGGCTGCCGGTTTTGTTATGGGAGGCAGACTCAGTACTGTATCCACTGAAGGAGTTTTGATGCTTATATATCTGGCTCTTGTATCGGCGGTGGCATATTCTCTGTGGGGAATGCTGCTCAAGTACAATCCCATATCCAGAGTTGCAGTATTTGGATTTATGAATCCGGTGTTCGGCGTGATACTGTCGGCATGGCTGCTCCGCGAGGGTGCGCAGGCACTTGGTCCGGTAAGCCTGGTGTCGCTGGTGCTGGTGTGCACAGGAATATACATAGTGAACAGCAGAGAACGGAGCGAGAAAGATTAATTGTATTTGCGACATGAAACGTGCAAAAGAGGGTAAGGAGACAGTAGTAATTATGAAGATGACAACACTTTGTTACATAGAGAAAGATGGAAGATACCTGATGCTCCACAGGACAAAGAAGGAGAAGGACATTAATAAAGGCAAATGGATCGGTGTAGGTGGACATGCCGAGGAGGGTGAGAGTCCTGAGGACTGTCTTCTGAGGGAGATAAAGGAAGAGACGGGACTTACGCTTACATCGTACAGATTCAGAGGGCTGGTGACATTTATTAGCAATGAGTGTGAGAATGAGCTTATGTGCCTGTTCACCGCAGATGGATTTGATGGGGAAGTTCAGATATGCGATGAGGGGGACCTTCAGTGGATAGATAAAGAGATCGTGCCAACACTTCCGACGTGGAGCGGGGATGCGATATTCCTGAAATTGCTGCTTGAAGGGGAGAAGAGATTTTTCTCACTCAAGCTCGTATATGAGGGAAGTGAGCTGGTGGAGCACAGGCTGGAATTCTATTGATAAGGAACGTTCCCACAAGAGGAAAGGGGTATAGGATGTTTCAAAGAAACAATCATGGAAATATAAGCAGTAAGGTTTCGGCTATAATAATTATGGTCATTGGTATTGGCATAATGATAGTTGGAATATGGATGGCAGCAGACAGAATGCAGAAGGATGATTACTATGGTTTCGCAACAGGAAAGGTAGTGGGATCGTCATATTATGAAAACAGCGATGACGAGAGGATGTACTCAGCTATTTATGCGTATTTTGTGGGCGATACGGAATATGAATTAGAGGATGATGATGCATCAAAGGTTCCACCGCAAATTGGAAAAAAGGTGGAGATCAGATATGATCCAGAGGAGCCAGCTGATGCATATGTGGGCGGAAAGCCATTGCCGGGCAGCATATTGATGAGCATAGGAATTATCATGATCATGTTATCAATACTTGCCTTTGTGAAAATGCGTAAGGGTCAAATGTCTGGTGAGAGAAAACTTGTGATCGAATTGCTGACGGGGATCATAATGCTTGTAGTCTGCATAGGTTCTATTATATTGATACATGACGGCGGGGAAGGTATCGGCTTATCTGAAATAAGCATAGTTGTATGTGGAATTGTGGGAATTATTGTAATTATCTCAAGTATTAAGTATTACATAGATGTGAAGATGGGCAGGACCCCATCTAGATCTATACTCTCTCATTTAGGATTAGACGCGGCTTCTCTGATATTGGATGATGAATCAGAGGGGGAAGAGTATAATATACCGAAATACCTCATGCCGGAATCTGAACAAGCGGAAACGGTAGAGGAAAAACCGCAGAAACAGGAGTATGAAAAATATGATCATCTGCAGGGAGATGGAACCCAGAACCCATATAGTGGGAAGATTTAGGAACGTCCATAGAAGGAGAAAACAAAATGGAATATAAAAGATTTGACAACACAATAATTGCAAGGATTGACAAAGGTGAGGAGATATTGGAGCAACTGAAGGTAATTGCTATTAATGAGAATATAAAGCTTGCCAGTATCAATGCTCTTGGAGCTATCGATGATTTTACAGTCGGAGTATATAAGATAGATGAAAAGAAATATTACTCCAACAGCTTTAAAGGATATTATGAAATCACATCGCTTACAGGAACAATCAGTACAATGGACGGAGAATATTATGCACATCTCCATATGAGCGCCGGAAATGAGAAGGGTGAAGTGTTTGGCGGACATCTGAACAGAGCTGTTGTCAGCGCAGTCTGTGAGATGGTAATTTCAGTAATTGATGGAAAAGTTGACAGAATTTATGATGAAGGAACAGGACTTAATATATTTAAGTTTGATTGAGTGCGTTGAATATATAAGATAAATCGGAATTTTTGGAGGTATATGGAAATGAATAAGGAACAGCTATACGCAGCACAAACAGCAATGATTGAATGGTTATCTGACCCTCATGAATTAGGAAAAAAGCCTTTCAAAATTGAATGTGCAGGTGAATTTGATTTTAATGAAATGCATTATTACATTTTCAAATTCAAAGCGTCGTTGCTTGGTAAATGGCTTGTTGGCGTTTGTGGTGGTTTTGAAGATGATGATTTAGAACCATGCGGACATATTTTCAGCAATATGCAAGAATATAATGAAACTACTGCTAAAAATGAGTGTATTACAATGGTTGAAAATATTATGGCATACTGGAAAGAACAAGCCGCCAAATATAATAACCAATAATACAAATTTGAATTTGTATAACTAAAATCTCAACTTTCCTTATTTTATGCGACTTGGCGGTATGCCT